>SVOL01000002.1 GCA_015066395.1 Oscillospiraceae bacterium | reverse complement strand
TGCCGGGAACAGATTCGATATCCTTCAAAGCAACGATCAACTCATCGATAGCAGCAACTGCTTCGGCGATGTAACCGTTCTGCTCTGCATAGCCGTATGCGTAAGCATAAGCCTCGTCATAGTACTCAAGAATCAAGTCATAAGCAGTTTCGAGATACATTTTGACCTTTTCTTCGGTAAACTCATCGCCTGAGGTGTTGTTCTCCAAAGCGGAGAGAACAGCTGCGGTGATTTCATCGTGGCCCTTCTCGTTGGGATGTACAAAGAAACTGTTACCCAACTCGTAGCGGACAGCCAAAACAGCGATAGCTTTAATAGCAGGATCGGCGAGCAGGTTTTCGTCCATATTGAATACGGGATCTGCAGTAACGCCTGTGTTCTGAATGCCGTTCTTCTGTAATTCGTAGTAGAACTTCTGAGTAGCACTGTTTACAAAACTATTAGCAATATAGTTCATCAGGTTGTTGGCGGCATTGTTGAAACCGTTCAAGCTGTTAGCATTTATTTCAATGGTGTTGATGCTTGCAGCATACTGTACGATAGTTGCAACAACATCGTATGCATAGTTGAGGGTATTCACATAAGTATTGTATACACCGGTGAATTTAGCTTCAAACTCAGCCTTTGCAGTAGGAACAATAATGTCGATCGCCTGGGTAAGCTGTGCGATACCGGCATCGATCTGATCGATCACCGGCTGCGGCGTGCCTGCAGGCAGATTGGCCTTTTGAGCCTCTAACTGAGCCTTCTGAGCTGTTAAGTTATTGGTTAAGTTCTCAAATACATAGTTATATGCGCCGTAATTGTTTTCGCGCAGATTCTTAAGATGCTTTGCGACGGCGGCACCATAGAACTCAAGCTCGGTATCAGGATTGGCTAAATCCAATTTACCAAGATCGACACCGTTTAACCATTGCATATCCAATGCAAACTCATATGTATACTGGCTGTCGTTTTTGAAAGCTTCCAAACCGTATGAGGCTGCCATATCTCTGAAGCCCTGGAACAAGCCGCTCAGAGCCTGACCAGCCATCATGTACTCAACAATGCTTCTGACATACAGACCGTCGTCATACATATCGAAGCAATCCTTCATGTTGTCGCCCAATGTGGTGGGATCGCCATTCCAAGCCTGGATCTCATCCAAGTAGGTGGTGACATCGCCTGCATTGGCAAAAAGATACTTGTCGGCGTAAGGAGATGCAGAAGCTCTGTACATATTGACCATGTCAATAAGTTCGCCGTAGATGTCACCGAGGGCCAACTCAACGCCTTCGAATTCTACGATCATATCATCAGCCAGGTTCTGGATGTTGATAACAACGACGTTGGCGTCATCATTGAGTTCGTAGATCTTTTCCATAACGATATCGAAGTTTGAGCAAGCGCCTATAGTGGCGTATACCAAAACGTCGGCCATCAACTCCAACTTGTTCATCAAGTCTTCGCTTGCCATGTCGGTGTTTTCAGTAAGCATCTGCATGACTTCAGCCTTGATAGACTCGTACTGAGTTTTCTCATCCTCGGTTAAGATCGCCGAGAAATCGGGAGCCTTCCAGTAGTTGCCGTCGGCCAAGATGGTCTTGATGTTATTGAAAGCATAGACACCAAAGTTGTTCCAGCCGATATCGAGGGTAATGACATCAGCGTTTGCAATATTGGTCTTATAAGCGTTACGGAGTGCGCTAATGCCACCCGGCTCTGCGATCTCAAACCACTTCTGACCACCGGTGAAACGCCAATCCATGTAGGCGTCCGGCTCATAAGTATCGTCTAACAGATAGCGAACTTCCTCAGTTCTCATAGAACTGATGGCTAACTGTCCTAAAACCACTTCTTTACCGGTTGCTCTCTCCAACGCAGCAGCAATCTGTGCAGGATAAGCATCGTCCGGTGCGCGGAGATAGCCGTAGACATTCAAATCGGCCTTGCTTGCGGCAAGGGGATCTTCTGTTACTGCTCCGGGCAGGTATCCGCGAATACCGTAGCCGTTAACATTGGATGCGCCGAGAGAGACGTAATTGATAACGCCGTCGTTATCAGCGTCGCTCACTTGTGTGGCGAATGCGGCAGGGGCCATTAAGCCAACTACCATGCACAAAACGAGGAGCATGGTGATGCCGGAGCGCCACATTCTGAATAATTTTTCTTTCATGATAACCTCCTGAATATTCTGACACGGCGGATTGCTGTTTCCGCAATGCCTAAATTATTATATACATTCACTGTAAGATACAGTGTAAATGCCCGAGTTACACGCTGCTTTATTAAAGTGATGTTGCCGGGGCAAAGGCATTGCCCCGGACACCCTGCAGCAATAAAAGGTAATTAATTTACCACTTGTTATCAAATGACGTTTAAAATGGTTTATGTATGTACTTAATGTACCCATTATTATACAGTATTATATAGTAATAGTCAAGGTAATCCACGCAAATTAAGCGGTAAATTTATAAAAACTGCTTAAGGCAGTTCAAGATGCCCTAAGCAGTTTAAATTATCTTATTAAATGCTTGATTTTTGATGCCGCACGGCGTGCGCGAGAGAGTACGGCACGTGTCCATTTCTTTATGCAGAAGCGGAAAACGGTGATTCTGAAGAAGTTTATGGGAAGGTCGTAGTGGATCGTGAAATTGACCGCTAAGTTGGCGAGCTTTGCGGGATCTTGCAGGTTCACAATGCACTGCGGATCGGGTGTTGAGAATATAATAGAATCCTTGCTGTAAAGACCGTTAGTGCGAAGCTTATCGTGTCGGTACCGGACCTTATTACCGTCAATATCAGTCGCACTGATAGCAAGCCCCTTGACTGTGACCGAGCCGTTGGCAATGGGGTCGATCCTCAAACGTCGGATCTCGCCGAATTTTGCAAGATTAGTGACCTCCGCGGTCCAGATCTCATCTTCACATTTAAAGGTCAGTTTGGCAAAACTATCCTCGTTAAAGCCTGCACCGTCGTCGATAAGAACCGAGAATTCGGTTATCTTCACTTCGCCGGCGTTAGCCGAGCCACTCTGCGATGACAGTAACTTTTTGGTCGAGTCACCGATAGGCAACAATACGGAGTTGGAAAGCAACTTGTTTCTTATATATTTGTAATTCTTTTTCCACTCGCGCTCGGTGTGCAGAGTTGCGGAGTTTTCGGTGTTGATCCATTTGCGGTAGATACCGGTGACGATGGGATTATCAGCCACACCGCATATAAGCGCGTTTCGCATAAGGAAATCCCAATCCTCGGTCGTGGTGAGAGTTTCATCAAAATGAATATTCAAAAGATCGTAGGCGATACGCGGGAAAGCGAGACTGAAGGTGGGGCAGTAGTTGGTCGAAAACTGCTTGATAAGATCGAACTCGCAACAGTAGTTAGGACGGAACGGGGATACCGAAACCAGAACGGTCTCGCCGTATTCGTTCTCGATGCTTCGCCAATCCTGATCAACACAGTAGGAGTGTAAGATCTTGCCGCTGTTGTTCTCTTCCAACTCGTGAAAAGCCTCGACCCAGTTTTCAAAAACCATATCGTCATCATCTAAGATCGATACATACCGACCGTTGGCCGATTCAAAACCTTTGGTCAGAGGTGTGGTGCGGCTTCCGCCGGTGACCTCGACCAAATGGACCTTGCCATCCATAAAGGAAGGCAGTTCGCTGATGATGGTCTCGACCGACTGTTTGCCGTCAGCAGTCAGGTTGTGACCCATAATAAGAACCTCAAAGTCCATATCGCTCTGACCGGAGAGGCTGAGTAAGACCTCGCTCAAGGCCTCGGGTCTTTTGCCTTGGGTGCGCATAATGACCGATAAAAACGGAGCGTTTTCACTGTATTTATAATCACCGCCGAGATATTTCAAAAGATTTTCTCTTCCGCAAGTTGCTTCGAGCGATTTTAAATATTGAGTCAAAGTTGAGTTTTTTGCAATGTTTGCCGACTCGCTCATAGTAGGTGTCATCCTTTCAAAGGCTGTTCTTTAATATCTGTTTTTGGAGTAGCCGAATCCCTCAAACGAGGCTATCTTGTGGTCGCTGTCAAGCGGTTTTACCAAGAGTCCTTCGGCTTTTCGGCGATTGAATTCCTGTAATGCTTTTTGCTGCTGCTCGCTGCCGGTTTCAAAGATGGTTTTGAGCTTTTTGAGCAGCTTATGATTGGACCACTTGTGTGCCATCAACAAAGCGGCTTCGGCTGAATAGTATACTTCGGCGTTGGTCGGAACGACCTGACCCTTGTTATTGACAAATTTGGAATGATAGACAAAAGCCGTGCTCTGATAAACCACCTTGTATCCGTTAAGTCTCAGTCTCCAGGAGAAATCGACGTCATCACAGTATAAAAAGAAGCTCTGTTCGTCCAGTCCGCCCAATTCGCGGTAAACATGGGTGGGAATGATGACGCAGGCCATAGCACCCCAAGGTTCGATGCCGTTTGCAACATTAAACTCTTTAGGATGTTCAAGCGGTGATTGCTTGGCTTCGACCATGCCGACTCCAGATTCGCGTTCAAACGGCTTCATCATTTCCAAAAAATAATGAGGGCAGAGGATAACGTCGGGATTGTAGGCCATAAAATAGTCGGTCTCGCAGTCCTTAAACATAATATTCTGACCCTTAGAGGTGCCCGAATTGAAGCCGAAAAATTGATATTTGAGTTTCAAATAATCGCCGAATTGCGAGTTCCATTCTGCGACGGTAGTCTCGTTAAACAACGGTTCTGCCGAAGCGTCGCCGTAGTAAACGTCGACAAAGTCGATCGGACCGCCGTGTTTTTTTGATATTTTAACAGCATTGTAGATGCTTTCCAACGATTTTTTAAGACTGCTCAAGTCGTTGTGATAGAGAATGGTTTGAGCTCTGAGTGTTTTGTGTTCCAAATCGAAGTCCTCCTTTAAATAGACCGGAGCGGGTGCAGACTAATACAGAATAATTATATATAACTATTCTTCAAAAGTCAATATCGACGGCATTGTTCTTCGAGATTAAAGACTGCAGTGTCTCACAAATTCAACAGCAAAACCCTACCGATATCGGTAGGGTTTTGCTGTATTTTAGAGAGATTGTAAGAGTATTTTATCGCTAGGATTTTTTTGTCGTTTTGAGCTCAGTTCCCACCGGGTGATCGGGTGAGGTGCTGGATTTAATTATAAAGCTGTCGCCTGTGAATTCGAGCACGAAGTGATGTTTTTGATCATCGGAGTCGAACTCGACGGTGGTATCGGTGATGACGAGGTTGTACCCTATGCCTTCACCGATAGTGAGGGTAGAAAAATAATAATACCGTTTTCCGTTGTAATCTATTACAGGGGTATGACGGTTGGCGTCAGCAGGAATTTCAGGGCTGTATTTCATACCGGTCATCATAACAGATTCAGTGTCATGATAGAAGAAGATCGTGAGCTTGCTGACGGTGCCGTCTTTGTTGCTGATTATGGTTTCGTAATTACCGTGTGATGCGTTGCTGTTGACTGATTGGTAACCGCAAAGAATACAGACGGCTTCGGTAAAAATATGCTCTAAGGGTTCGCCTTGGGTCTTTCCGCAGGAGCATTTGGCGGGTGATTTGCAGGTCGCTTCGCTGAAATTATGCACGTGAATAGGCTTACTTACAGTTGCGTCGGACGACACGGAAGAAGCTTCAGACGAGGTGTTTTGGGTATCGCTCGACGGTGTGACCTCCGAGGTCGTATTGCTGACGGTCGAAGCGGTCGAAGCGGTGCTTTCGGTGTTGGCGGTTACATCGGAATTTGACGTTGCCTCGTCGTTTTTGCAGGCGCAAACCGACAGTATGAGTGTTAAAACAGTTGCAATTACTAATAACTTTTTCATTTTTATCATCCTTTTATATATCAGCCGGCCGTGATCAGGAGCGCGAGAATAGCAAAGACCACGACTAATACCGCTGACGAGATATAGACTATCGTGAACAGTTTTTTATAGATGGTTTTAGAACGAATAGCCAGAATGAGGAACAGCACGAACAGACCTAACGGCAACACGCCGAAGAGAATTATCAGGAATCCTGCAGACAGTGATTTTGTGAAATCGTCGTCATATAAGAAACCGAAGTCACTGCCGTAATACTTTTCCTCAGCGTCCTTTATTGCTTTTAAAGTGGCCTCATCGGCGATCTCGTATGCACTGACCAAAGCTGCCGAAGATGTAGAATTGGTGGCACAGTTGTATAGATCGTTAATGCTTTGTAAGCCGGAGTTGTAGTTATCGTATTTCACAAAATAGCATTTATCTTCAAGTATGACCGCTGCGCCTTTTGGCACAACGAGAGCACCGTCGGCAGTCTGGTAATTCATGGGCAAGATGTGTGAGGCGTTGAGGATGTGATCTTTGTATAAGTAAACGAGCTTGCCCGATATTGCTGATTTATCAACATTAACAAAGTTGCCCTCGGGCCAGGTGAAATCGAGGGTATATGAGTCAACACTGTCGTTTACAAACGCCGCGTATTCGTCTATATAATCTTCTCGAAGGTAGTTGGAAATAAGACAAGTACCGTCTTTATAATATATCTCGGCACGGATCAGATTGCCGTCAGCGTTGGATCTCAGCTTGACGTTTTTAATAACATAAATCTGATCGCCGGTATATTTTATGGTGTCGGTCATATCAACCGTGTATTCTACCTGGAGCATCGAGTCGTCGATTCGGCGGAAAGATCCTGCTGCGTTGTAAAAGCGTAAGACTTGATCGTTTTCTTCAAGTACGTAGTATGCCGCTGATGCAGGAATCACTAAAACGGAAGAAAGCAGCAAACAAATTATAATAACAGAAATTATTTTTTTCATTTTCTTTCCTCCTTAACTTAAATTCAACTTGCGATCGAGCATCCAATATTCGAATGCGTAAAGCAGGGCACATATAAGTGCGAGAAAGGCGATTACTGCCAGCATTACCAGCGCCACGGAAATTTCGAAAAGACGGGTCTGCAATGATACAAGCCATTCTGAAACACTCGGGACACCAAAGATGAAGAACATTTGTGT
The DNA here is from genome assembly GCA_015066395.1 of Oscillospiraceae bacterium. Lineage (GTDB taxonomy): Bacteria > Bacillota > Clostridia > Oscillospirales > Acutalibacteraceae > UMGS172. The sequence continues at coordinate 162,666 of SVOL01000002.1, read as the reverse complement.
TACGAAGGTCGTAACGCAACCGGTTCCGTAGTAAATACCGATGGCGATGAGCACGCGTGCTTTTTTAGCAATTATCGACGATATGGTGATGCAACCGAAAACAAACTGTGTAGAAAGCAGTACGCTGAGTAAACATATAATAATGAACTCTATTGTGTATGTAACAAAGTAGAGCGTCTCTTTGACCGTGAGTTGTGAGAGCATTTCAAAAAAGGACTCAAAGATTTCCTCTACCTGTTCAGGGAAGGGAATTGAAAACAGTATCAGCAGATCAGCGATAAAAACTATTGCAGTAAGTACGGTTGTGGCAACGCCGAGCAGAAGTTTGGAGTTGAGAAGCTCTGATCGCTTGACCGGCAGGGTAAAGGTCAGATAACCCTCGTCCGAGAAGAAGTTTTTGTAGAACCGCACATAGACTAAGATACATGACAGGAAAACAAAAACCACAAATCCGATCACAACAAGACCCAATGTATTGCTGACTGAAGTGTAGAAAAAGGTGGGCAGATCGCGTTCGTAGGTCATCAGCGACAGACATCCGCCGCCGATAACAGATAATATAAACGACGACAGTGCCGCGATCCACCAATATTTAAAGACAGAATTAAAATCATATTTAAAAAGTTTTTTCAGCATCTGAATACCTCCCTGAACAACTCATCCAGCGATTTGCCGGTTTCGTTGCGAGTTTCCTCGGCGTTGCCGACTTTTAAAACGTTACCGCCGAAGGAAAGGAAAATAAAATCGTCCAATACCTGCTCGACATCGGTTATAAGATGAGTGGTGATGACGATGGCGGCATCGGGGTTGTAGTTGCTGACGATGGTGCTTAAAATATATTCTCTCGCGGCCGGATCAACGCCTGCGATAGGCTCATCTAAAAGGTAAAGTTTTGCGTTACGGGACATAACCAGTATCAGCTGGACCTTTTCTTTTGTGCCTTTTGAAAGCGTTTTGAGGTTGGCGTTGGGGTTTATTCCTAAGTCCTCAAGCAACTTGTTGGCTCTTAGGGGGTCAAAGTCTTCATAAAAGTCCTCAAAGAGTTTTACAAGCGCCGAAACCTTCATTCGGGAGTTGAAATAAGTGCGCTCGGGCAGATAGGAGACGAGAGCCTTGCTCTTTTCGCCGACCGGCTCGCCGGCTACCAAGATCTCGCCGCTGTCGGGCTGGAGCAACCCCGAAACCAGTTTTATAAGGGTCGATTTGCCGCAACCGTTGGGGCCTAAAAGACCGACTATCCTGCCTGCAGGTATTGTGATATTTAAGTTTTGAAGCACCGGTTTGTGCTTTTTGTATGATTTCGTCAAATTTCGACATTCGAGAATGTTCATAAACTAACCTCCCTGATCATTCTGATTGCTTCATCGGTGTCTATAGACAGTTGTTTTACGTTTTCAACAAAGTCCTTTACCATCTGCTCAGCCATTTCAAGACGGCAACGTTCGATGATCTGCTCATCATCGGTGACAAAACGTCCCGCCGTTCCTTTTGAAACTATTATGCCGACGTCTTCCAACTCCGCAAAGGCGTGCTGTACGGTGTTGGGATTGACCGCCGCCTCCAAAGCTAATTGACGGACTGTAGGCAACTGCTGACCTGCTGAGTATTCACCCGACAGTATTGACTTGGTTATACGTTCGGAAATCTGCAGGTATACGGGCTTGCCCGAAGAAAAATTCCAGGCCACAGGATCACCTCTCTTGTGCTATTTCGCTAATACAATTATATGCTATATGTATGTATATGTCAAGGAATTAATTTAAAGTGACAAAATAACTCACAAATGGTCGAAATTGGGCGAAACACTGACGGATTTAAACAAAAAGGTGACAGGTAAAACAAAAATAAAAGTGTAATGTTACAGTTGAAAGTTTGTAGAAAATGTGTTATAATAATTTTGTAGCAATGGTTATTGCCGTTTTTGGTATACTATTTCCGATTTGCGGTTTGATAATTATGCTAAGCGCATTTAAGCTTAAAAAAAACAATAAAAAGGAGATTTCAAGATGAAAAAGGTTGTCTGTAAGGTAGAGTATGATACCGCTAATGCAGAGCTCGTTGCAAAGTTTGTAAGCGGCGAGATGGGTGATCCCGCAGGTTATGAAGAAAGCCTCTATAAAACTGCTGACGGTAAGTTCTTTATCTATGTAAACGGCGGTGCTGAGTCCATCTATAAAAAAGAGGACATTAAGAGAATCGCTGCCGGTAAGGTAGACGAGTGGAGAGCCGAGAGAGGTATCTAAATCAAAACAAAAAAACGGTGGGGTGACCCACCGTTTTTTTATATACTTTCAATTTTGCTGAAGTGGCATTCGTTGACGTCGATCTCGGGGAAGGCGCCCGCAATATCGCGTGTCAGCGAGCCGACTATCACATCTTCAGTGTTGAAGTGACCTGCATCGAAGAGTGAAAGACCTGCATCAGCCGCCGCGATAAAGTGGCTGTGCTTGACCTCGGCTGTGACGTAAGCGTCAACGCCGTTAGCGATAGCATCAAAGGTGAATCCTGAACCCGATCCCGAGCAGACCATAACGGTCTTTATATCGCGGTTACCCGCGACAAATTTGACCGTTCCGCCCAAAACCTCTTTCAGGTGCTTTGCAAAGAAGTAGGGGTCTTCGGCACCGTCCAATTCACCGATGCGTACTAAGAATCCGTCGTGTGCCGCTATCGTTTTAACATCATAAAGACCGATGGCGTTGCACAGAACGTCGTTTACTCCGCCTTCCGCAACATCAAGATTGGTGTGCATAGAAATGACCGAAATGTTTTTGGACACGAGCTTATAGACAAGGCTGTCATTAAGCACCGACTTCAAAGGATTGAAGATGATGGGATGGTGGGTGACAATGAGATTTGCACCCAGATCCTCAGCTCGGTCAATGACCTCGTCAAAGCAGTCGAGTGACACTAAAATCCCGTTGACATCTGCCTCGGGGTTGCCGACCAAAAGGCCGACGTTGTCATAATGCTCAGCGGTTTCCATAGGGGCTATGCCGTTCAAAAAATCCAGAATTTCTTTAACCTTCATTTTTGCACTCCCTTTTATTTTTTGGCAAACGAGTCCTTTAAAGCAACAGTGCGGTTGATGATGATGTTATCGGGGGTCGAATCCGTATCAACACAGAAGTAACCCTGGCGCATAAACTGGTACTTGTCGCCGGGTTTTGCATCCTTCATAAAGGCTTCACACTTGCAACCCTTGAGAATTGTGAGCGAATCGGGGTTGAGGTTGTCTTTAAAGCTGGAAACGCCTTCTTCATCAGACGGATTTTCAACATTAAAAAGGCGGTCATAAAGTCTTATCTCGGCGTCAACTGCCGATTTAGCCGATACCCAGTGAAGCGTACCCTTGACCTTTCGTCCGTCGGGTGCATCGCCGCCGCGGGTAAGGGGATCATAGGTGCAGTGAACAACGGTGATATTGCCTTCATCATCGCACTCGTGCGATGCATATTTAACAAAATAAGCACCTTTTAAACGAACTTCCTTTTCGGGACAGAGTCTGAAATATTTAGGCGGCGGAACGAGCTGGAAGTCGTCTCTCTCGATATAAATCTCTTTTGAAAATTCGATAGTTCTGGTTCCCAGCTCGGGTTTGTTGGGGTTTATCTCGACGGTGATCTCCTCGGTCCGGCCGTCGGGATAGTTATCAACAACGACCTTTAAGGGTCTTAAAACAGTCATCGCTCTTTCGGCGTTGATATTCAAGTGGTCACGAACGCATGACTCCAAAAGTGCGTAATCGATAACCGAGTGAGCCTTGGAAACGCCGATCTTTTCGCAGAAGGCGCGGATAGCCTCGGCAGGGAAGCCGCGGCGACGCATACCGCTTATAGTGGCCATTCTCGGGTCGTTCCAACCGGCTACAATGCCGTCTTCAACGAGTTTTAGGCACTTTCTTTTACTTGTCAGCGTGTAGTTGACGTTCATACGTGCAAACTCGATCTGTCTCGGCGGAGTCGGGATGTTCAGCACTTCCAAAAACCAGTTGTAAAGCGGTCTGTGGTTCTCAAATTCCAAAGAGCAGAGCGAGTGGGTGACACCCTCTTTTGCATCGGAAAGCGGATGTGCAAAGTCATACATCGGGTAGACGCACCATTTATCGCCTGTCCTGTGGTGATGTGCTTTAAGCACGCGGTAGATAACGGGATCACGCATATTGAGGTTGGGAGAAGCCATATCGATCTTAGCTCTCAGCACCATTGAGCCGTTGTCGAACTCACCCTCAGTCATACGGCGGAAGAGGTCGCGGGTCTCTTCAATAGGTCTGTCTCTGTAAGGGCTGTTCTTACCGGGCTCGGTGAGAGTGCCGCGCATCTCGCGGATAGTGTCGGCATCCGATTCGTCGACATAGGCAAGTCCTAAATCAATGAGCTTCAAAGCGCAGTCATAGATAAAATCGAAGTAATCAGAGGCAAAGTAAACATTGTCCCAATCAAAGCCCAACCAGTTGATGTCCTCTTTTATCGCGTCAACATATTCAACATCTTCTTTTGTGGGGTTAGTGTCGTCAAGGCGGAGATTGCACTTGCCGTTGTACTTATCGGCGGTGCCGAAGTCAATGCAGATAGCCTTAGCGTGACCGATGTGAAGATAACCGTTGGGCTCGGGCGGAAAACGGGTCTGCACCTTGTCGTAAACGCCTTCTGCCAAGTCCTTGTCAATAAAATCGTGGATAAAGTTTGAAGCCATTACCTCGGAATTGGCTTCGGTCGTTTTGTTGTCAATCATTGTTTTCTCCTCGAAATAAAACTGTTATTTTGAATATTCTTCGATTGCCGCATTGATTCGTGCAAGCGTTCTCTCAATACCTAAGACCTGCATAATACTGCAAAGGTCGGGAGTGTTGGTCCTGCCGGTTACGGCAACACGTATAATGGTAGAAGCATCGCCGGGGTTGCCGTTGTAAGCTTCGGGGTTTTGCTTGTACTCTTTGGTATCGGTTGCAAAGCCTGCGGCAGGGCAGACGCTCTTAATAGTCTCAAACCATTGTTGCTTGTCCTCGTTGGGATTATACGCTTCTTTATAAGCAGTAAGTATCTTGACCGCATTTTCTTTAGAAATGTGCTCAGGCAACGAGTAGCAGGGAGTGAAAAGCTCGTCATAGAAGTATGAGCAGTAGTTTTCGGCGTCGCTCCATTTGATGATGTCCTTCCTCGGTTTCGGAGTGTCACGGTCGATGCTGAACACTTTTTGTGCATACTCTGTGTCTTTAGAGATGACCTCGAAGAATCGGGGACTGAACTCTTTTGCCCAATCTAAAAGGAAGTTGACGACAGTCTCGGAGTTCATACGGCTGATGACGGTCTTAGAAACGTCATTGAGTTTATCGGTATCAAACAACGCACCCGACGCACTCATCTTTTTAATGTTGAACTTAAACTTCTTGTAGTCTTCCTGCGGGTTGGCTCTTCTCCAATCCTCAAAATCGCTGGCCGCGATGGTCATAAGATACTCGATAACGCTGCTTGTGGGATAACCCTCTTCAGCAAAGAAATGAACGGCAGCTTCGGGGTCCTTACGCTTGGAGATCTTACGCTTTGTGCCGTTGTCAAGCTTCATAATAGGCGAAATATGAACGAACTTCGGAACCTTGAAGCCGAGCAGACGGAACAACTGAATGTGCTTCGGAACGGAGGAGATCCATTCGTCACCGCGCATAACGTGGGTAGTGCCCATCAAGTGGTCATCGACTGCGTGGGCGAAGTGATAGGTAGGAATGCCGTCGGACTTCAAGATAACGAAATCCTCGTCGTTTTCGGGCATCTCGATCTTACCCTTGATGCCGTCCTCAAAAACCACTTTGTTTTCTTCGCTTCCGGGTGAGCGCAAACGGACAACGAAGGGCCTGCCCTCGTCTATAAGAGCCTTTGCCTCTTCGTAGGTGATGTCGCGGTGCTTTGCCCACTCACCGTGGTAGCCTGTGCGAACCTTTAAAGCCTCTTGCTGTTCGCGGACTTTGGAAAGATCCTCTTCGGTGCAGAAGCAAGGGTAAGCCAGACCCTGTTCGATAAGTGATTTGGCATAGGTCTGATATATCTCGGCACGTTTTGACTGCTGATAAGGACCGTAGTCACCCTGTTCTACTGTCGGCTCGACAAAGCCTTCGTCAATAGAGATGCCAAAACGCTTTAATCCGTTGATTATATCGGCAATTCCGCCCTCGACCTCTCTTTTCTTGTCGGTGTCCTCAATTCGGGTGAAGAACACACCGCCGGTCGAGTCGGCTACAAGTCGGTTGATAAGCGATACAAAAAGGGTACCCAAATGCAAATATCCCGTAGGACTCGGAGCAACTCGTGTAACTCTTGCACCTTCGGGCAGGTTACGGGGTTTGTACATTTGCTCGTAAAAATCCGGTGTTTTTGTAATGTTGGGCAGAAGCAGATCCGCCATATTTTTAAAGTTGTCCATAAATTACCTCGCTGTGACTAATATATACATTGTATATTATCGCAGATTTTAAACGTAATTACAACTGTTTTCTTCAAATTTTAACAGATATTTCTGTTGTTTTTTGGTGCGGAGTGTGCTATACTCGTTATGTAAGGGCGAGTCCTTTGCAGAATGGGGAATAATATGAAAAAAATATTTTGTATTGTCTTGAGTCTCGCTTTGCTTTTTTCCTTTGCGGGTTGCAAAAGGGCAAAGGAAACCGGAGCGGGTACTGTCAGTGATATCGGCGGTATTGACATAAACGCTGTCGATACTGTCAATAATGCTTATGTCACTACCGAAAAGGCCTTGAACTCCGCTACGGCCTTAAGGTTTAAAAGTGAGGTCACTCTCACGGTTAATGCCGAGGGTAAGACCGTAAAATCGGTCGGCGGTACAGACTTTAAGTTTTTAAAGGGCGACGCTTTAAAGGTCTATAACAAAACCACGGTAAAGAACGAGGCTGTGGATTCCACCTTGTATCTTTACACCGACGGAACAGTTGTTTACGGTGCAACCGCAGGTGCGACCTATAATATTACCTCGGGTTATGAGACAAATAAGTATTTTAATGATCTTATAAAGACCGTGACGGTGTACGATGCTTCGCTCATCAATCCTGTAAACACTAAGATCGTCAATACGAGCGGCGGCGGTTACGGGTTTGTGATCTTGTATCCCGTTGATAAGCTTCCCGGTGACTTCGAGGAGATCATCGGAAGTCAGGTGTCGAAGCTCAGTAATGTTAAGGCTAAAGCTCTTAAGGTCAGCGGAATAATTGATGCCAACGGACGATTGGAGACACAGACTGTTACTTACGACTTCACCTATGATTATACTGTTCAGGTGAATGATATTGATCCCGATAATGCGGAGTCAGGTGTACCCACCACCGAAGTAAAAACGGCCGAGGCCAGCCTTTCTGTGCTGTTTGAGTATGACTATAACGTGACCGAAGTGAAGCACGATGCGAACATAGTTTTACCGTCGGCGGAAGAGGAGCCTTTAAAGGAAATGTCTTTGGCCGATTTTCAGTTGTTGGCCGCTCTTTCGGGTGAGGTCGAGGGCGAAGACGGCAGTGATTCGTCGGATACTGCAGAATAATTGGATTTAAAGCCGTGAGACTCTCGTTTCACGGCTTCAGATATGTGGGTTTGACCCACAAAATTGGAGGTAATTTTAAAATGGCAGAAGAGAGAAAATGTAATGATACAAGCTGCACTGGCGATTGTAGCAGTTGTGCAAGTGCCAAGGCGCACGAACCGCAGGATATGCACGAAGCCTTGAATCAGTACAGCTCCGTAAAGCACGTTATCGGTGTTGTCAGCGGTAAAGGCGGTGTTGGCAAGTCGATGGTTACCGCGATGCTGGCGGTGCTTTTGAACCGCAAGGGCTATAAGGTCGGCATTCTTGATGCCGACATCACAGGTCCGTCTATTCCTAAAATGTTCGGCATCAATTCGAGAGCGAAGATGAACGATAAGGGTATTTTGCCGGAGGAGACTGCCAACGGCATTAAGATAATGTCCTGCAACCTTCTGCTTGACAGTCCCGATGCTCCCGTTGTGTGGCGCGGACCTGTTTTGGCAGGTGCGGTCAAGCAGTTCTGGACCGACGTTTACTGGGGTGATGTAGACTATATGTTTGTCGATATGCCTCCCGGTACCGGCGATGTTCCGCTGACTGTTTATCAGTCTTTGCCGATCGACGGTGCAGTTATTGTTACCACTCCGCAGGATCTGGTTTCATTGATAGTCAAGAAAGCCTGCAATATGGCGAGTTTGATGAACATTCCCGTGCTCGGTATGGTCGAGAATATGAGCTACGTCAAGTGTCCCGATTGCGGCAAGGCTATCAACATTTTCGGTGAAAGCCAATTTGAGGAGCTTTGCGGTGATATGCAGTTGTTGCCGCTTGGTCGTATGCCTATAGACCCCGAGCTCACCGCTCTTTGCAACGTGGGCGAATTTGAACGGTTTGCCGTTGATTATCTCCAGCCCGCCGCCGACTCGATCGAAAAAGCAGTTAAATAAGAAAATCAAAAGCACCGCAGTGGACACTGCGGTGCTTGCTTTATATGGCGATTATTGTCGCGGCAAAAACATTTATTTAGTGAATTTTATAGCGTTTCATTGCTGCTACCAAAGCCTTGCTAATGGCCGTTCCAATGACTACTGCGATTATCATTTCAATGATACCGTTGTATGTAATAACGGCACTCAAAATTGCTTTAACTGTTTTGCCGGAAAATGCGGTGTCTGAAAAGAAGAGATTAAAGGCAGTCAAAAACAGAGTGGTATTTAAAACAACCGCACTTACAGAGGCTGCGGAGTAGGACAGAAGTTTGGTTTTATCGATTTTATTAAGCCATTTGAAAATAAAACCGACACCTATACCCATCAATATTCTCGGTACAAAGCACATGACGGAGTAAAGCACAGGGCTTTCTGCGAAAAGTGTGGCGGCGATAGGATCAACGACAGCACCGAGACCAAAGCACTGTATAAAGCTCGTGAGTCCGAAAACAAATCCCATTATACCGCCTGCCCATGGACCTAACGTGACGGCGGCAAAAACGACCGGCAGGAAAACGGTGGTTGCGTTAATTCCTGTAGGCGTAGGGATATAGCCTAATGGTGTGCCGTTCAAAACGAAGATAATTGCAATATAAAGTGCAATTAACACGAGTTTGAACAATGATTGTTTTTTCATAAAAATTCCTCCTGCTGCTGTTCACATAATTTGCCGTTGTCGGCAGTGATACAGCGCTTTTGATATATCATTAAAGCAAAACTATCGGCCTGCATTCAAAAGTAATGCGGTCGTGTTTCACTTGAATGAGCGTTAAGTCATTTATTTTTATTATAGATTATCCTCAATCCGTCTAAAAGCAGGTTGTCGTCGTGTATGATAGAGTGACGGCATTGCTTGATAACTTCGGGTGATAAACCGCCTGTGGCAACTACCGTGGCGGACTCTTTCAATTCGTCTTCTATGCGCTCGATCATACCGTCGATCATGGCGGCGGCGCCGATGATAAGTCCCGAAGTCATACTGTCGGCGGTGTTAGTGCCGATAACATTTTTCGGAGCCTTGATGTTGACCATAGGTAACTGAGCGGTACGTGAGGCCAGTGCTTCCAAAGTCAGTTTGATGCCTGCGGCGATAGCGCCGCCTAAAAACTCGCCGTTTTTACCGATGACGCTGATGGTGGTTGCGGTGCCCAAGTCGATGATAATCGAAGGGCAGGGGTATTTCGCCAACGCTCCGACTGCACCTGCGGCAAGGTCGGCACCCAACTGAGCAGGGTTGTCGATCTTGATGTTCAGTCCCGTTTTGACACCCGGTCCCAAGACCATCGGGCTGATGCCGAAAAGTTTGACTATAGCCCTTTCAACAGCCGCACAAACGGTCGGCACGACCGAGCAAATCGCCGCGGCTGAAACATCGTTTTTTTCGATATCATAAAGGCTTAAAATATCCTTTATTTCAACTGCATATTGATCGGCAGTACGGTGATGGTCGGTAGCAAGTCGCGCTGTGAATTTGAGTTCACTACCTAAAAACCCACCCAAAGTAATGTTGGTGTTACCAATATCAAAACAAATAAGCAAGGCTTACATCCTTTCTATGAAGAAATAGACCAAAAGTATTATGCCTAAAACGATGCGGTAATATCCGAACGGCTTGAAATCACGTTTTTTGACGTATCCCATAAGGAATTTGATAGCAAAAAGTGATACCAAGAAGGCGACGACAAGGCCAACGAGAAGAATAATGCCTTCGTTTAAGGTTATCATTACGATCTCGCCGTCTATAATGTCCTTCGCATACTTTGCGCATTTCAAAAGGCTTGCGCCGAACATAACGGGGATGGCAAGGAAGAATGAAAACTCGGCGGCAACGGTTCTCGAACAGCCGAGAAGCATTGCACTTAAAATCGTGACACCGGAGCGTGATGTGCCGGGAATTAAAGCCAACAACTGGAAAGCACCGATGAGCAATGCGGTCTTATAGGAGAGCGTGCTGATATCCGTGATCTTCGGCTCGGGTCGTTTTGCCGATTCGAGTGCTATAAATGCAATACCGTATACAATAAGAGTGATTGCAACTGTGATAAAGTTATAAAAGATGGCATCCAATTTGTCGTCAAACGGCAGTCCGATCACTGCGGCAGGAAGGCAGGCGATAATGACTTTAAGCCACATTTCCCACGTTTCCTTTTTTGCCAACTTATCTTTTGATGGTGAGAAGGGATTTAATTTATTGAAGAAACAAACGATTACCGCCAAAATTGCACCCAACTGAATGACAACTCGGAACATTTCAAAAAAAGACTCGTTGGCATTTTTCCAGAACAGCTCCTCAAACAGTATCAAATGTCCCGTACTGCTGATGGGCAACCATTCGGTGATACCTTCAATTATGCCGTAGATTATGGTCTTAATTATGTTAATTATCAAAATGATCACACACCTTTTCTTCATTTTAATATATAAGTATCGGTTTGTCAAAGGTTTTAACACTATTTCGCTGTCACAAAGTAAGTCTTTTGGAATAAAATGTTAGAGAAGTTAAAGTTCTTATTCCGCTACATAGCACATTGCGGGCTTGGAACTTGGCTAATCTAAACTTGGAGGATTATTTATGGCAGATGTAAGGCAGAACTGCCCCACAAATTCGTCATCCTTTAATGAGGCTGTGTGTATCGATGCCGGCAGGGTATACGATTCGTGCTGTGACCGCGATTGCATCACGGATATGAAATGTTATTTCTCGCGCTGCGATCAGCAAAAGGTTGACGGTGCAATGAGCGTAAGGATCCGCTCCGCAAAGGTGATCGACGTCTCTGTTGATGTCGAGCCTGTCACATTCAACCGAGGATTTTATTCATGCGACCTGAGCTTTGTGTTTATGGTCGACATCGACCTTGTCAGCGTTCCGGGCACCTGTCCCGAAACGGTTCACGGACTGTGCTTCTATAATAAGAAAGCCATTCTTTACGGATCAGACGGTAACGTCAAGACCTTTTCGAGCACGGGACGATGCGACGAGAGAGGAAGAAAAACTACGCTCGCCAACAACGGTCCCAAGTGTGTAGTGCAGGTGGTCGACCCTGTGGCTTTGTCGGCAAGGATCAGCCAGAACGGCGGTTTTTGCGACCTGCCGAGCGTTATTCCCGATTGTGCTTGCGATGCTTTAGGAGGCGAGATCGAGACCTCTCAGAGCAGACAGAGCGTGCTTGTGACTTTAGGATTGTTTACTGTTGTTCAGCTTATCAGAAATGTTCAGATGCTCGTACCGGTCTATGATTTCTGCATCCCTGAAAAGCAGTGCGACGATACGACCGACAGTCCCTGCGATGTTTTCCGTCGCATCAAGTTCCCGACTGATGATTTCTTCCCGCCGAGACCCTGCGATGTTTCGGGCGGCTGTGGTTGTGACGATTCTTGCGACTGTGACGAAAACGGAGACGACTGATAAAAACGGGAAGGGGGAGACCCTTCCCGTTTTTATTGATGAACAGCGGATTATGATGCCGCACTAATAGGATTATGTAAACTAATTATTATTTTATGTAAATGATTGACAAATATATGACAATATAGTATTATAAATACAATGCATTTAGAGAAAACTTTGTGAATAATTTGACAAAGTCGAAGAAAGTGCATCAAGCCAAAATTTATGGCGTATTATAACAGGAATTTTAAACTTTAAGAAAAGGTGATTTAAATGTACGATCGTATTTACAATTTCTCCGCAGGTCCTTCAATGTTGCCTTTGGCCGTTCTCGAAAAGTCGAGAGACGATTTGATGAATTACGGCGGCTCGGGCATGAGCGTTATGGAAATGAGCCATCGCTCCAAGGTCTATGATGCAATTATCAAGGATGCAGAGGCTCTTCTCCGCGAGGTTATGGAGATCCCCGAAAACTACAAGGTATTGTTCCTTCAGGGTGGTGCTTCGATGCAGTTTGCATCGGTTCCCATGAACCTTTTAAGAACCGGTGTTGCCGATTATATCGTCACCGGTCAGTTCTCGGGCAAGGCTTATAAGGAAGCTTTGAAGTACAGCGATAAGATCAATCTTGCCGCTACTACCAAGGATGAGAACTTCACACGTATTCCCCGCCAGGAGGAACTTAAACTCACTCCTAACGCTGACTATGTTCACATCTGCTTTAACAATACCATTTTCGGTACAAAGTGGGATTACATTCCCGACACCGGTGATGTTCCGCTGGTTGCCGATATGAGCTCCTGCATTTTGTCTGAGCCTGTTGATGTTTCGAAGTTCGGCCTTATCTACGCCGGTGCTCAGAAGAACGTTGCTCCTGCAGGTCTTACCATTGTCATCGTTCGCGAGGACCTTATCCGTGATGATCTGCCCGCATTTGTTCCCACCGTTTGCAGTTACAAGGTAATGGCTGATAACGAGTCGATGTATAACACTCCTCCGTGCTGGCCCATTTATATCTGCAAGCTCGTGCTTGAGTGGATCAAGGAGATCGGCGGTCTCACCGCAATGAAGGCTATGAACGAGAAGAAGGCAAAGATCCTTTATGATTATCTTGAGGGCAGCAAGCTCTTTAAGAATCCCGTAAATCCTCAGTGCCGTTCGATGATGAACGTTACCTTCCGTGCCGAGGATGATGAGATCAATGCTAAGTTCGTTAAGGAGTCGGGTGCCAACGGAATGGCTAATCTTAAAGGCCACCGCTCGGTTGGCGGTATGCGCGCTTCTATTTACAACGCTATGCCTTACGAGGGTGTAGAAAAGCTCGTTAACTTCCTTAAAGAGTTCGAAGCCGCAAATATGTAATTCTCAAAATGCTGAAAGCCGCAGGAATTGAACCCTTGCGGCTTTTGTGTTATAATGAGTAATGTTAAAGCCGATGCTTTTTGCGAAATTGAAATTATTAAAAAGGTTTCACAGAAAAAAATCTGCAATTTTTATTGAACGCATTCGCGTTCACGACGGCTATCACCGTCGCTGTGAAACCACGTTTAAAATGTCACACTGTCGGATATTTAATGTTGGAATTGAACCCGACTTTTAGGGCAGAATAAGAAAAATAGGTTAGGAGTGTGAATTATGTTTTGGTTTTTCGGTGATCCGAAAATTATGATAGCATTGCTTGCGTGTTTGCTGTTGTCGGTGGTGGCGAGCGCTCGAGTCAGGAGCACTTATGCTAAATTTGATAAAGTCCGCATTCGCTCAGGGCTTACAGGGTTTGAAACTGCACGGCGGTTGCTTGCATTCAAAGGTGCTGATGATATTAAGATAGGAAAGGTGAACGGTCAGCTGACCGACCACTATCACCCCGCTAAAAGGATCGTTAATTTGTCGGAGAGCACCTATGACAGTTCATCGGTAGCATCGGTAGCGGTTGCGGCGCATGAGATCGGCCACGTTGTGCAGAAAAAGGAAGGCTATTTGTTTTATAATCTTCGTACCGCTCTTGTGCCGATAACCAATTTCGGCTCAATGCTTGCCATGCCGCTTGTATTGATCGGTATTTTGATGAATGTTTATGTATCGTCGGCAGGAAACTCCGATCTGGGCTTCTATGTCGCAATAGTCGGTGTTATTCTTTACGGTACGTCTTTTCTGTTTCATCTTATAACTCTGCCCGTGGAGCTTAATGCCAGCCGAAGAGCCGGAGAAATGCTGCTTGAGCAGGGAATAGTCACTCCTGAGGAGTTTCCGGGTGCTAAAAAGGTGCTGTCGGCCGCGGCGATGACCTATCTGGTCGGAACGCTGACCTCCCTTGTGTATTTCTTGAGATTTTTGTTGTATGTTTTGAGTATATTCGGTCGGAGAAACAGCAGAAGATTTTAAATAGAAACACGGTGCGGTTTTATTGAACCGCACCGTGTTTTTTAACCTAATATACTCTTATAAAGTTTGATGTATTCATTGGCTGATCTGCCCCAGCTGTTGTCGCAACGCATAGCGCGTTCAACGAGGATCTTCCAACCGTCGGGCTTGGAGTAACCCATAATTGCACGCTGAACGGTGTAGGCCATATCCTCTCCGTCATACGACTGGAAGGTAAAGCCGTTGCCTTCGTTGTCGCCGCTGTCCTTTACTGTATCTTTAAGACCGCCGGTCTCGCGAACTATCGGAATAGTACCGTAGCGGAGTGCGATCATCTGTGCCAGACCGCAGGGTTCGCTCTTAGACGGCATCAGGAAGATGTCAGCACCGGCATATATCTTGTGCGCCAAAGACGGAACGAAGCCGAGCTTTAAAGCCACCTTATCGGGATGAGCCAGCATCGTTGAATGGAAGTAGGTCTCAAACTCCCACTCGCCGCTTCCCAAGATAGCGAACTGAACGTCGTTTTGGAGCATTTTCTCAAAGGCGTATTTGACAAGGTCGAAACCCTTGTGAGAAACAAGACGGGAAACGATACCGATAACGGGAACGTTGTCTTTTACAGGTAATCCCATTTCTTTCTGCAACTCGGCTTTATTGATAGCCTTGCCTGCCATATCGTCGACCGAGTAGTTTTTCCAAATAAAAGTATCGGTGGCAGGGTCATAGACTTCGGTGTCGATGCCGTTGACTATGCCTGAAAGCTTGAATGCGCGGTCGCGGATGATACCGTCAAGACCGTGGGCAAACCAAGGCTCTTTGATTTCTTCTGAATATGTCGGGCTGACCGTGGTGACTCGGTCGGCACATTCGATACCGCCCTTCATAAGGTTTACTCCGCCGTCGTATTCAACAAGATACGAGGTGTCGGCCGGCAACCCCAAAACATCCTCTATGAGTTCATCGCCGTATTTGCCCTGATACTGAATGTTATGAATGGTAAACACGGTTTTTATGTTTCGGTATTTATCAACATTTCTGTAAAGAGTGTCTAAGAATACGGGAACAAGAGCGGTCTGCCAGTCGTTGCAGTGAATGATATCGGGTGTAAAGGCGATATACTGCAGCATTTCAATAACAGCGCGCGAGAAGAAGGCGAAACGCTCGGCATCGTCATAGTAGCCGTAGAGGCCTTCACGCTTGAAATAATACTGGTTATCGAGAAGATAGTATATAACTCCGCCGTATTTAGCCTCGAAAATACCGCAATACTGTCTGCGCCATGACACGGGAACGGTAATACTGGTGATAAAACGCATATTTGCACGCATTTCATCGCTCACACATTCATAAAGCGGCATAACAACTCTGCAACCGATAAGCCTCTTGCGGAGTGCCTTGGGCAGAGCACCGGCAACGTCAGCCAGTCCACCGGACATAGCAAAGGGATATGCTTCGCTTGTGGCATATAAAACTTTCATTCTATAGTATCCTTTCTACTAAACTTCAGCTTTTTTTCTGACATAAATGGGGTAGACTGCGGTGCCGCGAAGAGTCTTGCCCGCACCGACGGTGACCTTTTTGTCAAGCGTTGCATATTCAATCGTAGCACCCTCGCCGATAACGCTGTCCTGCATAACAATAGCGTTTTCAACAACTGCTCCTGCCTCGACCTTTACACCTCTGAAGAGTACTGAGTTTTTAACCGTACCTTCGATAACACAGCCGTCGGCAATAAGACTGTTTGTAGCCTCGCTGTTAAGTCCGTAAATGGTCGGCATATCGTCTCGGGTTTTAGTGAAAACGGGACGCTCCTTGCAGAAGAGCTGACGTCTTATTTCAGGGTTAGCAAGCACTTCGTTGGTGATCCTTGCATACGACTCGGGGCAGTCCATAACAGCGGCATAATCGGTGACCTCATATCCGCGAATATCGAACTTGTCGAGATTCGGCTGGAAAATATCACGCGAAAGGCTGGTGAGGTTGTGCTCATAGCCGTATTCGACTATCGAAATAAGTGTCTCGCGAGCGAGAATGATGATATCAAGACTGTACTTGCAGTTTTCGGTGTCGCCTTTAGGGAAGATAACGTCGGTGACCTTGTCGCCGTCGAGTTCAAAGGCCATAGCATCATGCTGGTTCAAGGGCATCTTGCCGTTTTTGTAAGCGACGGTGATGGTTGCACCGCTTTTAATATGGGTCTTGACCATCTTTTTGAGGTCGAAGTTGGTGATAACGTCGCAATCGCAAAGAATAACGTATTTTTCGGTCGATGCCTTTAAAAAGCTCATAGCACCGAAGAGACCGTCAACGTGGCCTTTGTAAACGGTTGCCGCATTGTTGGAATAGGGCGGCAGGAAGAACAGACCGCCGTTCTTACGGTCCAAGTCCCAGGCCTTGCCCGTGCCAATGTGGTCCATCAATGACTGATAATTGGATTTTGTTACAATACCCACCTTGGAAACGCCTGCGTTTACAAGGTTTGAAAGCGAAAAGTCGACAAGACGGTATCTGCCGCAGAAGGGCATTGAGCCCATCGAACGCAAAGAGGTCATTTCGGCCATCAAATCATCGCGCGCATTAGGAAACACGATTCCCAAAAGATTATTGTTTCTCATCATTTTCCGACCTCCATATCTTCTTTGATCATTTCTCCTGCTTTGACAGAAGCACCCTTGCCGATGGTAAGACCTGCACCCACAACGGCAACGCCCCATTTGTCGAGTTCGGTGCACTTTTCGGGTCTTTCACCGACGGTGGCACCTTCGTCAACAACGACGTTTTCGGCAATAATGGCATACTGAACGGAAGCACCCTTCTTAATCACGGCACCCGGCATAATGAGTGAGTCGTTGACCGAAGCTCCTTCTTCAACGATTACGTTGTCGAAAAGGATCGAGAAGTCAACGTTGCCGTATATCTCGCAACCCTCGGTCACCATAGAGTTCTGCACCTTGGCGGAGTCAGCGATATACTGCGGAGGAGCCGAAGGTGTTCTCGAGTAGATCCTCCAATTAGGATCGGAAAGATCGAGCTTTATCTTGGGGTCAAGCAGGTCGAGGTTGGCCTCCCAGAGAGAATCAATGGTACCGACATCCTTCCAATAGTCTGCAAAGCGGTAGACCACGAGATTCTGTCCGTCGTTAAGCATATTGGGGATAATGTTTTTACCAAAGTCGTTAGAGGAACTCGGGTCAGCCTCGTCCTCGGTCAGATACTTTTCAAGCTTATCCCATGAGAAGACATAGATACCCATTGAGGCCAAATTGCTCTTGGGGTTCTTGGGTTTCTCCTCAAACTCATAAATTTTGCCGTTTTCGTCAGCGTTCATAATGCCGAAACGCGAGGCCTCCTCAAAAGGAACCTCGATAACTGCAATGGTGCAGTCGGCGTTCGTTGCCTTGTGCTGTTCGATCATCAGGCTGTAGTCCATCTTATAAATATGGTCGCCCGAAAGAATGACAACATATTCAGGATTATAACGCTTGATAAACGGAATGTTCTGATAAATTGCATTGGCTGTGCCCTTATACCAGTCACCGCCGGCACTCTTCTGATACGGCGGAAGAATATGCACACCGCCGTTGGAACGGTCAAGATCCCAGGGCTTACCCGAACCGATGTAATCGTTCAGTTCAAGCGGCTGATACTGGGTCAACACACCGACCGTGTCAATACCGGAATTGGTGCAGTTGGAAAGAGGAAAGTCGATAATTCTGTACTTTCCACCGTAAGGCACCGCGGGTTTTGCAATATTTTGCGTCAGTACGCCCAAACGGCTACCTTGGCCACCGGCCAGCAGCATTGCAACACATTCAGTCTTTTTCACTTGCTATCACTCCTATGCTTTTTCCCCAAAGGTTCTAATGTTGATATTTTACTTGTCTTAATAAGAGGGCTTGGCTTATATAAAGCCATTCCTGATATTATACGCTAAAATCATCAATATTAAAACCCTTGGAATGTAAGAAAATTAAAAATTTTGTAAGGGTCCGAACGCCTGCCTAAATAAAGGGGTTCGGATAAGAAGATCCGGCAATAGGGCAGACTGCTCCCTATACTATCTTCTTACATATATGGTAACATTTTCTTTTGCATTTTGCAAGCATAAATTTAGTAAAATCCAATTTATTGCGGCAATATTTTGGGATAAAATTTGTGCAGTTTTACTAAAAATCTGTCGTTTTCTGCCGCGTTGGGTCGAAAATCTTGCAAAATGTGCTGATGATTCTCAAAAGTGCCACGAATTTTTGTCGGTCGGGAGTTGTCGATTTTGTTACAATTTTGTTACTTGTAAAAGTTGTAATATAGTGGTAAAATCGTAATGAGGGTATTTGGATCTTTCAAAATGGGGTGTTTTCGTTATGTACTGTGATGTCAGCGTTATAATCCCGTCCTTGAATCCGGACGAAAAATTGATCAATACTGTAAACGAACTGGAAATTGTCGGATTTTCTGATATTATCGTCGTAGATGACGGAAGCGGGGAAGAGTATTCCGACCGGTTCGCTGAAATAGAAAACCGTGCCTCGTGTACGGTGCTTCACCACGAAGTCAATAAGGGTAAGGGCGCGGCCCTTAAGACCGCGTTTGAATTTGTGTCGGCATCAAGACCGAACTCGAAAGGTGTTATCACCATTGACGATGACGGTCAGCATCTGACTAAGGATATAAAATCGTGTGTCGATTCGATGCTTTGTCACAATGAAACTGTGTTGGGTTGCAGAGATTTTTCGTTGCCCAATGTTCCGCCGAGAAGCCGTTTCGGCAACCGTATGACAAGTATTGTATTCCGACTTTTTTGCGGATTGAAGATATCCGATACCCAGACGGGACTCAGGGCAATTCCCGGTGAGTTTTTGCCCGTACTTCTGTCTATTAAAGGTGACCGCTACGAGTATGAGACCAATATGCTCTTGGAATTCAAACGGCAGTCTATACCCTACCGTGAGGAGACCATCGAGACGGTGTATATCGACGATAATCAGTCGTCGCACTTTAGACCGATCAGGGATTCGTTGAGGATATACAGGTTGATCTTGGCATATTGCTTGAGCTCCGGTGTCAGCACCTTAACAGACTTAGGTATGTTCTTTTTGCTGTCGAAATTTGTCTTTTTGGGAGCAGGTTCGGTTATTTGGTCGACAGTTCTGGCGAGAGTTATTTCGGCAACGGTCAATTTTTCGCTCAACCGTAGTGCGGTGTTCGGAAACCGAAATAAATTGGCGTTTTCGTTGCTCAAATACTTCGCGGTGGCCGTGCCGATAATGCTGATTTCGGCTTTTTCGTTAAAAGGTCTGGAATTTTTACTGGGGCTTGAGAGTCGCTTGTTGCTGACTTTGTTTAAAATGGTTGTTGATACGTTGCTGTTCTTTGTGAGTTTCAGATTGCAGCAGAATTGGGTCTTTAAAATAAGGAAATAAGGAAGCATTATGTCTAAAGAGAAGAATGGTAAAAAACTTACCGCGGGCAAGATCATAGCACGCGTGGCTGTATGGTTTTCGTCGTCGGTTGCATTTATATTGATAGCGGCGATGGTTCTGCTCACCGTTGTTGCACACGGACCGAGCACTACTATGCGTGATGCTTTGGTACTGTCGGCGATGCAGGCCAGTGCCACCAAATGGGTGCCGGGGTTGTTTCTATCAAAAGAGACGGTTCAAAAAATTGTTGACGACAGTTTTGTTGACAGTAAACTGACCGTTGATATGGGCAGCTATAATGATGAGAACACGGGTGACGGGGACGAGTGGGCCAATGCCATTGACGGTGTTAAGTATATTGAGGCCGGTTACCCGAATTTCAAGGCTTATATTATGCTTGTACGTGATCCGTCAAGAGTTTACACAGGTACTTCGTCTGATGATTATTCGACCGCTACTGAGGGTAAACGGGTTTTTGAGTTTGCGGTCAAAGAGAATGTTTTGGCATGCATTAACGGCGGCGGCTTCTTGGACG
Source organism: Oscillospiraceae bacterium (assembly GCA_015066395.1). Classification (GTDB taxonomy): domain Bacteria; phylum Bacillota; class Clostridia; order Oscillospirales; family Acutalibacteraceae; genus UMGS172. Next base: position 142,446 of record SVOL01000002.1, on the reverse strand, counting down.
AAGGCGGAATGGGAACCGGCGCCACACCTACAGGCATGACCTATTCCAAGGGCAAATGTGCCTGGAATGAAAAGAGCAGTCTTACCTTTATCGGGTTTGATAATGCAAACAAGCTGGTCGTCACCGAGGGTATGAATGAAGAAAAAGCCCGCTCGCTGGGTGTGCGTGACGGAGTCAGCTTTAAATACGGCAACGTGCTTATTGATTCAGATGAAAACGGCGTAAACATTTATTATAAGAATAAAAATACCGGTGCGGCTCAGCGTACCGCTATAGGTCAGAGAGCCGACGGTACGGTCATTATGGTGGTTACCGACGGACGTACTGCCAGCAGTATCGGTGCCACTTATAACGATATTATCGATATTATGGTCTCTTACGGTGCCGTTACGGCAGGTATGCTTGACGGCGGTTCTTCGGCTATGATGTATTACGAGAATTATTATGAGAAATATAATATGGATAAATCCAAACTCGACGATTATCAGAAACGCGGTCTTGTCAATAAGTACCGTGCTTTCTATCCGCCGAGAAGGATCCCCACCTATTTTTGTGTGAGCAGGTGAATGATATGAGAAAAATGAAAACTCACACAAAGGTGATCTTGTCGGTATTTTCGGCATTACTTGTGTTGCTTATACTCGCTTCGGCCGTGCTTTGGTCGGTGCTTTCGGCATACGAAGCGACGAGATCCAAATATGTTGCTGAAGAGGTTTTTGAAAGGTACTTTGTAAATTATGATTTTGCAGGCTTTTTGAAGGCCGCCGATCCTGATTACAGACCCTTGGAGACCGATGAGAACATCAACAGTATTATAAAAAACTATTACGAAGGTCGCAAATTAGGCTTTTTGAGGCTTGATTCAGAAGATGATACCGAGGAAAAGTACGCTGTTATTGCCGACAGCAGGCAGATAGCATACTTTATTCTGAAACAGAGTGGTAAAACCGCAAGATACGGCTTTAAGTATTACGAGCTGTCAGGCGGTGAGGTTCAGTTTCCGCAATATAAAAAGGTGACTGCTTTAGTGCCTGCAGGGTATACTTTAAGATTGAACGGCAATACGGTCGACCGCTCGTTCGTGACCGAAAGCGGTATAAGGCATAAGTCCTGCGATTACGTTTTGGAACCTGCAATGGGTATTACTTATGAAAAGTATTCCGTAATGGGTATTTTTGAGGAGACGGTACTTACGGCGTTTTCGGCTGACGGCAGTGAGGTAGCTGTCGACTTTGACATTGTCGAAGGAATTTATAAAGCGTCCGTTAAATATGATGATGTATTGATGGGTCAGTATAAGGATCGCTGTTTGTCTGCCGCAAGGGCGTATGCTAAATATATGACCAATGACGGCACGCTTGAAGAACTGGCAGAGTATCTCGATAAAAATAAGCCTATCTACAAAAAGATAAAAGGCGTTGATCTTAATTGGATCCCCGTTCATACGGGACATAAGATCACAAACGAGCAGGCTTCGGAATTTTATCGTTATTCCGATGAGGTTTTCTCCTGTCGGGTCAATTTGACCGTGACTCTGTCGAGACCCGATTACAGCGACCACAAAGAAAATATCGACGTTATTTTTTATCTGCACAGATCGGGCGACCAATATCTGATCTATGACATTGTAACTAACAGTTAAGAGGGTTTTAATGAACGAATTTGAGTTAAAGATCCTGCTTATGGTGCAGGAGGTCTTCCAATGTGCGTTTTTGGACTTTTTTATGCCGCTTATAACGCACCTTGGCGATGCGGGGATCTTTTGGATAATCGTGGCAGTGGTGCTGTTGTTTATCCCGAAATACCGTAAAGTCGGCATTGCTATGGGTGTAGCCCTGTTACTGGGTCTGCTCATCGTCAACTGCGGTTTAAAACCGTTGGTTGCAAGGGTGAGACCGTATGATTATTTGTTCCAAAAAACGGGTGAGACCTTTAAACTTCTTATCGCGGCACAGAGCGATTTTTCATTCCCGTCGGGACACACTTTAGCCAGCTTTGAATCGGCGACCGTGCTTTATCTTTTTAATAAAAAGATCGGTATTGCCGCGTTTGTTTTAGCTGTGCTTATCGCACTGTCGCGCATCTATCTTTTTGTTCATTATCCAAGCGATGTACTGTTCTCTGTAATATTGGGTGTGGGCGTCGGTTTATTTGCGACCTTTGCAGTAAATAAATTATTCGACCGCTCAAAGGTTCGGCTTAAAAATTCCAAGGGGGAAGAAATTTGAAAAAGACGCTTCTTATAGTTAATCCCGTTTCGGGCAAAATGAAGGCCAAGACCACGCTTTTGGACGTTATTTCGGAACTCCAGAAGGGTGATATGGAGGTTACTGTCAGGGTGACCTCCGCCCAGGGCGATGCTGTAGAAATTGCCGCGAATGCCAAAAATGAGGGCTTTGAGAGGGTCGTTTGCTTTGGCGGAGACGGCACTTTGAACGAGACTATAAGCGGTCTTGTTAAGTCGGGTGCCGATATACCGCTCGGTTATATTCCGGCAGGCAGTACAAACGATTTTGCGGCCAGCCTCAAACTGCCCAATGTACCCAAAAAGGCGGCTCAGCTGGTAGTAAACGGCACACCGCACGATATAGACATCGGCTGTTTCGGAGATGAACGTTATTTCACATATATCGCCGCGTTCGGTGTGTTTACTGCCGCTTCCTACAGCGTTCCGCAGGATGTAAAAAACGTGCTGGGTCATCTGGCGTATATTCTCGGCGGTGTTAAGGAACTCGGAAACTTACGCAGTTATCATGTTAAGATCGAGAGTGAAATGAAAACCATCGAAGACGATTTTATTTTCGGTTCCGTGTCCAATTCCACCTCGGTTGCGGGCATTGTTAAGTTGAAAGACGAACTGGTTGATCTAAACGACGGTTTTTTTGAGATAGGTCTTATCAAAATGCCGAGAACCATTGCCGAACTCAACAAAACGGTTACTGCGCTCACTACCTCGAACGTCAACAACGGCGGTATGATCTTTTATAAGGCGTCGCGGGTCAAAGTTACTCCCAACGCACCGCTTGATTGGACTCTCGACGGCGAGCATGCGGTAAGCAACGGTTCGGTCGAGATAAGAAATGTTCATAACGCAATAAAATTTATTCGTTGAATGTTAAAAATTTAACTTTTTGCTTGACTAAACATTTGAGAAAAGTTATAGTATATTTATATAGGGTTTGTTTTTGTGCTTTTAGGTTGGGTAATAATATTCAAGTAATGTTGTTACGAAAGGCTTTGAGTTTATGAAGAAAAGTGCAAGAAATACTATCATCGCGCTGTCGGCTTTGGCTGCGGCATCGGCTCTGGCGTCTTATGCTTTAAGCCGAATGGTCGTTGATATGGCGGTAAAGCGTGATGTTAAAATGTCCAACGTACCGGCAAAACTTCAGGATAAGATCACCGGCGGAATGATGACCGACCCCAAACTCAAAACGATCGAAAAGGTCAGCGAGGCAATAAAACTACTGCCGACCGAGACTGTAAAGGTCGACAGTTATGACGGTCTGCAGCTGACAGGCCATTTGTATAAGGCAAAGGATCAAAAGCGTGTTATTATCGCGATGCACGGCTGGCGTTCGAGTTGGGAAATGGATTTCGGAGCGGCTGTGAAATTTTATAACGAGCAGGGCTGTACCGTTATCTATGCCGATCAACGCGGTCAGAATGACAGTGACGGTGAGTATATCGGCTTTGGGATTTTGGAGCGGTATGACTGTGAAAAATGGGCCGAATATGCCGTTTCACGTTTCGGAACAGAGGTGCCTATTTATCTTTTGGGCGTTTCGATGGGTGCGGCGACCGTGCTTATGGCGTCGGGACTTGAGTTGCCGGAGCAGGTCAAGGGTATTATCGCCGACTGCGGATTTACAAGCCCCAAGGCAATATGGCAGCATATTGTTGACAATAATCTTAAGCTTCACAGCAAGCTGTCATACCCGATAATCAACCGCATTGTCAAAAGGGTCGCCAGTTTTGAGGGTGACGAGTATTCGACACTTGATGCTATGGAAGTGAACACCCGACCGATACTGTTTATTCACGGTTCGGACGATAACTTTGTGCCACTTAAAATGTCGGTCGATAATTATCTGGCCTGCAAGGCTAAAAAGGATATGCTTATCGTGCCCGGTGCGGGTCACGGTATGAGTTATATTACCGACAGCGGTGCTTACGAGCGTGCTGTAAGACGCTTTTTAAAATCTATTGAGCAATGATTTTTTACTCCTGTTTGGAGTTTAAAATAAATTAATGTTAATTATACCGAATAATTTTTCGGTGAATGAAAGGATGTTTTTACAATGGCAAACAGATTTGTACTTAACGAAACCAGTTACCACGGCGCCGGCGCTATCAAGGCTATTGCTGATGAAGTAGTAGCAAGAGGCTTCAAAAAGGCTTTCGTATGCTCCGACCCCGATCTCATCAAGTTCGGTGTTACCAAGAAGGTTACCGATGTTCTTGATGGCATCAGCTTCCCTTATGAAATTTACAGCGACATTAAGGCTAACCCCACTGTTGAGAATGTTCAGAACGGCGTTGCAGCATTCAAGGCTGCAGGTACTGACTGCATTATCGCTATCGGCGGCGGTTCTTCGATGGACACCGCTAAGGCTATCGGTATCATCATCACCAACCCCGAGTTCGCTGATGTTGTATCGCTCGAGGGCGTAGCTCCTACTAAGAACCCCTGCGTTCCCATTATCGCTGTTCCGACCACTGCCGGTACCGCTGCCGAGGTTACCATCAACTACGTTATTACCGACGTTGCAAACAATCGCAAGATGGTTTGTGTTGACGTTCATGACATCCCTGTTGTTGCAGTTGTTGACCCCGAAATGATGGCTACTATGCCTAAGGGTCTTACCGCCGCTACCGGTATGGATGCTCTTACCCACGCTATTGAAGGCTACATCACCAAGGGTGCATGGGAGCTTTCCGATATGTTCCACATCAAGGCTATTGAGATCATCGCAAAGAGCCTCCGCGGCGCAGTCAATAACACTGCAGAAGGCAGAGAAGGTATGGCTCTCGGTCAGTACGTTGCAGGTATGGGCTTCAGTAACGTAGGTCTCGGTATCGTTCACTCGATGGCTCATCCGCTCGGCGCTCTTTATGACACTCCTCACGGTGTTGCTAACGCTATTATTCTTCCTACCGTTATGGAGTACAACGCTCCTGCTACCGGTGAGAAGTACCGCGATATTGCTAAGGCAATGGGCGTTGAAGGCGTAGACGCTATGACCCTTGAAGATGCAAGAAAGGCCGCTATCGACGCTGTTAAGCAGTTGAGTGTTGATGTTGGCATTCCTACCGACCTTAAGGAGATCGTTAAGGCTGAGGACGTTGACTTCCTTTCTGAGTCTGCATTCGCCGATGCTTGCCGTCCCGGTAACCCCAGAGACACAAGCGTTGAAGAGATCAAGGCTCTCTACCTCTCTCTTATGTAATTTAAATTCAGAGCAAAACGAAATCGCCGCGAGATTTCTCGCGGCGATTTTTTGTGCTTGTTGTGAATTTTAATCCTCAAAATCTAAGCAAAGTCGGGTTTTGGTATAAGGTCTTACCTTGCCGTCGGCAACAGCTACGTGCAAAGGATGAACGGCGTAACCCTTCAACGCCTCCTCATTGTCAAATGCAGAGTAGAGCATCACATCGGCGTTAGAGGAACTGAGACCGTCTGTGTAGACCTTGATCTCTTTAAGTCCGGGGATATTGCCCGAAAGACCCTCAAGCCCTTCTTTGATGCCCTGCTTGACCGATATCTTTTCATCGTCGGTCAACTCGTCTTTTAATTGCCAAAGAATAATATGTTTAACCATAATTTTCTCCTTATCTGATGCCGTAGTTTTCGATAACGTAGTCCATATCCTTGTCACCGCGACCCGAGAGGTTGATAAGTATCGAGCCGTGTTCCATGGTCTTGGCAAGCTTCATTGCAAAAGCAACGGCGTGAGAGCTTTCAATGGCGGGGATTATACCCTCCAAACGGGAGAGCTTAAAGAAGGCATCGATGGTCTCTTCGTCGTCGATAACGTCGTACTTAACACGGCCGATCTCCTGCAAGAATGCGTGCTCGGGACCGGAAGAAGGATAGTCAAGACCGGAAGCTACCGAGTAAACGGGAGCAGGCTCGCCGTTTTCATCCTTAAGCATAATGGAGTTGAAGCCGTGCATAATGCCTTCGGTTCCGTATTTAAGACTTGCGGCGTGGTCGCCGAGCTTCGGACCTCTGCCTAAAGGCTCAACACCGTAGATGTCAACAGGATCGTTCAAGAAACCGGAGAACAGACCTGCCGCATTACTGCCGCCGCCGACACAAGCAACGATGGAGTTGGGCAAGTGGCCGGTCATTTCCAAAAACTGCTCTCTTGCCTCGATGCCGACAACGCTCTGGAAGTCGCGAACCATCATCGGGAAGGGATGGGGGCCCAAAACCGAGCCGATGCAGTAGATGCAGTCCTTATATTCCTTGCTGTATGCGTCAAAAGCGGCGTCAACAGCCTCTTTCAAAGTGGCAAGACCGTGGGTAACCTCAATAACATTAGCACCCAAGATCTTCATTCTTGCGACGTTCGGTGCCTGCTTCTTTATATCGACAGAGCCCATATAAATGTCGCATTCAAGACCGAAGTATGCAGCGGCGGTGGCAAGTGCTACACCGTGCTGACCTGCACCAGTTTCGGCAATGATCTTCTTCTTGCCCATATATTTTGCAAGCAGGGCCTCACCCATACAGTGGTTCAATTTGTGAGCGCCCGAATGGTTTAAGTCTTCGCGCTTTGCATACAGATGAACGTTGCCGCCCAAAGAGTTCGAAAGACGTTCCAAATGGGTGATAGGAGTCGGTCTGCCCTGGAACTCTTTTCTGATGCGTCTGAGCTCTGCAATGAACTTTCTCGACTGGCAGATGTTGAAGTAGGCTTCGGTTATTTCCTGCATAGCATCTTTGAGCTTGGGCTCGATAAACGCACCGCCGTACTTCCCGAAAAAGCCGTCCTTATCGGGATAATTGTTAAAATAAGTATCAAAATCGATGTTGTTTAATTTCATTTTTCTTTCCTCCAAATATTAAATAAGTTCAAGATCTATTTTGTTTGGGGACGCCATCGTTTTGTTAAAAGTATCATTTTCACACCTCGAAATAAAAAAATCCTCGACAGAAAACCTGTCAAGGACGAATAAAACTATCCGCGGTGCCACCTTGAATTCATAAAGTAACCTTTATGCACTTTAAACGGTACTAACATACCCTGAGTGATTGACGTACACTCTGTCACGTTGCAGAATACTCTGTTTTTAAAAACATTTGACTGCACCCTCAGCGGTCCATTTGACAATCAGTGTCTTGCCTGACTCACACCAACACAGGCTCTCTGAGTAGTCTTTATTGCCGTTATCTCCGCGTCAACGGTTTTGCTATTAAGTTTTTATTATTATATCACCGCAGTTTATAATTTGTCAATAGCCAAATGTGTATAAAAAATCACCGTCAAAAAGTGCTTTTGGATTGCAATGTTACTGCACGTGTGATAAAATAAATTGTATAATAAAATAAGTGAGGTATATTGTATGCGTGACGACATTACAAGTATTCCTATAAGCGAGGTCTTTGAACCGAAGGACGGCTGTCCTGTCTGCCGACTCCGTGATATGCTTGAGGAACGGTCGATAAAATACATAACCGGTGCGGCTATGATGGAGCCCGATGTGCGGATAGAGACTAATAAGCAGGGCTTCTGCCGTTTTCACTACGGTGAGATGATGAAGGTCGGCAAGAAGCTGACCGTTGCCCTTATCTTACAGAGCCATCTCGCTCAGGTAGCCAAGGACGGTATTGCACCTCTGGGCAAAAAAGAGATTATTAAGGAATCCTGCTTTGTCTGCAACAAGTTGGAACGCAATATGCAACAGATTGTGCAGAACGTATGTCTTTTGTGGGACAGGGAAAAGGAGTTCAGAAATCTCTATTCGGAGCAGCCGTTTATCTGTCTTAATCATTGCAGAATGCTGCTCAGTGCCGCCGATAAGATTGCTAAAAAGGATCGACGGGATTTTATCAAAGTAACACGTTCGCTCACAGAAAAGCAGATGGTGGATCTGGCTAATGATCTTCAGCACTTTTGCGATATGTTCGATTACCATAACAGCGATAACAACGATTGGGGAACTTCCAAAGACGTGGTCGAGCGTACCGTGGGATACCTTACAACAAGGGATATGTGACGACTAAAAAGCCGTTTTGAGGTTTATATTTTAGGAGTGATCTTATGAAAAAAGTATTGCAAAGTTTATTCTTTTTGGTTCCGTTTTGTGTGTTGGGATTTTTGCCTGTTATTCTGCAAGGTATCGCCTTTGAACGGTCAGATGCACCGAAGTTTGCCGGTTTTGCATATTATTTAAAGATAATGTTTTCAGATAGCGATATAATGAGTTTAATTATGAGGCAGTTTGTTGGACCGACCGTTATTGCATTGATAGCGTCAGCGGTGGTTGCGGCGGTGTTCTTCGTTTGTTTCAGAAAAGGCAAGATAGCAGGGGTTAAAACCGTGGCTCTTTGTTTATCGGTTTTCGCTGTGGCTGTCGTTGCGGCAAGTGTTTTCAGATACTTACAGATCTTGCATTGCGGCACTCTGCCGGTTTATTCTTCGTGGACAATAGCGGCTAATCGCGAATTGTTGAGATATGCTTTATATTCGGGCAGTCTCACAATAATATTGCAAATAGGTATAGTTGCTTCGTTCTTAAGCTGGGTCGTTAATATTGTTGTTGATAAGTCGAAGCAGAAGCGAGTAAGCGTATGACATTAAATTAAAAAGAGGTATCGTATGCGTTTTAAGTATTGTCCGACCTGCGGAAGCAAGGCGGTTTTAAAAAAGATTGGTGACGAGGGTGAGATGCCGTATTGCGACACTTGTCGGGTGCCATTGTTTGATATGTTTTCGACCTGTATTATTGCGGCGGTTATAAATGAAGAAGACGAAGTGGCGTTGCTCAGACAAAGCTACGTTTCCGAAACCAAATATGTCTGCGTTGCAGGGTATATGAAGTTGGGTGAGTCTGCCGAGGATGCCGCCAAACGGGAAATAAAGGAAGAGTTGGGACTCGATACGGTCTCGTTGGATTTCGTTAAAAGCTACCCGTATTTGCAAAAGGAAATGCTGATGCTGGGCTTTAAGGCAATGGTTAAAAAGGCAGAGTTTGAATTATCCGATGAGGTCGAATCGGTCGAGTGGGTCAAATTTTCCGATGCGGCAATGAAGCTTCGCGAGGGCAGTATTGCCAGACAGTTGGTCGAAGCGGTTATAAAAGAATAAACAAAATGAAAAAATCCCGAACGGTTTATGCCGTTCTAGATTTTTCATTGTCGGTCGATGTTTAATTTTAGATAAAAAATATTGGATTTTAGATAATATAATCTCGTTGAACAGTCGGCTGTGTCGAATTATAATAAAGTTAGCAAGTCAATTAAAAGCAGGAAAGCGGTTTATAAAAAGTCGCTGTGAGGTTTGTTGACCGCAGGTCACGGCGGGCAATACCGCGATTAACAACCATAAGTTGAAGAATATCAATGATAGGTTGATTGACAGTGTATAACATTTTGTTGTATACTTAATGTGTCAACGACATTCACAATGTGAATGTCAAAAGTTTGGGTCAACTGCAAGGGTCAAGTGTTTGCGGAGGTAGTAATGCAAAAACAAAACAAAAAGCGAAAATTAAGTTTTAAAAAGACAGTGTCCAACAATCTGTTTGCTTTAAAAGCGATTTGGTCGGGATCAAAGGTCTATTTGCTCGTAAATTTGGGAATATCAGCCGCTTCGGCGGTTTTGGGCTTCCTTTCCGAAACCTATCTTTTAAGGGTTATTGTCAACGGTGTGCAAAGCGGTAAGAGCATTGACGACATAATTAAATATATAGTGATATTGGGTATTATCACTGTCGTGTTTTACACGTCCACTAATGCATTTGGTCATATTCTATCGCGAAAAATGCAACGAAGAATAGCGGCCAATATAGAAAAGCAGTTGTTCCGTCAATCGGCAAGAGTTGAGCTTGCCTGCTATGAAACACCCGAGTTTTATGATAAATATGTGCGTGCTATGGACGAGGCATACAATCGTATGATGGGTGTTATGTGGGCGCTCGGAGCACTTATAAGTAAGTTTGTCGCTCTGTCTGCCGATTCGCTGTTGCTTTTCGTTATTGACCCGTGGCTGATCCTCTTTGGTTTGTTTCCGCTGTTGTTGGGATTTATTAAAAAAGTTGAAAACAGGCTGTCGCATAAGCACCAGGTTGAGCTTAAAACCGTTAAACGCAAGGCAAATTACGTAAAGCGAACTTTTTATTTGTCCGATTATGCCAAAGAGGTTCGTATAGGCAATATGCACCTGCAACTGCTTGAGGATTTCAGAAATACCTTCAATGAGTATAAGGCGTTGATGAAAAAGTACAGTTTTAAGCGCGCTTCACTTGTTTTTTTACAGCACATCGGCCTTGAGGTTGTAACCATTTTGGGTGCTACACTATATTCCGTTTGGAGTGTTATGTGTGTAGGTCCCGAAAACGGCGGAATGATGGTTGGTGACTGTCTCGTTGTGTTGAGCTCGATCGGCGTTATTTCAAGAAATCTTAATAACCTTGTTCAAAATTTCGCGCAGTTCGACGAACATGCGCTCTTTTTGGAGGATGTTAGGTTTTTCCTTGATTATACTCCCACAATACTTGACGGTGACAAAACAGCACCCAAAGAAGGCGGTGACTTGGTTGTTAAAGATCTGAGCTTCAGATACGAGGGCGCCGAAAGTGATACATTGAAGGATATAAATTTCACCTTGCATAAAGGAGAAAGAATAGCACTTGTCGGAAGTAATGGCTCGGGCAAAACAACGCTGGTTAAATTGCTGATGCGTTTATATGATCCGCGTGAGGGTGAAATAACCTTAAACGGTGATAACATTAAAGATTTTACCGTTGACAGTTACAGGCATTCTTTTGGCACGGTCTTCCAGGATTTCAAGGTTTTTTCGCTTAACGTATGCGAAAATGTTATAATGAGACCCGAGGGAGAGGGAGACAGAGAGTTAGTTGAGTCTGCGTTAAAAGAAAGCGGTATATATGAGAAGATAGCCGGTTTGGACAAAGGCCTTGATTCTATTCTCACAAGAGAATTTGATGATGACGGTGTCAACCTGTCCATAGGTGAGCAACAGAAGCTGTCACTTGCCCGTGTTTTCGCCGACTACACTCCGTTTGTGATACTTGATGAACCGTCGAGTGCTCTTGACCCCATTGCTGAGTATAAAATGTTTGAAAATATGATAAGAGCCACTAAGGGACGGAGCGTTATATTCATTTCTCACCGATTGTCTTCGGCGGTGTTGGCTGACAGAGTCATTTTGATGGATAAGGGTCAAATAGCCGAGATAGGAACACATAATGAACTATTAGCCCAAAACGGTAAATACGCTGAGATGTTCCGACGCCAGGCTGAAAACTATTTGGGAAGTGAGGTGACGGAAAATGCCTAAGGAAAACAAGCAAAAGCTATCGTCTATCATTAAAAACAATATATTTATGATTGGACAGGTAGCAAAATACACGCCAAGCTATTTTTTCTGGATGGTTTTGGACGGTGTTATCTGGGGTTTAATAAATTCGGTTTCGGCATTTTTTAGTTTCAACCTCTTAAATACCGTAAGTGCCGGTTCAAACTTCCCGCACGCCTTAAAGCTTATCTTGATGATGGCGGCATTCACGACCTTGACCTATGCTTTCAACGAGATCCATGCCTACATCATCAATGCGCTTCTAAAGCAAAAACTTCATATAAAGATGCACGAGGAGCTTTTCAAGAAGGCGCTTTCTCTTGATCTTGCCTGCTTTGACGATCCGGAGTTTTACAATGACTTCGTCTGGGCAATGAACGAGTCGGACACGCGTGCTACGGCGATAATGGATGATACCAATAAGTTGGTAAACCGCATTGTCGCGTCCACATCTCTTTTTGGATTGCTGATAACTATCGATCCCGTAATAGCGATAATTCTGTTTGTTTCTTCGTGCGTTACGGTTATTTGTAACCTTATCGGCAACAAGATCAACTTCCAGCACCAAAAAGAGGGAAACCCTCTGTGGCGTAAGAGAGGTTATATCAACCGCGTGTTCCATTTAAGTGATTATGCAAAGGAGATAAGGATCAGCAAAGCCGATGAACTTCTTGTACGTGAGTATGATCAGAACACCGAGAAATTAATTGAAATTGACATAAAATACGGTAAAAAGTACTTCTTGTTTTACGGTCTTGGTTGGAATATGATGGGTCAGCTCACTATGTATTCGATGTTGCTTTATATGGTGTTACAGCTCAAAACGGGCTCGTTGGCTATCGGCGGTTTTGCGGCAACGGTTGGTGTTGTGTGGAATATCCGTTGGACTTTTACAAGCCTTATTGAGTATCTTACAAAGTATCCTGCGCATTCGCTTTATGTTGAGAAGTACCGTCAGTTCCTGAGATTTATTCCTGAGATAAAGGGCGGCAAGACGGATATTCCCGAATTTGAGAGCCTTGAGTTTCGGAATGTAAGTTTCTCGTATGATTTTGCTTCGCATTCTGCGTATAGGTTGCGAAAAGACGGTCAGAAGCAAACGAACAATATCGGGAAGCTTGTATTAAAGAACGTCTCGTTTAAGATCACTTCGGGTGAAAAGGTGGCCATTGTCGGCTATAACGGAGCAGGCAAGACCACTCTTATCAAGCTGATAATGCGTCTTTATGACCCTACTGAGGGAGAGATTCTTTATAACGGTGTTAATATCAAGGAATACGATGCCGTGGCATTCAGAAGAATGATAGGCACGGTGTTCCAGGATTATAAGATATTTGCCACAACCATTGCCCGAAACGTAATGAACGGTAAATATGTTGAGGAAACGGACAAGGAGACTGTAATAAAAGCGTTGGATGCCGCTGATTTCACCGGCAAACTGTTGACGTTGAATGATGGCATAAATACTCAACTGACCCGTGAATTTGACGATCAAGGTACTAATCTTTCGGGCGGTGAGGCACAAAAGATTGCAATTGCTCGTGTGTTTGCGACCGACTATCCCATAGTTATTATGGATGAGCCTTCGAGTGCTCTTGACCCCGTGGCGGAATATAACTTGAACCGGTCAATACTTAAGCACACGGACGATAAAACGGTTGTATTTATTTCTCATAGGCTTTCAACGACACGTATTGCAGATAGGATATATATGTTTGCAAACGGAGAGATGATCGAGCAGGGCTCGCATGAAGAATTGTTGGCGGTTGACGGTAAATACGCCGAGATGTTCCGAGTTCAGTCGGAAAAGTATAAAGAGGATCATAGTGCGTAACCGCAATGCTTTTCCCGCAATGATTCATTGAATTTATAGAGAATATAAAAATCCCGAACGGTTTATGCCGTTTGGGATTTTTGTTATATCGGACAAAATATCCTACATACATTTAAGTAAATGATGTAGGAGTGGGGCTAATGAGTTTTTATATTTTTACAAAAAAGCAGATATTGTCGGTGTTAGGAGTGGCGTTGGCAATTATAATCGGCACAGTTGTGTCGGTCAGCGTTTTCGCAAAGTCCGAGCGGCTGTTGCCAATATATTCAGTCGGCACCGAAGAGAAGAAAATAGCAATTTCATTTGATGCCGCGTGGGGTGCAGATGACACCGACACACTCATTGCGGTACTCGCAAAATACAATGTTCCTGCGACGTTTTTTGTGGTTGGCGAGTGGGTAGAAAAGTACCCGACAGAGGTCAAGAGGCTGGCCGATGCGGGTCACGATGTGATGAATCATTCCGACACTCACCCGTATATGACTTCGCTTAGCAGCAGTAAAATGGTCGAGGAACTTAAAGCCTGCAATCAGAAGATCGCATCTATTACAGGCAAGGAGCCGACGTTGTTCCGCTGCCCTTACGGTGATTACAACAATAATGTTATTTCAACGGTTGAGTCGATCGGAATGAAGTCGATCCAATGGGATGTTGACAGTCTCGACTGGAAGGAAACAGCAACGGTAGAGAGCATTGTGTCAAGGGTGACGGGCAAGGCAAAAAACGGCTCGATTGTGCTGTTTCATAACGATGCAGAGCACACACCCGAAGCCTTGCCGATAATCCTGGAAAAGCTGATTTCTGAGGGTTACACGTTTGTTAAAATTGCAGATCTTATTTATTACGAAAACTATGAAATAATCCATGACGGAACGCAAGTTAAAAAAGACGGCTGATGCCGTCTTTTTTCGGGTAATAGGTAATAGGTAATAGTGAAGAAGCAAGGTGTGCCTTCGGCACGGATTATATAGCAGTAAATATAATAACTTTGTCATCATGAACGCATGTGAAGGATCCTACCAAAGATTCTTCGCCTAAGGCTCAGAATGACAACGGTGTTTGGTATTTGTTTTGTTATTCCGAGCGCAAAAGCAATCTTGAAACAAAAAAGGGAGGGCATGGAGACCCTCCCGATATGATTGTGTTCCTATTTTCCCTTTCCCAATTCCACGGTTCTGCGGTAGGAGGTGAGAACGGTGTTTATGATCTCTTCACTGAAATCGGTTGATTTCAGGAAGTTGACACCCTCGATGGTACTGCCGTTGGGACTGCATACCGCATTGCAAAGACTTTCGGGGTCTTTGCCGGATTCGAGCACCATTGCTCCTGCACCCATAACGGTCTTAGCGGCTAATTTTAAGGCGGTCTCTTTCGGCAGGCCGGCTTTTATACCGCCCTCGGCCAAGCTTTCTATAAACATATAAACGAACGCCGGTCCACAACCCGAAACCGCACAGCCTGCGTCGATAAGTGATTCGTCGATAGGCTCCAAAAGTCCTGCAGGTGAGCAGAGTTGCTTGAACATTTCGATGCTCTTTTCATCTGCATTTTTATGGCAGTAGAGGATCAAGCCTTGACCGATAGATGCCGGAGTGTTCGGCATAATGCGGATAATGGGGCATTCGCCAAAAATCCTCAAAACGGTTTCCATGGTGATTCCTGCCGCCATTGTCACAAGAAGTGCTTTCGTTTGGCGGGTTTTAAGCGTTTCGGCTATCTCGTCGGCAAGTGAGGACAAACCTTGAGGTTTAACGCCTAAAAATATCACGTCGGCAGTTTCGGCGATCTCGATATTGTCGCTTTTTCTTCCTCCGACAGCCTCAGCTAAAGACGCGGCCTTTAGCTCGTCGTGGTCGGAAATAAGCAGATCACTGCAATTACTCAAAGCGGCGGCTTTAGCCAACGCGCCGCCCATATTTCCTGCTCCGATAAATCCTGTAATCATTTGCTCACCTCGTCTGTCCGTTTCCTAAAATGATGTATTTATATGAGGTCAGTTCTTCCAATCCCATAGGACCTCTTGCATGCATTTTCTGTGTCGAAATGCCGATCTCACAGCCCAAGCCGAACTCACCGCCGTCGGTGAATCGAGTCGATGCATTGATGTAGACCGCGGCACTGTCGACGGATTTTGCAAAGAGAGCGGCGGTCTGACCGTTTTCGGTGATGATTGCCTCGCTGTGACCGGTTGAATGCTCAGTGATGTGAGCAATGGCTTCTTCGACCGAGTCGACCACCTTCACCGCGAGAACATAGTCGAGAAATTCGGTGTCAAAATCTTCCTCTGTGGCGGGAGTGCCTTCGATTATCGCAGCGGCTCTTTCATCCAGACGAAGTTGGACCGGAGTAAGTTTTAACTCTTTACGTTCGTCCACAAGAGCATCGCGAAGCATCTGCAAAAAATATTTTGCTATTGTTTTATGAACAAGGCAGACCTCGGCCGCATTGCAGACCGAAGGACGGCTGGTCTTAGCGTTGTTGACAATATCAATTGCCTTTGAGAGGTCGGCGTGTTCGTCGACATAAATATGGCAAATTCCCGTACCTGTTTCGATGCAAGGCACTTTCGCGTTTTCCACGCAGGAGCGTATAAGTCCTGCACCGCCGCGGGGAATAAGCAGGTCGACAAGACCCACCGCAGTCATAAGCTCAGTTGCACTCTGACGGGTGGTGTCGGTGACCAAATTGACAGCGTCGGCAGGGAAGTTGGCCCTTTCCAATCCCTTTTTAAGAGCTGAAACGATGGCAATGTTGGAATTGATAGCCTCTTTGCCGCCACGGAGTACGCAGACGTTGCCCGATTTTACCGACAGAGCCGCGGCGTCCGAAGTGACGTTCGGGCGGCTTTCATAGATTATACCCAAAACGCCGATCGGAACCGATATCTTGGATATCTTCAATCCGTTCGGGCATTTGTGTTTATTAAGCACACGACCCACAGGGTCGGGCAATTCTACAACGTCCAGAATGGCGTCGGCCATAGCGTGGATTCGTCCTGCTGTTAAGGTCAGTCGGTCGATCATAACCGCGCTGACTAAGCCTTCGGCGTTTTTGACGTCGATGGCGTTGGCCGAAAGGATCTCGGCGGTGTCTTCCTTTAAAGCCGCCGCCATACACTTTAAGGCTTCGTCCTTTTGTTCGGTTGTTATCGCCGACATCTGAAGTTTGCACTGTTTTGCCTTTTTAAGAAGTTCAAAAGTAGTCATCAAAACTCACCTTTTAAGAAAGATTGTGCCGATTTGCTTGCCTTCGGCGATTTCGTAGAGGATCCGTGGGTCAGCACCGTTGGCAATAATCATATCGGTGCCGTTTTCGGTGCAGATCTTGGCGGCGTTGAGCTTAGTGTGCATTCCGCCGGTTCCCAGTGCCGAACCTGCATCACCGCCCAAACGCTCGATTTCGGGAGTGATAGCTTCGACCACGGGAATGAGGTTCGCTGTGTTGTCTCGTCTCGGATCGGCGGTGTAAAGACCGTCGATATCGGAGAGCAGGATCAGCCGGTCGGCGTTTATATCGACCGCCACGATAGCGGCCAAAGTATCATTATCGCCTACGGCGATCTCTTCGGTGGCAACCGTATCGTTTTCGTTGATGATAGGCAGAGCACCCAGCTCTAAAAGCCTGTTTACCGTATTGCGGAAGTTGAGACTGCGTTGATCGTTTTTAAGGTCACTGCCGGTAAGCAGAATCTGAGCAATGGTGTGACCGTATTCCGAAAAATACTTGTCGTAAGTATACATCAGCTCGCACTGACCGACGGCGGCAACAGCCTGCTTTGTGGGCATATCCTTTGGCTTTTCCTGCAAGGAAAGCTTGCCGACACCCATACCGATAGCACCTGAGGAGACGAGGATTATTTCGTCGCCTGCGTTTTTAAGGTCGCTTAAGACCTTGCAGAGTTCTTCCATAAGTCTTATATTGAGATTGCCTGTTTTGTGGGTCAGAGTCGAAGTTCCTACTTTAATTACTGTACGCATTCCATTACCTACTTTTATACACTGAAAATATAATTACTTACATTATAAACATTGAAGCGATATTTTGCAAGCGGAAAGATGTGATTTTTCGACGAATGAGGGTATTAAAGTCGGGGGATTGTAAAGAGTAGGTATTGATTTTTCAAAAAAATATGGTATAATTATTTGGCATTTGAATTTTGTACGGAGGTAAAATAAAAATGGATCTGCTTTATAAAAATCTGTTGGAGTTCACCTGGCAGCAGGGCGTGATGCTTTTGATCGGTGCTCTTCTTATCTTCTTGGCTATCAAGAAGGAGATGGAGCCCACATTGCTTTTGCCGATGGGCTTTGGTACACTTCTGGTTAACATTCCTTTTTCGGATGCGTTGACCGGACCAATAAATACACTTTATAACGCGGGTATCGCTAACGAGCTTTTCCCGTTGTTGCTCTTTATCGGTATCGGAGCGATGATCGATTTCGGCCCTCTGCTTTCTAATCCGAAGTTGATGCTTTTCGGTGCCGCGGCTCAGTTTGGTATATTCTTTACCGTGTTTATGGCACGTATGTTTTTCCCCGAGATCGATGCTGCTTGTATCGGCATTATCGGTGCGGCTGACGGTCCGACTTCTATTGCAGTTGCTAATACTCTGGGTTCTCAGTATGTCGGTGCTATCACCGTTGCGGCGTATTCTTATATGGCTTTGGTACCCATTATCCAGCCGCCTGTCATCAAGCTTCTTACAACTAAGAAGGAAAGAAAGATCCGTATGGCTTACGAGCCGAAGGCTGTTTCCAAGACTACAAGAATTTTGTTCCCCTGTGTTATAACTCTTGTTGCCGCCGCGATCGTTCCTCAGGCAACCGGTCTTATCGGTTTCCTTATGTTCGGTAACCTTATCAGAGAGTGCGGAGTGCTGGATTCTTTGTCCGAAACGGCTCAGAAGGTTCTTGCAAACCTCATCACCATCTTCCTCGGCATCTCGGTTGCCTTCAATATGACTGCTGAGAAGTTCTTAAAGGTCGATACTCTGCTTATTATGGGCTTAGGTCTCGTTGCATTTATCGTTGACACCGCAGGTGGTGTGCTTTTTGCAAAGTTCCTCAACCTCTTTACCAGGAAGAAGATCAACCCGATGATCGGTGCCGCAGGTATTTCGGCCTTCCCGATGTCCGGCCGTATCGTTCATAAGATGGGCCTTAAAGAGGATCCGCAGAATTTCCTTTTGATGCACTCTATGGGTGTTAATGTTTCGGGTCAGATCGCTTCGGTTATCGCCGGCGGTATCATTCTGAATATGTTCGGTTGATAGGAGGAAGTAGATTATGAAATTATATACAATGATGTTGCAGTTGCTCAATGCCGCCGCCACCGACACTTCTTCGGTTGCAGAAACCGTCAGTGAGGGAATGGGCTGGCATCCCGAAAAGGCTCTTGAAACACTCGATAATATGGGCATTGGTATGTTGGTCATCTTCGTTATTATCGGTGTTATCATTATTGCCACAATGCTGGTTAATAAAATATTCAGTAAAAAGTGATATTCAAAAGTTTTAGTCGCCGTTCCCAATATTACGGGAACGGCGTTTTTTTGTCGAAATTTGCCAGCAATTTACCTTTAATTTTCTGAAATGTGGTAAAAGATTTGTGAGGTTTGACTATTACCTTTTTTTAGGAAAAATGATATAATAATATTACAATTCGGGACATTGTTTTGAAGGGAGCAGGAAGTGAATGTTGGAGCTTAACAGTACAGTGTTTTATGGCACAACAGGTGTGTGCGTTGTTGAGAATATTGAGAAGAAAAAAATCGGTCGCGTTTTCAAGAATTATTATGTTCTGAAGCCGGTCGCTCAGTGTGCGTCCACAGTTTACATTCCTACCGATAATGAAGCTCTGCTTGCAAAGGTGAGAAAGGTGCTTTCGGTTGATGAGGTCAAGGAATTGATAGACGCAACTGACAGTTCTGATATGTGGATAGAGGACGAGTCGAAACGAAAAGAAGTTTTCGGCGGCATAATCTCTGCAGGAACCTGCTCTGAAAGGCTTAACCTTATGAGGTCCATTCACTTAAAACAGCAGGAGCTTAACGAAAAGTCCAAAAGACTCCATCTCTCGGACGAAAGGTTCTTCAAGGAAGTATCGCGTATCGTCTGTGATGAGTTTTCCCATGTGTTGTCACTTACAGTCAAAGAGGTCGAGGAACTTATTTATAAGTGATCCTCATAAACGATCGGTACGAATAACTTTTATAAATGATCAGTATATTGAATCGGTGATTTTCACACCCGTGAGCAGTTATGCCCGCGGGTGTTTTTTTGCTGTTTTTCGAGGAGTTTTTCTTTTAAAAAGACAGTTTTGATTGACATAATTTTTGAAGGGCATTATTTATATACGTTTAGTAATCCACTTTGTTAACAGAGTTATCCACAAGAAAAACCGCAATTTGCCTTGAAATTAAGGTCGAATTTTGCGTTTGGGTCTAAAAACTATGTGGATAACGGGGATAAATTGATTGGTTATTTAGTTTACATAACTCTTAACTGCGCGCCTTTTTGGAATTAAAATACAAATTGTATTGAAGGCTTGACATCTGTTGCACCAACGTTGCTCTCAGAACCCTTGTTTTATTGGAAGTTGCAAATATAAGGAGAGGTTTTATGAGAAATTTTTTTGTGTCTGTTGATGCCAAAGGTGCGGTCACTGTGGAATCCGATGACCGGCTTCTCGGCTACGGCGGCGAGCACAATGCTGCTCTTCTGGATTTTGAGGTCGATGAGGAGGGAGATTCGGTTTTTAACGGTGTCAACTATTATCAGGTCGTCTTTGACGATTATATCAGCGATATGATAACACCGAAAAACGGGACGTTTACTTTTACCGTTCCCCAGGAAGCCGTTAATCCGCCTGTGGCGCATTGCCAGTTGCTGGCGGTCAAGCTCGTTGACAGCGAACCGCAGATGATCGCGAAAAGCGAGATCTTCGAATTTGAGGTAAAATTTTCCAAAAAAGGCGGCGTTCGCTTTCAGGGTACGGCCGATGCCTTGGATAAGGTCTTTTTGGCTTGTTCCGAATATAAAATAAAGGCTGAAGCTGCCGCCAAAAAGGCAGTGACTTCGGCCGATGAGTCTATTATGGCGAGTGATATGTGTCTTGGCCACCTGCAGATGTGCAGTCGGTATTCTGCCGAGGCAAAGAAGTCGATCGACAGCATTTCGGACGCCGCCGCGGTAGTTGCGAGTCTGAAAGAGGACGGCAGTGTCGGCAATGCATTAAGAAGCTCTGCGTCGGGCAAGGGTGTTTTCAGATTAGACAACGTATGTCCGTTTGCGCACAATATGTTTTTGACTCTGAAGGAGCCGGTGTTGGTAAAAGGTGTCGGTGAGATCACACCGGCCGGTATCGACAGCTGTCACCTCGTCTTTGGAGAGTCTGTCACGGCCGACGGTGTCAATCCGTCGCTGTATGTTGATATGGACAGCGGTGAGCAGATCGGCTATGTATTTCCGTTTGTCGGAACATTTTTACCCGATCTTTATCTCACGGCAAGCGATGGTGACCTCATTATATCGGGTACTTTGACCGATCAGTCGACCAAAGCTGTTTATAATTTGGGAGATTACTACCAGGTGGCACAGGGAGCATTGATCTATACGATCCGTAGTGCGCAAGCTGTGCCGATTTCAGCGTGTCGTATTTTTGAGGGTGATCCGGTCTACGTTTACGGAAAAAATCTTATTGGATGCATCGATCTGAACCTCGATATATCGGGCGTAAATATCGTATCCGATTCACAGGGTCGTTTAGTTCTAAACGGGCTTTCGAGTGGCGAAATATTGACGAACCGCGCGGAGTTTAAGGATGCTTTTTCTGTTTACTTGCCGGCCGGCACCTATACGTTCAGCATAGACCACGAATACGGAACCACAGTAAACAGTATTTGTATCAGAGACGACAGTACGACCTATGCATCGTTTAACAATTTTAACGGTTACGGTTCAAAGAAATTTACCTTAAGCAGCGGCAGATGGGTGTATCTGGGATTTTATATTTACGGAAAATCCTTTGAAAATACCATCTTGAAAATACAGCTTGAAGCGGGTAGTACGGGTACGGAGTTTGAGCCTTATGCAGAACCTGAGGAATACACTCCCAACGCCCACGGAGTAGTGGGTGCGATCAATTCCGTGGCACCTACTGCGACTTTTATGTGTGACAGTGTCGGTGTAGAGTTTAATGTGGATTACCACATGGATATCAACTACGCCTTCCAACGGCTTAAAAGTGCCGTGGAAGCACTTGGCGGAATAGTATGATAAGTGAGGCGGTGCTGGTGGCTCTTATAGGTCTCGGCGGTTCCTGTGTCGGCTCAATCTTCGGAGTGGTTTGCTCGGCCAAGCTCACAAATTACCGATTGGAGCAGTTAGAGAAAAAGGTCGACCGACATAACGACCTTATCGAAAAGATGTTTAAGGTCGAGCAGGAGCAGGCTGTAGTTTCCTCTAAAATATCGGGAATAGACCATCGTCTTGAAACTTTGGAAACAAATTTAAGAAGGGATGCGATGAGTTGAAATTTTTAAAAAAAGTAGATTGGAAGGATGTCGGCGAAAGAGCGCTAAAGACCTTTGTTGAGGCCTTTGTTGCAACAGCGGCGGCGAGTGACTTTATGAATTTCGGCAGCGGCGAGACCTTAACGTCGGCCGTGTATACCACCGCGGTCGCGGGAATTGCGGCAGGGGTCAGTGCGGTCTGGAATATGCTTGTCAACGTCTTTAAAGGCGGTGAAAGTGATGAGCCTTAAGGTTAAAAAACTGTCCAAAAACAGCGCGGTGCTTTTAAGCAAAAACTTTAAAGCAAGTGAGTTTTCCTGCAACGGCAAGGGTTGCTGCTCAGAGGTTATCTACGCTCCAGAGGTCATCGAGCGTCTGCAATGGATGAGGGATAAATGTAAAAAAGCGATAGCTTTGCATTCCGGCTACCGTTGTGAGGAACACAACAAAAAGGTCGGCGGCGTGGAGAAAAGTAAGCATACTTTGGGTTATGCCGCCGATCTTAAAATTCCTAAGGGTATGACCTTGGACGAGTTTGCGGCGTTGGCAGAGAGTGCCGGTTTCAGAGGTGTTTTGAAGTACACCGAACGCAATTTTGTTCACGTTGACGTCCGCGAGACCAAGCCTTATTACGGTCTGACGGCAACCGGCGATGGTTTTCGCTCACAAAAGACCTTCGGCGGTAAAGTTGAACTCAACCCCGGAGTTAAACCGACCGTTACCATTAAACGACGCTCGACTCGGCTTGTGAATGTTTTGTGGATACAGTTTCAGTTGCAAAAAGCTGGTTTTGAGGTCGGAACGCTCGACGGAGTGTTCGGCGTCAAGACCTTTAAAGCTGTAAAGGATTTCCAGGCAGCCAGAGGTCTTGCTGTGGACGGCATTTGCGGTATGGGTGAGACTGTGCCGGCATTGGCACAAATAGGCTAAAACGAACTCCTCTTTCGGTTAAACGGAAGAGGAGTTTTTAAATCACTAATTTAATAAAAACTGCATAAGATATGGAGAGTAATTTTACGGAGTGGTCGATATGTGTTCTATCTGCGGTATGATTGATTTTAAAGAAAAGCCCGATGTTTTGCTGTGCGGCAAAATGGGAAGCGTTATGAAGCATCGCGGTCCCGATGCGAGCGATATTTTCTCTGATGAAGCAGTTGTGCTTCAACACAATCGGTTGAGTGTTATGGATCCTCAAAACGGCGGTCAGCCGATGAGGGTGACTTATCGCGGTCGCGAGTATGTTATTGCATATAACGGCGAAATATACAATTCACCCGAATTGCGTAAAAATTTAGAACGGCACGGCGCACATTTCAGAACCGAGTGCGATACCGAAACGGTGCTGTGGAGCTACATTATATACGGAACCGAGTGCCCTAAAAGTTTGAACGGTATTTTTGCTTTCTCGGTTTACGATATCCACGAAAGAAAGGTATTTTTTGCCCGCGACCGAATGGGTGTCAAGCCGTTTTTCTATAATCTCAGCGGCAGTACGTTCAGCTTCGCCTCTGAGATCAAAGCATTACTTCAAAACGACAAAATCAGCCGAAAGGTATCGCAGGAAGGACTCTGGCAGTTAATATTCTTGACACCCGTGACATTGTCGGGGACAACGGTTTTTGAGAGTATAGAAGAATTAAAACCCGCGATGTGCGGCGAGTTTTCCGAAAAAGGGTTGAAACTCTGGGATTACTGGAAATTGGAAGCAAAGCCTTTTCAGGGCGATACGGTCGATGCGGCCGAAGCCACAGCCGACCTTTTGAATGACGCCATAACACGTCAAACGGTCAGCGATGTGCCGCTTTGCACCTTTTTGTCGGGCGGGCTTGATTCGTCGGTCATTACCGCTGTTGTGGCCGAGTGCTACCGCAAAAAAGGAGAGGTCCTGAGCACCTATTCCTTTGAATATGAGGGCAACAAACAGAGTTTTAAGAGCACACTGTTTCAACCGCAGGGTGACGATGAATTTGCCGTTTACCTGAGCCGCTGGTTGGGTACCGATCATACCGTGCTTACCGCTCCTAACAAAGAGGTCGCAGATCGTTTGTTGTCGGCGGTCGATGCCAGAGATTTTCCCGGTCAGGCCGATATCGACTCGTCGCTGCTGTATTTTTGCTCCGAGATAAAAAAGCGTCATACCGTTGCCCTTTCCGGCGAGTGCTCCGACGAGATATTCGGCGGATACCCGTGGTTTTACCGACCCGAGATGCTATACCGCGATTTCTTCCCGTGGATTCACGAGCCTATGGAGAGGGCAGGGGTGTTCAGACGCGATGTGGCAAAGGCCGAAGAGGGATTTAAGTTCTTATCAAACGAATATCGCAAGATAATTGCCGATTGCCCGACCTTGCCAGGTGACAGCGACGCGATGAGGCAGTCGCGAATTGCTACCTGTCTTTCGGTCGGTTACTTTATGACCTCGCTTTTGGAACGAAAAGACCGAATGAGTATGTGGTCGGGAGTTGAGGTCAGAGTACCGTTTGCCGATCACAGGATTTTGGAGTATGTCTATAATGTGCCGTGGGAAATAAAGTTTGAAAACGGCGTCGAAAAGGCACTTCTCCGCAACGCGATGAAGGATTGGCTGCCCGATAAGATCTTGTGGCGCAAAAAGAGTCCGTACCCTAAGACCCATAACCCCGAATACCGCAAAAGGGTCACCGAAATGCTGCAGACTCGCCTTAAAAAAGGTGGCTTGCTGTCGGAGATGATTGACAGAAATGTATTGAACGGCATACTCGAAGGCGAGGATAAGACCTGGTTCGGTCAGTTGATGTCGACTCCGCAACTTATCGCCTGGCTCGTTCAGTTTGACTACTGGCTTGAGGATCATCGGGTGGAGTTTTAACAAAAAAGCGTTCTTGCCACACGGCAAGAACGCTTTTTGCTATTTACTTTCTTCGTGATAATCCTTTTCGGTATTGACATTCCAGACCGCAGATCTGTCACTAGATATTCCCAATGCAACGTCGACCGCCTTGAATGCGGTGACCATCGAGTGATCCATATTGTTATAGCGGTGCTGACCGTTTCTGCCGATGCAGAAAAGATTGTCGAATCGGTTCAAAAAGTCAATAATCAAACCGATATCGCTGTAGGTGTCAAAGTAAGCGGGATAGGCCTTTTTGATACGTTCGCGGTGACTGTCAAGCACTGCTGACCTATCAATAACACCGATCTTGACGAGTTCATCGACAGCAAGATTTATGAAATCTTCGTCCGATTTTTCCCACAGCTCATCACCCTCGTTGCAAAAGTACTCAAGTCCGATCCAGACGGTGTTCTCGGCGTCTTTAACGAGGTACGGCGACCAGTTGTTGAATATCTGCAGTCGACCCAAACGCACCGAAGTATCCTGCACGTAGATCCAACAGTCGGGTACGATGCCGCCGAGCGTTTGGTAGTCGGTTTTGTTTTTGAGCTTCAGTTTATTGACCAGCAGACCGACCGTCTGAAAATCGCGGAAGGGCAGACCGGCGGCCGCTTTTGTTACAGCTTCGGGGATTTCGGTCTTGAGTCCGTCGATCAGTTCATTCAAGGGCATAGACGAAAAGACAACATCGGCGTCAAGCGTCTTTAAAGTGCCGTTTTCATCGTAAACGACCGAGGTTATTTTGTCACCGTCGGTATTTAAGGTTTTGACGGTGCAGTTTAAATGCACCTTGCCGCCTTTTTCGGTTATTCTTTCGGCTAAAGTCTCCCAAAGTTGACCCGGACCCAATTTGGGATACATAAAGCTTTCGATCAGCGAGGTCTCCTTCTGCTGCTGTTTTTTGCCGAATATCTTGGCAAACATATCCTTTAAAACCGCAGTGATGCTGAGTCCTTTTACTCTTTGAGAGCCCCAATCGGCCGATATCTCTGATGGGTGGCGACCCCATAGCTTTTCGGTGTAGCCTTCAAAAAACATCGAGTAAAGCACCTTGCCGAAGCGGTTGATGTAAAAGTTTTCAAGGTTATCCTCGGGCAGTTTACGGACGCGTGCGGCGAGGTAGGAAAAGCCGGCCTTTACGGTCGTTAAAAAGCCCATATTTTTAAGCGTTTCCCATTTCAAGGTTACGGGATAGTCGAAAAACTTGCCTTTGTAGTATATTCTCGAAATGCGGTCACGGATAAGCATGACAGCATCTGATTTTTCGGGGTCGGGACCGCCGACGGAAAACTCTTTTTTGCGGTCAAACACCTTGTCATCAACCGACGGCGAGCCTTGCACGGGCAACAGCGAGGTCCAGAAATCTACCACATCTTTATCCTTCGAAAAGAAGCGGTGACCGCCGATGTCCATTCTGTTGCCGTTATATTTAACTGTCTGCGATATTCCGCCGAATGACGCGGTGCTTTCCAAAACGGTAATGTCAAATTCACCCGATTCGAGTAATTTGTACGCCGCGGTCAGTCCTGCCGGACCGGCACCGATGATGATTGCTTGTTTCATTTAAAGTGTCGCTTTCTGTATAAGAGATATTTTTTAGAGCCGAAGTTCCAGGCAAAGACGGTCGCCGTGGCGATGATCTTTGTCATCATATGGCCAACCCCTAATTTACTTGCAAGTATGAACATTATAAGCTCGGTCAGTCCCAGACCGACAAGCCCTGTGACAATGTAAACCGCAAATTCGGTCAGCTTACTGTATTTGGAACTCAAAGGAAAGACGAAATGCTTTGAAAGAACGTAATTCACACCTAAACCCGCCAAAAAAGCCAAGGCGGTTGAAAAGTACATCCATTCAGGGTGGGTACTGTCCAATATGTAGAACACAGCCCAATCGGCTATAGTCGCAAAACCGCCGACAAAAATATAGCGGAAAAACTGAATAAAAGGATTGTGGGTAGGCGCGCGGAACAGGTTGTGCATATCAAAATGCTTAAAATACATCCAGAGTTCTTTCATACAGTCTCCTTAATGAATAAATTAGGATCAACCCAAAAATATTATACAAGATATCCCATCTGTTTGCAATATAAATGTTGTTGGATGAGATGCTGAACTCAAAGTGAAATGTAATTTTAAAAATTTATTTGTTTTTTGAAATTTACTCTT
This sequence comes from Oscillospiraceae bacterium, assembly GCA_015066395.1. Lineage (GTDB taxonomy): Bacteria > Bacillota > Clostridia > Oscillospirales > Acutalibacteraceae > UMGS172. The sequence goes on along the minus strand of SVOL01000002.1, from coordinate 115,511 downwards.
GATTTTTCTGTAAGTTGCAGTTATAATACTTTGGTAACCTGTGGAGAGATGGCTGAGCTGGTCTAAGGCGCACGATTGGAAATCGTGTAACGGCTAATACCCGTTCAGGGGTTCGAATCCCCTTCTCTCCGCCAGAAAAAAGCACCAACCAATCGGTTGGTGCTTTTGTTATTTTGTGCAAAGGGGATTCGAACAAGGAGGGAGCAAGTCGAAGGCTTGCGGAAGAAAACAGTCCGGTGGACTGTTTTCGCCGACGTGGGTAACGAGCCGCAAAAGCGGCGAGGCGACAGGCACGATAGTGCCGGAAAAATCCCCTTCTCTCCGCCAGAAAAAAGCACCAACCAATCGGTTGGTGCTTTGGTATATTCACTCAGTCGTTCTGAATGTAGTGAAGAATCTTTTTAAAACTCAAAGATTCTTCGCAGTTGCTTCAGAGTGACAACAATGTGTCGTCTGAAAGGTCGGTCCCTACGGGCAGGCGATTGAACTCTCGCGGCACAAAGCCATATCATTGCAACAGCCGCTTGCAACTTCATTTTGCGTAATTTTATCGTTTTTCGATAAAATTATATTGACAAACGGAAATATGCGAGGTATAATCAACTCAAAGAATCGGAGATTTGGAGGAAATTTTATGCTGAAAATATCAAACAAGGTGTCGATCGCGTTATCCCTTATTCTTTGCGTGGCGGTTGCCGGCATCTGCTGTGGCTGTGCGGTGATTCTGCCGGGAATAATCGATCAATTTTACGGTGTACACGATTATATGACCAAATTCGTACCCATAATTGCGGATCTCGCTAAACCTGTAATTCTTGGTTTGGCATATACCGTTGTGGCACTGGTATTGGTTGCCGATCTGTTGCTTACTTGGTTACTGTTAAGGGTCAGGGAAGGGCTTGTGTTTACTGCCAAAAGCGTTGCCCTTATCCGTGGAGTTTCGTGGTGCTGTGTGGGTATCTGTCTGTGCTTTGCATTTATCGGTCTTAAATTTTCGTTGGGGTTTGTCGTGGCCTGTCTTGCGCTGTTTTTAGGGCTCTGCCTGAGAGTTGTTAAGAATGTCATTGCCGAAGCAATAATCATCAAGTCCGAAAACGATCTGACTGTGTAAGGCGGTGACGGAATGATTGTTATTAATCTTGACGTAATGATGGCAAAACGGAAGATGTCGCTCAACGAATTGTCCGATAAGGTGGGCATTACGTTGGCGAACCTCTCGATTTTGAAGAACAACAAGGCCAAAGCCATTCGTTTTTCAACGCTGGATGCGATCTGCCGTGCTTTGGAGTGCAGGGTCGAGGATATATTGGAATACACCGATGAGCCGTATGATAATGGTTAAGTTTAGTCGAAACATATTTGTTTCGACATAAGATCTTTGATTTTACGACGAATTTTCAAAGAAAATTTGTTCTGAATCATTACAAGGACCGACAGGAGGAAAATATATGAGTGAGAACATCAATAATACGCCGGTAACGTCGGAAGCAGAAACGGTCGGCACCGAAGCGATCGACCCGGCTCCCGAAAATGCACAAAGTCCCGGTGAACAGTATCTGTATTCGAAAACAGATACCTTGGTCGCTTGGGTGTCGGCGTTTATCGGATATCTGTTCTGCCGTTTGTTGCCTGTTGCAGATCATCCGTTGGGAACGGTTTTGTTCAGCGTGGTATTATATGCAATTGCATTTGCAATGCTGGCTGTCTGCAAGATAAAACCGAATGCTATGTCTGTTTTATCGGCAGTAGTCGGAGTTCTTTTATCGGTTGGAACATTTATATCGGATGACGTGTTTATTTCGGGCGTTTCATCGGTCTTCCGGTTACTGGCTTTTGTGTATTTTGTATACTCGGCTACCGGTAATTCGCTGGAAAAAGGTCTTAGTAATTTTCTGGTTGCCGATTTTTTGAGGGCACTTTTCATATTCCCGTTTTCTTCGGTTGTTGAGGTTTTTCCTGCGGCGTTTGCACATAAAAATAACAGCGGTTGGAAACTGGCAGGGAAGATACTGCTGGGTATTGCCTTGGCGGTAGTGCCCACGACTGTGATCGTGTTTTTGCTGTCGTATGATGCTGACTTTTCCGAGTTGATAGGCAATATCTTCGATTTTAATGTTTCAAAGATCTTTGATCATATCGGCTCTGCGATCTTGGGAATCCCGGTTGCGATGTATGTTTTTGGCCTGTATTTTTCGGGTACTAAAAAGACCTGTGAGGAAGCATTGACGGCCGACGGCTTTAAAACAGCCGGAGAAAGATGCAAGGTCGCGGCAAAATCCGTAGTTCTGGCGGCCGTTGTGCCGATACTTTTTATCTATTGCGTCTTTTTTGTCTCGCAATGGAAGTACTATGTTTCGGCCTTTACCGGCGCTCTGCCCGAAGGATTCAGTTATGCTCAATATGCAAGGGAAGGCTTCTTCCAGCTGTGCACGGTGGCGATCATTAACTTCTGTATCATAAAACTTATCGCCTTGTTTATGAAGCGTGACGGCGGGAACATAACCCTTATCCAGAGAATGGTATCGGTCTTGTTTGCCGTTTCAACGCTTGTTCTTATCAGCACCGCATTGGCTAAGATGGTTATGTATATAAATATTTACGGTCTGACCCGCAAGCGTGTTTACGTATCGGTATTTATTATAATGATAGCCATAGTTTTTGTGCTTGAGGTCGTCCGTCAGTTTAAGCCTTCATTTAAGTCGGTGCCGGTTTCGGCACTTGTGTGCGTCGTGCTGTTTTTGGGACTCTCACTTTGCGATGTGAACGGATTTATTATGAAGTATAATGTTGACCGATATCTTGACGGAAGTTTGGATACTGTCGATATAATTGCAAGCTATGAGTTAGGTGACTCGGCTGTGCCTGAGCTGGTTCGGTTGGCGGAGCATCTTGATAAGAAATACGGTTCTGATATCACAAAGGACGGCGAAATTGCGGCCGATGCGAAGACTAAGGTTATGTATTCGTGCCTGCATAGATATTTAAAGAAGGCTACCGAAATTTATATAGACGACGGTCTGTTCTCGCAAAGCGTGCCGGCTTTACGTGCAAAGCGGGCGTTGAGGGATATCGGATACGATGAGTATATAGCGTCAAAGGCAGAATGGCGATCATAACATTAAAAGAGGTTGCAGCCTGAAGACCCACGTAATATATTGTACGTGGTGAATATTTTTAAATTAAAAACCCGCTTGCGGCTATGACCGCAAGCGGGTTTTGCTGATTGATCTACACTTTTTTCCGATTATTCATTTTGTCCAGTTTAAGGTTTCTGAAATAAAGGCCGAAGTCGATAAGTACGAAGCCGAGGTTCAGAAAATAAAATACGAGAACGTACCACTTGTTATTGAAGGCAGCCATATAGGCGGTATTTAATAACTTCGAGGAAATTCCTGCTATATAGCCCAAAATAATGAGGCACAGGAAGGGAAGACTCTTACCCTTAGTAGTCCTTGCTTTATACGATTTGACTGCGTTTATAGGCCACGAGGCACCGAAGCAAAGCAGCATTGTTATTTCTAAAATTTCCGCCATTTTCATACACTCCCTAAACATTTCCCATCTATTTTATCATACAATATTAAAGTATCAAGCCATTTTCTGCAAAGCTTTGCCATTTTATGTTTTTTAATAAAAATGATTTTAAAATTCATTCATTTTTTGTGCAAAATACCTTGACAATAAAAATGTCACGTGTTAGTATAAACTTAACGTGTAGGCGTGTAAAATGACAAAAAACGGCATTTTTCGACCACGCCGATTGTTATTTTCGCAAAAAGGAGAGAAAATGATGAAATTTAAACAATTCAAAAGAGTGACCGCTGTTTTGTTGGCAGTAGTTCTTATGGTTACGGTTTCGGCTGCGGCTTGGGGCGTTACCGCAAATACTGCAACGGTCGTTACTCTTGATTTTGAGAACGGCAAGGGTATTGCCTGTAAAAACTCCGGCACTGACCCTTATGCTTCTTACTCGGCCGATCCCGAGGATCCCGACAATATGGTTTACCACCTGTCTCAGCAGGGTGAGGGCTACGGTTGGAGAGGCTCCGCTATGTTCGGTGCTACGGCCAATGCCACTACACGCAGTGACGGACTGGTTCTCGTAGGTGGTAACACGTACACCGTTTCCTTTAAGATCAAGATCGGTGCAGGTACTACTTGGGACCGTGTGACCGACGGTCCTAACGCTCCGGATTACAATTATAGGAATTTCATCCGCCTTTCCGGTGTTACCAGCGGATTTGCTCTCGGCGGAAATCAGATGTTCGGTAAGGAGATCAAACCCGATAACTACGAAGGCGTTGAAGACACACTTCAGCAGATCTATATGTCCGAGCAACTTCCCGAACAGTGGGAATATGCGATCGAGGACTACGACTGGGATGTTACCGACAGCGACGGCAACTATCATCCTTATTATATAATTACCAGCGAAGAGGATACTCCTTGGATCGACTACTCCACCACCTTTACCTGTCCCGAAGAGCTTGACGGCGCTAAGCTCGGTATGACGCTTTATGTCGGTGTCGGTAATTATGACGGTCTTTCTAACGCATGGGCTGTTAACTTCTATATGGACGATGTTACTATAGAGGTAAGCAACGGCGGTAATGATGGAAATGACGATGTGCCGGTAAGCACTAAAACCGCTACATATATTTATGATTTTAAAAATTACGATGCTTATGATTATAAGCCCGGCACCGAGAATGCACATCGTGTTCTCGGCTACGGCGGTACTACCGACTTTACCGATCCCGAAACCACTGCCTCACTTGATTTCTGGAACAACTCCAGTGGTCCTACCCCCTACGGTATGATCGTTGGCGGTTCGACCGACTTCTTCAAAGATACAGGTTATACAGACGCTCACGGCAAGCTTGACATCCGCGGTCAAAACGGCGGTGATCCGCTCAACTTCTACGGCGGTAACGGCGTTGTTGTTAAGGAAGGCTATGTATACGAAGTGTCTGTAACTTTCGTTCCCCTTAACCTTACTGAAATGTATAAAGCAGCCAAGGTTGCTATCGCACTTGTTCAGGATTCTGAAACAGTTAGTGCAAGACCTATCGGCACCAACTACCCCGCTAAGGGCATTTATTACGGTCATACTACCCTCCGCGGAAGGGCCGAATGGATGATGACCGAAAAGAGCAACGTTTACCGTTACTCCAAGGAGCTTCAAGGCGATTATGTCAAGGATGATGACTTTGGCTATCCTGTTTACGAAAACGGTATCTATCTGCCTGAGGATCCCGATATCAAATGGTTTGAACTTTGCGAGCAGACCTTGACCGCCACCTACCAGTACGGTGAGACTGATTTTATTAACGGATCGGCTGTCGGGGCTGACCTCGGTGCTCACTTTGGTATTCTCGTGGGTTCTCAGGGTGCAAGTATCAGCGAGACTCAACGTTATCTCTCTCAGATCTGTGTAACCAATGTAACTATTAAGGTTACCGCTCCCGAAGATTCGACCGACTTCAACGACGGTGACGTGTTCAAAAATGGCGGCAGTGCAGGATGTCAGCATGATTATGATGATGACAATGATCCTATCTGCAATAACTGCGGCTATGTCAGAGACCTGTCAGTAACCTTTGGGGATACTAAGGTCGATGTCGTTAACGGTAAAGTTAAGGTTCCGGCGACTTCGGGTTATTTCACCGATTCTAACGGCAAGTTCTATTTCCCCGGTGAGACGGTTTATACTTACCCCGGTGTTGTTTTCGATGCGGCTCCGATAAACGTTGCGGCCGATAACGCCTTCTCGGTACGTACTAAGGACTACGCAGGACTCAGAGCCCGCGGTGCTTTGTCGGCTAATGTTGTTGAGGCTGCCTCGGAAATAGGCTTTGTTATCTGTCCTAAGATCGCGCCCGATCTTAAGGCTGACTGGTATGAGTCATCGGCTTATACCTACAGACAACCGGTCAACAAGTCGGCTGTTTACGGCTCAGCACAAGAGGTAAACGGCTATCAGTATCAGGTCTGTTTGTGGGATATTAATGATGTTAAATCAGAGGATTTCCTGTTCGCTATCTACGCGGTCGTCGACGGTGTAACGACCTATACTTACATTGGTTGCCAGTCCTATAACTCGATTCCCGGCAGCAGCGGCGGTTCGTCTTCAAGCAATCCTTATGCATCCATTCCCAATAACATTAAGGGTCAGACTGTTAGGTTTGCAACCTGGGAAAACTTGAGTTCTTACGATTTCAACAAATTCTACCAGGATACCGGTATTAAGGCTGAGATTTACCTGGTTCGTCAGTCCGGTTATGTTGCCATGATCAATACTAAGATGGCTTCCGGCGATTTCCCTGACGTTATTGTTGATAATGACGGTGGCGGCTTCCCGATCACCGCTTCTATCCTTCAGCCGATCAACAAGTGTTCGACTGTTGATCTGAGTGACCCTATCTGGGACAAGGGACTTATGGAAACTGCCACTATCGACGGTAATGTTTACCTTGTGAATACCGTCAACTCACCGTGGACAGGTGCTAACCTTATATATTATAATAAGACCATTTTCGACAGACTTGGTGAGAAGACCCCCGAGTACTATTATGCGAGAGGCGAGTGGACTTGGGACACTATGGAAGATATGTGCGGACGTTTTGCCGCTGCGGGTATCGCTCCCGGAAACTTTAACCCCAAAATGTTTATCGGCTCAGCAGGCACCAGCTTCCTTAAGTGGGATTATAAAAATTCTAAATTTGTCAATAACGTAAACGATCCCAAACTTACGGTGGCTTACGAGACTTGGTCTGATTGGAGTCTTAAGGGTTATGTAGGAGCTACCATGTATCAGTTTGAGACCGGTCAGGCCGCAATGTATGCGACCGGAAGTTTTGGTCTGAAGTCTGACGGTTATTTTAAGAATATGGATCCCGATGATATCGGTTATTGCTACCTCCCTGCACAAAGCAAAAACAGCACTGCCAAGGTGAGTGCAACCTACCGTATGTACGGTATTGCAAGAGGTGCAAAACACGCCAATGCCGCAGGCTACTTTATCCGTCACTTCCTCGACTCCTCGAATTATAATATGGAGACTACTTTCCATAGTGACCGTGCCCGTGAGTTCTATTATGAAATAGTCAACACGCCTGCTTCAGATAAGTACTTCACCTTTGACGGACATTGCGCATATATGGCAGGGCTTGACGAGTATGAGTTCTACAATGCTATCGGCTTCAACACGGAACCCAGTGATGTTTACATAAAGATCCAGTCTGTTTCTACGCAGGTAGATAAGGCTTGTACCGCGGGCAATAAATCAATTTCTGATTTGCAGAAGAGATACAGTTGATAGGAGATAAAGGCTTTATGAAATACGAAAAACCCATATTGCAGGTCGATGAGATCTGCTCAGAAACGGCAGTCGCCGATGTTGAGACCCTTGTCTCGGCCACAAAGATCAATTCGTGGAACGGTCTTTTTAATACGAATGAATGATTGATTAATTAAATTCAAAGTAACCGACCCACAGAGGGAGACTTCTGTGGGTCGGTGTATTTAACAAACGAAAGCAGGCGCGGTGGAAAAATATTCAATAAAATTGAAAGGTTACGCGTTAAATGGTAGACAAAGGAAAAATTGTAAGTATAATGAAAATAGTGTATACATGTGAAAGTATACCCAAAATTATATCGTGAAGGAGAAGAACAATGAAACTCAGCAAATCTTTAAAGAGAATCATGGCTGTTGTACTTGCGGTTATGATGCTCGCATCCGTTTGCGCCGTTTCGGTTGCTACCGCTTCCGCCGCCACTTATGGTTTTGAAGGCGATAAGGGCATTCTCAGCCTTGCCGGTAGCGCAGGTGACACCGCATATTCTTATGTGACCGAAGGCGACAACACCGTTGTAAAGATTACCAATACTGCTACTGCAGAGACAGATATCGGTATTGTTTTCGGCACAACTGCAGGTGTAACCGCTCTGGAATCGGATTCAGTTTACACCGTTAGTTTTAAGTATAAGCTCGGTGCAGGCACCCAGCTTCAGAAGAGCAATAAGCACAACACCTTTGAAAGACTTCTTGCATATATTGCTTACGCAGATGCAAACAATGCCTTGACTTCGTCCGGCGCTAATTGTGAAATCAAGAGCCCCGCGGATCCCGCTTGGGTAGTAGAACCCGTTCCCGGCTCGGAGGCAGGTGAGGTTTGGTTTGCACAGAACAGATTGGCTGCCGATACCGCTTGGGCAACAGCTGAGATTTCGCTGACCACACCCGCAACTCTCGAGAATACCACATTCGCTTTGTCTTTGAAGACTTTCGGTAATGCCACTGTTTATATCGATGATGTTACTGTTGCCAAGGTTCGTACCGTTGACTACGGTACCACTACCGACGCTACCCTTACTCTCGATTTCGAGAACGGTGCGGGCATTGCAACTACTAACACGGATACGGATCCTGAAATCAGAGAATATGTTGCCGATCCCGAGGATCCCGATAACACAGTTTTCCATGTAAGCTTCGAGCAGCCTGAAGGTAAGACATATACCTGGCAGGCCGGTATTATGTTCGGTAACTCCGAGGATGCTGTTGTCGATAACGCGCGTGACGATGCCTTTACCCTCGTAGCAGGCAGAACCTACACTGTATCGTTCAGATATAAGATCGGTGCAGGTACTACCTTCGACCTTGTAACTGACGGTCCTGATATTGAGGGCTTTGAAGACGAGTTCTATTTTGAGGATCTGCAAACCGGTAACGTTGCTACCAAGATGGACTACAGAAACTACATGAGAATGACCTTTGTTAAGGACACATTTGCATTAGGCGGTAACCAGGCTTTCGGTACCCGTATGGATAAGACCGTATTCCCTGATAACGATTCGCTTCTCCAGACTTATTGGTCAGAGCAACTCTACGATGAGTGGTATAACGCTATGTATGCTGTAGACTATGATAGTGAAAATATGTGGCCTTTCTACATCCGCAAGAGCGAAAACGATACTCCTTGGATCGACTATACCTACACCTTCACCGCTACCGATGATATGAACAATACTAAGCTTGGTCTTAACATCGTCCCCGGTAACGGTATCTTAAAGGATGCTGATTCGGGTGAGATTATTTCCGACACTCATACTTATTTCAGCTACAGCTACTATATTGATGATGTAGTTATCAACTACGAGGCAGATGCCGTTAAATTCGGTGATGAGACTGTTGCATTTGAGGGCAACAAGGTAACTGTTCCTAATGTTGACGGTTACTATCTCGACATCGACGGTAATAAGTATGCCGCAGGCGATGTTGTTGAGGCAACCGACGCCTACTACAACTTCACTGCTATTGAGTACGCACCTGACAAGGCTTTTGCGGTACGTGATATCGACCTTGATAAGGGATATACCACAGGCCTTAGAGCCCGCGGCGCATTTACAGCGGATGAGATCGCCAACGCCAGCGAGATCGGTTTTGCTATTATTCCTAAGAGAGCAACCGACCTTAAGGGCGACTGGTTCGCTCCCTCTGCATATATTAAGCACGTAGCTATTGACAGTGAAAAATATGCCGATGCTGTTACTGTAACCGGCGAGCAGTATCAGATCTGCCTTACCGGTCTTAATGATCTGACAGATGAAGAGTTCATCTTCGCTACCTACAAAGTAGTTAACGGTGTTACTACATATAAGTACATCGGTTGTCAGTCTTATAACACGGTTAAAGCAGCACTCGGACAGTAATTATCAGGAGGTAAAGAAAAATGAAAATTTACGAAAACCCCATGGTAGAGATCGAAGCAGTTTTTGCTGATACTGCAGTTGCTGATGTCGAGACTATCGTTTCCTTCAAGGACGTTGACATCTGGGGCGGTCTCTTCGGTACTCAGGACTAATTAAAGGTTTACAATTTGACCTGAACTAAACGACCCGCAAACGAGTTCGCTCGTTTGCGGGTCTTGTTTTGGATATGGTTGTTGACGGTCGGGAGCCGATGTGGTAAAATAAATAGGATAAGTCTGAGACGGAGGTTTGAAAAATGAAGGACATAGCGGTTATTGGCGGCGGTGCGGCAGGCTTGTTTTTTGCCGTTGCCGTAAAAAGGATCAAGCCAGACGTTTCGGTCGTTTTATATGAAGCCCGTGACCGTGTCGGTAAAAAGATAGCAGTCACGGGTAACGGTCGGTGCAATATTTCCAATGCGGCGGCCTTGCCTGCAAACTATCACGGCGACCGTGAGTTGGCGGCAAAGTGCCTTGACACCTTCGGTTATGAACGCCAAAAAGCGTTTTTTGAGTCTTTGGGTGTGCCGTTTAAATTGGAGGGCGAAAAGGCTTTCCCTCGGTCTTTGCAGGCCGCGTCGGTAGTCGATGCTTTGCGGTTCGCGGCCGAGGAATCGGGTGTTGAACTCCGTGTAGGGTTAGCTGTCGAAACGGTCAAGCGTGACGGTGAGATTTTTATCTGTAATACAGAAGAAGGCAGCGAAAGGTTCCGCTCGGTCGTGGTTGCGACCGGCGGTAAGGCCGGCGGTAAGCTGGGAAACGAGTCGGGTTATGACATCTTGAGGTCTTTGGGTCATAAGATCGAGCCGGTCTATCCCGGCATCGTGCAGTTAAAGACCGATAATGCCGTTGTTCGTCAGTTGAAGGGCATCAAGGTCGATGCTGTTGTTAAAATGTCGTCGTCTTTAGGTAATCGTTCTGAATTCGGCGAGGTTCTGTTTTGCGATTACGGTCTTTCGGGTCCGCCGATCCTGCAGGTGTCTCGCTTAGCAATAGGTGAGCACCCGATAGTGACGCTCGATCTTGTTCCCGACTACGACAAAGAAGTTCTCGGCAGTATGCTTTTTGAAAAGGTAAAAAGATATCCTGACCGACCGATCTCAGAATTGTTTACGGGTTTTTTGCACAAACGTATCGGTCAGGTTGTGACTAAGCTCTGCGGTTTTCCGTTGGACGGCGTGTTCTCCGATTTGTGCGAAAAGGATATTATGGTGATTACCGACCACTTGAAGTGTATGCGATTTAAGGTGCAGGGAACAACGGGCTTTGAGAATGCTCAGGTCACCGTAGGCGGTGCGAGTACAGCTCAGTTTTTCGATAACCTTATGTCTAAAAAGGCTAAGGGCTTGTTTGCTGTCGGCGAGGTGTTGAATGTTGACGGTGATTGCGGCGGTTACAATCTTGCTTTTGCCTGGAGTTCGGCCTATGTGGCGGCCAACGCTGCTGTGTCGTATTTGAGTGATAAAAAATGATAATTATAAGAAATATAAAGGTTGACCTTGACGGTGATTTTTCCGATATAAAGGGGCTTTTGGAACGTGTTTTAAAAGTCGGTCTACCGAAAATTGCAACTGTAAAACTTTTTAAAAAGGGTGTTGATGCAAGGCGTCGTGACGCGGTGCATTTTAACTGTGCTTTTTTGGTTGAATCGCCTGATGAAAAGGGTCTTTTAAAGGCATTGAAACGCTTTAAGCCGGAGCCGTTTTTGGAAGCGAAGTATGATTGGAAAACTGCTTTAAAATCGAAAAAAAGACCGGTAGTTATAGGCTTTGGTCCTGCCGGAATGTTTGCGGCGTTGAGTCTGGCTAAAGCCGGACTTTGTCCGCTGGTGCTTGAACGCGGAAAGGACGCCGACAGCAGAAAACGCGATGTTGACGCCTTTTGGAACGGCGGTAGTTTGGATGAAAACTCCAACGTTCAGTTCGGTGAAGGCGGAGCAGGTACTTTTTCTGACGGAAAGCTGAATACAGGTATCAAAGACCCGCGGATCCGCGAGGTTTTACGCGTGTTTGCCGTTCACGGTGCAGGGGAAAGAATACTCTATGACGCGAAGCCGCACATAGGCACAGACGTCCTTGTAGAGGTTGTAAAATCCATTCGCCGAGAGATAATAAATTGCGGCGGTGAGGTGCTTTTTGAGCATCGGGTGGTCGGCTTTGAATCAAAAAATGGGCGGCTTTTAGGGTTGAATATTTGCGCGCCTGAGGGCGATAAGTTTATAGAGACCGATCATTGTGTTTTAGCGGTCGGACACTCGGCAAGGGATACGTTTGAAAAAGTCAAAACCGAAGGCATCGCGCTGGAGCCGAAGCCGTTTGCGATAGGTGCCAGAATTGAGCATCTGCAGGCTGACATAAACCGTTCACAGTACGGAAAATTTGCCGATCATCCCAATTTGGGCGCCGCCGATTATAAGCTCGCGTGTCATTTAGAAAACGGTCGCGGTGTGTTCACATTCTGTATGTGTCCCGGCGGTGTTGTTGTCAACGCCTCGAGCGAGCAGGACGGAATAGCCGTCAACGGAATGAGTTACTCCAAACGTGACGGTGTCAATTCCAACGCGGCTTTGTTGGTCGGCGTCGGTGTTGAGGATTACTATAAAGGCGATGTGCTGGACGGAATGTATTTCCAACGAGAGATCGAGAGAAAAGCCTTTATAGAGGGTAAGGGCAGACCTGTGTCACAGACTGTCGGAGACTTTTTAAAGCGCGGAAACAGCGGTTCAACTGTCACACCTACGGTCAACCCAAAAACCGCGTTTGGTAATATCGACAATGTTTTGCCGGGCTTTGTGACTGAGGCAATGCGAGAGGGAATAGTACTTCTTGACCGCAGGTTGAAAGGTTTTGGCAGCAGCGGTGCGGTACTGACGGCACCAGAGACCAGAAGCTCGTCACCCGTGCGCATATTGCGAAATGACAAAGGTGAGTCGAGTCTCAGAGGGCTTTACCCTTGCGGTGAGGGTGCGGGCTATGCAGGCGGCATCACTTCAGCGGCGGTCGACGGGCTGAAGACAGCCGAGCAGATCATCAACGCCGTGTCGCGTGAAATATAAAACTCTGGCAAAAAGCATAATTTATATGCAATTTGCACTAAAAAAATGATTTTTAGTTAATAAAAATGTCGTTAAAAATTCTACAAAGTACTTGAAAAATTTAGAAAAAAGGGTTAAAATACCTAATGTAAATTATTTTAGGAGGTAATTCCAATGGTTAAAGTTGCTATTAACGGATTCGGCCGTATCGGTCGTCTCGCATTCCGTCAGATGTTCGGCGCAGAAGGTTATGAAGTTGTTGCTATCAACGACCTCACCAAGCCCTCTATGCTTGCTCATCTTCTTAAGTACGACACCGCACAGGGCGGTTACTGCGGTGCAGTCGGTCAGAACCTTCACACTGTTGAGGCTGACGACGAAGCAGGTACCATCACTGTAGACGGCAAGACCCTTAAGATCTATGCTGAGAAGGACGCTAAGGATCTTCCTTGGGGTGAGATCGGCGTAGACGTAGTTCTCGAGTGCACCGGTTTCTACTGCTCTAAGGAAAAGAGCCAGGCTCACATCGATGCAGGTGCTAAGAAGGTTGTTATTTCTGCTCCTGCAGGTAAGGATCTTCCCACCGTTGTTTTCAGCGTTAACGAGAACGTTCTTACTGCTGAGGACAAGATCATTTCTGCAGCTTCCTGCACCACCAACTGCCTCGCTCCCATGGCTAAGGCTCTTAATGATTACGCTCCCATTCAGAGCGGTATCATGACCACTGTTCACGCTTACACCGGCGATCAGATGATCCTCGACGGTCCTCACAGAAAGGGTGACCTCCGCCGTGCACGTGCAGGCGCACAGAACATCGTTCCTAACTCTACCGGCGCTGCAAAGGCTATTGGTCTTGTTATCCCCGAGCTCAACGGCAAGCTCATCGGCTCTGCTCAGAGAGTTCCTACCTGCACCGGTTCTACCACTATTCTTGTTGCTGTTGTTAAGGGCAAGGATGTTACCGTTGAAGGTATCAACGCTGCTATGAAGGCTGCTTCTTCTGCTTCCTTCGGCTACAACACCGAGGACATCGTTTCTTCCGATATCATTGGTATGACCTACGGTTCTCTCTTCGATGCAACCCAGACCATGGTTGCGAAGATCGATGATGACACCTATCAGGTACAGGTCGTTTCTTGGTACGATAACGAGAACTCCTACACCAGCCAGATGGTTCGTACTATCAAGTACTTCGCAGAGATCTAATTTAAGATTTCAAATGATCGGCACCCTGTCTTTTGAGGCAGGGTGCTTTTTTATGTTTAAAATCGCGCGGTTCAAGTAATAATATATATAATTATATAATTATATAGTTGCTTGACATATTGACGGTTTTGAGGTAAAATATAGTCTGTATAAATGTAATTATTTGTAATGTGGGTTAATTTACGGTTGTCACAGTCGGAATAAAACAAATTCGAAGAATTATATACATATATTAAAGGTTAAAAGGAGTTCATTAATGGCAGTTAACAAAAGCAGTAATGCCGAGATCACATCAGCGATCAATAATTTGAAGAGACAGAAGAAAAATTCGGCTAAGGCTAATCAGAACTATACAAAATCGAATAAAAAGAGCACTTCTAAGGCTCAGAACAAAGCGGCGGAGTCGATAGAAAAGACTGAATCCGGATCAAAGAACCGCAGTAGATCGGCATACCGTTATTCAAAGAATTACCGCAAACCCAGCAAGCCTTTGTCAAAACTCAAGGCAAGCCCCGTAAAGCTGACACCGCTCGGCGGCCTGGGTGAGATAGGCAAGAACATCACTCTTTATGAGTATGAAAATGATATGTTCTTGGTCGATTGCGGTATGTCTTTCCCGGACGAGGAAATGCCGGGTATTGACATTGTTATTCCCGATTTTTCGCATATCGTTAAAAACGTTGACAGAATAAGAGGTCTTGTCGTTACCCACGGTCACGAGGATCATATCGGTGCGATTCCGTATCTTTTAAGGGAATGCAATATCCCGATTTACGGTACGGCACTTACCGTTGGTCTTATTCGCGGAAAATTAAAGGAGCATAAATTGCTCGAGAGTGCGAAGCTTAACGTCGTAAAACCCGGTGACAAGGTGAGTTTGGGCGCATTTTCGGTCGAGTTTATTCACGTTAACCATTCGATTCCCGATGCAGTCGCTGTCGCGGTGAGCTCACCTGCGGGACTTATTGTGCAGACGGGTGACTTCAAGATAGATACTACACCTATCGACGGTCACGTTATTGACCTCGGACGTTTTGCCGAGCTCGGAAAGAGCGGAGTATTGGCGTTGCTCTCGGATTCGACCAATGCCGAACGACCGGGATTCACCCAGTCGGAGCGTATCGTCGGCGAGTCGTTTTCTAACCTCTTTAAAAAGGCGGGGAACAGAAGGATCGTCGTTGCGACCTTTTCCTCTAACATCCACAGAGTTCAGCAGATAATCGACGAGGCTGTCCGATGTGACCGAAAGGTTGCCGTCTCCGGCAGAAGTATGCAGAATGTTGTCCAGGTCGCAAGCGAACTTGGGTACCTGAATGTTCCCGACAATGTGCTTATCGACATTGATATGATAAAGCGTTACATGCCTGAACAGTTGGTTATTATTACTACCGGCAGCCAGGGTGAACCTATGTCGGCTTTGCACCGTATGGCGTTCAACGACCATCGCAAGGTGCTGATTGGTCCTTCGGATATGATCATCATTTCGGCAACACCGATCCCCGGTAACGAAAAGACGGTTACTAAGGTTATAAACGAGTTGATGAAACTCCAAGCCGAGGTCGTTTATGAGAAGATGTACGACGTTCACGTTTCGGGACACGCTTGCCAGGACGAACTGAAGATAATGCTCGATATAGTGAAGCCTAAGTATTTTATACCGGTTCACGGCGAGCAGAAGCATCTTGTAAAGCACGCAGGTTTGGCTGAGGCTGTCGGTGTGCCGAGCGAGAATATTCTGATCGGTGCTAACGGCAATGTGGTTGAGATATGTGAGGACTATATGAAGGTCGTCGAAACGGTCCAGGCCGGTGAGGTGCTGGTCGACGGCTTCGGTGTCGGCGATGTCGGCAACGTGGTTCTCCGCGACCGTAAGCACCTGGCTGAAGACGGTATCTTTGTTGTCGCCGTCTCGGTCGATTCGGTGACCAGAGAGGTTATCGCCGGTCCCGACGTTATTTCGAGAGGTTTTGTTTACGTCAAAGAATCGGAAGAACTGATGGATGAGGCGAGAGAGGTCGTATGCGATGTGCTTGAAAAGTGTTATCTTTCGAACATCAGAGATTGGTCGACCGTAAAATCACGTGTGCGTGACGGTTTGGCCCGATTCCTTTATGAGCAGACCGGACGTAGTCCTATGGTTCTGCCGATATTTATGGAGATTTAAATTTACCCTTTTATTGAGGGAGGTAAAGTATGAGAAAAATATGGGGAGTGGGCAAGGTCTTTGTAATACTGCTTTCATTGTTGGCAGTAACGGTCGCAACCGGATACTTTTTGCCCAAATACGCCTTTGAGATCTCGTTGGTGCTGACTGCTGTCGGAGCGATCGTAACAGTCGTTACGTTGCTCGGTCTGCATACTAACATCGGCCGTATAATCTCGGGTGTTTCAAAGGGAATTTCGACTGCGCAGTCAAGGGCTTTGAGCGAACTCAAGGTGCCTGTTTTGATCGCTACCGAGCAGGGTGAGATCGTATGGTACAACCCTTCGTTTGAAGAGGATATTCCTGATGCGACTCAGGTGGTAGGCAAAAATGTTGATAAGGTCTTCGGTTTGTCCTTTAGAAACGAACTACGTGACGGTAAGACCGAGATCTCTTTGGGCGACCGTATCTTCTCGGTGACCGATTCGAATGTTGACGGCGAGGGTACACCGCTTAAGATCTATTATCTGTTTGATATTACCGAGCTTCGCAACATCGCCGATGAATATGCCGCGACCAGACCTGTTGTGGCTATAGTCGCACTCGATAATATCGATGAAATAATGAAAAACGCTAAAGACAGCGAGATCGCTTCGTTCAGAAGCGAGGTGCAGAAAAAGATCGAGGGCTTTGTTTCCCATGTTTCGAGTATCTGCCGCAAGCTGTCGGGTGACCGATATATTATGGTTATGGAGGAGCGTCACTTCCATGCTTTGGGTGAGCATGGGTTCAACGTTCTGGACCGTGTGCGTGAAATAAAATTCGGTGACAGCAATGCAACGCTTTCTATCGGTGTCGGTATAGGTGGTGCTGACTTATTGGAGTGCAGCGAGATGGCTAACCAGGCGTTGGAAATGGCTTTGGGACGCGGCGGTGACCAGGCCGTTGTCAAACTGCCCAACAATGAGTACAAGTTCTACGGCGGTGTGGCCGGCGCTATCGAAAAGCATAACAAGGTCAGAGCCCGTATCATTGCTAACAGCCTTAAGGGTCTTATAACCTCGAGTTCGAATGTTGTTCTTATGGGACATAGATTTGCAGACTTGGATGCGTTGGGCTCCTGCATCGCTTTGGCAAGTGCGGCCAAGTCTCTCGGCAAGGACGCTTATATCGTTCTTGACAGATCCAAGACTATGGCTGAGCCGCTTTACAAGCGTGCCGAAACGCTGGAGTCAGAATGCAACATACTGAGCGGTGAAGAGGTCTTGCCGCTTATTGATAAGGAGACCTTACTTATCATTACCGACGTTCACCGTCCGTCGTTTTTGGATTGTCCCGAAATCTACAATCACTGCACTAATGTTGTGGT
This sequence comes from Oscillospiraceae bacterium, assembly GCA_015066395.1. Taxonomy (GTDB): domain Bacteria; phylum Bacillota; class Clostridia; order Oscillospirales; family Acutalibacteraceae; genus UMGS172. The sequence goes on along the minus strand of SVOL01000002.1, from coordinate 98,008 downwards.
TATCGACCATCATCGCAAGGCGGTCGATTACATTGATGATGCGGTGCTGTTTTATCACGAAACAGCCGTATCGTCGACCTGTGAAATGGTGACCGAATTGATGCAGTATATGTGTCCTAAGGCTATCGGTCAGTTAGAGGCCGAGGCTCTGCTCTCCGGCATTATGCTTGATAGCCGTAACTTTGTTTTAAACACCGGTGTCCGCACCTTTGAGGCTTCGGCAACGCTCAGAAACCGAGGTGCCGATCCCGTGACGGTCAAAAAGCTATTTGCCGGTTCTATGGACGCTTATAAGCTCCGTGCCGAAATAGTCGGCTCGGCAGTGCTTTATGATGAGGATTGTGCCATTGCGGTCAATGAGACTGCAAATGCCGTGTCGCGAGTAGCTTCTTCGCAGGCCGCGGATGAATTGCTCGGTATTAGCGGTGTGTTGGGCTCGTTCGTGCTTTGCAAGTACGGTAGTGAGGTCAATATTTCGGCAAGATCGTTGGGTGGAATGAACGTTCAGATCATTATGGAAAAGTTGGGTGGCGGCGGTCACAGAACTATGGCGGCGTGCCAGCTGAGCGTTGACAGTTTTGGGGCGGCAACCGAAAAGTTAAAGGCCGCTATCGACGAGTACAAAAAAGAAACACGCAAGAAAGGTTGATATAAATGAAGGTTATTCTTAACGCAGATGTTAAGGGATTGGGCAAAAAGGGCGAAATGGTCAACGCTTCTGATGGCTACGCCAGAAACTTTTTGTTCCCGAAAAATTTGGCGGTCGAGGCCAATGCCACCGCTATGAATGAACTTAAAAACCGCGAAGCCTCGAAGGCTCACCACATTGCTGAGGAGAAAAAGGCGGCAACCGAGGCTTCTGATAAGATAAACGGTACGGAGATCGTGATAAAGGCCAAGGCCGGCGCAAACGGCAAGCTTTTCGGTGCGGTCACTTCGAAGGAGATCGCAGGTGAGATCAAGGCAAAGTTCGGTCTCGAGGTCGATAAAAAGAAAATATCGGTAGCCGATATCAAGTCTTACGGCGAGTATACTGCCGAGGTCAAGTTCTATAACGGAATCGTAGCAAAACTCAGTATCAAAGTCACTGAATAAAGAGGTGTAAAAATGGCAGGAAACAGTCGAAATGCTGTGTTCGAGGGAGCAAGCCTTCCCTTTTCGAACGAAGCCGAGCAGTCGGTGCTCGGTGCCATACTTATTGATCCCCCGAGTATTAACGAGGTTTTGAGTAAGCAACTTAAGGCCGAACATTTCTATATTCCTCAAAACCGCCGTATTTTTGAGGTGCTGGCCTCAATGAGCGCGCTCAGCCAGACCATCGACTTCATAGCGGTGTTGGAAAAGATCAAGGATGACGATCTTTTTGAGGCTAATTCCGCCAAGTCGTATCTGGCGTCTTTGGTAGAGGTCGTTCCGTCGTCGGCTAATATTTCTACCTATGCCGAGATCGTGAAGGACAGGTTCTATACCCGTTCGCTTATCGTTGCATCACGTGATATTATTGATTTAGCGTCGAGCGGTCAGGTCGAATCAAGCACCTTGCTTGAAAGAGCCGAGGGTAAGATCTACGAGATCAGACAGGGCAGAGACGTAACGGGTTTAAAGTCGATAAAGGATGTTATTGACCAAGAGACATTTATCCGTCTCTCAAAGATCAGCAACCCCGAAACGAGAAAAGAATACATCGGTATTCCAACCGGTTTTTCGGGACTGGATAGGATCATTACAGGTCTTAATAAATCCGACCTTATCATTGTCGGTGCCCGTCCCGGTATGGGTAAGACCGCATTCGCCTTGAATATTGCAAGGAATGTTGCCGTTGCCGCAGGTAAAACGGTCTGCTTCTTCTCTTTGGAGATGAGCCGTGACCAGTTGGCTCAGCGTTTGTTGTCGAGCGAAGCTATGATCGAAAGTTCTAAAATGCGAACAGGTGACCTCTCTACTGATGATTGGGTGCGTCTTAACGAGGCAAGCAAGCGTCTTAAAGAGGCTAATATTTATATTGATGAGACATCGGGTATTACCGTGCCCGAAATGAAGGCCAAGCTCCGCCGACTAAAAAAGGTCGACCTTGTTATCGTCGACTATTTAGGTCTCATGCAGTCGGCCAAGCGTACCGAAAACCGTGTTCAGGAGGTTTCGGATATTACCCGTAACCTTAAAATTATGGCTAAAGAATTGGGCGTGCCGGTTATGGTGTGTGCTCAGCTCAGCCGTGGCACCGAGGTCAAGGGTAAATCTCACAGACCGGCTCTGTCCGACCTCAGAGAATCGGGTTCTATCGAGCAGGATGCGGATATCGTGCTCTTTATGTACCGTGATCTTTATTATAAGTCCGAAAACAGCGACCCTAATGTTCAGATCGATGAGCACAAGGCGGAATGCATCGTTGCTAAAAACCGTCACGGCGGTCTGGATACTGTTCCGCTTTATTGGGACGGTCAGTATACCCGTTTTTCGACGGTCGACATAATAGGGTGATTTTAAATGTTAGAATCGGTTAAAGCGGCGGTAAAGCGGTATAATATGTTTGAGGGTTCAAGATCGGTCACCGTTGCGTTATCGGGCGGTGCCGATTCGGTTGCCTTGCTGTCGGTATTGCTTGAATTAAGAGATGAGTTCGGGCTGGAAATCACTGCCGCACATCTTAATCATTCTTTAAGAGGAGCGGAATCCGACGGTGATGAGGAGTTTGTGAGAGAGCTTTGCAAGAAGCTTTCGGTTCCGCTTGTTACGGAAACTGTCGACGTAAAGAGTGAATCCGAGCGTTCGGGTGAGAGCATTGAACTTGCCGCAAGAAGGAAAAGATACGAATTTTTAGAGCGTGTCAGCAAGGGGCTGATAGCCACTGCTCATACCGCTACCGATAATATCGAAACCGTGCTTTATAATATGGCAAGAGGTACGGGGTTGCACGGTCTTTGCGGTATTCCGCCTGTCCGTGGCAGGATAATCCGACCGATGATCTCGGTTACGAGATGCGAGGTTGAAGCCTACTGTACTCAAAAGGGTCTGCAGTACCGCACGGATTCTTCTAATCTTTCGGATATTTATGCCCGAAACAAGATCCGCCATAACGCGGTGCCTATACTTTTAGAGGTCAATTCCGCGGCAGTCGAAAACACGGCGCGGTTGAGTGAAATTTTGAGGCAGGACGAATCTTTTTTAGCCGAAGAAGCCGAAAAAGCGTTCCGAAAATGCTATCGCGACGGCGGTCTTAATATAGACGAAGTACAATCTTTGCACCCGTCCTTGCAGTACCGAGTAGTGGCTCTTTTGGCAGAAAAAGAATTATCACTGCGGTTGGAGCATATTCATATTGAGGCTGTCCTTAGTATGAGCGAAAAAGACACTCCACGCCAGAGTGTTAAAAGTGGCTGCTTTGCGGTTTTAAAAAACGGTGTGTTGAGGTTTGAGGAACCGCGTGTGTCTGCGGATGCTTTTTTAGTTGCGGTCGACAGTCTGCCTTTTTTGTGCGGTAACTGCACTTTGAGGTTGCGTAGTGTTGAAAATTTTAAAAAAATGCCAAATGTTAACAATTTGTCTATTGAAAATGCGATAGATTATGATAAAATATGTGGCAGACTGTATTTAAGAAGCCGTTTGCCCGGTGATAAGATCCGTCTTGTCGGTCGAGGCTGTACCAAGACCTTCAAAAATCTTTTAAACGAAAGAGGTCTCGGGCGTGCTGAACGCGACAGTCTTGTAGTACTCAGCGACGATAACGGCGTTTTGTGGTTGTCAGGCTTTGGCGTTGACGAGCGTGCCGCCGTCGATCGTGATACTGAAAATGTGCTTCTGATCGAAATCGAAGAAAATAACTTTGTCTAAAGAATAATGGAGGAACCTTTAAGTGAGCAAATTTAAGAAAATTCTGCTTTACGTCGGTGTACCGCTGATCTTGGTTTTAGTCATAGTCGGCGTTATGTACCGTTCGGAGCGAAAAGAAACGGTCGATTACTCCACCGTTGTAGAAATGGTGCAGAGCGGTCAGGTCAGCGAGTTCAAGCTTAACCTTTACAGCGGAAAACTCAATTATGTGACCCGTGCCGATAACCAGAAACATACTGTCACCGTTGCAAGTGCGCAGATATTCTACGATGATATCGCCGAGGCTGTGCGCGTGTATAACACCGCTGTTATCAATAATCCCGATCTCAGTCCCGAACAGAAGGAACAGCTGGATATTGACTATAACTACGACCGCGGTAACGAGGGCGCATGGCTTGAAAGTATGCTTCCGACCGTTATAATGTTTGTGATCATCATTGTTGCATTCATTTTTATGATGCGTAAAATGGGTGGAGCCATGGGCGGCGACAAGACCATGTCGTTCGGCAAAGCACGTATCAAAAAGGCTGAGGACGACAAGCGCAAGACCACCTTTGCCGACGTTGCCGGCGCTGACGAGGAAAAGGAAGAAATGTCAGAGCTGGTGCAGTTCTTAAAAGATCCCAAGAAGTTCAACGAATTGGGTGCAAGGATTCCCAAAGGCGTACTGCTCGTAGGTCCTCCGGGAACGGGTAAGACCCTGCTTGCACGTGCGGTTGCAGGTGAAGCCGGTGTTCCGTTCTTCTCGATCTCGGGTTCCGACTTTGTTGAAATGTTTGTCGGTGTCGGTGCTTCCCGTGTCCGCGATCTGTTTGACCAGGCTAAAAAGCACGCTCCTGCCATCATTTTTATCGATGAGATCGACGCCGTCGGTCGTCAGAGAGGTGCAGGTCTTGGCGGCGGTCACGATGAACGTGAGCAGACTTTGAACCAGTTGTTGGTTGAAATGGATGGCTTCGGCGCTAACGAGGGTGTTATTATCATTGCCGCCACCAACCGTCCCGATATTCTGGATAGGGCATTGCTTCGTCCCGGTCGTTTCGACCGTCAGATAATGGTCAACTATCCCGATGTCAAGGGTAGAGAAGAGATATTGAAGGTCCACGCCAGAGGAAAGCCGTTAGGTCCCGATGTAAACCTGAAGACCATCGCAAAATCTACATCCGGCTTTACGGGTGCCGATCTTGAGAACCTTTTGAATGAAGCCGCTTTGTTGGCTGCCCGCGCTAACCGCAAGGCTATTATCGAGCGGGATATCGAAGAGGCTACTGTCAAGGTAATGATGGGTGCCGAAAAGAAGTCGAGAGTTATTAAGGAGAATGATAAGAAGATCACCTCTTATCACGAAGCAGGTCACGCGGTCGTTTCCTACTTCCTGCCGACTCAGGATCCCGTGCATCAGATCTCTATTATTCCGAGAGGTATGGCCGCAGGCTTTACAATGTACCTGCCCGAAGAGGATAACGGTCACATCTCTAAGACCAAGATGGAAGAGGATATCTGCTCTCTGCTCGGCGGACGTGCCGCAGAGGAACTGACCCAGGACGATATTTGCACAGGTGCTTCAAATGATATTGAGCGTGCTACCGAAATGGCGCACAATATGGTTACCAAGTTCGGTATGAGTGCGAAGATCGGCCTTGTTAAGCTTGGAACGGGCAATAATGAAGTATTTTTGGGACGTGATTTCTCGTCAACTCCTAATTACTCCGAGAATACTGCCGCACTTATTGACACTGAGGTTCGTGACATTGTTATGCAGCAGTACGAAAAAGCAAAGGAAATTCTTAATAATAATATGGAGAAGGTCCACAAGGTCGCAGGACGTCTTTTCCTTGAGGAAAAGATCAGTGGCGATGACTTCAGAGCCATTATGGCCGAATAAATTCATATCGTTTAAAACCAAAACCTCGGTGAGAAATCACCGAGGTTTTATATTTTGTGTTGACTTTCACACTTTATTGTGTTAAACTAAAAACGAAAGGTAGTGGTGAAATGAATAAGTTCCGCAATGAAAATACAGATCTTCTGTTTAACTCGATTCTGACGCTTAAAACTCTTGACGAGTGCTATGATTTTTTTGAAGATATCTGCACCGTTAAGGAAATTCAGTCGATCGCTCAGCGAGTAATGGTTGCCAAAATGCTTAAAGAGGGCAGAGTTTACAGTGACATTGTTACTGAAACCGGAGCCAGCACCGCTACGATCAGCCGTGTTAACCGTTCGCTCAATTACGGTAATGACGGATACACTTTTGTTTTTGACCGTTTGGAAGAGTCGAAATGAGTTATTCTGAATTTGCCGACGTCTATGATTCGTTGCAATCCGATGTCGATTATGCACGAAGGACAGAGTACCTGCTGTCGCTTTTTAAAAAGTATGACCGCCAGCCCACCTTGCTGCTTGATTTGGCGTGTGGAACCGGCGGTTTTTCGTTGCAGTTTCAAAAATGCGGCATAGACGTTATCGGTGTTGATATAAGCCCCGAAATGCTGGATGTCGCACGCTCACGCTTTAGTGATGAGAACCGAGAGGCGTTGCTGCTCTGCCAGTCGGCCGCCGAACTTGACCTTTACGGCACGGTGGACGGTGCTATCTGCTGTCTTGACAGTCTTAATCACATTATAGACGAAGAAGAGCTGTGTGAATCGATAGCCAAGGTCTCGCTGTTTTTGGAACCTGAGAGGCTTTTTATTTTCGACGTTAATACCGAGTACAAGCACAGGGAAATCTTGTCGGGCAATACTTTTGTCTGCGATGAGGAAGACGTTTACTGCGTTTGGAATTGCTCTGAGTGCGACGAAGAGGGAATAGTTGATATTTCTCTTGATTTCTTCAAAAGAAACGGCGACGGAAGCTACCGACGTTCGGGAGAGGAATTTTCCGAAAGAGCGTATAGCGTGCCGTTTTTGACTAAGACTTGCGAAGATGCGGGACTTGAGGTTTTGGCGGTGCTGTCAGATATGAGCGAAGCGGATGCAAAATCTATTGACGATAGAATAATTTTTGTTACAAGAAAGAGATAGTTATGGGAAAACTTATCAGATGTATAACTAACGACGGTGCCGTTATGGCTACTTGCGTTGACACGACCGATGTTGTAAATAAGGCCGAGGGGTATCATAAGACTTCGGCGGTCATTACTGCCGCTTTGGGCAGATTGCTTACCGCGGCTTCAATGATGGGCAATATGTTAAAGACCGAGGACGGATCGCTCACTTTGCGTGTTATGGGTGAGGGTCCTGCCGGAACGTTGGTTGCTGTTTCGGATTCGCACGGAAACGTCAGAGGATACGCTACTAATCCCGTTGTTGAACTGCCGTTGAACTCAAAGGGTAAGCTGGATGTAGGCGGTGCCGTTGGTGCGGGTACGTTGGTCGTTATTAAGGATCTTGGAATGAAAGAACCTTATGTCGGTCAGATCCCTTTGACTTCGGGTGAGATCGCTGAGGATATTACTGCTTATTATGCAGTGAGCGAGCAGATACCGACTGTGTGCGCTCTGGGTGTGCTTGTGAATCCGGACCTTACTGTTAATGCGGCCGGCGGATTTATTATACAGTTGTTGCCCGGTGCATTAGAGTCGGATATCGTAAAGCTTGAGGAGTCTATAAAGGATCTCGAATCGGTCACAAAGATGCTGTCCGACGGCAAGACTCCGGAGGATATTCTGAAGCTTGCACTCAAAAAGTTCGAATACGAGGTTCTTTATACCGAGGAAGTTTCATACGAATGTAAATGTAGCCGCGATAGAACCGAAAAGGCGATTGCAGGACTTAGTGTCGAGGATCTGCAGGAGATGGTCGACGACGGCAAGGGTGCCGAAGTGGTGTGCCATTTCTGTAACGAACGTTATAATTTCAGTGTCGACGAGCTCAAAAAAATAATCTCAAAAAAAGTATAAAAATTTTATAAAAAAGTGTTGACAAAAGCCGCTTAATGTGTTAATATATCATTCGTCGCCGGTGGTACAGTAACCTGCGTAGATGGGAGCATAGCTCAGCTGGGAGAGCATCTGCCTTACAAGCAGAGGGTCACAGGTTCGAGCCCTGTTGTTCCCACCATTAGGTGGCCTGGTAGTTCAGTTGGTTAGAACGCTAGCCTGTCACGCTAGAGGTCGTGGGTTCGAGCCCCATCCAGGTCGCCAACTTACGCCTCTGTAGCTCAGTAGGTAGAGCAGGGGACTGAAAATCCCCGTGTCATTGGTTCGATTCCGATCGGAGGCACCATTTTGCGGATTTAGCTCATCTGGTAGAGCGCCACCTTGCCAAGGTGGAGGTAGCGAGTTCGAGCCTCGTAATCCGCTCCAAACGGGACGCTTAAAACGCTTTTAAGCGTCCCACATTTTTTAAACTTAATACGGCGCCATCGCCAAGTGGTAAGGCAGAGGCCTGCAAAGCCTTTACCCCCAGTTCAAATCTGGGTGGCGCCTCCAAAAATCCCGAATGCGAAAGCGTTCGGGATTTTACTTTTTCACTATTCACTTTTCACTATTCACTTTTCACTAAAAAATGTGAACGGGATTTTTGGCAAGTAAGAAGTAATAGTGAATAGTGAAGAGGTATTGCGGCTTTACCGCTTTTATGCTATAATACACGCAATGTGGTGATGATATGCAGATATACACTTTTCAATCATCATATAATATGACGATGAATGTTATATACGCTTTGGGTGCCATTTTGTTTGCTGCTATTGCGTTTGCTTTGATCCGTTATTTTGCTTGTCAAATAAAAGCATACCGTAAATCCAATATGAAGTTTCCCCGTATACTTTTGGCAATTTTTGTAGTGATTTCTTTTGTGCCAATTGTTGGCTCGCTATTGTTCGGGAATATGTTTATAAAGAGCGCATCTTACGATTATCAAATGGAAAAAGGAAACGCTTCTTGTTTAGAGGGGAACATAGAACTTATTTCTTGTGAAGAGGAGTATTATAGAGACTCTTTTGAGGGATATACGGTTGTATTATTGGTTGATGGTGTAACAATTGCTCCAAGTAACACATTTCCTTCCGAGGTTATTAAACATTTTGAAAGTGACGAGAAATTGATTATTAAATACGGCGAAATACCAAATGACGGTGTATATGTATGGAGCATATATATAGCAGATGATAACGTACCGACAGAGTAGGATAAATTCTCGGTTTTCAGGCACATTTTATTCGTGCCATTAAGTTCAAAACACCCAAAGCCCTAAGGACGCAAGTCCTTGGGGCTTATTTTTATCTATTACTTATGCATTTTTACCTCAATACTAATTCCTGGCGGATTTTTTCTTGCAATTTTAAATAAGTTGTGGTAGAATACCGACGTTGTGTATTAAGAAATAGGGGGTGGAGGTTTTGAGCAGCAGGGTGGTCGCTCGCAAATTGCCGCACATTTCGTTGCCGTCGGCGTTATATTTTGTTTTGCAGTTTTTAAAGAAAAACGCGGTTTTGACCGTTGCATTTTCAGCGGCTTTGGTTACAAGCTTTTTTGTACCCGTTGATGCTGAGTATCTCAGTTATTTCGACTTTAAAACGTTGACCTGTTTGTTTTGTGTTTTAGCTGTAGTCTGCGCGCTCAAAAACATCCGCTTTTTCTACACGTTAGCTCAAGGCATAGTCGCGTGTTTTAAGACCGCGAGACTGAGCATCCTGGCGTTAGTGTACATCACCTTTATCGGCTCAATGCTTATCGCCAATGATATGGCATTGCTTACATTTTTGCCGTTGGGATTCTTTGTGTTGCATGATACGGGCAAGCAAAAGTATATGGCATTCACCTTTATAATGCAGAACATTGCCGCGAATTTGGGCGGAATGCTGACACCGTTCGGCAATCCGCAGAACCTCTATTTGTATTCTAAATTCAACATTCCGAATCTGGAGTTTATGGGTATAATGCTGCCTCCGTTTTTGTTGTCGGTAGCGTTGATAACCATTTGCTGTCTTGTGTTTGTAAAATCGGAGCCGCTGGAAATAAAGGGTGAGGAAGCCAAACTGCCGAAGCTCAGAACCGTGTTTTATTTAGTGCTTTTTGCGCTTTCTATTGCAATTGTGTTCAGAGGAATACCTTATTGGATAGGCTTGATAGTTATTCCTATCTGCTTGATATTTGCCGACCGTGATGCAATCAAAAAGGTCGACTATCCTCTGCTTTTGACGTTTGTTTTCTTCTTTATTTTTGCCGGCAATATGGCTCGGATCGATGCCGTTATAAATTTCTTTTCGCTGTTGTTGGAAGAGAGCACTCTGCTGTTTTCGGTGCTGTCGTGCCAGTGCATCAGCAACGTGCCGTCGGCCATTTTGCTGTCTGAGTTTACCGATAACTACCGCGAGTTGTTAGTTGGTGTCAATATCGGCGGAGCAGGAACGCTGATTGCGTCGTTAGCCAGTCTTATTACATTCAGAGAGTACACGAACCATAACCCTCAAAAGGTAGGCTATTATCTCGGAATGTTCACCGCCTTCAATTTCGGATTTCTTTTGATACTTACTGTGTTTATGTATGTGATTATGTAAAAATGCCCTCTCAAGGCTTGCCTTGAGAGGGTTTCTTTAGTTTAGTGGTGATAAACATCTTATAATGAGTTATTTTATATTAAAGATTTCATCGTACGATGTATTCAAGATGTTTTTGATAAGAATTATTTCGTCAGGATAAAGGTGACGTTGTCCTACTTCGATTTTAGCAACTGCACTGCGAGTTATGTCGCAGCCTTCGACCTGCAACCGTGCTGCCAGCATTTCTTGTGTGAGTTTAGCCTTTTCGCGTAACGTTCTTATATTTTCGCCAATCCTTTTTTCGATTTTAATATTCATACCAATCACCTTTTGCACTTATTTAAGAACAAAATGTCTTGACAATATTATATTTTAATGTTATCATATTTATGCACCTATATAGGTGCAAAAAGAAACGGAGGTTTTGAAAATGAAAAAATTATTGGCATTGGTGATTGTAGTTGTTTTATCGTTGCCGTTGGTTGCGTGCGGCGGTAATGCCGAGACACCTGCGGGTACACAGTCAGGGGGCGGCAGCTCACAGGTTGCCACCGGTACTGCGGAGTGGAAGACCTTTTTGAAGGAGTATGAGGAGTGGGTTGACGATTATGTTGCACTTGTTAAAAAGTATAAGGCAAATCCGACTGATACTTCGATATTGACTGATTACACTAACATGGCTAACAAATTGTCTGAGTGGACTGCCAAGCTCGACAAGGTTGAGAATGAGTTGGCTAATGATACTGCCGCTTTGGCTGAGTATACAAAGGAAGTTGCCAGAATTGCTAAGAAGTTAAGTGCAGTGCAGTAAGGGTAAAAACTCTCAGAGCGACAGCTCTGAGAGTTTTTATCGGTTAATCGCAAGAAGGGCAGTTGGCAGTGCACCTTACAAAGCATGCAGTTGATGTGAAGATGAGCGAGAATGCCGCCAGTAAAACACCGGTGACAATAGCACCGATCACGCTGGTTGCCACAAAGGTGATGCCTAAAAGAATGACAGAGGTCAAAAGTGTCACTAAGATTCCCAAAAGCAGCAAGGGAAGGGCAGCGCACACGCATTCGTTGTTGCAGGTTCTGCCACCGATAAGAGCTTTTAAGAAAAGCAAAACGAGGAAGCCTAAAGCAATACCGAATGTTACCCAAAGGAACGGTACGGTCAATGTGATTACGGCAGTGAAGCGGAGTATGCCTGCGACAATACCGATTATGATGGATGCGGCCAATGCCAAAATTGAGCAGTCGACACGGCGGTTGCAATTACAGTTACAGTTGATCATTTTTTCACCCCTTTTTATTCTATGAAAAGGAGTGGACAAAGGTGAACGCCCTGCAAAACTTTGCAGGGCGTTTATTTAGTTACATCCAAATTGTCTTGTTGTTTCAAAAAGGCGTTCTACAGGTTTGCGCAAAACACGGTTTTCCGGCAGTTCCAAATACGGGTCGTTAAGATAGATCTCCTTTGCCGCTTTGCCCGCCGCGCGGAAAATGTCCATATCCTCGGTTAAATCGGCAATTTTAAGCTCGGGCAGACCGTGCTGACGTTTACCTAAAAAGTCACCGGGGCCTCGGAGTTTTAAGTCCTCGTCGGCGATTTTAAAGCCGTCGGTCGTGCTTGTGATAAACTTAAGGCGTGCGGCAGTATCGCCGTGAGAGTAGTCCGAAACAAGTATGCAGGTCGATTTATGCTGACCTCGGCCGATTCGGCCTCTTAGCTGATGAAGCTGTGACAGACCGAACCTCTCGGCATTTTCAATGAGCATTATGACGGCGTTGGGAACGTCCACTCCGACCTCGACAACCGTGGTCGAGACAAGCAGTTGGATTTTGCCTTCTTTAAAGTCGGTCATCACCTGCTGTTTTTCTTTGGGTTTCATTTTGCCGTGCAAAAGACCTACCGAGTAGTCCTTGAAATCTTCTGCCTGCAGTTTTGCGTGATATTCGACGGCGGATGCCAAGTCGACTGTTTCATTTTCCTCTACCATCGGGCAGATGATGTAGCCTTGGCGACCCTCGTCGAGATGTTTTTTAACATAGTTAAATGCACGCTGACGTTTTTTGCCGTCGATAAAAAAGGTCTCTATCGGTTGGCGGCCGTTGGGCAAAGTATCGATAATGCTTATGTCCAAATCGCCGTAGAATATCAGCGACATCGTTCGGGGGATAGGCGTTGCCGACATAACGAGAATGTGCGGATGTTCGCCCTTGACGCTTAATTTTGTTCGCTGTTCTACGCCGAAACGGTGTTGCTCGTCGGTGACGACTAATCCTAAATTTTTGAATTCGACGTTATCCTCGATGACCGCGTGCGTGCCGATAACAAGGTCGATGTCACCCGATTTCAAGGCTGTTTTGAGCTTATTCTTTTTGGATTTTGTGACCGAACCCGTCAGTAAAGCTAATTTGAGCCCTTGCGGCTCGAACAGCTTTTGAAGCGTGGTGTAATGCTGGGTAGCCAAAACCTCTGTGGGAGCCATTATGACGCTCTGGAAGCCTTCTTTTGCAGCGCAGTAGCACAGGGCCGCGGCGACCATTGTTTTGCCTGAACCGACATCGCCCTGAACCAGTCGGCTCATCGGTTTGCCGCTTTGCATATCCTGCAGTGATTCGGTTATTGCCCTTTTTTGAGCATCGGTCAACGTGAAGGGCAGAAGGGACAAAAATTCGTTCAGATATCGGTCGGTGATCTTTATTTTGGTTTCCTTGGTTCTGGTTGATTTTTGCAGTAAAATTCCCAACTGTAAAAAGAACAGCTCGTCGAAACAAAGTCGGTTGCGAGCCTTGGTTATATCGGCTTTTGTGCGCGGATTATGAATGTTGTGCAAAGCCGTCTTGTAGTCGCAAAGACCAAAGGATTCGAGTATCCTTTGCGGCATAGGTTCTTCCAATTCGCAGGCCGACAATGCTCCGGCTATAATCTTACCAATGGCTTTGGAGTTTAGTCCTGCGGTCTGCGGATAAACGGGAATTATCCGCTGTTCTGATGTTTCGTAGATCTCGGGAGCTGACATTGAGCAACCCAAAAGGGTGCGCTCGACCAATCCCCAAAATATGTACTCTTTATCAACTTCTAAACTTTCTGCGACAAAACGCGAGTTGAAAAGCGTTATTACCGCATCCGTTTCTTTGTCGGACGCCAGGAACTTATAGAGTATCATATTTTTTCTGATATACTGCTCCTTGATGCCGCTCGTAACCTTTAGCTTTACTGCACACGGACGGTCAAACGGTGCTTCCAATAAGGTTCGAGGGTGGCTTAGATCCTTGTAATCTCTGGGGTATAATGACAAAAGAGTGCCGACGTCACGAACGCCGAGTTGTCGAAACAACTCGGCTCGTTTTTCGCCGACACCTTTTAGGAATCTAACGTTATCAGTCGGTCTCATATTATTCAACCGAAATAATGAAGTAGTAAACGGGCTGACCGCCGTTGATGAGTGTTACCTCAACATCGGAGCCCAATTTTGCCTGAACGGCCTCGGAAATGGCTTCGGCATCCTCTTCGCTGACGTCTTCGCCGTAGATGAGGGTGATGAAGGCGGTATCCTTTGAAGAAAGGTTTTTGATAAGCTTCAGAACGGCCTTTTTGAGGTCGGTATCGGTGAACGAGACCTTGCCGTTGGCCAAAGCCAAAAGGTCGCCCATCTTTATCTCTTTGCCGTCATACTCGGAGTTTCTTGCGGCAAAGGTGACCTGACCGGTCTGAACGTTCTCATAACCCTTTTGCATATTTATGGCATTTGTGTCGGCATCGCTGTCGGGATCAAAACTGAGCATAGCCGAGATGCCCTGAGGAATGGTTCTGGTGGGCAGAACTATGACCTTGCGGGTACTTAACGGAATGGCCTGCTCGGCGGCCATAATGATGTTTTTGTTGTTGGGAAGAACGAAAACAGTCGAAGCAGGTGTCTGCTCGATAGCGTTCAAAATATCGTCAGTGCTGGGGTTCATAGTCTGACCGCCGCTGACGATCATATCACAACCGAGGTCATTAAACAAAGCGTGCAAGCCTTCGCCTGCGGCAACGGCAACAAAGCCGAAGTCCTTTTCAATGGCAACGGGCTCTGCCTTACCGGGAGCCTGCGGTTTAGCAGTCTTGGGAGCTTCGCTCTTAGCATCGTGCTTGGCTCTTTCGTGCTGGTCGCGCATATTTTCGACCTTCATATTGATGAGCTGACCGAAGGTAAGACCCTTTTCAAAAGCGTTACCGGGATGATCCGTGTGAACGTGGACCTTGATGATCTCCTCATCGTCGACAACAACAACGCAGTCGCCGATGGTCTCAAGATAAGCACGCAAGGTCTTGGGGTCTTTATTTTCGTCGTCGCGCTTGACGATAAACTCAGTGCAGTAAGTGAAGGTGATGTCAGCCTCGGATTCTGCGGCGGCATTACGCTGAGTCGCGGCAGGAGAAGCCGAGACAGCCTCCGTCGACTCAATGATCTTGCCGTCCTTGAATACCGAATACATACCCTCTAAAATAACGAGGAAGCCTTTACCGCCTGCGTCAACAACGCCGGCTTTTTTGAGAACAGGCAGCATTTCGGGGGTTTCGTTAAGGGCTTTTTCGGCACCCTCTAAAATAGCCTCAAAAACGCCCAAAGCATCCTTGCCGCTCTTATAAGCAACAGTGGCATATTCACTTGCAACACGTGCAACGGTGAGGATTGTACCTTCGGTCGGTTTCATAACAGCGTTGTAAGCGGCGTCTACGCCGATCTTCATCGCGTTGGCCAATCCTTCGGCATCAACTTCTGCCTTGCCTTTGAGACCCTTTGCAAAGCCTCTGAACAAGAGAGACAGAATAACGCCCGAGTTACCTCTTGCGCCGCGGAGAAGAGCCGAAGCATTGACGTTGGCAACCTTTTCGGCAGTCTCGCCGTCGAGCAATGCTAATTCTCTTGCGGCGGCACTGATGGTCATTGACATATTTGTGCCTGTATCACCGTCGGGAACAGGGAAGACATTGAGCTCGTCAACAGCCACTTTACAGTTTACAATATTGTTGGCACCCGATAACAAGGCGTCACGCAATGTATTTCCGTTAAACATAAAATACTCCTTATTGACCCAAAAGTCTTAATTGTTATTCTTTGATACCGTCAACACGCACGGTGACCTTGCCGACCTTTACGCCGGTGGTCTCGGTGACAACGTACTTTACCTTGTGAGTAATACTCTTTGCGATGGCGTTTATATTCATACCGTATGCAACGATGATGTGAAGATCAATATCAATTTTATCAATGTTGCCGGTGATCTTAACACCGTTGTCGGTATATTCCTTTTTAGAAACAAGGTTGCGAAGCTTCTGCTTGCCGTGAGGAGCCATACCGGCCACACCGAAGCAGGAAGATGCAGCATTGCCTATAAGTTTTGCAAAATATTCGGGCGAAACCTCAATGGTTCCAACTTTTGTCTCATAAGCGATCATATCTAAAATACCTCCTGGTTATTTTAATTTCGTGTTTGTAATGCCATAATAAACGTCGGTGACCGACGAGATCTGACTGTTTTCAAGGTCGTTACTCAAAACGGTAATGCCGCTTCGGTAACAAAGGGGGACTATCGGCATATCGGCATTGAAGGCGTTGACGATATCAACGATCGAGGCATTGCCGTCGTAGAATGCTTTGACCGCATCGTCAAGCGTTTTGTTGTTAATGTAGGTCTCCTCGGACTCAATGATATCCTCAGGTGCCGCTGTGTCAGCATCGCTGTCGGACGGGGTCTCGGGTTGCTTATCGGAGTCAGTTGGTTCCGCTTTGATCCCGGGAATACCGTAGGATACAGAACCCGTCGAGGTCACAAGTTCCGAAACGTCCATATTATTGAAGAAGCTGACCTCGGCAATATAAAGGTCGAAATCACCGCCGGATAAAGCACGGCTGTACTGGTTAAAGGTCAGCAGCTTTACATTAACTGCAATACCGACCGCTTCCAACTGCTGTTTTATTAGTATTGCGGCGGCAACACGTCGGTCATTTTCCTCGTTGCAGATAAGAGAAAGCGTGAGCCTTTTGCCCTTTGAGTTTACAAGAAAACCCTCACTATCCTTATTATTATAACCTAAGTCTTCCAAATTTGCAATGCTATTTTGCAAATTTGCGGTCGAAGGCAGGTTTTGAACGCCTTTTGTGTCCTCCCAAAGAGGTGAGAAAATACCCGTTGCCGGCAGAGCGTAGGAGTGGTACGCTTTAGTCGTTATCTGGGTGCGGTCAACGGCGTAAGACAGAGCGTATCTGAGTTCAGGATACTGCAACCAGGTGCTGTTTATATTCATTCCCAAAAACACAAGATTGTTGAGTGTGGTCGCGCTGACCGATCCGTTCATCGACGGCATTTTACCATCGCGAAGATCGGAGTTATATATATCGACGTTGTCGGATTCCAGATTAAAGTCGAGCACTTCCATATCAGGTGCATCAATGAGGTTAATGGTTGCTATGGGGGACACGCCGTTTATGTGATAAGGGTTGGCGGTGAGTGTTGCGGTCTCGCGGTTAAAAATATATCTTCCCGAACCGATGGGCGGAAGCACTATCTTGTTGCCGTCGGTGCGTTTTTCCGATTCGGCTTTCAGGATAGGAAAAGTCAGCAGATTGGTAAAATACGGGTCGTGTCGGTCAAGAGTTATTGTGACAGTACGAGAATCTGTGGCGGTGTAGGTCCTAACGTTCTTCAACTGTTCGGCGTAGCTCAAAGTTGACGCTTTCGCAAGCTTAATAGAGTAGACCACATCGTGTGCCGTTAAAGCACTGCCGTCGCTGAAGGTGACCGATTTTAACACGACTGTGCAGGTCTTGCCGTTGAGTTCAACCGACTCGGCTATGACAAATTCGGGTTGGAAGGTCGGGTTGATCTTTACCAAAGGATCATATAAAAGAGTTTGCAGCTTGTAATTGTGTTCACTGGTGACTGCGTAAGGATTGAGTGAATCCTTGGCGTTGAAAAAGAGTGAAAGAGCGGAAGGCACGGTCGATACAGAACCGCCGTCCTGAGTAGGGGTTGATGTAGTATTATCGGGACTCTTACAGCCTGCAAGACACACTGTTAAAAGGCAAAGAAATGCCGCCATAATTCTATATATTCTGTTCATTTATTTGCCTTCCTTTCTTTACGTTTCTTGGGTGACTACGGTTTTCACGCCTTTGCAAAGACCCGTTTTGTCGTCCAGCTCAAAGAGTATGCCGTTCAAAGCACATTTGCTGTCGGCCAAGGTGAATTTGACGGGAGTACCGTCCTTGATCCTCGCTAACGAAAGTTCTTTTTTTACACCCAAAACCGAGTCGACAGGACCTGTAAAGCCTATATCGGTAATAAATCCCGTGCCGTCGGGTAAGATCTTGCAGTCGGCGGTAAGGACGTGGGTGTGCGTTCCGAAAACAGCCGAGACCTTGCCATCAACAAAATAGCCCAAAGCCATTTTTTCGGCGGTCGCTTCGGCGTGAAAATCAATCATTATGTATTTTATCGAGTCGGCCTTTGCCTTTTCGATAAGTTCCTCTGCTATGGAAAACGGGTCTGCGGCGTCGGGCATATACACTTTGCCCACAAGGTTTATGACCGCAATTTTTGTGCGTCCTAAATCAAGCACGCAGTAGCCTTTGCCCGGTGCATTTTCCGATATATTCTGAGGTCTTAACAAAAACGGGTCGCTGTCTAACCGCTCGAAAACTTCACGGCGGCGAAGCGAATGGTTACCGCCCGTGATAACGTCGGCACCCGATGCAAACAGCGAGTCGGCGGAATAGGGCGTGACACCGTTTCCGTCAGCTGAGTTCTCGCCGTTGACTATTACTACGTCTGCTTTGAGTTCTCTTTTTAGGTCAGGCAGAACCTTTCTTAAATATCTGCAACCGATCTCTCCGGTTACATCTCCGATACATAAAACATTCATTATAATATCTCTTTCTAATGCCGTTTGGCGGCAATTAACGCTCTTTAGCGTGCTCTAAAAGCACGAGTCCCAAAAATACGGCAACTATGCCTATAATGCCTATCGTTGTTATGTATTCATCAAAGAAGAAGTGACCCACCACCGCGGCGGCAACGGGTTCAACAATAGCAATGACGGCGGCCTTGCCGGCATTCACCCGTTTTAATCCGTATGTGTAGAGCACATACGGCAGAACCGTGTTGAAGACCGAAATCGCCAGAGAACACCAGATATTATGCGGAACGGTCAGAAGCGTTACAAGGCCTGTCGGGTTGCAGATTGGCAATGTGCCCAAAAAGGCAAACAGAAAGGTGTAGAAGGTTATTGTAAACGAGTGGTAACGGCGTACCGCCAGTTTACCGAAAATGCTGTAAAGTGCATAACCGAAGCCGGCGAGCAGACCGAAAACAAGACCTCTCACGGTCCACGGCAGGTGAGCACCGAACACGAGCAGTGCCGAACCGCCGAAGCAGATGGTGATGGCTACCGTTTTGACAACGGTTATTTTTTCACCGAAAATGGGTGCAGATAAAAGCAGTACCCAAAAGGGTGAGGTGTAAAGCAGGATACCTGCGACCGACAAAGATGCTTCATTGATGGCGGTCATATAGCATATATTAAAGAACAGGAAACTGCAGATGCCCGTGCCTAAAAATAACCAGATATCGCGAAAGCGAATTTTTAAAAGTGACGGACCTTTTACAAGGATCACAACGAACATTATAACGACTGTGAACAATGCTCTTACAGAGACTGTCTGAGCAACGGTAAAACCGTTTGCTTCCAGGTCTCTTGAAAAAATACCGATGCAACCCCAAAGAGAGGCGGCAAGCAGGATCGCTAAACCTGAGAGAAAAGGTGTCTTTTTGGATTTTGCCATACTAACCTCGCGAATACGTAATGAATTTCGACCGACGTCGAATGATATTTATCTAATTTATTTTACTATAAATAACAACAATTTGCAATACAAAATAAAAGGTTTGCATTTAATGTAAAGATGTGCTATAATACTTAATAATTTTTAAGTTTAGAGGTTCGACCTTTAAAAATCGAGTAAAGGAGTGACTGTTTTGGGAGCAGCGAACAGACCGATAGGTGTTTTCGACTCGGGACTCGGCGGATTGTCGGTCGTAAAAGAGTTGAAAAGGGTATTGCCCTATGAGAATATCGTCTATTTCGGTGATACGGGTCGAATACCTTACGGCACAAAAAGTCCCGAAACGGTCATCAAGTATGCCAGGCAGGATGAGCAGTTTCTGTTGCAGTTTAACGTAAAGCTCATCATTGCCGCTTGCGGAACCGTCAGTTCGGTAGCCGCCTTTACGGCAGATGAGTTACCTGTTCCTTTTATCGAGGTCGTAACGCCGACGGCCAGAGCCGCTGTCAAGGCTTCTAAAAACGGTAAGATCGGTGTTTTGGGTACCAACACAACGGTCAACAGCTGTTCTTACAAGAATGCGATCTTAAGTTTGAACAAAGAAGCAGAGGTCGTGCAGATGGCTTGTCCTATGTTCGTCGAGCTTGTGGAATCGGGCTGGATAGAGCGTGACGACGAAGTCACGACCGCCACCGCCAAGCGATATTTAAAGCCTTTGCTTTTGGCCGGTGTGGATACAATTATTTTGGGTTGCACTCATTTTCCCGCGATAAAGGACATTATTGCCGACATCTGCGGTGAGGGTGTAACGCTTATCAATTCGGGCGAGCAGGCTGCGTTGGAAGCGGCAAAATACTTAAAAGAAAACGGCTTGAACGGCAACGGCGGCAAGGCTTCCTATTATGTCAGCGACCGACCCCAGTCGTTTGCCAAAACGGCCGAGATACTGCTCGGTTCTCCCATTGACGGTGAGGTCAAGACCGTCAGCCTTGACGAGGTAAAGAAATGAAGGATGTTTTAATAGATATAAAGGGTACGCAGACCGTTGACGGCGAAGATGATGTTGTCAGTCTCACCACCGTCGGAAAAATGAACATTATCGGCGGCAAGACCTATTTGAAATATGATGACTGCACGTCGAGTGATACCGAGGCTGTGTCCTGCCTTATAAAGGTCGACCCTAAGGATGATTCGGTCGTGATGCAACGCTCGGGTACGTTTAACAGCCGAATGTATATCAAAAAAGGTCAGCGTCACACCTGCCATTATGAGACCGCGGCAGGAACCATTGTTATGGGCATTTTCGGTGAAAATGTCAAAAACGAACTGACCGATGCAGGCGGTAAACTTTTAATGAGTTATACTATAGATGTGAATTACGGATTGCTGTCGAGAAACAGTGTTGAAATCAGTGTAAAAGAGGTATAAAAATGTCGCAAGTTGTCAAAGAAACAAGAAAGAATATCAAGGATATAATCGAAAATGCCGCCAAAAAGGCAATGGCGGCGGGTGAATTGCCCGAAGGCGAATTAGGAGCATTTAATATTGAAGTTCCTGCCGACAGAACTCACGGTGATTTTGCGGTCAACGCGGCCATGACCTGGGCAAGAGCCTTCAAGTCCAACCCCCGAAAGATCGCCGAGGCTATTGTCAACAACTGCGATTTTGACGGTAGTTATATCGAAAAGGCTGAGATCGCAGGTCCCGGCTTTATTAATCTTTTCTTAGCACCATCTTACTATGCCGCTATTGTCAGCGATGTACTCATAAAGGGTGACGACTACGGCAGATCCGATATCGGCAAGGGCAAGAAGGTGATGGTCGAGTTTGTTTCGGCCAATCCTACAGGTCCGATGCACATCGGTAATGCCCGCGGCGGTGCTTTGGGTGATTGCCTTGCGGCTGTTTTGGAAAAGGCCGGATATGAGGTGACCCGTGAATTCTACGTAAACGATGCAGGCAACCAGATCGCCAAGTTCGGCGGTTCGCTGTCGGCAAGATATTTGCAGATGTATAAGCCTGAGACCGAGTTCCCTGAGGACGGTTATCACGGTGCCGACATTATTGCACGTGCCGAGGAGTTTTCGAGGATCCATGGGGATAAGTTTGTGAACGTAGGCGAAGAAGAAAGAGCGGCCGCTTTGGTCGAATATGCACTGCCGCTTAATGTTGACGGCTTGCGTCAGGACCTTGAGACCTACAGAATCAATTACGACGTATGGTTCAAGGAATCCGAGCTTTATAAATCGGGTGCTATCAAAAATATTGTTGATATTCTCGCCGCCAAAGGTGCTACCTATGAAAAGGACGGCGCTGTTTGGTACAAAGCGACCGATTTCGGCGGTGAAAAGGATGAGGTGCTTATCCGTGCTAATGGTAATCCCACCTATTTCGCGGGTGATATCGCCTATCATCACAACAAGTTTGCCGTTCGCGGATACGATAAGGTCATCAACATCTGGGGTGCAGACCATCACGGTCACGTTGCACGTCTTAAAGGCGCTATGGATGCTATCGGTCTTAACGGCGATCAGCTTGACGTTGTTTTGATGCAGTTGGTCCGCCTTGTTCAGAACGGTGAGGTGGTCCGTGTTTCCAAGAGAACCGGTAAGTCTATCACCTTGAAGACGCTTTTGGAGGAAGTTCCGCTCGATGCCGCAAGATTTATTTTTAACTCTAAAGAGCCTAACACGCATCTTGAATTTGACTTAGACCTCGCCGTTGAGCAGTCGAGCCAGAACCCTGTTTACTATGTTCAGTATGCGCATGCGAGAATCTGCAGTATTATCCGCAACTTAAAGGCTGACGGCGTTGAGATCAAGACCGCCGATACCTCGCAGTTGAAGTTGCTCTGCGATCCTGCGGAGCAGGAACTTATCCGTCATATTTCGGAGCTGACAGGCGAGATCGAGTCGGCCGCAAAGTCTTACGATTCCGCAAGGATCACTCACTACGTTTTGGAACTTGCAACCCTGTTCCATAAGTTCTACAATGCTTGCAGAGTTCGTACCGATGACGTCGATCTTTCGGCCGCCAGAATCTCTCTTTGCGTGGCTACAGCTACGGTCATTAAGAATGTATTGGCAATGCTCAAGATCTCGGCTCCCGAGAGCATGTGAAAAAGTTTTTAAAAACACTTGACAACCATTTTTCGAGGTGTTATAATACCACAAAAGCGTTGAAGATATTAAGTCTTAACAGCAACCGTTTCAGAGAGCTGCCGTTTGGTGCGAGGCAGTAACCGTCTGTTTTGACTGTCTCCTATCTGAGCTTAACTTCTGAATTTCAGTAAGAGGTTACGGTCGACACCGTTATCGGTCAGAGGTTTGATAGAACCTTGCAGAGTGGTCGGTTTTCCGGCAATACGGGTGGTACCGTGGTTAATTTTTGTTAATCATCCCGCAAAGCATTATCGCTTTGCGGGTTATTTTATTTGATAAAGAGGAGAAAGTTATGAAATCCATCAAAGTATCTGATTTTACATTAAGAAGTGCTGCAGGTAACGGTATTACGCTATCTTTCCGCGATAAGACCAATATTGCTCGCATTCTGGATAAGATCGGTGTGGATGCTATTGAGTTGGCTCCTATCAAATCGATTAAAGAGGATACTGTAGTAAACAGAACTATAGCAGGACTTGTAAAGAATGCGGCTGTTAAGATCCCGGTCGGATTTACTGCCGAAAGCGTTGAGACTGCCTTTGCGAGCATCTCTTCAGCCAATAAGCCTTGCTTGCAGGTCGTTGTTCCCGCTTCGACAGTTCAGATGGAATATATGTATCATTTAAAGGCTCCCGCAATGCTCGAAAAAGCGGTTGAATTAGTAAAGTTGGCAAAGGAAAAGTGCGAGAGGGTAGAACTCATCGCCTGTGATGCTTCAAGAGCCGACCGTACCTTTTTGCTCGAATTATTGAAGGCCGCTGCTGATTACGGCGCATTGGCTGTCACAATTTGTGACGATGCAGGAATAATGATGCCCGAAGAGGTGGCCGCTTTGGTTCGTGAGATCAAAGAAGTCTGCAAGGCTTGTGTCCTTGTAGAGACCAGTAATGCCATCAGTATGGCCGCCGCTAATGCAGTTGCGGCTATATCGGTCGGAGCTGACGGCGTCAAGACTTCGGTCGCTGATAATATCTACCTTAATGCAGGCAGTTTTGCCGATATAATCCGTACAAAGGGTGTCGATCTCGGCGTTTCGACCGGTCTCAACATCGCCGGTGTTCACCGCGATATTGATGAACTTCTCCGCAATATCAATGTTGATGAAGAAGATGTGGATGCCGCTGTGGATAACGCCTATAATAAGGTGAGACTGACTAAGGAAAGCACTTTGGCCGATGTTACTGAGGCTACCAAGAGCCTTGGATATGAGTTGAGCGTTGAGGACAACGGCCGTGTATTGGAGGAACTTCGCCGCGTTGCCAACAAAAAGCTGAGTGTCGGTTCTAAGGAGCTTGATGCCATTGTTGCTTCGGTGGCACAGCAGGTGCCTTCGACCTATCACGTTGAAAGCTATGTTATAAACAGCGGTAATATCATCACCGCTACCGCAAATATCGTTCTTTCTAAAAACGGCGAAAAATTCTGCGGAATCAGTACCGGTGACGGTCCTATCAATGCCGCATTCTTGGCTATTGAGCAGATCGTCGGTCACCACTATGAGCTGGACGATTTCCAGATCCAGTCGGTAACCGAGGGTCACGAGGCTGTCGGTTCGGCTCTTGTTAAACTGCGTGACGGCGGAGTGCTTTATTCCGGCCGCGGCATTTCGACCGATATCGTCGGCGCAAGTATCCGTGCGTATATAAACGCACTCAACAAGATCGTTCACGGAAACTAAACTGATATTTTCAGCAGATTGGAGTTTTACGATGAAATTAGCCTTTTCAACCAAATCCTTGAAAGCTGCTTGCTTTACCGATATCTGCAATACCGCCAGCGATTACGGCTTTTCGGGATTTGAGATATATGATATTGATTCTGCCGATGTATGCGGCGGTGACGGTCCTTTCGGTGTTGTGAGTGCCGCGGGTGCCAAGCGTAAACTTGTCAACCGTCATATTGCCGTGTCGGCTTTGAGATTTCCCTTTGCGATAGGCGAAAGCGAAGCCACCGCCGAGGCTGTGCTCCGCTATATAGACAAAGCAAACTTTTTGAATGTTAATAATGTTATTGTGACTGTTGCTGACGGTGTTTCGGCGGCCGAGGTCGTTAAGATCTTAGAACCCGTTATGCCTGAGACCGAGCGAAGCGGCGTTACCGTTTTGTTTGAAACGGCAGGTGAGTTGGCCAAAACTCAAAGAGTTATTGATATCATCAATGGCTTTTCCTGCGGTTTTGTCGGTGCTTCGTGGAATATTCGCGAGACCTATTTTAAAGCCAATGAGGATGCCGAAAAGACTATTCAGATTTTAGGTGCTTATATCGGTAACGTTTCCATCGGTGACTGCAAGAACGGCAAAAACGTATTGCTCGGCGAGGGTGAACTGCCCGTTAATGAGTTTGCATTGGCACTCCGTTCGCTTAATTACGACGGCTTTATTACCGTGCTCGACAACGATGAGATAACCGATACCGATATCGTTTTCACTCATTTTGTCAACTTTATGAACTCGGTCGATGATGCCACCGACGATAACAAGGCTTTGCAGTACAACCGTGATCGTTCGGGTCGTTTTGTCTGGAAACGTTATGATGTTATCGACAAGACCTTTTCAGAGGTTTTGGATACTATGGTTGAGCATTTCCCCGACCAGTATGCTTTTAAGTACACCACCCTTGACTATACGAGAACTTATGCGGAGTTCCGCCGCGATGTTGATACCGTTGCCGCGTCGCTTATTTCGCTGGGTGTGAAACCCGGTCATCATGTTGCTATCTGGGCAACCAATGTGCCGCAGTGGTTTCTTACTTTCTGGGCAACCGTCAAGATCGGTGCGGTCTTAGTTACCGTCAACACCGCGTATAAGCTGCACGAGGCTGAATATTTGCTTCGCCAGTCGGATACACACACCCTTGTTATGATCGACAGTTGCAAGGACTCTAATTACAAGGAAATTATTGAAACTCTGTGTCCTGAGTTAAAAACTCTGGTGCCCGGTCAGCCGCTTCACTGTGAGAAGCTGCCGTTCCTTAAAAATATCGTAACCGTAGGTTTCGAGATGGACGGTTGCCTTACCTGGGAAGAGATGCTTTCTCGCAGTGCGACCGTTCCCGTTGAAGAGGTTCGTCGCAGAGCCGCTGAGGTCAAACCCGACGACGTTTGCAATATGCAGTACACTTCGGGTACGACCGGCTTCCCGAAAGGCGTTATGCTGACCCATAGAAATATTGTTAATAACGGCAAGATCATCGGTGATAGGATGGATCTGTCGACTGCCGACAGAATGATGATCCAGGTTCCGATGTTCCATTGCTTCGGTATGGTGCTTTCGATGACCTCGATGATGACCCACGGCGGTACGCTTTGTCCGTTGCCGTACTTCTCACCGAAATCGAGCCTTGCTTGTGTCAATGACGAGAAGATCACCTGCTTTAACGGCGTTCCGACAATGTTTATCGCGATGTTTGCCCACGCAGATTTTAAAAAGACCGATTTTTCGCATATCAGAACGGGTATTATGGCAGGTGCAAACTGTCCTGCAGACCTTATGCGCCGTGCCGCTGATGAGATGAATATGAAGGAGATCATCAGCGTTTACGGTCAGACCGAGGCATCTCCCGGTTGCACAATGGGTGAGGTAAACGAGGATATCGATCACCGCGTCGAAACGGTCGGTTCGGCCTTCCCGGGTGTTGAGTGTAAGATAATCGACCCGGAGACTGGTGAGGACCTGCCCGATGGCGAGAACGGTGAGTTTGTTGCCCGTGGCTATAACATTATGAAGGGCTACTACAAGATGCCTAAGGCTACCGCTTCGACCATTGACAAAGAGGGTTGGCTCCATTCGGGCGATATCGCTTGCAGAACACCCGACGGATATTATAAGATCACCGGTCGTTTGAAGGATATGATAATCCGCGGCGGTGAAAACCTTTATCCGAGAGAGATCGAGGAGTTCTATTTGGGTCACGATAAGGTCAAGGACGTTCAGGTCGTTGGTGTTCCCGATAAACGCTACGGTGAAGAGGCTTGTGCCTGGATAATTCTTAATAAGGGCGAGACCTCGTCGGAAGAGGAAATGAGGGAATACGGCAACAGTTTTATGGCTCGCCATAAGGTGCCGAGGTACTTTATTTTCACAAAAGAGTTCCCGATGAACGCCGCAGGTAAGATCTTGAAATACAAAATGCGTGACGAAAGCGTTGAGATCTTAAAGATCGAAAAGTAATTTGAAGGAGTGAGTAAAATGCATCCGATAGTCGATTGCCATTGTCATATATACCCCGAAAAGATCGCGGCAAAAGCGGTTGAAAGTATCGGCCATTTTTACGATATTCCTATGAGTAGCGGCGGCACTGCCGCGGATATGGCAAAAGCCGAACGTGAAGCAGGGATAACCCACCAGATTATTTTCTCGGTCGCAACCAAGGTTCCGCAGGTCGCTTCTATAAACCGCTTTATCGCCGAAGAGGTCGAAAAATCGGGCGGCACGATGACGGGTCTTGGAACCTCGCATCCCGACAGTCAGGATTTAAAAGGCGATATTGAACATATTATCGAACTTGGGTTGAAGGGTGTTAAGCTTCATCCCGACATTCAAGGCTTTAAGATAGATGATTACCGTTGCCTTAAAATTTACGAGCTGTGCGAGGGAAGGCTTCCGATCTTGATGCATACGGGTGATAACCGATATGATTTTTCCAACCCCAACCGACTGAAACCCATTTTGGAAATATTTAAAGACCTCACCGTTATCGGCGCTCATTTAGGTGGTTGGTCGATGTGGGATACCGCAGTCGATGAGTTGTCGGAATTCAAAAATTTTTATGTTGATTGCTCTTCCTCGCTTTATGCGATGACGGTTTCAAAAGCACGTGAGGTTATTCGTCGTTACGGTGCCGACAGAGTGCTGTTCGGAACTGACTATCCTATGTGGAACCCCTCTGAAGAGATCGAGCGTTTTGAGGCTTTGGGACTCACCGAAGATGAAAAACATAAGATATATTATAAGAACGCTGAGAAATTATTTGGTTTGTCACTTTAAATCAGTAAAATTTTTTTCAAAACTTTCGCAAAAACTATTGACAAATGTATTTTCGAGCGCTATAATTATCAAAACTTAATAGAAAAGCTATGACGAAGACGGAGAATTCCCAATGCTTTGCAGAGAGTCGGGGGTGGTGCAATCCCGATAAGACTAAGAATTCAGACAATCACTTCCGAGCTGAAGACCCAAAGCGTATGCGAGTAGGCTCTTCCGTGAATGCTACGTTAGTGCATAGGACTTAGAATGAAGAGTCTGAAGTGGCGTGTTTCACGCAATTTGAGTGGTACCGCGGGTATTGATCGATTTCAAAACTCGTCTCAAAGCAAAACTTTGAGACGGGTTTTTATTTTATTATTTTTCGAAAGGAGAACCAAAAATGAGTACAGAAACAACCATGACACAGTTAAGTGAGGTTGCATCCCGAATTAAGGAGATGCGCGAGATTATGGGCTGGTCCAAGACCAAAATGGCTATGAAGACCGAAGTCAGTGAAGAAATGTATACAGCCTATGAGCAGGGCAAAACAGACCTGCCGTTCTCGTTTATTCACAAGTGTGCTTTGGCTTTCAATATTCAGATGACCGAGTTGCTTGAGGGTCAGACCGCAAAACTTACTTCCTATACCGTCACACGTAAGGGCGAAGGACAGGAAACTGCCAAGGAGGACGGTATTGAAATTCGCAACTTAGCTCCTAATTTCAAAGAAAAAATGTCCGAGCCTTATATGGTTCGCTACGAATATTCTCCCGAACTGCAGAACAGACCTATTCATCAGACTACCCACGGCGGTCAGGAATTTGACCTTGTTTTAGAGGGAACCTTGAAGGTTCAGATCGGCGAACACGTCGAGATATTGCATGAGGGCGACAGCATTTATTATAACAGTTCGACTCCTCACGGTATGATCGCCGTTGACGGCAAGGACTGCCTTTTCTGTGCAGTTGTTTTGTCGGGTGAGGATGTTAAGGAAGAGGTCGTTAGACGTTCTATTGCTAAAGCCCGTTCTACCGAGAAGCTTATCTGCGAGAAGTTCGTGAAAGTCGAAGAGGATGAAAACGGCTCTTTAAAATCGATTTCTTTCCCCAATCAGGAGACCTTTAACTTCGGCTTCGATATAGTTGATGAGATCGCTAATGCTTATCCCGATAAATTGGCTATGCTTCACGTTGACAAACACCACGTCGAACGCCGCTTTACTTTCAAGGATATTAAGCGTGCTTCGGCTCAGTGTGCCAATTATTTTACTTCTCTTGGAATCAAGAGAGGTGACAGGGTAATGCTCGTTTTAAAACGCCATTATCAATTCTGGTTTGCAATGGTTGCTCTTCATAAACTGGGCGCTATCGCAATTCCTGCAACTAATCAGCTTAAAGATCACGACTTCAAATATCGCTTCGATGCCGCAGGTGTTTCGGCAATTCTTTGTACTGCCGATGATGATGTTTCGGATATCGTTGACCGTGCCGCATTGGAATGCCCGGGTCTTACCACCAAGATCTTAGTCGGCGGTTCTAAGGAAGGCTGGCATGATTTCGATGCTGAATACAGCCTTTTCTCGGGTAAATTTGTCCGCACCGATGATGCATCATGCGGTGACGATACCGCTTTGATGTTCTTTACATCGGGCACTACCGGCAATCCTAAGATGGCCGCGCATAAGCACACCTATGCTCTGGGTCATTTTGTTACCGCTAAGTATTGGCACTGTTGTGAGAGAGACGGTTTGCATTTAACCATTTCCGATACAGGCTGGGGCAAGTCGCTTTGGGGCAAACTTTACGGTCAGTGGCTCTGCGAGGGCGCAGTCTTTGTTTATGACTTCGACCGTTTCTCTGCCGCCGACATTCTGCCGATGTTCGCAAAATACAATATCACAACCTTCTGCGCACCGCCCACGATGCTCAGAATGCTTATTAAAGAGGATCTTTCCAAGTACGATCTGTCGTCGATCCATCATATGACCACCGCGGGTGAGGCGCTGAACCCCGAGGTCTCGCGTCAGTTCGAGTTGGCCACCGGTCTTACCATTATGGAAGGCTTCGGCCAGACTGAAACCACACTTACCATTGCCAACCTTGTAGGCACTGTTCCTAAGCTTGGTTCTATGGGTATGGCAAGTCCGCAGTATAAGGTCGATATCGTTGATCCCGACGGCAATTCGTTGCCTAACGGTGAAGTCGGCGAGATCGTTATCCATTTGGATGAGGGCGTTCCTTGCGGCTTGTTCAAGGAGTACTACCGTGACAAAGAAAAGACCGATGAGGCTGTTTATGACGGATTGTATCACACCGGCGATACCGCTTGGCGTGACGAGGATGGATACTTCTGGTATGTCAGCCGTATTGATGACGTTATCAAGTCTTCGGGCTATCGCATCGGACCTTTCGAGATCGAAAGTGTTATTATGGAACTTCCGTATGTATTGGAGTGTGGCGTTTCGGCGGCACCCGATGAGGTAAGAGGTCAGGTGGTTAAGGCTTCTGTCGTGCTTACAAAGGGTACTGAGCCCAGCGAGGAACTCAAAAAAGAGATCCAGCAGTATGTCAAAGAGCATACCGCTCCTTATAAATATCCTCGAGTTGTTGTTTTCCGCGACGAGTTACCTAAGACCATCAGCGGCAAAATCCAGCGAAATAAGCTCTAATTTGTAAAAATTTCAAACTTAATAGTATTGACAATGGTATCTTTGTTTGGTATAATTGTTTCACTAAAAAGGCTATGACGAAGAGGACGTTGAAACCAATACCTCAGAGAGTCGGCGGTTGGTGTGAGCCGATGTTAAGGTTTCTACAGTCTGTAGCTTCCGAGCTGAAAGGAAGAAAGAGCTAAAAGCTCGAGTAGAACCTTTCCGTAACTGCTGCGTTAATGCATAGGGCTTCGAGTGAGTCTGAGTGGTACGGGGTGTGAGCCTCGTGCAATTTGAGTGGTACCGCGGGATATAAGTTGCTTATAGCTCGTCTCAAAGGACTATATCTTTGAGGCGGGTTTTTTTGATTTAAAGCTCTGCCTTTAATGGAGGTAAACTGAATGGGAACTACGGGTCTCGACATTAGAATTATGGAAATGGCCAACCGTATCAAGGAGCTTCGCGATATCGTTGGCCTTACCGTTAAGGAAATGGCGGCTAAAACCGGTGTTTCTTATGACGAGTATCTTGCCTGCGAAGCAGGTGAGAGGGACTTGAACTTTGCTTTTCTTTACAGATGTGCTTTGGCTTTAAAGGTTGACGTAACCGATATTGTCGAAGGTTCTTCACCGAGATTGGCAGGTTATACAGTCACAAGAAACGGTGATGGACAGAAGATCGAACAGGCACACGGTATGGTTTATTATAACCTTGCGAGTGCATTCAAAAACCGTATTGCCGAGCCGTTGTATGTTGTAGCTACATATAGTAAAGAGGCTGAAAATGCCGATATTGAACTGACCAGCCACGAGGGTCAGGAATGCGATATTATCATAAAAGGCGCTTTGAAGGTCCAGGTCGGCGACCATACCGAGGTCCTGCACGAGGGTGACAGTATATACTTCGATAGTGACAAGCCTCACGGTATGATCGCTGTTGAGGGTGAAGATTGTATTTTCTATGCAATTGTTCTGAACCCTGCCGGCGAGCCTATAAGCAATCTTACTCACGGTGGCGTTAAGGAGTTTACCGCTGCTTCTAAAAAACCTGTTAAGGCTTCGGAGAGAAAGCGTATTTACGAGGATTATATCATCACCGAAGAGAACGAAAAGGGCGCTTTGCAGAGCATTGACTTCAAAAATATTGATAAGTTCAATTTTGCTTTTGATGTTATTGACCGAATGGGTGAGGAACAGCCTGATAAGACCGCTTTGATGCATATTGCAAAGGACGGCACAGAGCGTCGGTTCACCTTTAAGGATATCAAGCGCGCATCTTCGCAGACCGCCAACTACTTAAAGTCGCTCGGCATTAAGAAGGGCGACCGAGTAATGCTTATTTTGAAGCGGCATTATCAGTTCTGGTTTACCATTATGGCCCTTCATAAACTGGGTGCTATCGCTATCCCTGCGACCAATCAGCTTAAAGAGCACGATATTACATATCGCGTAAACACCGCAGGTGTTAAGGCTATCGTTTGCACTGCTGATGACGGTGTGGCTAACGAAGTCGATATTGCGGCAGAGCATTGTCCGTCACTCGAGACTAAGATTATGGTCGGCGGAACACGTGACGGCTGGAGAAACTTCGATGAAGAGTATTCTCTCTTTAGCGGCAAGTTCGAGCGTACCGAGGATACCGCTTGCGGCGATGATATGATGCTTATGTACTTCACTTCGGGTACTACCGGCAATCCCAAGATCGCAACTCATAACTTTAAATATCCGTTCGGACATTTTATTACTGCCAAATACTGGCATTGCGTGAATCCCGACGGACTGCATTTTACCATTTCGGACACCGGTTGGGCTAAGGCCGCCTGGGGTAAGATCTACGGTCAGTGGCTCTGCGAAGCGGGTATGTTTGTTTATGACTTTGACCGTTTCCAGGCTTCTGAGATACTTCCGATGTTTGCAAAGTACAATATAACCACCTTCTGCGCGCCGCCTACGATGCTCAGAATGCTTGTAAAAGAGGATCTGTCGAAATACGACCTTTCTTCCGTTGAGCATATGACCACTGCGGGTGAGGCGTTGAATCCCGAGGTCTTCCGCCAGTTTGAGCAGGCTACGGGACTTAAGATCATGGAAGGCTTCGGTCAGACCGAGACCACCTGTGCATTGGCTAACCTTGTGGGCACTAAGGTTCGACTTGGTTCGATGGGCAAACCCGTTCCGCTTTATGATATTCATCTTCTCGATGCCGACGGCAAAGAGGCTGCGATCGGCGAGGTCGGTGAGATCTGTATCAAGACTGCTGACAAGGTACCTTGCGGTCTGTTCTGTGGTTACTATAAGGACGAAGAAAAGACCAAAGAGGTATGGCACGACGGTTATTATCACACCGGTGATACTGCTTGGTGTGACGAGGACGGCTACTTCTGGTATGTCGGTCGTGTTGACGACGTTATTAAGTCGTCGGGTTATCGCATCGGACCTTTTGAGATCGAAAATGTTATTATGGAGCTGCCCTTTGTTCTGGAGTGCGGCGTTTCTGCGGCACCCGATGAGGTGAGAGGTCAGGTCGTCAAGGCTTCCATCGTGTTGACGAAAGGCACGGCTCCTTCCGAGGAACTTAAAAAGGAAGTTCAAACCTACGTTAAGAACCGAACCGCTCCTTATAAATATCCGAGAATCGTTGTTTTCCGTGACGAGTTGCCCAAGACTACAAGCGGCAAGATCCAGCGTAATAAACTGTAAGGTGTTAATATGAAAAGAATAACGCTTTTTGCAGGCCACTACGGTAGCGGCAAGACAAATATCGCGGTCAATTACGCGTTGAACTTGAGGGCAAACGGTAAAGAGGTCATAATTGCCGACCTTGATATCGTCAACCCGTATTTCAGAACCAAGGACAGCGCGAAAGAACTGTCCGAGGCAGGTATCGAACTGATATCACCCGCGTTCGCCAATTCCAACGTTGATCTGCCGAGTTTGCCTCAGGAAACCTATAAAATCGTGCAGGACCGCACAAAATTTGCGGTGCTCGATATCGGCGGTGACGACCGCGGAGCTTATGCTTTAGGCCGATATACGCCGTCGATCTTAGAAGAAAATGATTATGAGATGATCTTCGTCGCCAACTTCTACCGACCGTTGACGACGACCGCCGCCGAGGCTTTAGAGGTTATGCGCGAGATAGAATTAGCAGGCGGAATCAAGTTTACCGCTATTGTCAATAACTCAAATGTGGGCGCTGATACGACGCCTGATGACGTGTTGGCAACGGTTAAAAGGGCAGAGGAACTGTCGAAGATATCGGGACTGCCCGTAATTTTCACAACAGCAGAAAGAACTGTTGCCGAAACTCTTAAGAGTGCGTTAGGCAACATTTTCCCATTAGATTTACAGAAAAAACTTTTTTAAAGAGGGGATCAAAGTATGGCAAAGGTTACATTTAATACCGATCTTTGCAAGGGCTGTGGACTTTGTGTTACAGCCTGTCCCAAGGGCATTGTAAAATTGGCCCAGGGCAAAATCAATAAGAAAGGACATTCTCCTGCGGAGGTTATCGATCAGGATAAGTGCATCGGCTGTGCATTCTGCGCAACCATGTGCCCTGACTGTGTAATCACCGTTGAGAAGTGAGGTGGGTATTATGGCAGAAAAGGTACTTATGAAGGGTAACGAAGCTATCGCAGAAGCCGCCATCAGAGCAGGCTGTATGCACTATTTCGGTTACCCCATTACTCCTCAGACTGAGATCGCCGCTTATATGGCAAAGCGTATGCCGAAAATCGGCGGCGTGTTCCTTCAGGCTGAGAGTGAAATTGCCGCTATCAATATGGTCTACGGCGTTGCAGGTACGGGTCTTAGAGTTATGACCTCGTCATCCAGCCCCGGTATCTCGCTAAAAGGCGAAGGTATTTCTTACCTTGCAGGCTCCGACCTTCCGGCTCTCATCGTTAACGTTCAGCGCGGCGGTCCCGGCCTTGGCGGTATTCAGCCTTCTCAGTCGGACTATTTCCAGGCAACCCGCGGTGGCGGTCACGGTGATTACAGACTTATCGTTATGGCTCCTGCTTCGGTTCAGGAAATGGCTGATATGACTGCAAAGTGCTTCGATCTGGCTGATAAATACCGTATGCCGGCTATGATTCTTGCCGACGGTACTATGGGCCAGATGATGGAACCCGTAGTTTTGCCTGAACCCACCGATTATGATAAGAATAAGCCTTGGGCCGTTACAGGTACTAAGTGCGAACGACCGCATAACATTATTAATTCTCTCTATCTCCAGCCCGATGAGCTTGAGAAGACCAACTTCGAGCGTTTTGAGCGCTATAAGCAGGTTGAAGAGAACGAGACCCTTTATGAGTCCTTTATGATGGATGATGCTGAATACTGTATTGCTGCTTTCGGTATTGCCGCACGTGTTGCTAAGAATGCGATCATGGCTGCCAGGGCCGAGGGCATCAAGGTTGGTATGATCCGTCCTATTACTCTCTGGCCGTTCCCGAAAAAGCCGTTTGCCGAGGCCGCCGATAAGGTTAAGGCATTCATCTCGGTTGAGCTTTCGATGGGTCAGATGATCGAGGATGTTCAGTTGGCAACCGGTTGCAAAAAGCCGGTTACACTCTGCAACCGCACCGGCGGTATGATTCCTAGTCCCGAGGAAGTATTGGCCGCCATCAAATCTGTAGCAGGAGGTAACAAGTAATGGTAGTATTCGAAAAACCTAAGTCATTGACCGATGCACCGCTTCATTATTGTCCCGGTTGCACTCACGGTATTATTCATCGCCTTGTTGCTGAGGCTATTGACGATCTTGGAATTGAAGGCAAAACTATCGGCGTAGCTCCTGTTGGCTGTGCCGTTATGGCTTACAATTATTTCGCTTGTGATATGGTTGAAGCTGCTCACGGTCGTGCACCTGCTGTTGCAACCGGCTTAAAACGTGCGCTTCCCGAAAATATTATCTTTACATATCAGGGCGACGGCGACTTGGCATCTATCGGTATGGCCGAGACTGTTCACGCCGCAACAAGAAATGAAAATATCACCGTCATTTTCGTCAACAATGCGATCTACGGTATGACCGGCGGTCAGATGGCTCCGACTTCTTTGCCCGGTCAGGTTACCCAGACCTCTCCTTACGGTCGTGACACCAACACCGTCGGTTTCCCGATCCGTGTTTCCGAAATGCTTGCCACTTTGGACGGTCCTGAGTTCATTCAGCGTGTTGCCGTCAACAATGTTAAGAACGTATTGGCCGCAAAAAAGGCCATCAAAAAGGCTTTCCAGAACCAGGTAGAGGGCAAGGGCTTCTCGCTTATCGAGGTCGTTTCATCTTGTCCTACCAACTGGGGTATGACTCCTGAAAAGGCGTTGGAGTGGATCGACGAAAAGATGATTCCTTACTATCCTTTGGGTGTTTATAAGGACAGAAGTGCGGTCAAGGAGGAACAGAAATGAGTACAGTTCAACTTCTTATAGCAGGTTTCGGCGGTCAGGGTGTTCTCTTTGCGGGTAAGTTTATCGCCTACAAGGGTCTTTTGGAGAATAAGGAGATCAGCTGGTTGCCGTCTTACGGTCCTGAGATGCGTGGCGGTACTGCTAACTGCAGTGTTATCGTCAGCGATACTCCCGTTGGTTCTCCAATCGTTTCTACTCCCGATGTGCTGATGGTTATGAACCTTCCTTCGCTCGATAAATACGAGGATGCGGTGGTTTTGGGCGGTAAGATCTTCGTTGATTCGACCCTCATTGACCGCAAGGTTCAGCGTACCGATGTTGACGCTTTCTACATTCCTGCCACCAAGCTTGCCAAGGATGCAGGCATTCCGACCCTTGCCAATATGATAATGGTTGGCAAGATGATCAAGGAGACAGGTATCATCTCGTTCGACGAGATCGAGGGTGCTCTCAAAAAGGTCGTTTCCGCAAAGCGTGCCGAGTTGTTGGATTACAACTTGAAGGCGCTTGAAACCGGCTTTAATTACGCCGATTGAATTTTTAAAATTTTAAAAAAACTTCCGCACGAAAATGCGGAAGTTTTTTGTATATTTAATATCAGTCCTCAAATAATAATCATAGAAACTTTAAGGAGGACTGAAAATGCCGATTACCGAAAAAGAACTTTCCTGGATAGAGGACCAGTTGACACTTGAGCAGCTGCTCATCAGCAAGTACAGAAACGCCGCACAGAATGTCAACGATTCGAAGATCCAATCTAAACTTATCGAGATCGCCGCAAAACACGAAAATCACTACAACACCTTGTTGTCACACTTGAATTAAGGAGAAAGCTATGGATAAACAGATTCTTGAGGAAATGCTTACTTTGCAGAAGCACACTGATCTTAACTATTCTATGTTTGCCGATGAGTGTGCCACAATGGCTATGCACACCGATGTTATGAACATTTTGAACGAGGAGCACAAGATCCAGTCGGAGCTTTTCTCCGAGATGTCGGCCAACGGTTGGTATAGTCCGGCAGATGCCGAAAGTCAGAAAATTGAGCAGGCTAAACAGAAATTCCAGTCTTGTGCAATGAATCAGAACAGTTGAAAAAAGACCCTTTCCTGCAAGGAAAGGGTCTTAAAATTTAAATTTTAAAAATCAGATCGCCGTAAGAGGGAACCGGCCAGAATTTCTTTGATGTGATCTTTTCGGCCTCGTCAACGGCACGTCTGAGTTCTGCCATGGCAGGAATGACAGACTTGCGGAACAGGTCAGCTCGTTCCTTGCCTGCGAGTTCGCTCGCTTTGCGGTCGAGTGATTCGATCTCTGCGACCTTGTCGTACATAATATCGGTCAGCATAGACAGTTTCTTCATAATGTCGATCTCGGTTCTGCAAGGAATATCGTGAACCGACTTCGAGTTGACGGCCAGTGCTACAGTGGTCGAGTACTTGATGATGGCAGGAATGTACTCCTTTCTGACCATATCAATGGCAGTAAGTGCCTCGATATTAATGATCTTTGCGTAGTTTTCCAACTGGATCTCATATCTCGAACGGATCTCGGTCTCGCTGAAAACCTTGTGGCGAACGAAAACTTCAATGTTCTTAGGCTCGATCATAACCGGAAGAGCATCAACGGTCGACTCGAGGTTGAGAAGACCTTTCTTTTTAGCCTCTTCACGCCATTCGTCGGAGTAGCCGTTGCCGTTGAAGATAATGCGTTTGTGGTTCTTGATAGTACGCTTGACGATATCGTTTACAGCTGTTGTGAAGTCGTGAGCTTCTTCAAGTTCGTCAGCAAACTGCATCAGTATCTCGGCGGTAATGGTGTTGAGTACGATGTTGGGGTCGGCCACCGATGCGGCTGAGCCTAACATTCTGAACTCGAACTTGTTACCGGTAAAGGCAAAGGGAGAAGTGCGGTTGCGGTCGGTGTTGTCTCTGGGAATGGCCGGCAGAATATCAACGCCCAACTTCATTTTGGAGGATTTAAGATCCTCATAAGCGGTATCATTCTCGATAGCGTCGAAAATGGCTTCAAGCTCATCGCCTAAGAAGATCGAAACGATGGCAGGAGGTGCTTCGCCGCCACCCAAACGGTGGTCGTTGCCCGCAGAAGCAACTGATACACGCATCATACCCTGATACTCGTCAACAGCCTTGATAACAGCCGCTAAGAAAAGCAAAAACTGGGCGTTTTCCGAAGGAGTCTTACCGGGATCAAGAAGATTTAATCCTGTATCGGTCGACATCGACCAGTTGTTGTGCTTACCGCTGCCGTTGATGCCCTCGAAAGGTTTTTCGTGCAAAAGGCAGACAAGTCCGTGACGGTTGGCGACCTTTTTTAAAGTCTCCATCGTGATCTGGTTGTGGTCGACAGCTACGTTGGTGGTGCTGAAGATAGGTGCAAGCTCGTGCTGAGCAGGTGCGGCTTCGTTGTGCTTTGTCTTAGCCAAAACGCCCAACTTCCAAAGCTCGCGGTCCAACTCCTGCATAAAGGCTGAGATCCGCGGTTTAAGAGCACCGAAGTAGTGATCCTCCATCTCTTGACCCTTAGGTGCAGGTGCACCGAAGAGGGTCCTGCCGCAGTAGATGAGGTCTTTACGCTCATCGTAATACTTTTTGTCAATAAGGAAATACTCCTGCTCGGGTCCGACTGTGGTGATAACACGCTTTGCGGTGGTATTACCGAACAAACGCAAGATCCTTAAAGCCTGAATCTCTAAAGCCGACATTGAGCGGAGCAGGGGAGTTTTCTTATCCAAAGCATCACCGGTGTAAGAACAGAAGGCGGTCGGGATGCAGAGAGTGCCGTCTTTTACAAAGGCACATGAGGTCGGATCCCACGCGGTGTAACCTCTTGCCTCGCAGGTGTCACGCAGACCGCCTGAAGGGAAAGAAGAAGCGTCGGATTCGCCCTTGATAAGCTCCTTGCCCGAGAATTCCATAATAATATGTCCGTCCTCAGTCGGAGTGATAAAACTGTCGTGCTTTTCGGCGGTGAAACCGGTCATCGGCTGGAACCAATGGGTATAATGGGTCGCACCCTTCTCAATGGCCCAATCCTTCATCGCATTTGCGACGGTGTTGGCAACGCCTAAGTCCAAGGGTTTTCCGTCGTGTATAGTTTTTTTGAGCAGCTTATAGGTTTCCTTTGGCAGTTTTTCTTTCATTACTGCTTCATTGAAAACTTCGCAACCGAAAATCTCTGTAATATTCATCTCAATCTCCTACAGTGATATCAATTAATCTAAATTATGCAAACAATTATACCACTATACCGGTAAAAGTCAATCAAACCGCCTTAAAAACTGTGAAAATTTATCCCCACCTTAATAAAATAAGTTTTCCGGTCGATTTTCCTCATAAAAATAGACACGCTTAATTTTATTAGGCGAGATTTCAAATGTAGGCCGGCCTCGCAGTATGAAAAACTTAAGAATATAATAAAATTCGCTCCATACTCGGTACAGAGCGAATAGAATCAGATCGTTAAAACCTGCGTGGCAATAGCAAAGTAAACGATAAGCGAAATAGCATCGACTACCGTTGTGATAAGCGGACTGGCCATGACCGCGGGGTCAAGACCGATACGCTTTGCACCGATCGGCAAGGTACTTCCGATGACCTTGGCAGAGAAGACGACAACCACAAGCGTCAGCGAAACGGTCAGGTTTTCCAAAGTTGTGATGCCGCTGCCGAAAATGAGATTGTCAACAACAATGATCTTGATAAAATTCAGCACCGCCAGCACAACACCGCACATGACCGATACTCTGATCTCTTTCCAAAGGACTTTGAACACATCACCCATTCGGATCTCTTCCAAAGCCAGACCGCGGATAACTGTTACCGATGCCTGACCGCCGGCGTTACCGCCTGTTCCCATCAGCATCGGAATAAAGGCGATGAGTGCAGGGAAGGCTTGCAGTGCATCCTCAAAAGAGGTTATGATAGCACCCGTGAAGGTTGCCGAGACCATCAAAAGCACGAGCCAGGGAATACGCTGTAACCAAAGGCTTGCGGCGCTTGACTTGAGATACGGACGGTCACTCGGCGTGATAGCCGCGATCTTCTCGATATCCTCGGTGGCTTCCTCTTCAATAACGTCAATAGCATCGTCGACCGTGACGATACCGACGATCCTGCCGTCCTTATCGACAACGGGAAGTGCCAGAACGTCGTATTTCGAGAAGGCTTTGGCAACCTCTTCCTTGTCCTCATAAGCATCGACTGCGGGAACGTTGGAGACCATAATATTACCGACCGATTCCTCTTCGTCGGCCAACAGCAGGTCTTTTACCGAAACGGTACCGATAAGCTTGCGTTTTTCGGTGACATAGCAGGTATAGACCGTTTCCTTGTCGATACCCTCACGGCGGATCTTCTGAAACGCCTCTGCCACGGTCTTGTTTTTGTTAAGCGAAACATACTCAACCGTCATAATGCTGCCGGCACTGTCTTCCGGATACTTGAGCAGTTCATTGAGCTGTTGTCGGGTATTCTGGTTTGCGGTCTGCAAAATTCTTGCGACCACATTCGCCGGCATTTCCTCGATAACATCGACAACGTCATCGAGATACATATCGTTGATTATCTGTCTTAACTCATTATCGTTGAAGGATCTTATCAATAATTCCTGCGATTCGGGATCCATATACGAGAAGGTTTCGCCGGCCAAGTCTTTAGGCAGAATGCGGAAAACTATCGGTATGTTTTTTTCTTCCAATCGGTCGAAAAACAATGCCGCGTCGGCAGGGTTCAATTCTGATAAGATCTCACGGAGCTTTTTGAGTTGCTTTGTTTCAACAAACTCGTAAAGTTCATCGAAAAGTTCATTTGTGAATTCCATTTGTGTCACTCCCTTTTAATGTTATGTACAGTAAAAGGAGCGCAATGTCTTAAAGTCAGTAACCGAAACGGACAAAGGCCGTGTCACAATTACTACTTCGGGGCTTTGCACTCGTACTACTGTTACCCGTGTCCATTTCCTCACCTCTTTTAAAGCGTTTTTATTATTATGAACCTAAAACAGAAAAAAGTCAATAAAAAACCTCTGTTTTCACAGAGGTTTTCAAGATATTTAGTCGATAAATGCGTCGTGAACGTACTGCACTGCCTTGTTGCAGTATTCCTCGTCGATAAGGACCGAGATCTTGATCTCGCTGGTGGAGATCATGTGGATGTTGATGCCTGCATCCGACAGAGCCTCAAACATCTTGGAAGCAACGCCGGGATGGGTCTCCATACCGGCACCGACGATCGAAACCTTGCCGATCTTGTCGTTCACAACAACTTTGTCAAAATTCAAGAGAGGACGAATGTTTTCCAATGCCTCAAGAACTTCATCCTTCTGATTTACAGGTGCGGTGAAGGTGATGTCCTTAGTACCGTCACGACCGACCGACTGCAGAATGATGTCGATATTGACATTCTTCTTGCCTAATTCATTGAATACCTTAAATGCGACACCGGGAGTGTCTTTGAGTCCTACAATAGAAACCAAAATTATATCTTTGTCGCAAGCGACGCCTTTGATGAGCATTTTTTCCATTTTTACCTTCTCCTTAACAATAGTTCCGGGTTTGTTTTCGAGACTTGAAAGAACCTCAAGCTCAACATTATACTTCTTAGCCATTTCGACCGAACGGTTGTTGAGAACCTGAGCACCCAAGGTTGCAAGCTCCAACATTTCGTCATAGGTTATTTCGTCCATTTTTTTTGTACCGGTGACCTTTCTCGGGTCGGCGGTGTAAACACCGTCAACATCGGTGTAGATCTGACAAACGTCTGCTTTGAGCGTGGCGGCTAAAGCAACAGCGCTTGTATCCGAACCGCCGCGGCCTAATGTAGTGATATCATCATACTTGTTGATACCCTGGAAGCCGGCAACGATAATGATGTTGTGTTTGTCAAGCTCGTTTTTAAGACGCTCGACATTGACCTTTTTAATGCGGGCAAGGCTGTGTTTAGTGTCGGTAATGAAGCCTGCCTGCCAGCCAAGGAGTGACACAACGGGGAATCCTAATTTTTCGATAGCCATTGCGAGCAACGAAATAGAGATCTGTTCACCGGCCGAGAGCAGCATATCCATCTCACGTTTTGAGGGAGAGAGAGGATTGATCTCCTTTGCCTTCGCGATAAGATCGTCGGTAGTATCGCCTTGAGCGGAAACAACTACCACAACGTCGTTGCCTTTTTTGTAGTCTTCAGTGATGATCCTTGCAACGTTGAAGACTCTTTCGGCGTTGGCGACCGAGGAGCCGCCGAACTTTTTAACCATTAATGCCATTTTAATTTACCTCCGAATATTAGATCAGTCAAGCATACGCAAAGTCGAGAGAACCTGGCAGTTCTTTAATGTGCCCAACTGAGAAAAAATTGCTTCTTCTGAAGCGAAGGGAGTAATGAACGCCAGCTCATCACTCGGCTCGCCTTGACGGCCAAGAACTTTGATCTGACCGAATAGAGATGTAATACTTTCAATAACTGCCGGTCTTTCGCCCGTGTAACCGAGTCGCACATACATACGAACGGTGTCTTTTCTGTGGTCGGCGATGTAATCGGCGTCACAGTCATCCCATGAGAGATACTTTCTCGCGTGCAGATGTTTAACACAGTCTATGATATCAGCAACAACGGCACTGGCGGTCGGCAATTTGCCTGCACCGGGTCCGTAGAACATAGCGTTTCCGATAGCATCACCCTTAACGGTAATAGCGTTGAAAACATCGTTGACGTGAGCCAACTGATTTTTTCGACTTACAAAAGCAGGGTAGACGGCGACGGTGCATTTTCCGTCGTCCAGCAGTTTTGCATGGCCGATGAGTTTGATGGCACAGTCGGCAAAATCAGCATAAGCTGCGTCGGCCGAGGTGATCTTTGTAATGCCCTCAGTGTAAACGCTGTTTGGATAAACGTGTTTACCGAACGCCAACGCCGCCAAGATGCAGATCTTGCGGCAGGCATCGTGACCCTCAATATCAGCGGTGGGATCTTTTTCGGCATATCCCAGATCCTGAGCCATTTTAAGAGCGTCCTCAAAACTCATTCCGTCGGATATCATTCTGGTCAGAATAAAGTTGGTGGTGCCGTTCAAAATACCCTCGACCTCATAAAGATCGTTAGCCGCAAGGCACTGAGCGATAGGACGGAGAACGGGTATACCGCCGCCGACGCTGGCTTCAAAAAGGTAGTTCACATTATTTTCTTCAGCCAGTGCCAACAATTCGGCACCGTATGTCGCGACAAGTTCTTTATTCGAGGTCACAACGCTTTTGCCGGCCATAAGGCATTGCTTGGTAAATTCGTAAGCCGGGTGCAGTCCACCCATGACCTCGGCAACGACCTTGACATCATCATCGCTTATTATATCATTAAAATCCTTAGTGAACAAGTCACTGTAAGGGATTTCGGGGAAGTCCCTTAAGTCCAGAATGTGTTTGATCCGGATCTCATTCTTTGCCTTTTTGGCAATCAGTTCGGAATTTTTCAAAAGAACCTCGGCAACGCCCGAACCCACAACGCCGTGACCCATAATTGCAACATTTACCATTATGCTTCTCCTTATATTCTATTCGCCGTGCAGCTGTTTGACCGACACGACACCGTCAATTTTTTTAATTTCTGTTAAAATATCCGTTTGT
The DNA here is from genome assembly GCA_015066395.1 of Oscillospiraceae bacterium. Classification (GTDB taxonomy): domain Bacteria; phylum Bacillota; class Clostridia; order Oscillospirales; family Acutalibacteraceae; genus UMGS172. The sequence goes on along the minus strand of SVOL01000002.1, from coordinate 55,046 downwards.
CCGACTGTGTCAACAGGAAGCCTTAAAGAGACCGAAACGGAAGCCACACCCGATGCGGGCAACCCTTGACTTACTGTTAAGATATTACCGCCGCGGTTGTAAAGTTCCTGCAAGAGTAGGGAAAGCACGCCGGCTTTGTCGCGAAGTACCGCGTGTAGAGAAATGACCTCACCCAACGGATGCGAATATTCAAATACATAGTCTTTGTATTTGTAGAAGGCACTTCTGGATATTCCGCAGAGCGCGCAAGCTTCGCTTGCTGACTTCACTTCGCCCGAGGCTAAAAGCTTTTTTGCCTTAATGACTTTCGGGTAAACATCGGGCAAAACGTTGGCGTTTATAAGCAACATTTTGGAGCTCAATTTTTCCACCTGCCAAACACACTGTATTTCGATAAAAAACACTATATCACAAACTGTCGACTTTTGCAAGTGTTATTTTTAATATTTTAAAATCTTTTTGAACATAATTATAATGGAACAAAAATGCAGGTAATTTCAGTAAAATATGCATATATAAGGAGTGCTCAATGGATATCGACCGCCGAAAACGATTTTTAATAAATGTTGCAGTCGTAGCAGTGGGTTTCGCACTATGGTTCATAGTCTTAAAGCTTTTGTCGGGCGTATTGTTGCCTTTCTCTCTGGCGATTTTGGTCGTGGTGGCTTTAAAGGGTGTGACCGATGCGGTCTGCCGCTGTTTACATCTCAAACGCAAGCCGGTTGCTGTGCTGGTAGTGCTGGCGTTTTATATTCTCGTATCGGGACTTCTGTTTCTGATCATTTTTGCGGCGTTCAAGCAACTGGACAGTGTTGTTGCGTCTTTGCCGCAGTTTTTAAACAAGGTAACCGAGGTGTGGAATTCGCTGAGTTTTAAAATAAACTCCGCTTTAGGGAACGTATCGGGTTCCAACGGCACGTTCCAGGGTATACCGCAGGTCGCGTTAGAATCGCTGACCGAAAACCTGACCTCGTTTCTCGCGTCATTTGCAGGAACCTTAGCGGCAGGAGTTCCGACGTTTCTTTTGTCGTTGATAGTGACCGTGGTGGCCAGTGCATACTTCGCGGCCGATTACGATGATATTCGCAAATTGTTTATCGACAATCTTTCCAAAACCGGATTGTCGCGAATAATCGAATTAAAGGATGTCTGCTTCGGCAACCTTTTGAAGATACTTCGAAGTTACCTGATAATTCTTTTGATAACATTTACGGAACTGTTTTTGGGGCTGAGCCTTTTGGGTTCAAAATACGCGTTGATCTTAAGCATAGTCATAAGCCTTGTCGATATTTTGCCTGTTTTAGGGTGCGGTATGGTGCTTATACCGTGGGGAGTTGTTTCCGCGTTGAACGGCGACATTAAAAACGCGGTGGGCTTGGCGGTGCTTTACCTTATAATAACGGCAGTTCGCAACTTTATCGAACCCAAGATAGTCGGCGGTAAAGTGGGTGTTCATCCGCTTATAATGCTCTTTTCGGTGGTGGTGGGGTTACGGCTCTTCGGCGGTGTAGGAGTATTGCTTGTTCCAATGACGGTCATAGTGCTTAAGAATCTGCCGTGGCACCCTAAATCAGCATCTGACCTTGATAATTGAACCAAACTCTATTTTTGCGAGAGATTTTTTTGCAAATTCCAGTTGAAATCAGAAATGGTGGAATCGTATAATAAGATCATAACGGAGGTGGCAGTTATGAGAGATTATGCGTTCGGCGATCATCTTTTAAGGCTGAGAAAGGCTAAGGGACTGTCGCAAAAGGAATTGGGAGAAAGAATCGGTGTTACCGATAAAGCGATTTCCCGTTGGGAAAACGGCGATTCGAGACCGCGTTCGGCTTTACTTGTAAAACTGGCCGCCTTGCTCTCGACTACGGTCGATGCTTTGATGACGGCGGGAAAACAAACTTCCGACAAGGGCGATTCTTTTGCCGTGATGTCGTTGACAGGCGACGCGGGCAGAATCGGAGACGACATTGGTATGAAGAAAATGAAGATAAACTTTATTCCCGAAAAGTCCACATTTAACGGAAATTATCTTTGTTCCTGGTCAAGGCAGGCTGAGGTTGCCCGAAAGTTCGGCATCACAGGAAAAACCTGTTCTGATATGCGTGACGCTTTAAATGAGCAGCACCTTTTCGGTGATGAGTCGTTGTATCATTTTTATTCCAAGGAGTATCGTTCGGGACTTTTATTTATGCTGGATGACGGCTGGGACGTGCCTTACGGATCGGAGCATCACGGCGGGGAAGAATTTTACGGATCACTTTATCCTGACCCTGAAAAATTCGCGTCTTTAGGTTCTGCACCTTTGGAGCGACTTCTAAATATGTCTAAGAAAATTAAGGAACTCGGATATTGCGGTCTCGGTCTGTGGGTTTCTCCCAACTACGGCAAATTGGATGAAAACGGTGACCTTGATTACGATGACGTCCGCCGATATTGGGAAGACAAAGCATTGATGTGCCAAAAGGCTGGTATCTGTTATTGGAAGGTTGATTGGGGCATATATATGCGTGATGCAAAGTACCGCGCAATAATGACCGAATGTTGTCATAAAGTATCGCCCGACATGCTTATAGAGCATGCATATCCTTGCGGCGTGTTCGCGGATTATAACGATCAAAACAAACCCGTAGCAAAAAGATTCCCAGAGTATTTGGAATTCAGCGATGTTTTCCGTACTTATGATATATTGCGACCGTTTGAGTATGTCGAGACTCTTAAAAGAGTTGATCTGTTGCTGTCAGCCGACATAGATTACAAATGCGGCTGTAAAGGATATATTAACGTCGAGTGGATGTCATTTATCGCCGCTGGTCTCGGACTCAATTTGGGAATTATGTATGGTCGTAAGGAAGTCGAAGCTGTGCTTCGTTGGCAGAGGATAGCACCGCCGTTTGCCGCCTCGGAGTCGAATTATATTCGTTCCGAGCATGAACTTACCGATTCTCATTATTTTGATCGCAAAGCCGCGAGTTGGGTTGATTTCTCAAATAAACTTCATAAGGTGACCGCTCCTGCCATTATGGCAAGAAATACAAGGTTGCCGAAAGTAGAGGCAGTGGGTGACACCGAGCCGTATGTCGTTGCTTCAAAACACCCAAAGGAGGATGCTTTGGCTGTTGCTGCATTGCCGAGAACCGTTGATCCGAACGTTTATATAAATGCACTGGCCGACGTTACTGTTTTTCCAAAGAAACTGTCGACTAAGGTCGGCGTGTTCGGTGTGTTTAATAGCCTTATATTTGAGTATCCCGAGAAAATACCTGAGAATGCTGTTATTTGGGCTCAGAGCTTGTTAAGCGACTCAGCTGTTGATATTACCGAACGTGTGAATATTAACGGTAACTGCATAGCCGTTGACGGCAAGGATCTACGTTATTACGCTAAGGTCACACACGAACATACCGAGTGTTACGAGCCATCATTACTCATAACAATTACATTAAAATAAAAAAGACCCTGTGCAATTAATTGCACAGGGTCTTTTTGGTACGACTGGATCTGTAAGCCGGGTTCTGTCTTGGACGACTATCTTTCTTGGCGTTACGTTGCCGTAACGCTCACGCCATCTGTCACGGCACGAAGGGATACGTATAGCCGTAGTCGATGTTGCTTCGGATAGGGTTTACAGGACTGCACGGTTCCCCGTCAGCCGGTGAGCTCTTACCTCGCCTTTCCACCCTTACCTGTAAAACAGGCGGTATATCTCTGTTGCACTTTCCCTAAGGTCACCCTCGGCGGCCGTTAGCCGTTATCCTTCCCTTAGAAGCCCGGACTTTCCTCAGGGACAATAATGTCTCCCGCAGCCGTCCGATCCACTCGCAAAAAATATTTTACCACAAATTTCAGAAAAATCAAACTATTTATTATTATTTTGCTTTCCATTACCCAAACTAACCTTAGAGAGGGTGTTTTTATTGATTACAGAGGTCCTTGAATCGATACTGACCGCGGTGATCTCGGTCATAGTGATGTTTATTCTTACTAAGTTGATCGGCAACCGAGCTATATCGCAGATGAATATGTTTGATTATATCAACAGTATTACTATAGGCTCGATAGCATCGGAATTAGCGGTGTCCGAACCCGGCGATATAATTCAACCGCTTGTTGCTATGATAGTCTACGCGGGTGCGGTCATTATGTTGGCAATAGTCACCGAGAAATCTTTAAAACTCCGCCGCTTTGTTGAGGGCAGATCTGTTTTGCTTATGGAGAACGGAAAACTGATAGACCGTAACTTCAGAAAAGCAAAGATCGACGTAAACGAATTTTTAATGCAGTGCCGACTTCAGGGTTATTTTGATATCAGCGAAATAGAAACGGCCATCGGCGAATCAAACGGCCGAATAAGTATTTTGCCGTATGCTTCTAAAAAACCGCCGACCGCTGATGATCTGAATATTGTGCCGCAAAAGGAAAGCCTTTTCAGCAATATAATTATTGACGGCAAGATTTTATGGGGAAATATTAAGCGGTTGGGATTTAATGAGCAGTGGCTTGAAACCAAACTAAAGCAAAATAAGATCAAAGATATTAAAGATGTGTTTTTGTGCACCGCCGACCGCAACGGCGAACTGTTTGTTTTTCAAAAGTCGCGGCGCCATGATAAAGACGATAAATTCGATATTTAATTTATCTTTTGTTGACCGAGGCTCTAATGTGTGTTAAAATAATTATATATTATTTTGTGAGGTGTTCTGTTTGCAAAAAGAACTCGGAAACAAACAGTTTGACATTAAGAACTTCATTATATATGCAGTATCAGTGGTTGTGCTTATTGCTCTGCCGATCATCGCCAATTATTTTGTTTTTGACGAAAAGACCGTTTTTGCAGGGGACGGGGCTTCTTATCCTGCGGTCGTCACCGAGATAGTTTATGAGGATGCTTATGATCAGCTGGACGATTACGGGAATGTCATCGGTGTTAATGAAACGGTCATTTTTAAATGCGAAATAACCGACGGTCAGTATGAGGGCAAGACCGTTGTTGTGACCCAGGAAAACTTAGCGGCCGAAATAATAACCTTAGATGCTGTCGGCGTCGGCGATAGAATTCTGGTGATGCCGCCGATGGAAGAAGAGTCGGACCGGGAAATCGAGCCGTCGTGGCTCTTTGCGGGCTATAACCGCGTCACTCCGTTGATGGTTTTGGCTGTCGCCTTTGCCGTTTTGCTCATCGCTTTCGGCAGAACCAAGGGTCTTAAAACGGTCGTAACTCTTACTTTGACCTGCTACGCGGTGTTCCTGGTTTTTGTTCCGTCTATTTTAAGCGGATTCAACCCGTATTTATGGTCGATACTTTGTTGTGTATACATAATTATAATGACTTTGGTTATTGTCAGCGGCTATAGCAAAAAGACATTGGCGGCTATTATCGGTTGCTCAAGCGGCGTTGCAGTCGCGGGTCTGCTGGTGCTTTTATCGTCGGCATTTTTACACCTGACAGGCGTTGCGACTGAGGATATAACCACCGTTATGAACCTTAAGACCTTGGGTGTGAACTTAAAATCATTGACCTTTGCAGGTATAATTTTGGGCTCTTTGGGTGCGGTTATGGACGTTTCGGTTTCCATTTCGTCTTCTTTAAAAGAGATTCACGACCAGGTCGAAACACCCACCTTCAAAGGACTTGTCAAGTCGGGCATCACCATCGGCCGTGATATTATGGGCACTATGGCAAACACTCTGGTGCTGGCTTATATCGGATGTGAGGTTGCCACGACGGTCATACTTCTTAATATCGGTACGTCTCTTCATGAACTTTTCAGCACCGAGTACGTTGTCACCGAGGTGTTGCAGATGTTGGTCGGAAGCATCGGAATATTGCTTACCATTCCGTTGACGGCCATTGTCAGTTCCGCACTTTATATGGGAAAACAGAGTTTTGATTTTGGCTTCAAATTGCCGAGATCAAATTCAAAAAAAGATAAGTATTATATTGAGGTTGCCGAGGAGCCGAGCCTCTTCGAACACAACGGCAAGGAAAATAAGGGAAAGTAGTTTATGAGCAGAGCAAGTGGAGTTTTGATGCACGTATCGTCGTTGCCGGGTGATTATTCGATCGGCAACTTCGGCAAGAATGCATTTGAGTTCGTTGATTTTTTAAAGGACTGCGGTTTTAAGTACTGGCAGGTACTGCCGTTCGGTATGGTGGACGATTGCAATTCACCCTACAAGTCCTATTCAGCTTTTGGCGGTAACCAGTTTTTTATTGACCCCGAAACGCTTTATAAAAAGGGTCTTGTTACCGCGATGGAGTTGGAGGAAGCTCGGCAAAAAACGCCTTACTCAGCCGAGTTTGACCGTTTGAGTAGCGAGCGAATGGAACTGCTTTTCAAGGCTTCGAAAAGGGTCAGTGACCGTGAACCCATTGAGCGGTACATAGAAAGCAACCCTTACATAAAGCAATGCTGTTGCTTTTTAGCACTTAAAGATGCCAACGGCGGCAAGGAGTGGACCGAGTGGACTGTGACCACCTACGACCCCGACCGCTATTTTATGTGGGCATTCATTCAGTATGAGTTTATTTCCGAGTGGGAAGCGGTCAAAAATTACGCCAACTCGAACGGTATAAGAATAATAGGTGATATTCCGATCTACGTGTCGTATGACAGCTGTGATGTTTGGGGAAATAAGGAGTTGTTTCTCTTAGATGAAGATCACAAGCCGTCGGCAGTCGCCGGCGTTCCGCCGGATTATTTCTCTGAGGACGGTCAGCTTTGGGGCAACCCATTATATGATTGGAAAAAGATGGAGTCCGACGGTTTTTCCTGGTGGAAAGCAAGGCTTTTACACATGTTCAAAATGTTTGACGGTGTAAGGATCGACCATTTCAGAGGAATCGAGTCGTTCTGGAGCGTTCCGAGCACTGCGAAGACTGCAAAAGAGGGTAGATGGGTCAAGGGACCGGGCAAAGCCTTTGTAGACGCGGTCAATTCGATAAAGGGTGATAATTTTATTATCGCCGAAGATCTGGGGGATATTACCGAAGAGGTCACTCAGTTGGTCGAATACAGCCGATTCCCCGGAATGAGGGTGTTTCAGTTCGGCTTTATGGCGTTTGGCGATAACCCTCACAAACCGCATAATTATCCTAAAAATTGTATTGCCTACACAGGCACGCACGATAACAATACGCTGTTAGGTTACGTATGGGAGCTGGAGATGGATAAGAAGCAGGAGATGCTTCGGTATATCGGTTTTAGTGATGAAAACTGGGATAAATGCTACGATGATATAATTCGTGTTGTGCTAAGCTCGCACGCTGATACGGTCATTCTGCCTATTCAGGATATCCTGCACTACGGAAAGGACACAAGGCTTAATGTTCCCGGCAAAGCAAAGGGTAATTGGTCTTACCGATTAACCAAGGAGCAGTTGGCTTCGGTCGATTGTGCTAAGTATCGCGGGTTAAACGCCCGATACGGACGATAATTTAAAAGGACAGGTGATTTTATGGAATACAAGATGGATGCTACCAATGATCTGTTTTTGATGATAAGGTCTATGGATAAAAAGACGACGGCTAAAGGTCTGCCGTATCTTGATTTTATGTTTTGCGATAAGGAAGGCGAGATTTCGGGCAAACTCTGGGATTACCACGAAGAGCTGCACGGAATGTTCGAGGTGGGCGATATCGTCAAGGTTCGCGGCACGGTTTCGCAGTATAACGGCACCGATCAGCTTCGTGTCGAGCGTATCCGCAAGACTCAGCCGACCGATAATGTTGACCCTGCGGATTTTGTTCCGTCGGCGGCGCTTTCGGGCGAAGCAATGTATGACGAACTGATCGGTATTGCCAACGGCTTTAAGGATGATGATATCAAGAGGATAGTTTTGGCTATTTATGAGGGCTATGCAGATAAGCTTAAATACTGGCCTGCGGCTTTCAAACTCCATCATGCTATTCGCGGCGGCCTTTTGTATCACACTTTATCTATTGTAAGGCTCGCACAGTCGGTTTGTGCTATCTATCCGTCGGTCAACAGCGATCTGCTGATAGCCGGCGCGATGCTTCATGATATTGCTAAGATCGATGAGTTTGATGTCAACGATGCAGGCACGGCGACGGGGTATACCTTAGAGGGTAACCTCATTGGCCACCTTGCCAAGGGTGCCATAGTTATCGACCGCTTTGCCGAAAAGGTCGGCACGCCGGATGAACTGAAATTCCTTTTACAGCATATGGTTTTATCGCATCACGGTGAGCCCGATTTCGGTGCCGCAGTACGGCCGATGTTCTTAGAAGCAGAGCTTTTGAGCGAGCTTGACCTTATGGACGCCAGAATCTACGAGCTTGAAGAGGCTATCGGAAATGCCAAGGCCGGCGATTACACCCAGAGACTGTGGGCTCTTGACAATCGCAAGTTCTATAATCACGGCAAGCAGGAAGTTACCACCAACGCAAATCTTGTTTGAATTTAAGAGGTTCAAAGTGGAACGAGAAGTTTTAAGAGAAGTGGAACTGTTTTTGTTCGATATGGACGGCACTCTGTATTTGGGAAACCGATTGTTTTCGTTTACTAAGGAGCTGTTGTCCGCTATCAAACGGGCAGGAAAGCGTTATATCTTTATGACCAACAACTCTTCAAAAAGCGTTGTTGATTATGTTAAAAAACTGGAAATGATGGGCGTTAAAGCAGAGGTCGATGATTTTCTGACCTCATCGCAGGCAACGGCGGTCTATTTGAAAGAAAACCATCCCGATAAGAAGTTATATGTTTGCGGAACCGAGTCTTTAAAGGCTGAACTTCGTAAAGAGGGCTTCATTATTACAGAGGAACTTTCAAAGGTCGAGGCGGTAGTAATGGGCTTTGACACTGAACTGACATTCAAAAAGCTTGAGGATGTTTGCAAACTGTTGCTCAGCCGCGATCTGCCGTATATCGCCACTAACCCCGACTATGTCTGCCCGACCGAGTTCGGCAGCGTGCCGGATTGCGGAAGTGTTTGCGATATGATCTTTAACGCTACCGCCAAACGGCCGTTGGTTATTGGAAAACCGCAGGCCGCGATGCCGCTGTTGGCGATGAAAAAGTGCGGTGTTTCACCGCAAAAAACCGCTGTTATCGGTGACAGGATATACACCGATATCAAAAGCGGTCTTAATGCCGGTGCGGTCAGCGTGCTGGTTATGAGCGGCGAGACCACCGCCGAGATCCTTGACCATTCGGAAGATAAGCCGGATTTGGTGCTTAGCAGTGCAGAAGAATTGATACAGTATATTTAACAATATATCTTATTAAAGAGTTCCACATGACAGTAAACTAACAGAATAATAAACAGCCCTCGTGCCAAAACGGTACGAGGGCTGTGTTTTTATTTGTCTTTCTTAACCATGGACAGTTTAAGAATAAATCCGTCGAGCAGGTATAGAAGGGAAGGAAGCACAAGTGTGATCATAATAACCGACACGATCGTGCCTTTTCCGATAAGCGTTCCAACCGTAGCGATCGCATTCTGGCTTGAAAGGAATCCGATTAAAAAGCCGCAGATCGTGAGGCACATTCCCGAGGTGAATATGGTCGGCATTGCTGCCTCAACCGATCTGTAAAGAGCTTGCTGTTTATCAACGGTCTGTCTGTACTGAACGTAGTTGGTCGACATGAGGATGCCGTAATCTATAGTTGCTCCCATCAAAATGCAGGTCGCCATAATATAGCTCATAAAGAACATAGGACCGGTCAAAAGTGAAGTTGACATAGCGATCCATATTGCACCCTGAATAACCGCGACCAGAACGACGGGCAATGAGAGTGAACGGAACACGAGCATTACGATTACAAAGATCGAAACGATCGTGAAGATGGAGATCAGAGTGCTGTCATCATCGAAGGTATTTTGGAGATCGTATGTCGAAACCATCTCGCCTGCAATATGTGCGTTTTCGCCGAAGATCTCCTTAACCGAGCTAAGCAGGTACGCCACGAAGGCGCTTGATTCATCGCTCTCGCTTACAAGATCGATAGAAAGGAGCATACGGGAATAGTTTTCTCCAACAAACAGTTCGGTTGCACTGTTCATACTATTCTGTGCTTGTGTCACCTTGGAACGATTATCGTCGGACATTTTTCCCTTCAAGATCTCGTTGGTCTCCATATTTGCAACAACAAAATTCAAAAGGTCTCTCGCTTCGATCGCTTCAGTAAGGACGTTATCACTCGCTACCGCATACTTAATATATACGCCGGAGATCTTATCGCTGCTGAGAGCTGTGTTGCCAAAACCGCTTTTAAGATTGTTCCCGATATCGGTTATCTTTGCGGCCATTTCGGTGAAATTGTATGCAGTTGTATCGCTTAAAAACTCATCAGCAACACACATATCCGAAATCTTGGCTTTGCCGTCCTCGGAGATCTGCGCGTTTATAACAGAGTTTGTAAGCATTGTGGATTTAACGAACTCAACAAAGGTTCTGCCCGAAATTGCTGTGTTGGGAATAGCGTTATGTTCATAGAAGTACATAATGTAGATCTGTTGAATAGCAAGGTCTGTGACGCTGATGGTAGGAGCGGTTCCCGAAAGGGTGGTCGTGATCTGTGTGAGGATCGGTAAAAATTGCTCGTACGAATAATCTGCATTCACAGTCTTATAAAGCGAATTATAGGTGTCTATTGTGGCTACAGTCGCAGGATCTGTGATTTGATTTTGTGCTACAAGGAAGTTCAGCAAGTCCAAAAACGGGATGGTTTCCTGCGTCGGTTGTCCCAGCATATAATAGTAACTCGCATAAAGAAGAGCGGCGGTCAAATCATTTATCTTTTCGCCGGAAGTCTTATATATAAAATCCTGGAACTGCGCCTTGGTCATGGGCATTTCCATTTGCGAGTTGAATTCCTTGAGTCCTTGCGACAGAGTCGTAAGATCGGTCACGGTTTTCTCTTCGAACATTTCGGCAGTTTCTTCCTTTTTGGAAGCCGCGAGCATAAAGTCAAGCATTGTTTCAAAATCAACCGTTTTATCGGTGACCTTGTTATAGAGATACAATCCGTACATCTGTTTTATGGAGAACAAACTGAGATTTGTTCCTTCCATCACTCCGGTTGTTGCAAGAGTATGGAATTCCTTTGCGGTATGCTTGCCGTTCATCATCTTGTCGATAACCAGCATAGTTCTGATGGTTTTCGTCATTTCTTCGTCGGCAAAGCCCTCAGCGTCTGCGTCATTGGTGATAAGCTCGTTAGTGTAATTGATAAAATCGAGAGGTGTCAGCAGGATAGACGAATTACCGTTGTACAGGTGATACGTCGTAAAGAGGAGTTCTACGTCGCTCACAGAAAGACCCAGCTTGCGGGATGCAAGTTCCACGTCATAAAATTCGCGAACGGTGTTGCTGTAAGCGGTGTAATTTTTCAAAACGGGCTTTCCGTCAGCCGTTCTGTAGGCATTCAACCTCTCGGCAAGCTCGATTTCATTGACGTGATTGTCCTTGTTATAAGGATACACAACGACAACGGTGTTGTTACGGCCGAATGTATCGGAAATTGCCGAATTGTACTTCTTACTATCGGTAAAGGAGTAGGAATTTCCGAACTGTAGATATGAGCATACCATAATGAGTATAAGAGCGATCGGAACGATGATCTTGCCGGCTTTAAAGGATATTTGGCAAAAGCGCTTACCCCGTATGACAAGTTCACGCTTTTGGGTTTTATTAAGAGGAGTATCAAATATAAGCAGAAGCGCAGGGAGTAAGGTTAAAGATATGATGGCGGAAATGACGATACCCTTCATCAAAACGATACCGATGTCAAATCCTATGCGCATACTCATAAACAAGAGTGCAAGAAGTCCTGCGATCGTGGTAAGCGCGCTTGCAGAAACGGGCTTTATAACCTCCTTGATAGCCTCTGTCATCGCCTTGCTGTTATCTGCCTCGGTCTCCTTGAACTTGCGGTAACAATGCAGTAAAACGATACTGTAATCAATAGAGAGTGCAAGCTGCAGTATGGCGGCAACTGCGTTTGTAATATACGAAATTTTGCCGAACATCGCATTCGTACCCATATTGATGAGGATCGCAACGCCCGAGGTCAAAAGCAGAATAAACGGTTCTATCCAAGATTTAGAGGTAATGAGCATAATAGCGATAACAAGGCAGACAGCTATAGCGAGGATGAATGGGATCTCTTCCTCGATAGACTCGCGTAAGTTAGCTTTTTCCATAATGGCGCCACCGTAGCTCACCTTGCCCTCAAATCTTTTGTTCAACACCGACTTGATGTTTTCTACAACGCCGTTGGCAACTTCGGAATACTCATCACCGTCAACGATTGCCACGAACAGGGCGTTGCCGTTCTTGTAGTATCCTTCGTCATACTCATTAAAATTTACGGTCAGGACGTTTTCAATTTCCTTTAAGCTATCGCAAACGTCCTTGGCAGTATCGACCGAAATACCCTCAATCATTATCTGCACGTCGCCGGTCGATCCAAACTCGTTTTCGATGATTTCGAGAGAGATCTTTGTTTCTGTGTCTTTGTCAAGATAGTCGGAAATATTGTAGTTTATCGCAACCTTGCTCATTAACAACACCGACAGAACGGAGGCAATGATGAAGAAGGCGATAACTATGTACTTTCTTGATTTTGCAAATTTACTGTTCATTTTTTCTTTCTGGCTTCCTTTTTATATTCAATATATAAATATAGAGCTTAAAGCAATGAAGAACAGCGGCAAGGATGTCGAATTCCTTGCCGCTGTTTAGTTGTTTTAAAAATGCTTATGGTTCTTAGTTTTCACAAGTTGTGCTTTAGAGTATAGCACTTTCGATTTGCGGCTTTTGTCTGCTTTAATTATTCTTCGATCCGGTCTTCAGCCCTCATAATGTTTTTGGCAATTCTCTTTTTCTTAGCGATGATGCTGAGAACTACAATGCCTGCAATAACAACAGCGATCACTGCGAGAAGTATAACGAGGAGAAGAACATTGGAGTTGTCTTCTTCAAGCAGCTCGTCGGCAATAAACTCGGTTGGAATGTTGTTGGCTGAGGCGAAGGAAGCAGAAACGGAACCCTCGACACACTTGATGGTGAGCGCCGTGCATCCGTCGAAGGCACCTTCGGAGATATTGTTTACCGAAGAAAGAAGCTTGATGGTGGCAAGTGAGCTACAACCCTTGAAAGCACGCTTTTCGATAGAGCGGATATTGCCGAGAAGTTCGACATCTTTAAGTGCCGAGCAATCCTCAAATACACCTTCGTCGATCTTGGTTACGTTTGCGGTAAGTGTGATCGACTTGAGAGCTGTACAACCCTTGAACGCACTGCCGTAAATGGTGTTCATAACGTCAGGGAACTGTATAGTTTCAAGAGAGGTACAGTCTGCAAAACTCTCGATACCGAGGGTGGTAATGCCTGTAGGAAGGGTGACACCTTTGAGTGCCGAGCAACCCTTGAAGCATGCTTCATAGATCAAAGTAACGTTCTTAGGAATAACGATCTCGGTAATGCTCTTGCAGTTCTGGAAAGCGTTTTCAGCAATCTCGGTTACCGATTCGGGAATCGAGACGCCTTTGAGAGCAGTACAGCCGTCGAATACGCTTTTGCTTATCTTGGTGATAGCACCCTTGATCTCAATACTCTCGAGCGAAGAACAACCCTGGAAGGTGGCATCTTCGATTACGGGAGTAGCGGCAGGGAAGGTGGCGGTTTTAAGTGAAACGCAGTTTGTGAAAGCGTGGTCACCGACTCTGACGATGCCATCGTGAAGAGTTACACTGCTAAGCGATGAACAACCGGAGAAGGTCGATGCGTTAAGAATCGTAACCCTTGCAGGAACGGTAACGGTCGTGATGGAAGAGCAACCCTCGAAGCAACCGATGCCGACGCCGGAAAGGTATGCACGGTTGATATCGATATCTTTAAGTGCCGAGCAGCCCTTGAATGACGAATGACCGAGAGTCCTGATCTCTTCGGGAAGGACGCAAGTGGTCATTCCGGTACAACCCTGGAATGCGGCCCTGTTGATATAATAAACAGTTTCGGGAAGCTTGACCTCCTTGATAGCAACGCAGTTCTGGAACGCGGCCTCGTCAATAGTTACAAGCGCGGGTGAGAAGGTGATCTTGCTGAGGACCGCACATCCCTTAAAAGAGTTTACACCGGCGGTAACAGCCTGGCCCATATTAAGGGTAGTCAGTGCAGAACAGTCTTCAAAAGCACTTTCGGAGATCACGGAGATACCGTTGCCGATCTTTACGGATTTGATGGCGGGGTTTTTATAGAAAGCAGCGGTTCCGATAGTTGTTACGCTGTCAGGAATCTGAACATCAGACGGCTTTTTGGCAGAAGAACCGAAAGAAGTGAATACTTTACATTCTTCAAAAGCAGAGTTACCGATGGTTTCGAGGTTGGCACCTACATAAACCGAGGTAAGCGAAGCACATTCGGCAAAAGCATAGTTACCGATAGCTTTGACCGAAGCGGGAAGAGTGACGGATTTCAGTGAATCGCACTTAGAGAAGCAGGCGTTGCTGATCGCCTCGAGTTTGGAAGCGGCAGGGAAGCTGACAGATGCAAGAGCGCTGTCATAGAAAACTCTTTCACCTAAAGCGGTGACCGATGCGGGCACCGTAAAGCTTGTAAGAGCGCCACAATCGCTGAAGGCTTCCTGGCCTATGTATGTGATCTTTGCATCACCGGCAAATTTAACTTCTTTAAGAGCATTGCACTTGTAGAAGGCGAATTTCTCGATTCTTTCAACCGAGGCGGGAACGGTGATGGAGGTAAGGGCTTTACAGCCATCGAAGGTGTGCTCGCCGATATTGGTAAGAGTATCGGGCAGGTTGACGGTTGCAAGCGAGGTGCAGTCAGCAAAAGCATAGAAGTCAAGAACCGTTATAGAAGAAGGAATAGTAACCTCTGTGATGGATTTGCACTTGCCGAAAGCCGAGTAGCCGATCTTCTGAACCGTCTCGGGAATGGTGATAGATGAAAGCTTTGAGTTGTAGAAAGCGTAAGCACCGATCTCTGTTACAGATGCGGGAATGTCAACGCTTGTGATCTTGGTGTCCTCAAAAGCACCGGTGCCGATAGCGGTGACGGGTTTACCCTGAACCGTAGCGGCAACCTTAACGGTTGCAGCGGTACCTGTATAGTCCACCAACTCGGCGTAGGTTTCATACATATTGTAGGTGAAATTGTTTTCCTCAACAACGGTATAGTTGAGTTGGGTCGCAGGTGTCTCCTGCGGATAATCGTATGCCGAAAGATCTTTTCCGCATCCGCAAAGAGCAAGAGCAATGACTGCCAAAACAATTACTAAAAGAATAATGCTGCGTTTTTTCATTTTACCTAATGTCCCTTCCTGCTTTTATGGCCGGATAAGATCCGGCTACAATACTCGAATGTACTGAGTCAATTATATATTTTTACACCTTATTTGTCAACAAGAAAAACGAATTATCGCGACAAAAAAGGCGGTTTTTTTCTCCTTTTTTGAGAATTAGCATTTTACGTTTAGAAATTTGCTGTCCCCCATTTTAGAGCGTGTCAATTTACGAATATTTTTTGTGTCGGTCACGTTATGTCCTCGTCTTGCGACTGTGAGGATTCATTATCGACTTGAGCGGCTATGACAGCCTTGTCATGCGCATTCAGAATGTCGATGAGTATCATCTGCATCGTTGCGGCCAGAGGTACGCCTAATAATACACCCCAGAAGCCCAACAATCCGCCGCCCACGGTGATGGCAACGAGTGTCAGCAACGGCTGGATGCCTACGCTCTTGCCGATGATCCTCGGTTGCAGGATGTTAGCGTCTATCTGCTGGATCACGAGTATGCAGGCCGCTACGATCAAAGCGGTGACAAAGCCTTCGGTAATGGCGGTGAACAATGCGACAAATACGCCTGCAATAATGGCACCGAAGTAGGGAATGAGGTTGGCAAAGCCAATGGCAAAGCCGAACAGCGGAGCGTAATCGATACCGATAATTATAAAGGCAATGCTGCAGGTGATGCCGACCACCATGGCGTCAAGCAGTGTGCTGTAAATGTAGGTGTAGAAAATGTCGGCTATTTTCAAAAGATAGTCGTGCACTTTGAGAACATTCTTCTTTGAAGTGAATAGTGTCAGGAAATGACCGGCTGAACGGACAAGCGATTTGCGGCTGATAAGCATATAGACCGAGGAGAAGATAGCCAAAACTATTTCAACAACGGCAGATCCCACCTTGTAAACACCGCTGGCGATGGAAGCCAGTTTATCCATATTAAGGTTACTGAGTAATCTGCTCGGGTTGACCATCTCAACAAGTTCGTTTATGTTAAACAGTCCGAAAAGCTTGCCTTCGGCGTCACAGTATGAGTTGATAAAGTTGACCACGGTCGTGTAATAAACGTCGCTGTTGTTATAGAGCTTGATTATGTTCTTGACCAACCACGGAATGATAAGTACCAAGGCGACTACGATCAATGCGACAAAGGTGATATAGACGGTCAGAACAGAAATACCTCTCGCATGTTTGGCGATAAACTTCGGCCGACGCAGTTTCTCAAGCAAGGATTCAAACTTCCTACACGGCACGTACAAAATAAATGCTATCACGAAGCCGGCGATAAACGGAGACAGAATAGACAGTATTCTGCCAATAAAATTAAAGACAGACGGCAACGATGTCAGCAATTCCTTGAAAATTATGACGGCTGCGACGAATATAAAAGCCGACAGCCAGACGGACAGTTTTTTGTGATTTTTGAAGAAATTCATTGTTTCCCTCCGAAAACAGAGCTTTTATACATATTATAGCAAATCTTACAATAAATACAAGATTAAATTAAAAAATAAAAATTGTTTACAAATGGCAAAACAGCGTTTAAAATAGAATGGAAATAACCGAAAGGAAACGGAATATGGAGCTTACTAACCCGAGTGTTATAAAAGAAATATTATCAAGAAACGGATTTTCGTTTAAAAAGAGCCTTGGGCAGAATTTTTTGATAAATCCGACAGTTTGTCCCAAAATGGCGGAAAGTGCTGTTTCGGACGGTGAGACAGGCGTTTTGGAGATAGGCCCGGGCATCGGTGTTCTGACCGCCGAATTAGGCAAGCAGGCCGAAAAGGTCGTCAGCATTGAGCTTGATGAAAGGTTGCGACCGGTGCTTGCTGAAACGCTGGGTGAGTATGACAACATCGAGGTAGTGTTCGGCGATGCGATGAAGCTTGACCTCGGCAGGATCATCAAAGAAAAGTTCGGCGGTCGCAAAATTTCGGTCTGTGCCAATCTGCCGTACTACATAACCTCACCGATAATAATGAATCTTTTGGAGAGCCGTCTGCCGTTTTCCTCTATCACCGTAATGGTGCAAAGGGAGGCGGCCGAGCGTATCTGTGCCAAGGTCGGAAGCCGCGAATCGGGTGCGGTCACCGTTGCAGTAAGGTATTACAGCGAACCGGAGGTGCTTTTTAACGTTTCACGCGGTTCGTTTATGCCGGCTCCGAATGTAGACAGTGCGGTCATTCGTTTGAAGGTGCTCGAAAAGCCGGCTGTCGATGTTAAAGACGAAAAGCTCTTTTTCAAAATGGTGAGAGCGGCCTTTGAACAGCGAAGAAAGACCTTTCAAAACTCGGTCTCTGCAGGACTTGGGATCCAGAAGGAAACGGTCAGAAAGGCTTTGCTTGAGTGCGGACTGGATGAAAACATCCGTGCCGAGAAGATGGGTATGCAACAGTTGGCCGATGTCAGCAATTACCTTGGTAGTATCAAAGCATAATATAGGCCAATGCGAGAAGAAGCAACTCGTCGGTCTCTTCCGATGAAATGAGCAGTATAAGTACGATGATTATCGTTATGTCGCTGTCAAGTTTAAAGTTTTCAAAGTTGAACATCCTAAGTAGGTTAAACCCCTTATTGAGTGTGCCGTGCGAACTGTTTTGGACACCTCTGTTAAGGGGTTTTTGGCTTTTGTTTGCCGCACCCGACTGCCCGCGGGCATCGGGCTGTTGCGTGGTTGCCGGTCGGTTGTCGGGTTTAGGACGGCGGTTGGTTTGCTGTTGGGAAAGACGGACGAAATTCGGCACCTGCGGAGTGTCGTGTCCGTGAGAAAACTGGGCTGTCCGCCGCTGCATCTCACGCATTCTCTGCTCCGCGTCACGTTGCATTCTTTGCAATTCTTTTTCGCTCGGTTCGGGCATAAACGACGCTCCTTTTTAGAAAATATCAAGCAGTCCCTGCTCCTTTAAAGTGGGCATCAGAGCCGCAATTTTCAAGAATTTGACCGCTTTGTCGACTCTGGGTTGCCGCTCTTTAGATAAATGCGGTTTTAAAGCGAGCAGCAGAGCGGTTCGCTTGTCGTCACCGCTTCGGCCCAGGACCGACATAAGTCCCATAAGTTTCATCGGGTCAAATCCGTCGGGAAGAGACGGACCGCCCGAGTTTGAAAGCGATCCCAAAAGACCGCTCAAAAGGTCAGGCGAGGGTGTGTCGTTCGGTTGAGGCTCGCTGTTTTCTTCTTCGCCGCCCGAGAAGAGCGCGCCGGCCATTTGCTTGATTCGGTCAATTCCGCCGGGATCGGATAAAAGCTCCGATATTTTAGATGCTATATCGTCCATTTTATACCGCCTTTATAAGACTTAGTTTGGATTATTTCTTGCCGTCCGAACCGAATTTCTTCATTATTTCGTCGGTCAGCCGTTTGTTGTTCATTACCGACTGTACCTTTTCTGCACTCTTTTTGTCGAGCTTCGAAAAAATGGCGTTTGTGTCACCGTTCTGGGCCGCGGATTTCAGTTCACTCGGTGACATATTAAGTTTGGCGGCCGCCAACGCCAATAACTGTTCTATTTGCGAATCTTTCATTGCATTCACTCCGAATTTGATGTATAATTACTATAATATATGCAAAATGATGGAAAAAATGTTAAGAGGGAACAATGAGAATACTTGTTTTATCCGACTGCCACGGAGCGTTAAGACATGCTGAGAGAGCCATCGAAGCACACCCCGATATCAAAAAGATATTCTTCTTAGGGGACGGTGCTGATGAGGTCTTTGGGTTGCAGTCGTTTTACAGCGACAGTACATTTTATATAGTTTCGGGCAACTGTGACCCGTTTTCGACCTTTCCAAATTTCGGCGAGGTTGTGATCGAGGGCAAGAGGATACTTTACACCCACGGTCACCGATATTCGGTAAAGTACGGCACAGAGATGCTTTTTGAGATCGCTAAAAACATCAACGCTGATCTGGCACTTTACGGGCATACTCACGTAGCAAAAGAGGAATACCGTGACGGAATATATTTAGTCAATCCCGGCGCACTCAACCGCAGCCGCGAAGGCGGCAACTCATACGCGATAATTGATGTCACGTCAAAAGGTATCGTGACTTCGTTTATGAAGATATAAAAGGAGAAAAGTGATGAATATTTGTGTTTACGGTGCGGCCAGCACTACTATTGACAGCTCATTTTTAGAGGCCGGAGAGGCTTTGGGCAGAGAGATGGCGAAACGCGGTCACAGCCTCGTTTTCGGCGGCGGTGCATCGGGTATGATGGGTGCGGTGGTTCGCGGAGTGGCCGAAATGAAGGGCAGTTCGATAGCTATCGTTCCTTCGTTTTTCAATGTCGACGGTGTGTTGTTTGAAAATTGCACCGAGCAGATCTTTACCGAAACAATGAGGGAAAGAAAGCAACTGTTAGAACAGAAGTCGGATGCTTTCTTTGTGACTCCGGGCGGCATCGGCACATTTGATGAGTTCTTTGAAATATTCACGTTGAGAAGTCTCGACTGTCACAAAAAGCCGATAGTTCTGCTTAATTTCAACGGATATTTCGATAAACTTATAAATTTTTTGGATTACAGTGTCAAAGAAAACTTCATCAGCCCCGAGGTGATGGAACTTTTGACCGTTACCGACGATATTGTTGAAGCGATCGGTATTGTCGAAGCAGGCGTTTGAAAATTTACATTTTATTAATGGATTTGGTAAAAAATAGTGTATAATGATCTCACATCGGTGTCTTTAACACCGAAACGCTTGTGGAGTGAAGTCTTTGCGTTTTTCGTGCAATTGACGAGGCAAAAGCGGCCGTGTCAAGGCCACGGCCAACGGCTTTGGCCGTTCAAGCCCCGAGGGCTTGGCTTTTGCGTTGAAATATCTTAAAAATTGATACGCTTAAAATTTTAAGGAGGAATTACTGTTGTATCATTTTAAATCGGTAGATGAAACCGTGTCGGAACTGAAAACCGATGTTCAGAAAGGCCTTAAAGCCGAGCAGATCGCAGGTCTTATCGAAACCTACGGTTCCAACCGCTTAAAGGAAAAGAAGAAAAAGACGATGCTCAGCCGTTTTCTCGATCAGTTTAAGGATGTTATGATCCTTATTCTTATCGCCGCGGCTGTCGTATCGTTTGTTATTGCTTGTGTCGAGGGTGAGGCTAAGGAGTTTTTTGAGCCTGCGCTTATTTTGCTTATCGTCGTGCTTAACGCTATTATGGGTGTTGCACAGGAGAGTAAGGCTGAAAAGGCACTCGATGCATTAAAAGGACTTTCTGCACCGCACGCGAGGGTTGTTCGCGACGGTAAGGAAGAGATCATTGATGCCGCAGAACTCGTTCCCGGTGATATTATCAAGCTTGAAGCCGGTGACTTTATACCTGCCGATGCAAGATTGATCATGAGCACAAGTCTTAAATCCGAGGAGTCGGCTTTGACCGGCGAATCGGTGCCGAGTGAGAAGGATGCTTTAGAGGTCGTTGATGAAAAAGCACCGCTCGGTGACCGCAGTAATATGGTGTTTTCGGGCTGTAGCGTGACCTACGGTACTGCCGTGGCGGTCGTTACTGCTACAGGTATGAATACCGAGATGGGTAAGATAGCCAACCTGCTCAATAATGAAGAAGATGCCCAGACACCGTTGCAGAAGAAACTGGCTCAGCTCGGCAAGTATTTAGGCATACTCGCTCTTGCCGCCTGTGCGGTCATCTTCGTCGTCGGTCTGCTTAATGACATTGCACCGATGGAGATATTTATGACCGCTGTATCTCTGGCGGTTTCGGCTATCCCTGAGGGACTGCCTGCTATAGTTACTATAGTGCTTTCTATCGGCGTTCAGAGAATGGTCAAGAAAAACGCTATAATCCGCCGTCTGCCCGCGGTCGAGACCTTGGGAAGTGCCTCGGTCATCTGCTCGGATAAGACCGGCACTCTCACCCAGAACCGTATGACTTTAGTCAAGGTCTGGGCAGGAGACGGTGTTGAAGACATTAACGGAAATCTCAGCGAAAAGTCGCTGGATCTGCTTAAAATCGGCACACTTTGCTGTGACGGATCGGTCACATTTAATAACGGAGCTGAACAGCATATAGGCGATCCCACCGAGACGGCTATCGTGCTGGCGGCTCATAAAAAGGGCTTTTCGAAAAATGAACTTAACGAGAAGTATCCCCGTAAGGGTGCTTTGCCGTTTGACTCTGACCGCAAATTGATGACTACCATCAATGATATTGACGGAAAACTGACCGTCATCGTCAAGGGAGCTTTCGACGTGATGAAGGATCGCTGTGTCAGCGGTGATACCGAGACGGCTAAAAACATTAACGACGGAATGAGCCGCAATGCTCTCCGCGTGTTGGCAATCGGCTTTAAGGTCGTTGACGAGCTTCCCGCACAGCTTACCTCTGAAGAGCTGGAAAACGGTCTTACCTTTGCAGGTCTTGTAGGTATGATCGATCCGCCGAGACCTGAAGCCAAAGAGGCCGTTAAGGTCTGCCGAAGAGCGGGTATCAAGCCCGTTATGATAACCGGTGACCATGTTGTTACCGCCTCGGCGATAGCACGCGAGTTGGGTATTATGGAGGACGGCGACAAGGCCATCACCGGCACTGAGCTTGATGCTATGAGTGATGAGCAGTTAGACGGAGAGGTCGAGCATATCAGCGTTTATGCACGTGTTTCTCCCGAAAATAAGATCCGTATCGTCAAGGCCTGGCAGAAGAAGGACCGCGTTGTCTCAATGACCGGTGACGGTGTAAATGATGCTCCCGCTTTAAAAGCCGCCGATATCGGCTGTGCTATGGGTATTACGGGTACTGACGTTGCAAAAGGTGCCGCTGATATGACCCTTACCGATGACAATTTTGCAACCATTGTCGACGCAGTCAGAGAGGGCAGAGGTATCTACGCAAACATCAAAAAGGTCGTCGGCTTCCTGCTCGGTACCAACATCGGTGAGGTCGTCACCGTGTTTGTTGCAATGCTTTTGTGGCATAAAACACCGCTTTTGTCTATGCAGCTTTTGTGGATAAACCTTGTAACCGACTCGTTGCCTGCCGTAGCACTCGGTATGGAACCCGTTGAAAAAGACGTTATGGATAAAAAACCTAAGCCTAAAAACGAGGGTCTCTTTGCCAATGGCTTCGGTGTTCGCACTGTGTTACAGGGCTTTATGTTCGGTATATTGGCACTCTTTGCGTTCTATATCGGTGAAAAGATGACCGGTATTACAGCCGGCGGTCAGACCCTTGCATTTATGGTTCTGGCCTTGTCGCAGGTCGTGCAGGCGTTTAATATGCGGAGTGAACATTCGCTCTTTAAGATAGGACCGTTCACTAATACCAAGCTTAATTGGGCGGCATTAGTGTCGACAGTTCTTGTGCTTATAGTACTGTTCACACCCGTGCGAATTGCTTTCGGCCTCGAACTTTTGGCACCTAAACTTTATCTTATCGGTTTTGGATTGGTGTTAGTTCCGACCATTGTAATGGAACTTTCCAAACTGTTTGGGTTTATAAGATCGCATAAGTAATAAAAAGAACCACTCGAACGGAGACACTTCGCAAGAAGTAGTCTCCGTTGTTCATTTATAAGAAAAATGACACTTTCAAGAAATGAAAGTGCCATAGTGTGTTATATAATAATGCCTATCTCAAAGGGTATAAAATTAAATTTTTATAGTGATATTGTGAGACAAGTCTCACAGCGATATTTTCTTTTGAAAATCCTTTCCTATGGCGAGATATTTTAAAAAAGAAAGCGATATAAAAGCCTTCGGCTTTTGATTATATTCGTGACTTCTCACGGCGAAGCCGTATATCGCGCGGTTTACCGCATATCGCAGCTTTGGTATATCGCTCGTGCTTTGCACGAATATAGCTGAGGCACACTTCTAAATGAAGCGTGCCTCGATCAGGTGGTTCATTTTTATTCGGATCGTTTATCCTTTTTCTACCTTGTCGCGGATCTGCTGCATCCTAAGGTCGGTCTCATTTATGGTTTTTGCACATTCAAAAAGTTCGGTCTCAATGTCGGGGTCGGCACCGTCGTTTTTGTATTTCAGATCGTGTTCAAGGCTGGCCCAAAAGTCCATCGCTATCGTGCGGATCTGTACTTCAACACGCATATTCATCGGGTTATCCGAAAAAAAGACAGGTATCTCGATTATCATATGATAACTGCGGTAGCCTGTGGGCTTCGGATTTTTTATGTAGTCCTTTACTTCAATTACGGTGATATCGTCCTGCCGTGCCAGCATTTCGGCGATTTCATAGATATCGTCAATAAATGAGCAGACCACGCGGATGCCCGCGACGTCATTAAGGCAGGCTGTCATATTGTCAATATTTACGTCAAGACCTCGGCGTTTGAGCTTGTTTGCAATGCTTATAGGCTTTTTGATACGGCTTTTTATAAACTCGATCGGGTTGCGGTTGTGACGGACTGACATATCGTTGTTTAAAACTCTTAACTTGGTCTCGACCTCTAATATCGCACATTGATACCGCATCATAAGCTCCTGAAACTCACGGAAATGCTCAAAATATTTCTCAGCACCCTCGATAAACGGAGAAGAGGGAATAACTGTTTTGGACGAACCGTTTTGCATAATATCACCCTTCAAATATTTGTGTATTTATTTTAGCATATTTTGACTCTTGCCGCAACTTCTGTTTGTCAGCCACTTGAAAACTTTTTGTAAATGAAGTATATTAGTCAATGAAAGGAGCGTTGGGGATGCTGAAGGAGAAGATCTTGAAAATTTTGTTGGAAAACGTCGGAATCTTCATTTCGGGTGAAGCCTTGGCGACTGCAAATTCGGTTTCCCGAAACGCTGTCTGGAAGGCTGTAAGTTCACTTAAAAAAGACGGTTATAAGATTGCCTCGGCACATAATCGGGGATATTGTCTGTTGGACGGCTCTGATGTTTTGTCAAAAACCGCCGTCTTAAGGTTCCTTGATAATAAGAATACAGAGGTCTTTGTGTTTGAGGAGTTGGACTCGACTAATTCCGAGGCCAAAAGATCAGTCAGTAAAGGCATTTCAAGCCCTACCTTGATAATCGCCGACAGTCAGACTTCGGGTAGAGGAAGGCTTGGAAGATCTTTTTATTCGCCATGCTCCACGGGAGTTTACTTTTCATACGTTTATAAGCCTGCAAACGGCATTGCTTCGGGTGTGGCGGTGACCTCGGCTGCGGCAGTTGCCGTCTGCCGTGCAATAAAAGAGGTAGCAGGTCTTAACGCCGGGATAAAATGGGTCAATGATATTTATATTGACGGAAAAAAGGTCTGCGGCATCCTTTGTGAGGCCATAACCGAACTCAATTCGCAAACGGCACAATGCATTATAGTCGGCATCGGCATCAATGTTTCGACCGAAAATTTCCCCGATGACCTCAAGGTTAAAGCAGGCTCTTTAAAGGCAAGAAATGTCGACCGCAACCGATTGGCGGCGAGTGTTATAAATCATCTTGAAATGCTTATTGAAGGGTTGGAAAAACGAACTTTTATCGAGGAATACCGCAGGCTGTCGTTGGTTTTAGGCAAGCCGATAACCTATATCAAAAACGGCGTTGAGACTCAGGCGGCGGCAGTCGGAGTGGATAACGACGGCGGTCTTATTGTTCGTTTGTCGGACGGTACGGAGACTACACTCAGTTCGGGTGAAATATCGGTCAGAATATGAAGTTTAAGGCAGGTCTTTTGACCTGCTTTTTTGGTATCTTAATTGTGTTTTTGAGATACGGGAGGTGGCTCGCCGCAGGCGAGACCGCACGCGATAGACGGTATGAGACAGAGGTACACGACGGTCTTGAATTTTAACAACACCGCACGGTAAAGAAGTAAGGTCTTGAACGCGTGCGGTATTTTACTTTGCAAAATCCACCTCCCCTTTGAAAATCGAAATTCGCAATATGGAAATTCAGCGTTTTGCGTTTTGAAAATTCCGGTTTGGTCGGTCTTTAATTTTCCTTTTTAAACACCGTAGCATAAAATGTTTATGTGGAGTATTCTGCATATTTACACTTTTAAAAAGGAGGATTCTTTTGAAAAACACTATGTTCGTTACAACGACTTCCACCTTCGCCAATAAAGCCAGGGAGGAACTCTCGAAGCATAAGATCACAGCAACTGTGAAAAAAGCACAGGGCGGCACCGCAGCCGGCTGTCTTTTCGGCGTTTCGGTCGGTTCAAAGGATGCCGAAAAGGCGGAAAAGATACTGCAAATGAGCGGAATCAGAATCATTGCGGTAAGAGATGATTAAGATGGTTTATTTTGATAATGCCGCGACTTCGGGCGTCAAGCCGAAAGAGGTGATCGAAGCGGTAAACAGGTCACTTCGCGAGTTTTCCGTAAATCCGGGACGCGGAGGGTATAAGGAATCGGTCAAATGCTCCGAGGAGATATACCGTTGCAGAAAAAAGGTGTCACGGTTTTTCGGTGCGAATGCACCGGAGAGGGTGATATTTACGGCTAATTGCACAACGGCACTGAATACCGTAATAAAGGGGATCGTCCGACCCGGTGACCACGTTGTTATATCCGGATTGGAGCATAATGCCGTCGCACGACCGTTATATGAAATGACCAAAAGCGGTGTGAAGTTGGATATTGCTGAGGTTATTTTCGGCGATTGGGACGCCACTGTGCGTTCGTTTGAGCGTCTTATAAGAAAAGATACGCGATTGGTCGTTTGCACTCACGCGTCTAACGTCACGGGATCGGTTTTGCCTATTGGAGAAATAGGTGAGATCTGTGCAAAAAGAGGAGTCCCGTTCGCTGTCGATGCCGCACAGACCGCGGGTGTGCTGCCTATTGATATGAAAGCGCAAAAAATCGATTATCTCTGTATCGCTCCCCACAAAGGTATTTTTGCACCGACCGGAATTGGGGTTCTGATAGCCTTGGGCGAGATACCGAAAACGCTTACTGAAGGTGGTACGGGCTCAATGTCGCAGAGCTTTTATCAGCCCGTTGATCTGCCCGAAAGATTCGAGAGCGGAACGGTCAATGTGCCCGGCATCTTCGGTCTTTCGGCCGGCATCGATTTTGTTGAAAATAAGGGCAGGGAAAAAATCATGCAACACGAGCTTAAACTCAGCCGAAAAATTTACGAGGGTCTAAGAACCCTTGGCGGTTGCAGAATGTATTCCGAGTATCCGAATGAGGGAAGATCGGTGCCGACACTGTCCTTTAATTTAAGAGACATTCCGAGCACCGAGATCGCCGAGTATCTGGGCGATCATAACATCGCCGTGAGGGCGGGTCTTCACTGCGCACCGATGGCTCACAGACGTCTCGGTACAGCTGAGACGGGCACCGTCAGGGTGAGTTGTTCGTTTTTTAATACCGAGCGTGAGGCAGAGTATCTCTTAAATATATTAAAAAATTATAAAAGAATGAAAAAAATTCAAAAAGTCTATTGATTATGTGAACCACTTTATGTTAAAATGAATTAGATTAAAGGATTAAAAGGGGTGAGTGGCTTTATGGCAAGATTTTTCTTACAAGCGTGGGATCTGATCTCGGGATTTTTTATGCAGATCTTTATGGCCTTTGGTGATATCCGTCTTGTTGATGTTATCGATATTGCGGTCGTGGCGTTTGTTGTTTATAAGGCCATCGGTTTCTTTAAGGAAACCAGAGCGAAAATCTTGTTGAAGGGTCTTTTGTTGCTGTTTTTGGCCTGGGTGCTGGCTCAGTGGCTTGATCTTATCAGTATCCGTTGGTTGTTGGTCAAGTTCTTTGATTATGCTATCATCGCAGTCGCCATTATATTCCAGCCCGAATTGCGCCACGCGCTCGAAAAGGTCGGTCATAGCAGTCTCGGTAATTTTGCAAAAGGACGAGATTCGGCTATCAATGTTGAGTTGAAGCGTATGATCGACGGTGTTTGCCGTGCCTGTGCTACGATGCAGGAGCAGAAGATAGGCGCACTCATCGTTTTTGAAAGATCGACTCCGCTGGGTGAGATAATCTCAAGCGGTACTGAGGTCGATGCCGCGGTTTCCGAAGAACTGGTCGGCAATATTTTCTATCCGAAATCTCCGTTGCACGACGGCGGTATGATTATAAAATCGGGCAGAATTGCGGCCGCAGGCTGTATTTTGCCGCTGACCTCTAACAATGAGCTCAGCAAGCAGCTCGGCACTCGTCACAGAGCTGCTGTCGGTATGAGTGAATCGTCTGACTCGGTGGTCGTCGTTGTGTCGGAGGAGACGGGTACTATTTCGGTCTGTGTCAACGGTATTATCAGCCGTGATTTTACGCCGATAACTCTTCGCGACCGCCTTTATACCGAGATCCTTGATCCCGACGAAAAGGCTGAACCCGGTTTTGTGACTAAGGTCATAGCCCGGGTCAGCGTATTGTTCAAAAAGGACTCTTCTGAAGAGATGGCCGAAACACAAGATGATAAGGAATCTTAAGAAAGGAGCGTGACGGTGTGAAGTTTGAATTTTTGAAAAAATTTCGCAAGCTTTTTGACAACAAGAAGTTTTTAGTGGCGTTTTCGGTCGTTATAGCTGTTGTTTTTTGGCTGGTCATTGAGATCGGCGAAAATCCGTCACGTGATATAACGCTGTCGGACGTTCCCGTGACGCTGATTGAAAAGCAGGATGATAATAACAATAAGTTGGTTCCGGTAGGTCAATACAGTGACAATGTCACCGTTATCGTTTCGGGTCCGGGCTATATTGTCGGCACGGTCTCGAAGGACGATGTTACTGTGTCGGTCAAGTCCTATAAGGACGTTGAAAAGACAGGTGTCTATACACTGACTCTGGAGGCTTCGGTCAATAAAAGCGGCTGTACGGCTGTTCCTTCGCCCAACTTCATTCAGGTCAAGTATGACTATATTATGGAGGCCGATATTCCTGTTGAGGTCGACGTGTCGGAGTTTAAATTCACGACCGTTACCGACCGTAAGATCGGTCGCAGTATCTTAAAGAGCGAGGCTGACGGTGCCGAGCTTACGACCTTGAAGATATCGGGTCCGTCAGAGGTGGTCTCGTCGGTTGCGAGGGTGGTCGTAAAGCCACTTCAGGGTTTGCAGCCTTTCGCCGAAGAAACGGTCAACTACGATTCGTATGAGGCGACCTTCTATGACCACGCAGGTAATCCGATAGCGGATTCTTCGCAGCTTGTTTATAATACCGACACCTATGTCCGTGTTGTTGTTTATAAGACGGCTGAGGTGGGACTTAAGCCGACCTTTACTAACCTTCCGCAGTATTATGTTGATAACGGCGGATTGCCCAAGTTCTCGTTGAGTGTGTTTAATGAGACTACTAATAAGTTTGAGGCCATTGATTCGGTCACTGTTCAGGGACCGGTAGAAACCGTTCAGGCCCTGCTCGATAACGGTCTTTCTTTAGCGCCGATCGATTTCTCAAAGGTCACTCCCGGTAATACGAAGTTCAATGTGTCCTTCGTTTTGGGTGACGGTGTTACGGTAGTTGACGGCACTGAGGAAATAACCGTTTCCCTTGACGTCGGCAGTTTAAAGCAGAAGTCATTTACCATCGACCCGTCGAAGATACAGTTCTATAATCTTAACGGCGGTATGACGGCTACTACTTCCTACAAAAAGGGAATTACCGTTACACTTTGCGGCCGTTATGCGGTACTAAGCAAGGTAAAGGCGGAGGACATTCAGTTGTCGGTCGACTGTGCCGATATCGCTACTGCTTCGGTCAACACAAAGACCCTGACCGTAAAGCTTAAAGGCTCGGTCGAAGCCTGGGCCGTTTCGATAAATCCCGTTGACATTAACGTTACGGTAAACTGAAATTAAACAGCCCGATCGATATTTTTGGATCGGGCTGTTGTTCTTAATGTTGATAAGCTCTGTCAAAATCAGATCCTCATCATATAATGATTTTGAGGTGGTTTATGATGGAAATTATATTCGGGGTGACGGTTGTTTTGTTGTCCGTCGCAGGTGCGGTGTCACTCATAAAATGGGCGGCGATGAAGCTGTTGACGCCCCATAACAAGGACGGCCGCGTTTATGCCGTTCTGCTTTCGGGCGAGAATGCCGATATTGAATTGCAGATGGCAATAGATCTTGCGGAATGGGTGCCGATCTTCAAAAAAGGCAGGCTTTATGCGGTCGATTGCGGACTTGAGGAGACCCAGGCGGTCTCTTGTGCAAGGCTTTGTAAGGGAACCGAGTTCCGTTTTTTGACAAAGCGGGAGTTGTCAGATAAATTGTTGTAAATTTTAACATAAAGGCAGGTGACAGACTTGGAGGAAAGGATCGAGATCTTAAGCGGTACTGTGAAGCGTGTGATCTTCAGCAATGCCGATACCGGTTACGCTGTTATAGAACTCAGCGTCGGGGATACAAGCGAGACCGCGGTCGGAAACCTCTGTGAACTCAGAGCAGGCGAAGAGGTTGAACTAACGGGCAGATATACCGTTCATCCCTCTTACGGTCAGCAGTTTAAGGCCACCGGGTTTGTCAAGACTCTGCCCAGCGGTACTGCCGCTATTTTGCGGTATCTGTCTTCAGGTGCCGTAAAAGGCATCGGTCCTGCAACGGCCAAAAAAATAGTGCAAAAATTTGGAGAGTTTACCTTTGATATTATGGAAAACGATCCCTTGAAACTCACGGCCATAAAGGGCATTTCTGCCGAAAAAGCGAGGTCGATCAGCGAAATCGTCCACGGCAGGCGGTCTTTAAGAGAACTGTGCCTGCGATTGGCTAAATACGGTCTTTCGTCTGACGAGTCGCTGTCAGCATTTAAAGTGTTGGGAGAATCGGCGGCCGAGCAGATCGAAAGCAATCCGTACATTTTGTGCAAGCAGGGAATAGACCTCGGGTTTGAAAAGGCTGATGAGGTGGCCGAAATTCTTGAGATTTCGCCCGATAACGCTAACCGATTATCAGCCGGTATTACATACGTAATTGCCTATAATCAGTTGAACGGTCATACCTGCTTACCGAAGGAAAAGGTCATAGAGGTCTCGGCTAAATTGCTGGATGCCGATAGCCGAAAAATAGACGATGCCATTGAAATTATGCTGTCACAAAAGCAGTTGGTGTCGGTCAACATAGATGAAACAGAGTTTGTGAGCCTTTATGAATCTTACGTTTGCGAGGAATATATAGCCAACCGTCTGCTTACCGAGCTGTCACTGAGTAATCGCGAAAAACCGGTCACCGACCGTGAAATAAAGCAGACCGAAAAGGATCTCGGGATAGAATTTGAGGGACTCCAGCGCGATGCTTTGAAACTGTCTTTGGAGTCGGGGATATTCATTCTTACGGGTGGTCCCGGTACCGGTAAAACCACTACGGTCAACTGTATGATAAGTCTGCTCGAAAGAAGAGGACTTAAGGTTGCGTTGGCGGCACCCACGGGCAGAGCCGCAAAGAGAATGACCGAGCTTTGCGGGAAAGAGGCCAAGACGCTCCACAGGCTCTTAGAGGTCGGAACTGCCGATGACGGCAAAAGCCACGTCTTTGTCCGCAACGAGCGGAATCCGTTGAATTTTGACGCTGTTATAGTCGATGAAATGTCGATGGTCGATATATATGTTTTCAACGCATTGCTTAAGGCGTTGCGGCTCTCGACAGTGTTGATTCTGGTTGGTGACTCCGACCAGTTGCCCAGCGTCGGAGCAGGTAATGTGTTGAGAGATCTTATTTTGTCGGGAAGATTTAACAGCATTAAACTGGAAAAGATCTTCCGACAGGCCGAAAAGAGCAAGATCGTCGTTAATGCACACAGCATTATCAAGGGTGTTGCACCCGACCTTGACGATAAAGAGTCGGATTTCTTCTTTATCGAGCGTCGAAGTGCCGACGCGGCGGTGAGGCTTGTCAGCGAGCTTTACTGTGAACGATTGCCGAACGCTTATAAGTTTTCTCCGACTGATGATATTCAGGTGCTGTGTCCGTCAAAGAAAATGGAACTCGGCACCGTTAACCTTAATAATGTATTGCAGGGCCTTATCAATCCGCCGAGCGAGGATCTGCCCGAAATAGCGTTCAAGGGTTTTGTACTCCGCCAAGGTGACAAGGTAATGCAGATCAAGAATAACTACGACATCGTCTGGAAGGATGACGATGATAATGTCGGAATGGGCGTTTTCAACGGCGATGTCGGTGTGCTTGAGAGCATTGATGTGAAGTCGCGGACCCTCAAAGTACGCTTTCTCGACAGAATTGCAGAATATTCGGGTGACGAGGTCATGCAGTTGGAATTGGCGTATGCGGTCACGATACATAAAAGCCAAGGCAGTGAGTTTGACTGCGTGATCTTGCCGCTTCTCGATTTTCCGTATCAGCTTAAATACCGCAATCTTTTATACACCGCCGTGACGAGGGCTAAAAAGACCTTGGTGGTCGTCGGCAGCCGTGAGGTAGTGTCCGCAATGACCGATAACGACCGCAAAACGCTCAGATACACTCTGCTTCGCGGATTGTTAAGTGAGGGAAGATGATGGGTGAGTTTTTAGATTCGTTTGTATCGGTTTTTTACCCGAAGAGATGCCCGTGTTGCGGTGAGGTGCAACGGGTTTACGAGCCGTGCGAGCGTCGCCGCGAGGCACTCGACGCGGTTCGCATTAAAGGGACAAGCTGTTTAAAGTGCGGTGAGTCGGTAACAGATTGCCATTGCCGCGGTTTTAATCCGCTTTATTCCGGAGTGATAGCTCCGTTTAAACGTGAGGGTGCCGCAAAGGGTGGTATTTATGCATTGAAATTCCACGCTCAATTTTATCCGTCCGAATATTTCGGCATCGAGATGGCCAAGGAGTTTAAACGCCGCTGTCCCGACGTTAAAGTTGACGTTATATGCCGTGTGCCGATGACTAAACGCGAGCGGGATAATAAACTCTGTGACCAGGTGGCACATCTGGCTAAATATGCGGTAAGGACTCTCAAGGTGCCGTATGATGCTAAATTGATACGAAAGATCCGCGAGACAGAGCGTCAGCACAAGGTGGACTTTAAAGACAAAGCCGCCAATGTTAAAGACGCTTTCAGGGTCAAAAAGGATCTTAAAGGTAAAACCGTGCTGTTGTTGGACGATATAAAGACAACGGGCTATACGTTAAACGAATGCGCCAAGCAGTTGCGATTGCAGGGTGCTAAAGAGGTCTTTTGCCTGACAGCGTTAGTAACAGCATTTAACTCTTGTAAAGAGGACGAAGATAACATATAATATTATTTGAGAAAGCCGGCGGTAACTTTAAGCTGTTGCATTGTTGCTCGTTTCGTCGGTCAAATCAAAAAAGAGGGCAGGTGTTTTTATGCCTATAGAAATAGCAATAGATTTCGGCACTTCTAAAACCGTGCTGGCGTGCGGCGGTAAAATGGTGCTCACACAGCCTACGGTTGCAAGTGTTGACAGCGAGACATGGCAACCGGTGGCTTTCGGTGACAGGGCAAAAAGTATGATCGGCCGTACACCCGAGGCTATTGAAACGGTTTTCCCGATACAACGCGGTATGATCGCTGACTACGATATCGCCGAGCAGATGCTGAAGGAGTATATGGATATCTCGTTCGGCAAAAGGCTTATCAAGCCGAGAATAATTATCGCTATGCCCGAGGGTGCGACCTCTATTCAGCGTCGCTCGGTGGCAAATGCCGCCGAAAATGCAGGCGGTCGCAGAGTGCAGATAGTCGATACCGCCGTTGCCGCGGCACTCGGTATGGGTTTGGATTTTCTGTCACCCGGCGGTAAAATGGTAGTCGATATCGGAGCAGGTGTTACCGATATTGCCATCTTGTCTTCGGGCGGTATCGTTCAGTGCAGTTCTGCACCGATCGGTTCACACGACTTTGATGAAGCTATCATTAAATATGTACGTAAAAAATGCAATGTCCTTATAGGCAATCTCACCGCAGAGGATATAAAGAAGCAGATAGGCTCGGTCGTACCGAGAAAGGAACGGTTGGTAATTACCGCTAAGGGAAGAAATATCTTCTCGGGTCTGCCGCAGATCTTTGAGGTCTCCTCGACCGATATCTACCGCGCGATGAAGGATACCGCAAAGTCCATTTGTGCCGCTATAAAAGGCGTTATAGAAAAGTCATCGCCAGATGCAGTCGCCGATGTTATGGCCGACAAGATATATGTTGCGGGTGGCGGTGCATTGGTCAACGGTATGAAGGAGCTTTTGGAGGAATATATCAACTGTAAGGTCGAGATCGCAGGTGATGCCGAGTATTCGGTGGCCCGAGGTGCATTGAAGGCACTTAAGAATCCGGAACTTTTGGAAAACACCGATTATCAGATAAGAAATTTAGAGGATCTGATAGTCGAAACGCCGTAGATTCAGGATGTGTAGCACAAGTTGAAGAATATTGCAAATTTTTCAAAAAAAGACTTGCTTTTTTCTGCACTTTGTGATATTATACTTGAGCATTTGATTTCATCGGATCCTTACCGATGGGTTTGATGCCGTATTACGACACCAAAGCGGATAGTCCTCTGCCCGTCCGAGTAGGCTCGGCTTTTAGTTACGGGGTATGAATGTCTGAAGAATTTAAGGAGGAAATAGAAATGGATTTTGTTAAGGAAATCACAGCCGGCATGCTCAAAGCAGAAGCACCGGTAGTCAACATTGGTAGCACTGTTCGTGTCCATGTTAGAATCAAGGAAGGCGACAAGTCTCGTATCCAGGTTTTCGAGGGTACCGTTATCGCCAAGAACAACAGCGGTATTGCTGAGACCTTCACCGTTCGCCGTGTATCTTACGGCGTTGGCGTTGAGCGTGTGTTCCCGATTCACTCTCCCAATGTTGAAAAGGTTGAACTTGTTAGAAACGGTAAAGTCAGAAGAGCTAAGCTCTACTATCTCCGTGACAGAGTCGGTAAGGCCGCTAAGGTTAAGGAACAAATCTAATCTACAAAAAGGGAGCGGTAAAAACACTGCTCCCTTTTGTCTTTAATTGTTGTATTAAAGGGGTGTGACAGAATGGAAAAAGAGAATGCTAAACCCAAAGTCAAGGAAACCAGAAGTCTTTGGAAAGAGTTGTTTGAATGGGTCGACCTTATTGTGCTTACGGGTATAGTAATGTTGCTCATTTTCACCTTCGTTTTCAGAAATATTGAGATCGACGGCGGTTCTATGAACAATACTCTTATCCACGGTGAAAGGGTCATCATCTCCAACCTGTTTTATACTCCCAAAAACGGTGATATAGTTGTCGTTTCCAGCGAGGTTTATGACGATATTCCCATTATAAAGCGAGTTATTGCAACCGAGGGTCAGTGGATCGATATCAGAAACGGTCTTGTTTATGTCGGCGACAGTGAGGATGATATGCAGCTGCTCGAAGAAGATTATATCGGCGGACAGTACACCGAAGATATAATTGCAAGCAATTTCTACGGTCACCACACTTATCCTTTGCAGGTGCCCGAAAACAAGCTCTTTTTATTAGGCGATAACCGCTCGGTATCGCTTGACAGCCGAACTACGGTAGTGGGGCTTGTCGACGAACGTCAGGTTTTGGGCAAGGCTCTTTACAGAGTGTATCCGCTCGATAAAATGGGAAGTGTATATTAAAAAATAGGTAACGGAGTGATATAAGTTGAGTGAAATGCAGAATATTCAATGGTTTCCCGGCCATATGAAGAAAACCGAACGCCAGATTACTGCAAGCCTTTCACTTTGCGATGCCGTTGCTGAAATAGTTGATGCCCGTATACCCGTCAGCAGCCGTAATCCGGAGTTGGCGGGTATTGTTGCAGATAAACCGCGGATGGTACTGCTCAATAAGTGCGATATTGCCGATAAAACGGCTACCGAGCGTTGGATAAACCATTTTAAAAAGAACGGTATTATGGCAATTCCTTTGGATTGCAGAACGGGTAAGGGAACCGAGAATTTTATAAGATCGGTAAAGACCTTGCTGGCTGACAAATTGGATCTTTACGACCGTAAGGGTATGGTCGGCAAGCCGTTAAGAGTTATGGTCGTCGGCATTCCCAATGTCGGAAAATCATCTTTTATAAACCGTATGTCGCGTCTTTCAAAGGCCAAGGTTGCCGATACTCCCGGCGTGACGCGCGGTAACCAATGGTTTAAGATCGACGAACGACTTGAGCTTTTAGACACACCCGGTGTTTTGTGGCCTAAGTTTGACGACCCGAGGGTAGGTGAGCATCTTGCCTTTACGGGTGCCGTTAAGGATAAGGTGTTGGATATTGAACTGCTGGCTGTCCGCCTTTTAGAGGTCTTGTCGGCTGAATATGCCAACAGGATCAAGGAGCGTTACAAGGTCGATCCCGACGATTATTTCGGCGATGCTTACGAGCTTTTGACGGCGATCGGCCAAAAGCGAGGTATGATGATGCGCGGCGGATCGGTCGATACCGAACGTGCTGCGATAATGCTTATGGACGAGTATCGAGGCGGTAAGTTGGGACTTATAACTTTGGAGTTTCCGGAGGATAAAAATGCCTGATTTTTCGTATGAAGAGCGCGCAAAACAAAAGGGATACAAATATATCTGCGGTGTTGATGAAGCAGGTCGCGGTCCTTTGGCAGGACCTGTTTGTGCCGCGGCGGTAATATTGCCCGAAGGACTTGTAATAGAGGGACTTAACGATTCTAAAAAACTTACCGAGTCAAAACGCGAAAAACTTTTCGATATAATCATAGAAAAGGCGATAAGCTACAGCGTGGCTTTCGGTACAGTCGAGGAAATAGAAGAACATAATATCCTCAACGCTACGTTTATTGCTATGAATAAAGCAATCGACGGACTGGAAGTCAGACCTGATTATGCACTCATTGACGGCAACCGTGTGCCAAAAGGCATTAAAATCGACTGCGAAACGGTCGTAAAAGGTGATGCAAAATCGGCTTC
Source organism: Oscillospiraceae bacterium (assembly GCA_015066395.1). GTDB lineage: Bacteria > Bacillota > Clostridia > Oscillospirales > Acutalibacteraceae > UMGS172. The sequence continues at coordinate 18,990 of SVOL01000002.1, read as the reverse complement.
TGTCGCGGCGGCATCGGTTTTGGCCAAGGTCACAAGGGACAGGCTGTTGCTCCGCTATGCTGAAAAGTATCCCGAATACGGCTTTGAAAAGCACAAGGGCTACGGCACGGCCGCACACTATGAGGCAGTAAGAAAATGCGGACTTTGTCCTGTTCACCGTCCGTCGTTTTTCAAAAAGTTTTTTGAGGAAGAATAATGGGTAAGACTCAATCTATCGGCAACCTCGGTGAATCGGCTGTTGCCGAATATATTGCTGAAAAAGGCTACATAATTTCAGCGAGAAATTTCCGTACAAAATACGGTGAGATAGACATCATCGCCGAGAACAATGATGAGATACTTTTTATTGAGGTAAAGACCCGCGCCGACACCTCGTTCGGTCGACCGGGTGAGTACGTGAATCACCCTAAAAAGCGGAAAATTTTTATAACTGCGAATATTTATCTTCGTTCAAACGGCTTCGGTCTGAAACCGAGGTTCGACGTTGCTGAGGTTTTGACCGCAGGTCAAAATATTTCAGAGATCAATTATATCGAAAATGCTTTCGGCACCGATGCTTTCGAAAATTTTAAGTCGACGTTATAAAAGTTTCCCGAAAATGTACTATATTCTTTGACAAACGGGACAAGTTGTTGTAATATAGAAATGTTAAAATCCATTTAAGGAGTTAATACTATGAACTACAGAAGTACAAGAGACGCAAAGGTTTCGGTTCCTTCGGCTGTTGCCATTTCAAAAGGCATTTCCGAGGACGGCGGACTTTTTGTTCCCGAATATATTCCCACCATTACTGCCGAGGAATTTGAGACCTTGAAGGGTCTTGATTACATCGGTCGTGCAAAGGCGGTTTTGGCTAAATATCTTGACGATTTTACCGCCGAGGAAATTGATTATTGCGTAAACGGTGCATATAAGGGTACATTCGATAACGATCAGCCTGCGCCTTTGTATAAATTGGATGACGGCAAATATGTTCTTGAGCTTTGGCACGGTCCCACCTGTGCTTTTAAGGACTTGGCTTTGCAGTTGTTGCCCTTCTTGCTCACCACAGCCGCTAAAAAGGTCGGCAAGGGCAAGTCGGTTATTCTCGTTGCCACTTCGGGTGATACAGGTAAGGCCGCTTTGGAAGGCTTCTGCGATGTTCCTAATACCGAGATCATTGTTTTCTATCCCAACAACGGTGTAAGCCCGATGCAGAAACTGCAGATGGATACCCAGAAGGGTGAAAATGTCTACGTTTGCTCTATCAACGGCAACTTTGACGATGCTCAAAGCGGTGTTAAGAAGATATTTACAGATGCCAACGTTAAGGAGACTCTCCGTGCCAACGGTATGGAATTCTCGAGTGCTAACTCCATTAACTGGGGTCGACTCGTTCCGCAGATCGTTTACTATGTTTCGGCATACTGCGATCTTTTGAACAAGGGTGAGAACCTCCGGAACGGCTTTAATGTCGTTGTGCCTACCGGTAACTTCGGCAATATTCTGGCGGCATTCTATGCAAAGTGTATGGGTGTTCCCATTGCAAAGCTCGTATGTGCTTCGAATGCGAACAACGTGTTGACCGATTTCATCAACACCGGTGTCTATGACAGAAACAGAAAGTTCTACACCACAATTTCTCCTTCGATGGATATTCTTATTTCGAGTAACTTAGAGAGAATGGTGTACCATCTTTGCGGCAACGACGCTTGTAAGACTGCTTTGCTTCAAAAGCAACTGGCCGAAACCGGCAAATATACTCTTGATGCTGAGCTTTTAGCCAAACTTCGTGAGCATTACTTCGGCGGTTGCTGTGACGATAGCCAGACCCTTGACACAATTAAAAAGGTGTTTGAGGATAGATCCTATCTCAGCGATACGCATACTGCGGTAGCACTCAAGGTCGCCGATGAATATACGGCTTTAACTTCCGATAACAAGCCCACCGTTATTGCTTCGACTGCAAGTCCCTATAAGTTCTCAGCCTCTGTTCTGAAAGCCGTCGCACCCGATAAGTGCTGTGATGAGGAGTTCAAAATGGTTGAGGAACTTAAAAAGGCCACTAAAACTTCTGCTCCTGCACCTATTGAAGCGCTTAAAAATGCAACTCCCCGTTTCGACAACGTTTGCGAAAGCGACGAGATGGTCAATGTTGTGTTGAAGGTTCTGGGACTTTAACCAAAAATTATGTACGACGGGGCAGTGGGTATTATCCACCGTCCCGTCTTAAAGTTTTTAGATCTTCTGCTCGAAGGTATTGCAGGCGGTGTCGCCGCTTTTCTGTGCCTTGTGAGGACCTACTTCGATCTTACCGGCTTCACAGCAGTTATCAACTGTGTGGTAACGGCAGGTCTCGACTTCGCACTTAATACCCGAAATTTTGCATCCGCAATTCTCGTTCATAATAATTTCCTTTCAAATTAAAATACTGGCCATGTGGCTTTATTATTGTGTGTAATAACTTTTAAAAAATTCATTAAAGGAGAGGGTGGCAAATGTCGCTTTATACCATTTCCGACCTGCATTTGTCGCTGTCTGCCGACAAGCCGATGGATGTTTTCTACGGCTGGAACAACTATATGGAACGGCTGGAAGCTAACTGGAAGCGAGTGGTGACCGATGAGGATACGGTCATAATCCCCGGTGATATATCGTGGGCTTTAAAGCTGGAGGACGCTGAAAAAGACCTGCTTTTTCTTGATTCCTTGCCCGGCAAAAAGATAATTTTAAAGGGCAATCACGACCTCTGGTGGAGCACGATGAAAAAATTGACCGATTTTTTTGAAGGTGTCGGAATAAAGACCATAACTCCGATATTCAACTCGGCTGTAGTTGCTGAAGACAAAGCCATCTGCGGCAGCCGGGGCTGGTTTTTTGAAAAGGACGAGCAAAACAAAAAGATAATTTTAAGAGAAGCCGGCCGACTGGAGATGTCGATAACCGAGGCCAAGAAAATGGGGTTGGAGCCGCTTGTGTTTTTGCATTATCCGCCGGTCTATGCCGATATAGTTTGTGAAGAGATTTTAGCAGTGCTTAAAAAGCATAATATCAAAACGGTCTATCACGGACATATTCACGGTTCGGGACTGCACAGAGCGGTAAAATCTTATGACGGAATTGAGTTCAAATTAGTTTCCTGCGATTGTATTGATTTTACTCCGCACAAAATTTGGTGACAAGTTGCAGCAAATAATGGTAAATATGCTAAATTTTAATATTTTTTACAAAAATTTAAAGAAAACTATAGAAAATTGCGAAACAATGTGCTATAGTATTATGAGAATTTTTTGGAGGTAGTAAAATGCTTAAGGAATTCAGTAAAAAAGCAACCAACCGCTATGAGTTGGTGATTTCAATCGATGCCGATAGTTTTAAAGAGGCTATTATTAAGGCGTACAAGCAGAACGGTAAGAAGATCAATGTTCCCGGTTTCAGAAAGGGCAAGGCTCCTATGAGCATCATTGAGAAGTATTACGGCGAATCTGTTTTTTTTGAGGATGCTCTTAACATCCTTTACCCCGAAGCTGTTGAGTCTGCTATTGCAGAGTCGAAGCTCGACTATGTTGATGACAAGATCGACTTTGATCTCACCTCTATCAGCCGTGAGAACGGTGTTGAGTTTAAGGTCGTTATCACCGTTAAGCCCGAGGTAGAGATCGACGGTTATAAGGGTCTTAAGGCTGAGAAGGTCAAGGCCGTTGTTACCGATGAGGAGATCGAGGCTGAGGTTGCCGCAGTTGCAGAGCGCAACTCGAGAATGATCACCGTAAGCGACAGAGCAGTTGAGAACGGCGACACCGCTGTTATTGACTATGAAGGCTTTGTTGACGGCGTTGCTTTTGACGGCGGCAAGGGCGAGTCTTATTCGCTTCTTATCGGCTCCAACTCCTTCATTCCCGGTTTCGAGGATCAGATCATTGGTCACAACACCGACGAGGAGTTTGACGTGAACGTAACCTTCCCCGAGGAGTATCACGCCGCTGAGTTGGCAGGTAAGCCTGCTGTATTCAAGGTAAAGCTCCACGAGATCAAGGTCAAGGAGCTTCCCACCGTTGATGACGAGTTCGCTAAGGACGTCAGCGAGTTTGATACCTTGGCTGAGTACAAGGCTGACCTTAAAGAGAAGGCAATCGCCCGCAAGGTTAAGCAGTCTGAAGCCGATGTTGAGAATCAGCTCGTTGAACAGCTCATCGAGCTTGTAAAGGCTGAGATCCCCGAGGCTATGATCGAGCGCAGAGCAGAGCAGAGCGTTGAGGAGTTTGCTTACAGACTTCAGAGCCAGGGTCTCGATATGCAGACCTATCTTAAGTATATGGGCGGCAGCATTGAGGACTTTAAGAAGACCTTTATTCCTCAGGCTGAGGCACAGGTCAAGATCCGTTTGGGCTTAGAAAAGATCGCTGAGCTTGAGAAGATTGTTCCCACTGAGGACGAGCTCAATGCAGAGTTTGAGAAGATGGCTAAGGACTACGGTCTTGAGGTCGACGTTGTTAAGGCTTCCGTTCCTGCAACCGAGCTTGCAAAGGACTTGGCAGTTCAGAAGGCAATGGATATCGTAAAGGATACCGCTGTTCTTACCGAGGTAGATAAGAGAACCGAAAAGACCGAGGAAAAGAAGCCTGCCGCAAAGAAGACTTCTGCTGCCAAGAAGACCACAGCTAAGAAGGCTGAGGGCGACGCTGAGGCAAAGCCCGCTGCAAAGAAGGCTTCTACTACCGCTAAGAAGACCACAACTAAGAAGGCTGAGGGTGATGCTGAGGTAAAGCCTGCCGCAAAGAAGACTACCACCACCGCCGCTAAGAAGACCACTACCAAGAAGGCAGAAGGTGACACTGAGGCAAAGCCTGCCGCAAAAAAGACAACAACCAAGAAGACTACTGCTAAAAAAGACGCTGAATAAGTCAATTAGTTGTTTATAATTTGAGATTTGGTTGCATACTTATTTTTGTGGTATGCCAATTTAAGCTGTAAAACGCGGCAGAATCCACAAGGGTTCTGTCGCGTTGTGTATTTTAAAAAAGGAGAATAATTATGAGTTTAGTTCCTATGGTTGTTGAGCAGACCGGAGCAGGTGAGCGTTCGTTTGATATCTATTCGAGACTTCTTAATGACCGCATCATTATGCTGTGCGATCAGGTGAACGACACCACCGCAAGCCTTGTTATTGCTCAGATGCTGTACCTTGAGGGCAAGGACCCCGATAAGGATATTTACTTCTATATCAACAGTCCCGGCGGTAGTGTTTCGGCCGGTATGGCTATCTATGACACAATGAATTATATTAAGTGCGATGTAAGCACCATTTGTATGGGTATGGCCGCTTCGATGGGTGCATTTTTGCTCTCTTCGGGTGCTAAGGGTAAAAGATTGGCTCTGCCCAACAGCGAGATTATGATTCACCAGCCTTTAGGCGCCGCAGAGGGTCAGGCTACCGACATCCTGATCCACGCTAAGCATATTGAGCAGACAAGAGCTAAATTGAACCGTATTCTTTCCGAGAATACCGGCAAGCCGCTTGAGACTATTGAGCGTGACACCGAGCGTGATAACTTTATGTCTGCCGCGGAAGCCGCTGAGTACGGTTTGGTCGATAGGGTTATCGATAAAAGATAATTCAAAAAGGTGTTTTTATGTCAAATAATCAAAATAAAAACCACACCGGTTGTTCCTTTTGCGGTCGGACTGAGGCCGAGGTCGACCGACTGATCGCAGGCAACGGTGTGTTTATCTGTGACGAGTGTATTGAGGTGTGCTACTCGCTGTTGTTGGAGAGTATGCCCGATGCGCACGCCGCAAAGACTAAGTCTAAAAACGTCCTGCCGCCCGATTTCAAACTGCCTACTCCTAAAGAGTTGAAGACACGGCTCGATGAATACGTTATCGGTCAGGACGATGCTAAAAAGACCTTGAGCGTTGCGGTCTATAATCATTATAAGCGTATCTTTTACAGCGGAAAGTCCGATGTTGAACTGTCTAAGAGTAACGTGCTGATGTTGGGTCCCACGGGTGTCGGAAAGACGCTTTTGGCACAGACTCTGGCTCGTTTTCTTGATGTGCCGATCGCTATTGCCGATGCCACCACTTTAACCGAAGCGGGTTATGTCGGTGAGGATGTTGAGAACATTTTGCTTCGCCTTATCCAGGCCGCTGATTTTGATATTGAAAAGGCCGAACGCGGTATTATCTATGTTGATGAGATCGACAAGATCGCCAGAAAATCGGAGAATGTGTCAATCACACGCGATGTCAGCGGCGAGGGTGTTCAGCAGGCGTTGCTTAAAATCTTAGAGGGTACTGTATCCAATGTTCCGCCGCAGGGTGGAAGAAAACACCCTCAGCAGGAGTTTATACAGATCGACACCTCGAATATCCTTTTTATCTGTGCCGGTGCTTTTGACGGAATTGAAAAGATCGTTTCAAAGCGAATTGGTAGCGGCGGCTTAGGCTTCGGCGCCGACGTTACCTCGAAGAATGAGCTGGAGAGCGGCGAAATTGCACGCAAGGTCATTCATCACGATCTTGTTAAATTCGGTCTTATCCCCGAGCTGGTGGGACGTTTGCCCGTTATTGCTTCGCTCGATTCTATGACCGAGGATATGCTTTACAGAATTATGATAGAGCCTAAAAACTCGGTAATAAAGCAGTATCAAGAGCTTTTTAAGATGGATAATATCGAGTTGGTGTTTGAGGAGCAGGCATTGCGAAAGATCGCAGAACTCACCGCAGAGAGAAAGACCGGTGCCAGAGGCTTGCGTTCTACGATCGAGCAGGTTTTGGGTGACATTATGTTCAACGCTCCGTCGGATAAGACTATCAAGAAGATAGTTATTACCGAGGATGCGGTCAACCAAACTGCCGAGCCTTTGTACGAGTACGACAATAAAAGATTGGCAGAACCGAAACGCAAGAAAAGCGAAATAGATATTCCTGTTGCGTAAAATAAAAGGGAAGAGAGTATTGAGGCACGCTTCTAAACGAAGCGTGCCTCAATTATATTCGTGCCGTTTCTCGGTATCCTAAATGGTGTTCTCGCATATCCATTATAACACTATTTTGAATTCTGCACTATAAACTTTATTCTTTCTTCCTGTTTTACCCATAAAAAATATGCACCTCTAAAAGTGTCTGACTTTTAAAGGTGCATATCAATGAAGCATCTCATTTTTTTCCTTTTTTCAATGCCTTTATAAAGTTTGCTGTGATTCCTATCATCGCGGCGAATGAGATATAGCCGTAAATCGGGTAGATTACGCTTATGAGATCGCTGAAACCGATAAAACTCAAACCTAATGCAGCCAACGAAATGAGAATGGATATAAGCGTCGACTTATCGGCAATATGCTTGAAGTTAGCAAGATACTCGGGTATCGGCACATACACCGAAACCGAAGCACCGAACATAGCTATAAGCAGGGTTATCGCTACTATATATTTTAGCGGAGTGTTGATACTGCCTGCCAGATAGAGAAGCGGCAATTCGGCGTTTTCCGAGCCCGGCACCGCTAAAATCGCGACGATGATCATCAGTCCCACCAAAGTAAGCACGATGCCGCCTAAAATCGAGCCCAATGCGGTTCGTTTGCCTGAAATTCCGTTTTTGCCTAAAAATGCAAAAGTGCCGACGGTGCAGAAAAAGTTGTATGATACAAAGGTCAGCATTGATAAGATCGGGTTTGAAAGGAGCGGATTCTGAGCCTTGGGTGTGGGGATATTCAAGGACGGAAAACCGTTTTTGACGGTAACAGCAATTCCTATTATAATGGCCACCACTACCATAATAGGTACTAACAGGTCAAATGTTTTGACGGCACTTCCGATTCCTTTTAACGAAACGGATACGACACCAAAACAAAAAGCGCAGGAACAAATCACCCTTAATATAAAACTGCCGGTCATGTTTTCAATAAGCGTTCCCGCACCTGCCAGCATAATGACGTATATGCAGAACATAAAGGAGAGCTCGATCCCGCCGGTCAGCCGAATTAAGAATTTGCTGTCAAAGGGAATGATGATCCGATCCATTTGTGAGGTTTTGTAAATGGAAGCACAGTGAACCGTCATAAAGGTCAAAAGGGCAGTAAGAGCACCGCCAAGGACAAGACAAATTATGCCAAATGTGCCAAACGAGCCGAAAAATTGCCACAGCTCCTGACCGGAAATAAAGCCTGCACCGAACATACAGGCCGACATTGTAATCATTATCTGTCTGGCACCGATCCTCACCAAATCACTCCCTCTATATCTAATATGTAATTGCAAAAATTTAGTTTAGAACTTTAGTGAATAATATTTTATCATAAAAGCACAATATAGTATAGTGATTTTTTTGCATTATTATTAAACTTTCCGTCTTTTTGTTAAATAACTATTCAATCTTTTGTGTATTGCTACAAAATACGTTAAGTTTCCACTTAAAAACTTGATTTTATCAACAAACTACTTTATACTGTTATAAGAGACTTAATTCAAATTTACTATATTAAGGAGGTGTGTTTCCGTGCCGGAACTGCTTTTGAGTGTTGAGCGAAGCGCAATGGTTTCCGATCTGATCGAGAATCTTGCAAAGCTTAGGCAAAAGGTGGGTATGTCGCAGGAGGCTTTGGGCAACTGTGTTGGTAAGAGCCGTCAGAAGATCTCTGACATTGAAAGAAGAACCGCTCCCATGGCTTGGGATACCTATATTGCGGCATGCGTAGCGCTTGATCACGCAGGCGCTTTTTCCAAAGAAGAGACACCGTGGTATTATGAAGCAAAGTCTAAGTGGTTTTAGCAAGTGACTCAAAGGTTTTTACCTTTGAGTCTTTTCTTTTAGCAAGAATTTGAGAAAATTTCTCAAATTAGATTGACCTTTTCGATCGGTTGTGGTATACTTTCAAATCGAGAATTATTATCAATTCGGAGGCAGTATGAAAAAGGAGTACAACACCGAACAAAAGCGGAGGATAGTAGGATTTCTGTGTGCAAATCGCGACCGCCATTTTACGGTCGAGGAGATTGCCGCAGAGGTCTGCAACGGCTCGAATTTGGGAAAAAGCACCGTCTACAGACATATTTCAAAATTGCTGGAGTCGGGCGAGATCCGTCGCTTTGAGGTAGATAACAGCCGAAATTTTGTTTATCAGTATGCCGACGTTCACGACGGTTGTAATACTCATTACCACTTAAAGTGTGTTAAGTGCGGACGGTTTATCCACATGGAGTGTCAGCAGCTTGACCTTGTCCGTGAGCACATAAAAGAGGAGCACGGCTTTATTATCGGGCAAAACAGAGCAGTGCTTTACGGTCAGTGCAGTGATTGTGTGACGGTGTAGGTATGAAAAGATTTATTTGTTTGATTGTAAGTTTGGCCGTTTGTCTTTCGCTGCTTTCGGGATGTGCGGCAGGTGAGCGGGATAGCGGAAAGTTGAGCGTTGTATGCACGATCTTTCCTCAGTACGATATTGTCCGCAATATAGCTGGTGACAGCGTTGAGCTTAAGATGTTACTGCCGTATTCGATGGAGAGCCACGATTTTAAACTTGAGAACCTGTCGGTCAAGGATCTGCAGACTGTGTCCGAGGCTGATATTATCATAAGCGTAGGTGGTCCGTCGGACAGCAGTTGGATAAACGAATTAAAGAAAAAGGTTGGCAACGACACACAAAAATGGGTCGAACTAAGCAGTATGACCGAAACTCTTTGTGCCGAAGAGCATCATCACGGTGAACACGACCATGACCACGATCACAGCGACAATGAGATCGACGAGCATATCTGGACTTCGCCGGGACGAATGGTCCAAGCCTCGCTCTATATTACCAATATTCTAAAGGCTGCCGATCCCGAAATATCGTCGGTCTGCGATAAAGGCTTAATAGATTATATCACCGAACTAAGACTGATGGAGATCGAGCTTTCGAGCATCGGTCAACGGGCACAGAAGCCTATAATTTTCGCCGACCGTTTTTCGTTCAGATATCTTTTCCACGATTACGGATTAGAATATGAAGCGGCGTTTACCGGTTGTTCGTCGAGTGTTGATCCCTCCGCTTTGCAGATAGCGAGTCTGACGCAAAAGGCACTCGACAACAAGGCGACGACCGTGTTTTATATGGAAAATTCCAACACAAAATATGCTCAGAAGATCGCCGCCGCAGTCGGAGCGAAAACGGCGATGTTGCACTCCTGCCACAACCTGAGCCGTGAGGAGTTTAAAAAGGGCGAGACTTATGTATCGTTAATGAAAAAGAACATCAACGCATTAAAGGAGGCGGTTAAATGAACTGTATCGAAGTAAGAGATCTTGTGTTGTCCTACGGCACAGAACCGGTCATAACCGACTTGAGTTTTGATGTAGAAAACGGTGATTATATTTGCATTATCGGTGAAAACGGAAGCGGTAAAACAACGCTTGTCAAGAGTATTCTGGGACTTATACAGCCGGTTTCGGGAAGCATTACCTTTGCTGATAAAAAGGGAAGAAAGGGTATTGGGTACCTACCTCAACAGCAGAAGGTCCAGCATGATTTTCCTGCCAGTGTATTAGAGGTGGTGCATTCGGGGTTTGTAAACAGCGGACTTTTTTCGTTTGATTTTACCGAGGCTAAACGCCGCAAGGCTCATGATATTATGCATGCTCTTAAGATCGAGCACAGTATTTGCAACAAGTGCTTCAGGGAACTTTCGGGCGGTCAGAGACAGAAGGTTCTGCTGGCCAGAGCCCTTTGTGCTACCGACAAACTGTTGCTTCTTGATGAGCCGGTTACGGGTCTCGATCCCGTTTCGACCGCCGAGATGTACCGTATAATACGTGAGCTTAATAACAACGGAATGACCGTTATTATGATCTCTCACGATTTAAGATCAGCCGTTTGCGAGGCTAAAAAAGTACTGCATATTTCACATAATGGGTTCTTCTTCGGTAGCAGTGCCGAATATAAGTCTTCCGACCTCGGTCGCGCATTTTTAGAGGAGGCAGAGAAATGAAGATAGCGTTTGATTTCAGCCTCATTTTTAATCCTCTTTTTGCCGAAACGGTGCTTTTTGCACTGCTTGTCGGTGTTCTCACCTGCCTTTGTGCTTCGGTTCTCGGAGTTAATCTGGTGCTTAAAAGGTATTCGATGATCGGCGACGGACTGTCACATGTGGGTTTTTTGGCGTTAGGAATATCGGCTTTGTTGGGGATCCCCGATGAAAACACTATTTATATCACGTTCCCCGTGTGTATTGCCGCGGCGTTCCTTTTAATGTGGCTCAGTCGAAATGGAAAGCTCAAAGGTGATGCGGCCACGGCCATTGTTTCGACGGGTACGGTAGCAGTAGGTTATATCCTTTTTGAGTTTGCCGAGGCAGGCTCGGGTGACGTTTGTTCGGGGCTTTTCGGTGCATCGGTACTGACCTTGCAGTCGTCCGATATGTTGCAGAGTGTCATTATGGCTGTCGTGGTTTTGGCGGTGTATATTTTGCTTTACAAAAAGATATTCGCCGTCACCTTTGATGAGGGATTTGCGCGTGCATCGGGAGTAAATACAAATTTTTATAATATGGTTGTGTCGTTGCTCACTGCGGTCACGGTAGTGGTTGGAATGAAGCTTATCGGTGCCATAATGATATCGGCCGTGGTGGTCATTCCTGCGGTGACTGCGATGAGATTGTACAAGAACTTCAAGTCGGTCGTTATAGCCTCGGCTGTCATTTCAGTTGGCTGTTTTCTTGTGGGATTTGTGTTTGCCTTCAGCTTTGTGATAACCACCAACAGCGGCAATGCTATCCAGCTTCCCGTGGGCGCTACTATAGTTTGCTTTAATACTTTGGCACTTGTTATATCAAGTTTAGCTAAAAGTTCGAAAAGATGTAGATAAACTCTGTTATAAATTGAATAAAATTCGAAAAAGTGACGAAATTTTTGTTGAATATTGGATGTTGTTGTAGTATACTTTATTCAATATAAAAATTAAACTACGGAGGCGTATAAGATGGCTACATTTATCAACGAACCGTCGCATACCTTTAATGAGTATCTGCTCATTCCCGGGTATTCGTCGAGCGAGTGTGTACCGGCAAACGTAAGTCTTAAGACACCGCTTGTCAAGTTTAAAAAAGGCGAGGAATCGGCCATTACAATGAATATCCCGTTGGTCTCGGCTATTATGCAGTCGGTCTCGGGCGATAGATTGGCGATAGCTTTGGCTACTGAGGGTGGCGTTTCCTTCATCTACGGCTCTCAGTCGGTAGAGGACGAGGCCGCGATGGTGTTAAGAGCCAAGAATCACAAGGCCGGTTTTGTTAAGAGCGACTCGAACGTAAAGCCCGACGATACTTTGGCCGATGTTATTGCATTGAAGGAAAAGACCGGTCACTCTACCGTGGCTGTTACCGATGACGGTACTGCCGAAGGCAAATTGCTCGGTATCGTTACCGGCCGTGATTACCGTGTAAGCCGTATGTCGCCTGATCTTAAGGTCAGAGAGTTTATGACTCCGTATAAAAAACTTGTCGTTGCTAAAGAGGGTACAAGCCTGAAAGAAGCCAACGACATCATTTGGGATAACAAGCTCAATTCGCTTCCTATTGTTGATGATGAAGGCAAGCTTTGCTATATGGTTTTCCGTAAGGACTATGATTCGCACAAGCGTAACCCCAACGAGTTGCTCGACAGTTCTAAGAGATACGTTGTCGGTGCCGGTATCAATACCCGCGATTACGCCGAGCGTGTTCCGGCTCTTGTTGAGGCAGGTGCCGATGTGCTTTGTATCGACTCGTCCGAAGGCTTCTCCGAGTGGCAGAAGTTGACTATTGATTGGATCAGAGAGCGTTACGGTGACACCGTTAAGGTCGGTGCAGGTAACGTTGTCGATGCTGACGGCTTCAGATTCTTGGCTGATGCCGGTGCTGACTTTATCAAGGTCGGTATTGGCGGCGGTTCTATCTGTATCACGCGCGAGACCAAGGGTATCGGCCGCGGTCAGGCAACCGCCCTTATTGAGGTCTGCAAGGCCCGTGACGAGTATTTTGAGGAGACAGGCGTTTACGTTCCTGTTTGTTCCGATGGCGGTATCGTTTATGACCATCACATGACTCTTGCACTTGCAATGGGTGCCGACTTTATTATGCTTGGCCGTTACTTTGCCCGCTTTGATGAGAGTCCTACCAACAAGGTCAATATCGGCGGCAACTACTTCAAAGAGTATTGGGGTGAGGGCTCTAACCGCGCCAGAAACTGGCAGAGATATGATCTCGGCGGCGATAAGAAGCTATCGTTTGAAGAGGGTGTCGATTCTTACGTCCCGTATGCAGGCAAGTTGAAGGACAATGTTGCTTTGTCATTGAGCAAGGTCAAGTCGACAATGTGCAACTGCGGCGCATTGAGCATTCCCGAACTCCAGCAAAAAGCAAAGCTTACTCTCGTTTCTGCAACAAGCATTATCGAAGGCGGAGCACACGACGTTATTCAAAAGGAAAAAACCACAGCGATTAAGTGATTAAGGGTGCCATGAAAAACTATAAATTATTATCCGATATTTTGTTGGCGGTTTTCGCCGTTCTGTTGTTGATAGGTGTTGTCGTCGAAAGTATCGTAGTGCTTCTTATCTCCGTTGCTTCGCTTGTTGTAGGTTGTATTTTAACTATGTCCCGCAAGTTCCGCGATTAAGTCCGTAAGAGCATTTTGGCCGCTTGCCGTAAGCGAGCGGCCTCATCTTTTGTTTAAAAGACTTGAAAATACATCCGGGTTATGCTACAATGTCGTTGGCTGTATATCGGTCGAATATTTTTTAGGAGGAATCTTTTTTGGATTCGGACAGTTGGGGGCAGATAATACTGCTCGTTGTGCTTATCATTGGTTCGGCTTTTTTCTCGGCCAGTGAGACAGCATTCACATCATTAAACAAGATCAGACTTAAAACTATGGCCGACGACGGAAATAAACGTGCCGCGTCTACTTTGAGGTTGGCCGAGAATTACGACAAATTCTTGTCAACAGTGCTTATTGGCAATAACATAGTCAATATCGCCTCGACCTCTATTGCTACGGTGCTGTTTATCAAGTGGCTGGGCAACGGACCGACCAGTACTACCGTTTCAACGGTGGTTATGACAGTAGCCGTTCTTATTTTCGGTGAGGTCTCGCCTAAGAGTGTTGCCAAGGAAATGCCCGAAAAGTTCGCAATGTTCGCAACGCCGCTATTCAGGACACTCGTCATACTTTTCACGCCGTTCGTCGCGTTTTTCACAGCCTGGAAGAAATTGCTTAAAAGAATGTTTAAGCTCCAGAATGACGATGCTATTACCGGCGATGAGCTGCTTAATATAGTTGAAGAAGCACATTCGGGCGGCGGTATCGACGAGACCGAAAGCGATCTTATACGCTCGGCGATCTCGTTCAGCGAGCATCCCGTCAGCGATATTTTAACCCCGAGAGTTGATATCGTCGCGGTCTCGAAGGACGAAGAGTTTACAGAGATCGCAAGGATCTTTGATGAATCGGGATTTTCGAGATTACCGGTATTTGATGAAACTATCGACAGTATCGTTGGTGTTATTCATATCAGAGACTTTAACAAGTTGGTACTTACCGGCGATAAACCGCTTGAATCAATAATCAAGGAGCCTGTTTTCGTCGCAAAGCAGATATCGATCAGCAATCTTCTGAAATTTATGCAGTCCAAAAAGACTCACATGGCTGTTGTGGCTGATGAGTACGGTGGCACTTTAGGTATTGCCACTATGGAGGATATTCTGGAGGAGCTGGTCGGCGAGATCTGGGATGAGTATGATGAGGTTATAGAGGAGTTCTCTCCGCTTTCTGACGGCTCGGTCAAGGTGTTGTGTTCCGCACAGTTGGACAAGCTGTTTGAATACTTTGAAATGGATGAGGATGAGGAGTCCGAATCTGTCTCGGTCGGCGGTTGGGTGCTCGAAAAACTGGGCAAGATCGCCGAAGAGGGCGACAGTTTTTCTTACGAAAACCTTATCGTTACCGTGACGAGAGTCGAGGAATGCCGCGTGCTTGAAATAAATATAAGCATTACCGAGCCCTCAGTAGAAGGCGAAGGAGAAGAATAAGCAAAACCGCTTGTGTATAACACAAGCGGTTTTGTTGTTATTCTGTAGTATAGTTATCAAAATAGCCTTGGATATAAATAATGGGCGTGCCCTTGTCGCCTGAACCGGAGGTCAGATCACAAAGAGAACCGATAAGGTCGGTCAGCTGACGGGGAGTAGTGCCTTCGGAAGCCATATTTCCAACAAGGTTTCCGTCCTTTTCAGAGATCTTTTCTTTAATAGCTTCTTTCAAAGCATCGCCCGAAAGATCGGAAAAGTCATTATCGGCGAGGTACTTCATTTTAAGTTCGTTCGGGGTACCCTCAAGACCCTTTGTGTAGGCAGGGGAAACGACCGGATCGGCCAACTCCCAGATCTTGCCGACGGGATCTTTAAAAGCACCGTCGCCGTAGATCATTACCTCGATGTTTTTGCCGGTCTTTTCCAAAAGCTTTGTGTGAATTGCATCAACGTACGGCTGGCAATCACGCGGGAAGAGCTTGACCTGGTCCTCGGTAGCCTTATTGGAACCCAAAAGACCGTAGGCCTCGTTGTATCCGCTGCCGTTTATGGACGAAGTAAGAATGTCATCAAGTCCAAAGATCTTCTCGCCGCCGTTGGCCTTTAATATGCGTTTGGTTCTGGCTCTTGTGTGGATATCACAACAGAGGACATTCTTTGTATAATCAAGAATGGCTTTCGGGTTGTTGGCGAAGATTATCTCGGGCTCGGCACCGCATTCGCGGATAAGAGTTTCATAGTAATCAACGTAGTCAATACCGGTGAAACGATGCTTCTCATAACCGAAAAGCTCGCGGTATTTATCTTTCGACAGAACGTCCTTATAAGGATCAACACCCTTTTCATCAAGTGCATCGAGACTGATGAGGTGGTTACCGACCTCGTCAGATGGATAGGAAAGCATCAGTACTACCTTTTTGGCACCCTTTGCGATACCGCGAAGACAGATGGCAAAGCGGTTGCGGCTCAATATCGGGAAGATAACACCGACGGTCTCGCCGCCGAACTTCTGCTTTATATCCTCGGCTATGTCATCGACGGTTGCGTAGTTGCCCTGGGCACGTGCAACAATGGATTCGGTTAAAGCTACGATGTCGCGGTCACGAACCTCGTAACCGCCGTCCTCTGCTGCTTTAAGTACAGAATCGACAACGATCTCGATAAGGTCATCACCACGGCGGATGATAGGTGCACGGACACCACGTGAAATTGTACCGATCATACGGCTCATAAAGAACACTCCTGACTAGAGTCGGAAACCCGACAGAGATTTAAAAATAATACAGTAGTAGTATATCAAGAAACTGTCGAATTGTAAATAAATTTCTTTCGAATTTAAGAAATTTTTTACTTCGTTTTCAAAAGTAATTTTTTTGCCAAAACTATTGCATAGTGGATTATAAGACCTGCGACTATCGCAACAACGAGGTCAAAAATAACGGTAAGAGCGAAGGTGAGAACGAGTACCAGAATATCGGCGACCTTCCGCTCACAACAAATTTTTGCAAACTTCTTATACTCGCTCATATTGTATGCCACGATGAAAAGGATGGCGGCAATGGTCGGCATGGGTATGAGTTTTGCATAGGGCATAAAGAGTATCAGCATAAGGAAGAGCACAACCGAGTGTGTGATACCTGATATGGGTGAGCGGCCGCCGTTTTTGACGTTGGCGGCGGTTCGGGCAATAGCACCGGTAGCGGGAATACCGCCGAAAAGTGCCGAACCCACGTTACCGAGACCCTGAGCGATGAGTTCGGTGTTAGAGTTGTGACGGCTGCCCACCATAGAATCGGCAACAACGCAGGAGAGAAGTGACTCAACTGCGGCTAAGATCGCGATAGTGACCGCGTCGGGAAGAGCGCTTAATACAGTGTCGACAGAAATTTCTGGAAGGTGGAACTGCGGCGGTGCTGAGGTGATATCGGGATAAAGCGTGCCGATGGTATTGACCGGAAGGTCGGCCAATTTTACTACTGCGGCACAAATCAAAACAGCAACCAGTGACGCGGGAACTTTGGGCAATACTTTTGGTAGCAAGATGAGTATCAAAAGCGCGATCGCACCCACACCCAAACCCCAAAGGTTAGTAGTTGTAATGGAGTCGGCAATGGCTTCTACCTTTTCGACCGTTTCGACGGGTGAGGTCTTGAACGTCAGTCCCAAAAAATCCTTGACCTGACCGATGGCGATCGTGACAGCGATACCTGCCGTAAAGCCGACGGTTATAGAGTGCGGAATGAACTTGATAAGGTTACCCAGGCGGAGTATACCCATAATGACAAGTATGATACCGGCTAAAACGGTGGCAGTAGCGAGTCCTGCCATACCTTTGGTCATTACAATTCCTGCAACTATTGAGGCGAATGCTGCAGTAGGACCTGCGATCTGTACGGGACTTCCGCCCAACAGCGAAATGATAAAGCCTGCAACGATGGCGGTGTAAAGACCGACTTCCGGTCCTACGCCTGAGGCAATAGCCAGAGCAATGGACAGCGGCAAAGCGATTATTGCGACGATCAAACCGGCAATGATATCCTTCAAAAACTTCTCTTTTGAATAGTCTTTCAGTGATTTAATAATGTGTGGATAAAATATTTTCATCTAAAAACCCCCATTCAAAACAACTTAGATATTATACTGCCGTTGTTTCTTGTTTGCAACAGGAAATTACAAAATAACTGCGTTTTTTTACATGTATTTTAGAAAGTTGTTTATTGTAAAGGGTGGTAGTGTGTGGTATAATTATCACAGCGGCGGTGCTATTTCGGCGGTCTGCCGCCGAAACGCCGCAGGCGTATATTTAAAATCGGAGATTTTAAATGGCACCGCAAACGGCAAAAGCCGCCGTTTTTTAAAAACGGCCGGCGGCGTAGCCGACAGGTAACTGTCAGCGACGCCGCCAAAAAGGCTGAAGCCTTTGCTTTTGCCTTGATATTTTTCAAAATAACCGAGGTAGTTATGAAACGATTGTTGAGAAACGACTTGATCTTAATAGGCTCGATAGTTCTCTTATCTGCCGCAGTCTTTTTGGTTTTCTTTTTGACGGGATCCCGCGGACGTGAGGTGTCGGTGCAGATCGACGGTAGGGAAGTGGAAAGGTATTCTTTGTCAGAGGATATCCATACCGTTATTAACAGCGGCAGCGGCAACGATCAATACAATGTATTGCAGATAAAGGATGGAAAGGCCTCGGTCATCGGTGCTAATTGCCGCGACGGTATTTGTGAACAGCATATTCCGATCTCCAACGAGGGCGAAACTATAGTGTGCCTGCCTCATAAAGTGGTAATTGTTGTAGAATGAGAGGGTGAGAGCGTTGAAAAACACCAAAAGAATGACGTTTTTGGGTCTTGCGGCCGCGGTTTGTCTTGTGCTGTCGTTTGTCGAAACACTGTTGCCGCCGTTGATAGCCGCGGTTCCGGGCATTAAATTGGGATTGCCCAACATAATGATAATCTTTGTACTTTACCGTTTTTCGGTGTCGGAAGCCGCGATAGTATCCCTTGTGCGGCTTTTGGCGGTCGCATTGCTTTTTGGCTCGGCGATGACCTTTATGTATAGCCTGGCCGGTGCGGTTCTGAGCCTTGCCGTTATGGCGATTTTAAGAAGGCTGAATGTTTTTTCAAAGGTTGGTGTTTCGGTTGCGGGCGGTGTCTGTCATAATGTCGGACAGATACTTGTGGCTATCGCGGTTTTGGCAACAAGGGAGATAGGGTACTACTTCCCGGTCTTAGCGGTGAGCGGTATTGTTACCGGTGCGTTTGTGGGACTTTGTGCCGCTGAATTATCCAAAAGAACAGAGAAGATCAAATTTTAAAAGCGAGGGATCACCCTCGCTTTTTGTTTTATGGCTTTAGCCAGTTGAGGACGGAAGGTCCGAAACAAACAACCACCCGCTATGCGGGTGCGCGACGAATGTTATACAAAAAAATTCTCCAAAGTAGTACAATAAGGTTGTTCAAG
>SVOL01000013.1 GCA_015066395.1 Oscillospiraceae bacterium | reverse complement strand
GGTCGCCAAAGAGGCAAGGACTCTAAGGCTTGAATAAAGAGAAAGCCCGCGCCTTTAGACGCGGGTCAGTCTCATGGGCTTTTAGCCCTTGTGCAAACCACCCGTTTGACGGGTGGTTATGATTTTTATGTAGTTTTGGTGGAAAAAAGCAGAATAGTGTGGTACAATGGTTTCGCGGCGGCGGTAAGACCGCCGAAACGCCTGCGGCGTTATGAAAATCGGAGATTTTCCCGCGAAACCTGAGCGAGAATATGTAAAAACCGTCATTCCGAGCATACGCGAAGGATCTGAATTTAAAAGATTCTTCACTCCGTTCAGAATGACAAAAGTAATTTTCGGCAATAGGCATCGCCGTTCAGATGTCTGCTGCTAATAAAAAAGGAGACCCATAATGGAAATCACAAGACTTCATTCCGAATGTATAAAGTGTTTAATGAATAAATTTTTGAAGAATATGCCTGCAGGCAGAGGCGAGGAATATAATCTCTTTTATATACAGACCTTGTTGAGGGTATTGTCCGAGGCAAAATTGTCCGACAGCGCTCCTATTGTTATGAACCGAATTGAAAAGGAATTGGGTACGAGGGGAGATTTTTCGAAAGAAAAGCTGTATTTTAACGAGCTTTTGATGCGAGAGCAGGAATTCATAAGAGGCAAGATAGCGTTGTCCGACGATCCGTTAAAATTAGCGGTGAAATTTGCTCAGCTTGGTAATTATATTGACTTCGGAGCACTTGACAGCGTGAGCGAAGAGGTGCTAAAAAGCAGATTGGACTCGGCAGATAAGATGGATATTGATGAAACCGAGTTTGGAAATCTTAAAAATGACCTTGTAACTGCCAAAAGGCTGGTGTATCTCACCGATAATTGCGGTGAGGTGGTGCTCGATAAGCTGTTGATTGAGGAGATCAAGCGTGAGTTTCCGAAATTGGAGATCAATGTTTTGGTAAGAGGATACCCTGTTTTAAATGATGCAACACTCGATGACGCAAAGCAGATCGGTTTGACCGATATAGTGGCGGTCGACGGTAACGGTTCGGGAATAGCAGGCACGGTATTAGAAGATATTTCTAATGAGGCAAAGGCAATAATCGACTCGGCTGATGTGATAATTGCCAAAGGTCAGGCTAATTTTGAGACATTGCGTTATTGCAAAAAGAATATCTATTACCTCTTTTTGTGCAAGTGCAAAACATTTGCCGACCGCTTCGGCGTAGAATCGGGAACCGGAATGATGCTCAACGACCGCAGAATGAAGGCGGAGTAAGGAGAAAATTATGGAATTGAGACCCATTTCTAAAAGTGATATTAAATTATTGGACGGATTTTCCTATGGTGCTATGCCGGAAAGGGAAAAGCAGAAAATGATCGAAGAATCGGTCAGCAAGATGCACGAGGGTAAATATTTCGAGTTGTTTTTGGTGTTCCAAAATGCTAAATGCATAGGTATAATGAATGTTTTTGAACATACCGAGTGTATAGTAAGCGTCGCACCTGAAATTTTGGAATCCGAACGCCACAAGGGCTACGGTTTTGAGGCAATGATAGCTATTTTGTCCTTGATGTATGAAAAGGATTACACGATAGCGGTTGCCGATGTTGATTTTTCGAGCGTTGCCGGTATCAAGTTGCACGAAAAGCTGGCGTTCGAGCGAGAGCGTACATACACAAAAGACGGTAAGACAATGGCACTTTATATCCGTACACTTCGCGAGTTTGGGGAAATTTAAAGGAGTGGCACTATGAATGTTGAAAAAATGATCAGCGGCAAACTGTATGATCCTTCGGATGAAAAGTTGGCCAAAATGAGATGCAAGGCTCATAAGCTTTCTAAAGATTACAACGATACTTACGAGGACGAGGTCGAAAAGAGAGCCGCGATTTTGGAAGAGTTGGTACCCAATATAGGCAAAGGGACCTATTTGCAAGGTCCTGTTCAGTTCGATTACGGTTGCTTTACCGAATTTGGCGCAAATTGTTATGCGAATTTCAACTTAACTGTGCTGGATTGCTGTCCCGTGAAGATTGGAAACGATGTTTTCTTTGGACCTAACTGCTCGTTGTTGACACCGATTCATCCGATGCTCTACGAAGAACGGAATATGCGCGTTAAGGAAGACGGTACGCTTTACGATCTTGAGTACGCGGCACCTATTACTATCGGTGACAGCTGCTGGCTGGCAACAGGTGTGCAGGTGTGCGGAGGTGTAACTATCGGCAAGAATTGCGTGATCGGAGCCGGCAGTGTTGTGACTAGGGATATTCCTGACAACTGTTTTGCGGCGGGTAATCCTTGCAGAGTTATCCGCAAGATCACCGAAAAGGATTCTGTGAAGTTTAAAAAAGAGTTGTTTTAATCTTTCGCGGCGGTCTCGCCGCGGTCAAAAGTTTGACCGCTGACCGCTTTCGCGGTCAAAGGAAAATCGGAGATTTTCCGCGAGACCGCAAAACTGCAAGTTTTGAATTACTGAAATCAAGGCGGGTGATAGGGTGTTAAAGGTTGGCTTTTCCTGCGGCGCGAGATTTGACAGCGCAGTTGCCGAGCGGTTGGCCGAAGCAGGCATTAAAAGTATTGAGGTCGCTTTGCACCATAAGCTTCCCGATGATTTCGACTATATGGCTTTTCGCCGTGTTGCCGATGAGTATAGTATCGAGCTGTGGTCGATGCACCTGCCGTTCGTCAACGCAACACCGTTTGACTTTAGTTCCTTAGACCCTGAGGTTCGCCGTGTTTCGCTGGAGTATGAATGCGAAACATTGAAAAAGGGGTTGGAGTTAGGTATAAAACGATTCGTCGTTCACCCGAGCGGCGGAGAAAAAAGCCTTGACCCGAAGTTCCGATGCAAAACGATGGAATTATCGAAGCAGGGACTATCAAAGCTTTGCGATATTGCCGAAAGCTACGGTGCTGTGATAGCGGTTGAAAATATGCCGCGGACAGGGCTTGGTCGCACGGTTGAGGAAATGTTGGAATTGTTGAGCCACGACGACCGATTGAGGGTCTGCTTTGATGTTAACCATCTGCTTTGTGACGACCATAAGACCTTTTGGAACGCGTTAAAAGAGAAAATAATTACCCTGCATATCTCCGACTATGATCTTATCGACGAAAAACATTGGTTGCCCGGTGAGGGTAAGATCGACTGGCACACATTATATAATATGATGGTGACGGACGGATTTGACGGCGTCTGGATGTACGAAATATCTTTAAAAAGCACCGACGCAAACCCCAGAACCAGAGACCTTACCTTCCGTGATGTTTATAATAACGCGACGGAGATATTTCAAAACAAGCCGATCACTAAAATATAGTGTTTTCACGGCGGCGGCCGCAAGGAAGTTTAACTTAAAACTCGGTGTTCAAGACTTTGCGGACGCCGCACCGCCTTGACGAAACAGTCAAGGCGTTAAAAATCTACGATTTTTCGTGAAAACGCCACTATAAAGAATAAAAGACCGCCTTTGAGTCGCACTTCATAGGGAAGTGCGACTCAGCTATATTCGTGCTTCAAACGAGCGATATATCTTCGATGCGATATACGGTAAACCGTGCGATATACGGATTTCGCTGTGTGAAACAGCACTAATATAATATCGCAAAAGCCGAAGGCTTTTATATCGCTTTCTTTTTTTAAATATCTCGCCATAGGCGAGAATTTTCAAAAGAAAATATCGCTGCAAACAAAGTTTGCAATATCGCTTATACCTGCCAACAAAAGAGCGGTTTTACTCTCGGCAAGCATTACCTTTCTCAAAGTATGCAACTCACTATGACACTATCAGAACTTGAAAGTGTCATTTTTTTATTTAAACAGAAAAAAGGAGACTACTTCTTTACGAAGTGTCTCCCTTATGATACACGTTTGTGAAGCGTGCCGTAAATGGCGGTCTTATTAATTACTCTTTTTGAATTTTTCTTTCAATGTTTTTATGGGCAAAAGTTGCGTTAAGCTGAAAAGGACAAGCCCTATTGCGAAAAATTTTGATAGAACTTCGGTGTCGACGTGCGAGCTTAAATAGGAACCCATTGCGACTCCTAACGCACCGCCTGCCCACATTTTAAAGACGGTTTTCCACTCTATCTGCTTTTTAAAAGCGTAAACGGCGATAGCGAAGGCGCCGACCGGCAGGAAAAACAATAGGTTTATTCCGCCTGCCTGCTGTTGGGTCGCGTCGGTGAAAAGCGTAAGATATAAAAGCAATACTCCTCCGCCGCCGAGTCCCAGTCCGCCGATAAGTCCCGATAAAAATCCTGCAAGCAAGGTCAACATATTCATTTGAGCAGTAACCTCACGCCGGCCCACAAAACAAATCCGCCGAAAATGCGACGGAGCCATTTTGAAGGGATCCTGTGTAGTAAAAATGCTCCAACGGCACTGCCGATAAGGCCGGACGGAATATAAGGAAGAGCGTCTGAAAATTTGACGGTTCCGTTTAAAAGATACAGCGTTGCACTAAAGGCCGACAACGGCACGATAACGGCGACCGAGTTGGCGTGAGCGGAGTTTGTGTCTAATCCCGAGGCCTTTAAAACAGGCACGGCCGACATTCCGCCGCCGGCGCCGAAAAGACCGTTCAAAAACCCCGTCAGCACTCCACCTAATGGCAATATCCACTTTTTAAGACCCGCTTTCACCCATCAGTCACCGCCTTTTTCGATCACACTTTTTTATAGTATTGACACGAAAGGACGTGTTATTCCGAAAGGTAAGCGTTGGCGATGAAATTCACCAATCGGTATTGGCTACGGGAATCGGCGTGGGTACTTCCGGCTTTGTGGTTTCTGATCGCGGAAGGGTTGGTCTCGGCTGCCGGGTCTAAAATATCGGCGATGGTATACCAGTTGATGTGTGAGTACATATCACGGAATGCATTAAAAATGCAAAATACCGCGGGTATCAGCATTAAAAACAGCCATACAAGGGTTGGTTTAAGTGCTTTTGATTTTAATATGCTCTCATTCATAACATTACCTCCTTTGATTCAGTTTCAGTATATTATGTAAGATGTAAAGTTACAACATTGTAACCTTTTGAGAACGGTGATAGACCAGAGTTGTTATAACTTGGCGAAGAGTAAAGATATTTTAACCGATGCGGGCGATAATTTCTGATTTGTTTGTAGGGACCGACCTCTTGCGAGGTCGGTCTTTATAAACTAAAAAACACCAGGAGTTGTTATCTCAACAACTCCTGAATATCTTCCATCAATCCTGATACGGTTCGTGCGGCGCGGTTGGTGTAGCGTTTGCATCGACGGCTTTTCATACAAACACATTTAACAGTGACCGCCAAAGCCATACCTGCCACGATACCTGCGGCCATTCCTTTTGCAAAACTCATACAGCGTTTCATATTTTCACTCCCTTTTGTTTTCTTCTTTAGTTTGCCCGTCATTGATGTTTAATACACAAAATCACAAAAAATATTTTGTCTTAAAATCGGATTTTGACCAAACAATTTTTCAAAGTACAAAACATTTTAAAATTCAACAGTCGCTTTCGACCATTTGCGACCTGCCACCGATTATATAATGTATGCGAGACATTATATATAAGGGAAGGTTCAAGATGAAGGATTTCGTGAGTGTGAAAAAAATATCGTTGCCGGACAGTCTGTCGGAGCATTTGAGCGGCTTAGCTCTGCAACTGGTTTCGGTGCTTGTGGGTTTCGCAATGTCGAGAGCGACACTTTGGGGCGGCATCGCACCTTTGGGCTCGGCACTTGTTGCAGGATTGCCGATGAAATATATGCCGGCCGGTGCGTTGGGCTCTCTGCTCGGGTACATATTTCCGCCGCTGTCGGTCTCTACTTTCAAATATGCGGCGGCGTTGTTGGGAGTTGCCGCTATTCGGTTTATAGTAAGCGGAATAAAACCGGCTGCTAAAAATCCTTTGTGGTCGGGCGTGATATCGGCAACGGTGGTGGCAGGTGTCGGTGTTGCCGCCGCAGGACAAGCTTTTATCACCAAGGGCGTTTTAGGGATCTCCGAAGGCTTGCTGGCCGGCGGCAGTGCATATTTTATCAGAAGAGCCACCGCTATAAAATGGAACAAGACCGCCGGTCTTACTCCTGAACAGACCGCATCATCCTTGATAGCCTTAAGCCTTTTTTTGACTTCGATGATGAGTATCGAGGTGATAAATTTCTCGTTGGGTCGGATACTCGGTGTTGTGCTGCTGCTGTTCGCCGCTCGCTACGGACGAGCAGGTGCCGCCTGCATTTCCTCTGCGGCCATCGCGTTCGCGGTGCTGGTGTCAAACGGCGGTTCCGACACAGCATTGGTGATCTGCTTTGCCGGTCTGGCGGCAGGTGCCATTAACAGTTTGGGCAAGATAGCAACGTCGGTCTCGCCGACCGCAGTTTCATTTGTTTTCTTGCTTGTGACGCAAGCGTCGGCTGAGTCGGTGTCGCTTTTTGTCGAATCGGCGGTAGCGGGAATTATCTTTTTCCTCACTCCCCGAACCGTTTCGGCTCGCGTAGGCGGACTGCTTAACCCCAAGGTTATCACACCCGATACGGCAGGACTGAGAAGGACGTTGACTATGCGATTGGGTTTCGCCTCGGCGGCATTGCGCGGAGTCTCCGAAACAGTCGAGGATGTGTCACGCTGTCTGGCACTTTCAAAAAAACCGAATTTTGTAAATGTTCTCCACGAGGTCGAAAACGATGCCTGCCGCGGTTGTACTTTTATGCTTTACTGTTGGGAGAAAAATCGCAAAACCACGGTCGACGCGGTTTTGGGATTGTGTGAAGCGATAAGGACCTGCCGACCGCTGAATCTGGCCGATGTCCCCGAGGCCTTTTGCGAAAAATGCTTAAGGCTCGAACGGTTTGAGGCATCGCTGTCGAGGCACTACACCGATTATTTGTCTGCGGTTTCGGCCGAAAAGAGGGTTGCGGAAATGCGCGGAGTTATGTCGGACCAGATGACAGGCATTGCCGATATGCTCAACGAGCTTTCCGAGGAGTTCAGAACGGCTCAGCGATACGATATCGCTATGGCTAACCGCGTGGCGGCGTCTTTAAAAGAGATCGACATCCGTGCCGATGAGTGTAGTTGTGTAGTCGATAAATTCGGTCGTATCACGGTTGAGATAAAGCTTCGGGAAGCTCCCGAAATGCCCTTGAACCGGGCGAGGATATTGGAGCGGATAGAAGAGACCTGCGAGCGGGAGTTTGAACCGCCTGAGGTCAATCGCTCCGGCAGGGTCTACTATATAACTGCAACCGAAAA
This sequence comes from Oscillospiraceae bacterium, assembly GCA_015066395.1. Lineage (GTDB taxonomy): Bacteria > Bacillota > Clostridia > Oscillospirales > Acutalibacteraceae > UMGS172. Next base: position 52,314 of record SVOL01000013.1, on the reverse strand, counting down.
GGCGGTCTTTTCGGTCGATTGCTACTGCACTCAGTTTAATCAAGGTAAAAACAAGCTCTGCGGCGACACCTGCAGATACTTTTTCGACGGCCGCGGAAGGCTTATAACGATTCTTAGCGACGGCATGGGTAGCGGCGGTCGAGCGGCAGTTGATTCGGGGCTTACGGCCGGTCTTGCCGAGCGTCTTTTAAAGGCAGGGTTCGGCTATGACTGCACTTTAAAACTGGTCAATTCGGCTATGCTTTTTAAATCGAGTGATGAGTCGCTGGCAACCTTAGATATTTCCTGCATTGATCTGTTCAGCGGCAGGACCGAACTGCTAAAAGCGGGAGCGGCACCGACATTGGTGCGTCGGAACGGAAGAACAGGCAGGGCAGAGTGCAAGACGTTGCCGGCAGGCATATTAAATGAGGTCGGCTTCGATAAAGCGACGGTTACATTAAAAGAAGACGATATTCTTGTAATGGTGTCTGACGGTGTGACAACTGACGGCACCGATTGGATATGTGCAGAATTGGAGGCGTGGCGTGGAGGCGGCGCAAAACAGCTGTCTGAAAAAATTGCTTCGGCCGCAAGACGCCGACGCCGTGACGGACACGACGATGACATCACCGTTTTTGCAGCGATTTTGGAAAAGTCGATGTGATAAAAAATAAGAATTTTATGAACAATTCAAAAAAATTTTACAATTTGCGCAAAATGTCATTTAAAATGATTGACAAATTGTTTTTATAGTTTATAATAAATCTGTGCAAATGTCTAATTTTGACAAAAAAGGAGAAATTACAATGAAACTCATGAAAAAGACATTGAGTGTAGTATTGGCAGTTTTGATGCTCGCATCTGTTTGCGTATTCTCTGCTAGTGCTGCAGAAACTGTTACCTTTGGTGGCGAAGTTGTTGCTATCGATGGTGGCAAGGTTATCGTTCCCGCAAAGGCTGTATATTATGAGGCAGCTGACGGATCGCTTTGCTTCCCCGGCGACATTATTGAGGTTACTGCAGGTGACGCTTTCACCGCTGCTACCGCTACTGTTGCTGCTGACAATGCATTTAGCTATTGGCAGGGTGTTGACTCTGACGAGTCTGATACCTTCGGTATCCGTGCACGTGGCGCTGTTGCTACTGCTGATATCGCTGCTGCTGATGAGATCGGTTTTGTTATCGTCCCCAAAATCGCTCCTGACCTTACCGCTGACTTTGCTGCATCTCAGTATGCACACAAAGTAGCTGTTGCTGACAAGGCTGACTCTTATGACAACGCTGTTGAAGTTGCAGGTAAGCAGTATCAGGTTTGCCTCAAAGGTCTTAAGGGCGACATCAAGAGCGAGAAGTTCTTGTTTGCTATGTATGTAAAGACCGGCGATGCTTATACTTACAGCGTAATCGGTGCAGAGTCTCACAACTCTATCCCCAGAGCTGAGCTCAACGGCGATATCGAGGCTATCCTTGCAGCAGGTGCTGCTATGGCTAAGGGTACCACCTCCGGTTATGAAGTTACCATTACCGGTACTGTTGCTTCTATTGCCAACACTCAGTACGGCAATATGAATGTTGAAGATGCAAACGGCAACACCATTCTTGTTTACGGTACTTATAGCTCTACCGGCGCTGTAAGATTTGACGCTATGGAAACTCAGCCCAAGGTTGGCGACGAAGTTACCATCACCGGCGAGATCAAGAACTACAACGGTACTGTTCAGATCAACAACGGCCGTTTGATGGCTCACACTGTAAACGAAGTTGAAGTTCCTAAGATCGAGGGAACTCAGGCTATCCTTGAGGCTGCTTATGCTTTGGCATCCGGCGAAGTTCTCTCCGGCGGCGTACATGAGTACACTCTTACCGGTACCATCATTTCTATTGACACTGAGTATAGCTCTCAGTATGGTAACATTACTGTAACTATCGCTTGCGAAGGCTTTGAGACTATGCCTATCCAGGCTTATCGCTTGAAGGGCGCGGATGAAGCTCAGACCGCTTTGATCGGTGTTAATGATGTTATTACCGTTACCGGTACTATTACCAACTACAATGGAACTATCGAGTTTAACCAGGGCTGTACCTTTACCGGTTGGGTAGACAATGCAGATCCCGAGCCTGAAGTGCCTGATATTCCTGATGTTCCCGCAGGTAGCGAGGTCGTATTCGAATTTGGTGATAATGGCGATGCAACCCACAGCGATGGTAACACCACTGCAGTATCTGCCGGACATTCGTACACCTCCGGTGCTTACACCCTTACATTTGACACTTGCTCCAGAGTATATAAGGATGCACGTGACGCAAAGGGTAACTCCTGCATTAAGCTTGGTTCTTCCAGCAAGGCAGCTTCCTTCACCTTCACTGTTCCTGAGGAAGTTGATTCCGTAATTATTTTGGCTGCTAAGTACAAGTCTAACACTTCTAAGCTCGAAATCAACGGAACCACCCACACCCTTACCAAGGCTTCTAATAACGGTGAGTACGATGTAATCGTTATTGATACCACTACTAACAAGACCATTACAGGCGCTACATTGTCTGGTGGTTACAGAGTAATGATTAACTCTATCACCTTTGTTCTTGGTGAATAATAAATAGTTTTCTCTCAATGCGGACGAGCAATCGTCCGCATTGTTTTTTTGCAGTTTTGGAATTATCTTGACAAAATGGGAATAATGATATATAATGTAGCCGAAAAGACAAAGACGGGAAGAGTACCCGAATCGTGACCCTAAGAGAGCCGTTGGTTGGTGCGAAACGGTGGGAAGCGTTCGGCGAAGAACATCCCTGAGTCGGCGGAAGAACGGTCTAAAGGCCTATTAGAACCGCACGTTTAACAAGCGTTATTCTGTTTTGAGTGAGCCTTTTGGCTAATTTGGGTGGTACCACGGAAGTCGTCTTTCGTCCCTTTTAAGAGGGAGAGACGGCTTTATTTTTTTGCGAAAAGGAGAATAAACAATGCTGATTACTAAAGAATTGGTCGAATATGTTGCCGAGTTGTCACGTATCAAACTCGATGAGCAGTCGGCTGAAAAAATGGAAAAAGAGCTTGGCGCTATCGTTGAGTATATGGAAGTTCTCAACAAGCTTGACACAGACGGTGTTGAACCGTTGTCTCACGTTTTCAACATTACTAACGTCATGCGTGAGGATGAGGTCAAAGAGTCTTACGACCGTGCCGACATCCTCAAGAATGCACCCGAGCGTACCGACGAGACCTTCGTTGTGCCGAAAACCGTCGAATAAGGAGGACAGAAAATATGGATATTTTAAATATGACTGCCCTCGAAATAGGTTCGGCCATTAAAGAGGGAAAAATTACTTCCGTTGAGGCTACAAAAGCGGTATTGGAAGCCGCAAAATCGGTTGATGAAGCAATTAACGCTTACATCACCATCTGCTCGGCGGAGGCACTCGCTAAGGCAGCCGAAGCTGATAAAAAAATCGCCGCAGGCGAACTCAAAGGTCCGTTGGCCGGTGTGCCGATCGCTATCAAGGATAACATCTGCACTAAGGGTGTAAAAACCACTTGCGCATCTAAAATTTTAGGTGATTTCGCGCCTGTTTACAATGCAACTGTTGTTGAAAAGTTGGAAGCCGAGGGTGCTGTTGTTGTCGGCAAGCTCAATATGGACGAGTTTGCAATGGGCAGCACCTCTGAGACTTCATACTACGGTGCAACCAAGAATCCGTGGGATACTAATAAGGTTCCCGGCGGTTCTTCCGGTGGTGCCGCCGCCGCAGTTGCCGCTAAAGAGGCCATCTGTTCTTTGGGTTCCGATACCGGCGGTAGTATTCGTCAGCCGGCCGCTTACTGCGGTGTTACCGGCTTTAAGCCAACCTACGGTACTGTTTCGCGTTTCGGTCTTATTGCTTACGCTTCGTCGCTTGACCAGATCGGACCTGTCGCTAAAGATGTTGCTGACTGTGCCGCTATTATGGACGTTATCAAGGGAAAGGACAGCTACGACGGAACTTCCCTTGACGTAGAGTACCCCGAATATTTGAAGTCGCTGAACGGTGACGTTAAGGGGCTTAAAATCGGTCTGCCGACCGAATGCTTCAAAACCGACGGACTTGACCCCGAGGTCTCCGAGAAGGTAAAGGCTGTGGCCGATACCTTAAAGGCAATGGGTGCTGAGGTTGAAGAAGTCAGCCTACCGTTCCTCGATTACGTTATCCCTGCTTATTATATCATTGCCGCCGCTGAGGCAAGCTCTAACCTTTCCCGTTTTGACGGTGTAAAGTACGGCTTCAGAGCCGCAGATTACGACGGTCTTGTTGATCTTTACAACGCTACTCGAAGCGAAGGCTTCGGCAATGAGGTCAAGAAGAGAATTTTGCTCGGCACCTTTGTTTTGTCAAGCGGATATTATGACGCTTATTACCGCAAGGCTCTAAAGGTCAAAGCGGTTATTAAGCAGAAGTTCGATGAGATCTTCTCGAAGTTCGACTGCATCATCTGTCCTGTTGCACCCTCTACAGCACCCCTGATCGGCAAGAGTCTTGCCGATCCCTTGAAGATGTATCTTTCCGACATCTTCACCGTTTCTGTCAATATCGCAGGTCTGCCGGGATTATCGGTTCCTTGCGGATTTGATAAATCGGGTATGCCTATCGGTGCTCAGATCATCGGTGCAACTTTGAGCGACGCTAAGGTGCTTAACATCGGTTACGCTTATCAGCAGTCGACCGAATTCCACAAAAGTTTTCCGGAGGTGAAGTGAGATGGAATGGGAAATAGTAATGGGCCTTGAGGTCCACGTTGAGTTGGCCACCAAAACCAAGATCTTCTGTTCCTGCACGACCGAGTTCGGCGGCGCTCCTAACACTCACTGCTGTCCGGTCTGTACCGGTATGCCGGGAACCCTGCCCGTACTCAACAAAAAGGTGCTGGAGTATGCAGTAAAAGCGGGATTAGCCCTTAACTGCGACATTACAAGATACAATAAATTCGACCGTAAAAACTACTTCTACCCCGACCTGCCGAAGGCTTATCAGATCTCTCAGCTTTATTTGCCCTTCGCTCGTGACGGTCACGTCGATCTTATTACCCGTTCGGGTAAGGAAAAGACCGTCAGGATCCACGAGATCCACATGGAGGAGGACGCAGGCAAGCTCATTCACTCGGCTTTCGGTGATGCAACCTTCCCCGACTACAACCGTTGCGGTGTTCCGCTTATCGAGATTGTTTCCGAACCCGATTTCAGAACCTCTGAAGAGGTTATCGCATATCTCGAAAAGTTAAAAACCACCTTCGAGTATCTGGGAATTTCCGACTGCAAGATGCAGGAAGGCTCGATGCGTGCCGACGTCAACCTTTCGGTAAGACCTAAAGGTTCAGAGGAGTTCGGCACCCGTACCGAGATGAAGAACATCAACTCCTTCAAGGCTATTGAGCGTGCCATCGCTTTTGAATCGGCACGTCAGATCGAGGCTATCGAAAAGGGTGAAAAGATAGTTCAGGAGACCCGCCGTTGGGACGACAATAAGGGCAAGACCTTTGCAATGCGTTCCAAGGAAAACGCTCAGGACTACCGCTACTTCCCCGAACCCGATATTCCGCCGATCTCCATTGAGGAGTCGACCATTGCCGAGTATACCGCCGCTATGCCCGAGTTTGCCGGCGAAAAGGTCGTCCGCTACGGTGAGGAATTTGGTATTGCCAAGGCCGATGCCGAGATCATTGCAGGTTCCAAGTATCTGGCAAAGCTCTTTGAGGAGACTGTTGCTATCTGCAACAATCCTAAGGAAGTCCGCTATTGGATCATGATGCAGATAATGTACTTTATGAACGAACGCGGTGTTGCTCCTGAGGATATCAAATTGGATCCCAAGAAGTTCGCTCAGTTTGTAAATATTGTAGCCGCCGACCGCATCAACAAGCAGACCGGTAAGACTGTTTTCGAGGCAATGTTCTTCGGCGATGACAGCTTCGATGTTGAAGCTTACATCAAAGAAAACGGCTTGGAGCAGGTTGATGACAGCGAGGCAATAAGAGAGGCTGTTAAGGCTATTTTTGCCTTGAATCCTGCGACTGTTGAGCAGTACAAAGCAGGTCAGACTAAGGTCGTCGGCTTCTTTGTCGGCCAGGTTATGCGAGAGATGCGTGGTAAGGCTAAGCCTGATACTGTCAACAAGGTAGTGGCCGAAGAGCTTTCAAAACTTTAATGAGGAGAGAGAAAAATGGAATTTATAAATACCGAAAAAAGAGTAGACACTTCCGAAATTTCTTATATTATTGACGGCTTTAAGGCCGGTACTATCAAGGACGGCGACAAGGTCTCCGTCAAGGGTACTTTGCACCGCATCAAGGAAATGAGCGGCTTTGCATTCGTTATCATTCGTACCGCACGTATGACCTTCCAGTGCATCTGGGAAGAGGGCAAGTCGGACTGCGATATTAAGGATTTCTCGGTTGAAGAGTGCGTTACCGTTGACGGTACACTAATTGTCGAGGAAAGAAGCCGTCTCGGTTTCGATATCAGAATCGACAAGATGGAGAGAATTTCGGGTCGTGCCGAACAGCCACCTGTTGAGATCGGCAACGACCGCAAGATCGACAAGCTCAACCTTAACACTTTGCTTGATAATCGTGTAATTTCGCTTCGCAACCCCAAGGTTCGCGCAATTTTGAAGATTGCCGACGGTGTTATGTACGCTTTCAGAAGTTTCCTTCGCGAGGAAGGCTTTACCGAGTTCGTGCCGCCTAAGATGGTTACTGCAGGTGCTGAGGGTGGCGCCGATATGTTCGAGGTAGACTATTTCGGTCAGAAGGCATATCTTAACCAGAGCCCTCAGACCTATAAGCAGATAATGGTTGGCGTTTTCCAGAAAGTATTTACTATTGGACCCGTTTTCCGCGCCGAAAAATACAGCACCAACCGTCACATCAATGAGTTCCAGGGCATGGACCTTGAAATGGGCTTTATCAAGTCTTTTGAGGACCTTATGGAGTTGGAAGCAAGAATGTTCCAGTATATGTTCAAGGTACTCAATGAGGAATACTCTGCTGAACTTGAAATGTACTTAGGCAAGGATGCAAGATTGCCTGAGCTCACCTGCATCCCCAAGATCAAGTTTATGGAAGCAAAGCAGCTGTTTGCCGATGCTCATCCCGGTGAGCAGGGTAAGCGTGCCTTGTTAGAACCCGACTTCGCTCCCGAAGAGGAAAAGTGGCTTGGCGAGTATTTCTTGAAAGAGTACAATGCACCTATCATTTTCGTTACCCACTATCCTACCGTTAAGCGTCCTTTCTATACAATGGAAGACCCTGCAGATCCCAAGTTCACGTTGAGCTTTGATATGCTTTTGAACGGTCTTGAGGTTACCACCGGCGGTCAGCGTATCCACGATTATGAGGCTCAGGTCGCCAAGATGGAAAAGAGAGGAATGGATGTTGCCGACTTTGAGGATTACCTCACAATGCATAAATACGGTATGCCTCCTCACGGCGGTATGGGCTTAGGACTTGAGAGAATCGTTCAGAACATTTTAGGTTTGGATAACATCAAGCAGGCCACCGCATTCCCGCGTGACCGCGATAGAATCAGACCGTAAATCTAAACGACCTATCCTTTTTTAGGATAGGTCGTTTAAGTTTGATACACTTGTAAATTTTTATGGTTTATGATATTATCTAAATAAAGGCAGGTGACGGAAAGTGATACTGATAATTGCGGAAAAGCCGAGTTTGGCGAGAAATATCTGTGCAGGCATTGGCAAAATGCAACGCCGCGACGGTTATTTTGAGGGCAACGGCTACCTCGTCAGTTGGGCCTTGGGTCACCTTTTTCAGCTTTACGATATTGAGGACTATACCGGCGACTACGGTGCAAAATGGTCGTTGGAGGGTCTGCCGTTTTATCCCGAAAGTTTCAGTATAAACTCCGAACCCGCGGTAAGGAAAGAACGGTCGACGAGGGAGTCAGCCGTCAGTTTTCGGTGTTAGAGTCACTTTGCAACCGACCCGACGTCGAAAAAATCATCAACGCGGGAGACGCTGACCGTGAGGGGGAGATCATAATCCGATTGTGCATTATGAATGCCCTGAGATCGGAAAAGCCGATCGGTCGACTTTGGTTGCCTGATCAGACTCCCGAAACGGTGGCAAAGCAGTTGGCCGAAAGTCTGGAGCAGGAACATTATGACCCTTTGGCCAACGAAGGCTTTTCGCGAACCTATGTTGACTGGCTTTATGGTATCAATTTGTCGAGATATGCAACGTTAAAATCGGGTGCATTGCTTCGTGTCGGAAGGGTCATCGTGCCTATCGTCAAGGCCATTTACGACCGCGATATGGCTATTAAAAACTTTGCGCCCGAAACCTATTACGCCATCGTCAGCAAGGCCTTAACCAACGATCAGGAGGTCGAACTGACGAGCACGAGGAAGTATCGCAAGGAGAATTATGAAAAGGCTTTGCGGTGCTGTGCGGCGTATAATGCCGTGCCGGCGGTTGTGACCGATCGAACCGCCAAAAAGGACAAGCTCAATCCCGGCAAGCTGTTCTCGCTGTCAAAACTGCAGAATGTACTCGGCAAGCGATACAAAATGTCGATGGACGATTCTTTGCGAATCGTTCAAAAGCTGTATGAGGAGGGCTATCTGACCTATCCCAGAACCAACTCGGAGTATCTTGCAACTGCCGAAAAGGATAAGTACAAAAAGATCATCGAAGGCGTGAAAAACGCGGGATATCCCGTCGAATTTAAGGATAAAAAGACGATTTTTGACGACTCGAAGATCGAGTCGCACTCAGCACTGACCCCGACCTTTAAGATTCCTAAAAAGGAGTCGTTGTCTGAGGAAGAGCTCAAGGTCTATCAGACTGTTTTCCGCCGTTTTGTGGCGGTTTTCTGCTCCGAAGAATGCTTGGCTGAAAAGACCGAGATCAAGGTAAAAGTCGGCGAGTACGAGGAGTTTTCATTAAAAGGCACGGTCATCTTGGAAAAGGGCTGGACGAGGTTTGACGATCCACCGTCGAAAGACAAAGTCTTGCCCGACTTAAAGGTCGGCGATACCGTTAACACCGACTTTAATCCAAAAGAAAAAGAGACCTCACCACCGAAGCATTACACGGTTGAAACGCTTAACAATTTCCTCAAAAACCCGTACCGCGACCTAAAGGCCGCGGCACAAAGCAGCGAAGATGAGGATGATATGGAAGAGTACCGCGCTATATTTGAGGGTGTGGAGATCGGTACCGAAGCAACGCGTACAAGCATTATCCAAAACGCCATCGACTCAGGATACATAATGCTTAAAAATAACAGTTATTATATTCTTGACGGCGGTGTGTTCTTTATCGAATCGCTGTCGCGGCTTAATATTAATATGGAAAAAGAAAAGACCGCGCATTTAGGTCGAGCATTGAAGCAGGTCTACCGCGGCGAGATAACCGTGGGTGACTGTGTCACGCTGGCCAGAAATGAGATAAATGAAGTCTTTGCAACAAAGCCGTCGGATCCGTCCGATGACCGTGAGATCGGTGTTGCAGGTGACGAGGTCGGCACCTGTCCTATTTGTGGCAAACGCGTGCTTCGCGGTCGTTACGGATACGGCTGTGAAGGCTACAAGGACGGTTGTAAATTCCGTGTCAATCTCGAAATATGCCACCGAGTCATACCGATATCGGCGGCAAGACAACTGTTGCAAAACGGAAAAACACAGAAGTTAAATGGCTTTATATCAAAAGCCGGAAAGCCGTTTTCGGCGGCCTTGCGTCTCGACGGTGACAAAGCGGTTTTCGATTTTAACGATTAAAAAAAACGGGTTCGAGATAATTACTTGAACCCGTTTGAGTTTTGTTTAATTTTCAGTTTTTCTTCGCAAGATAGGGGATCTTACCGACAACAAATCCGCCGATCGCGGTTAAAATTATCTCAGGGATCATATAAAGACCGTTATAGAACACAGAGTATATCAAAGCAAGTGAGAAGCCGGAATACTGAGACAAAACACCGGCTCCGAATTCGCCGCCCATAATATCGGTGAACCACCACTCGGCCCAGGCACCGAAGAAGACGGCACCTGAAATGATGTGCACGATGTAGCGGACCGACAGAGCAACTACCGCTCCGAGACACAGCGCGACGGTGGGGTTAGCCTTGTTTCTGAAGAGACCGCCTAAACACATTGCTGTGTAGGCGATGATGTAATCGAGCAGCACTATAAGTATTGCTCGCCACCAGATCTGCTGATCGTCGCCAGGCATAAAGAAGGCGCTTACTGTGTTAAAGCCTAAAAACATCTGGATAACAGAGTAGATAAATGATGAAAATAGGCCCCAAAGCATACCGTAACGGTAGGACAAAAGGATAATGGGCAACATACTCATAATGGTTATGCCGCCGCCTTGCGGAAGTGCCAACGGCTGGAATATGGAAAGTACCGATGCGAGTGCTATAAACACTGCCGATACTACCAGTCGTTCGGTGTTGGGCTTTGCTTTTTTGATGGTTTGGTTCTGCATAAATATTTCCTTTCCGGCATTTCGCCGCGGCTTTTCGGTGCCGCTACCTAAATTACAAATCTCACAGAAAGGGAAAATTAAAAGGTCCACGGAAAATCCGCAGACCTAAAAATCTTTTGTTAGAAAAAATTCCTACGTCGGCATTATCCGAATCAGGTATAACGGTCAGAGCGAAACACGCTCAATCTCAGCCGGATCGATTTCCAGCACCCTTTTCTGTTAATTTGTGTTTTTATTATACCACCGCGTTTTGTTTTGTCAACCCCAAAATTTCCCTGATATCATAAACAGGCTTATCCAAAAATTTACAGATTGTTTAAGATTGGATATCGGCTCTTCGGTTGAAAAATATGGAAAAATGTGTATAATAAACATAATGAGTAAATATTTTAAGTTCACAATAAGGCAATAAAAACGGAGGTGGTCCAAGGCAATGAAAATACGTAAAAAAAGCACATCGATCCCCAACAGGATAATCGTTGCAGGTCTTCTCGTGCTGTTGCAGATAGGCTTTTTTATTTTGGTTGAAATGACTATGTCTTCGGCCGCGACCGTGCTTTACCGTGCGTTCGAGATATTAGCTCTTGTTCTTATATTTATGATAATCAATACGCGCGGCAATCCCGACTATAAAATGGCGTGGGTAATATTCATAATCCTTTCGCCCTTTGTCGGAGGTGTGTTGTTCTTCCTTTGGGGCAACGGAAGAGTCAAACCGATCTTAAAAAAAAGGCTTGCAGCCTTCAGAAAGCATTACCGACGTCTGCTCACCCAGAACCGCGAGGTCTCGGAGTATTTAGAGCAGCAGGATATTTTGCATGCACGCCAGTCGCAGTTTTTATACAGGGAGTCGGGTTATCCCGTTTACACCGACACGAAGGTCGAGTTTTATGCTCCGGGTGAGGACTTTTTCCCGAGAATGCTCGAGGAACTTGAAAACGCCGAAAAGTATATTTTTATGGAGTATTTCATTCTTGTCAAGGGTGAGATGTGGAGTAAAATACACGAGATCTTAAAACGCAAAGCGGCCGCCGGTGTTGAAGTAAGAATAATTTTTGATGATTTCGGTTCTATAACCCGACAGGGCAGAAATTTCGTTAAAAAACTGCGATCCGAAGGTATTAAGGTGCTGGCGTTTAACAAGATCCGCGCGTCGGTCGATCTGTTGCTCAACAACCGCGATCACAGAAAGATATGTGTTGTCGACGGTTACGTTTCGATGACCGGCGGCATGAATATTGCCGACGAATACATCAATATCAACAGCCCTCACGGTTATTGGCTGGATAGCTCGGTCATCTTAAAGGGTGCCGCGACGACCAGCTTTGTTGTGGCATTTTGCGAGATGTGGAGCAGTATCAGCCGTGAAAAAATGAATGCGGCCAAGTACGTTATAAGGGAATTCCCCAAGTGCGGCGGATTTGTGCAGCCGTATATGGAAAATCCTCTGGATACCGACCACTATCCGGCTGAAGGTATTTACCGTCAGATACTGGGAACTGCCAAGGACTACGTTTATATAATGACGCCCTATCTCATTCTTGATAACACGATGATAGCGGCGGTGACCTCTGCGGCCAAAGCAGGTATCGATGTGCGTATAATCACGCCGAAGAAAAAGGACAAATGGTACGTTCACCCTGTAACAAGGTTTAATTATGAGGAGCTTCTGGAGGCAGGTGTCAGGATCTTCGAGTTCACACCCGGATTTATTCATTCAAAGGTCTTTGTGTCGGACGACGCGGTTGCTACCTGCGGAACGGTCAATATGGATTACAGAAGCTTCTATTTCCATTTTGAGTGCGGAGCGTGGATGTGCGGAACTGATGCGGTGACGGATATGCGGGACCATTTTTTTGATGTCCAGGAGCATTGCGAGGAAATACTGCTCGAGACGTGGAAAAAGCGTCCGTGGTACAGGAAGTTCGGGCAGGCCCTGCTCAATACCTTTGCACCGTTTATGTGATATCAAAATAAAGGTTGAAACTTTAGGTGATTTAGGGTAAAATAATAGTGTTTAAAAAAAGTTTACAAAAATAAAAGCCTTGGTTAATATTTGGAAGATAATATAAAGATGTCAAAAAACTGTTTCAGGAGGACTGAAATGAACGAAAACAACAATGATCTTAAACCTTTAGAGCAGGTTGAAAATACAGTTGGCAACGAGGCAAAGTCCGAAATTGCCGAGCAGAGTAAACCGTATGTTTATACACCGAACACTGCTTACGGCAGTTTTAAAGAACCGCAAAAAGCGGACAAGAAAAAGACCGGCGTCGGTATCGGCATCGTGCTTCTTTGCTGTGTGCTATCGGTGCTTATCGGTGCAGGCGTTTCGTTTATGTTCGCGATGAATGTTCTTAATAATACTCAAAGCAGCAGTTCTGATACCGATATTTCCTCACTGCCATCTTCTTCTAATAGCTCTACGGTCATTAATATTGAAGGCTCGGTCGAATCTTTGGTTGAGGCTGTGTACGAAAAGGCCGGTGACAGCGTTGTCGGTATCCGTGCAACCACCACTATTCAGGGTTTTTTGGGCAGCCAGGACTCATCATCTGACGGTTCGGGAGTTATCTATACCGCCGACGGCTATATTATTACTAATTATCACGTGATCGAGGCGGTCGCAAAGTCGGGCAGCGCCAAGTCGATAATCGAGGTTTATCTTAATTCCGATAGAGAGACTCCCATTAAGGCCGAAATTGTCGGATACAACATTTCGGCTGATTTAGCGGTCATTAAGATCAATAAAACAGGCCTTTCGGCTGTTGAGATCGCCGACTCTGATGCACTTAAGGTCGGTCAATATGCTGTCGCCATCGGTTGCCCCGGAGGAATTGAGTTTATGGGCTCGGTCTCTTACGGAATTGTCAGCGGTCTTAACCGTTCTATTACCATTGATTCTATCGGCGAGATGGATCTTATCCAGACCGATGCCGCAATAAACCCCGGCAATTCGGGCGGCGCTTTGCTTAATTCCACCGGTCAGCTTATAGGTATCAATTCATCTAAACTGGTGGATGAGAGCTTTGAGGGTATGGGTTTTGCCATTCCTGCCAACAAAGTGCTTGAGGTCATCGGCAAAATTATGGAAAATAAGGATAAGCCGTCACCCTACATCGGCATTGAGATATACACCTATTCGGGCGCGTATTTAGAGCAGTATAATCTGCCGAGAGGTGCCGCGGTCAAGAGCGTCGTTAAGAACGGTCCTGCCGATCTTGCCGGTATTCGTGCAGGTGATATCATCACCGAGTTTAATTCCAAGAAGATCAGCGAGTACACCGAGTTTATCGATGCGCTCAATGACTGCACACCTGAAACGAAGGTCACCGTTAAGGGCTATCGTAACGGCAAGTACTATACGACGACGGTCACCATCGGTTCAAATAACGGATATTGATTTTTAAACCTTAACGGCTGTGGCCATACGGCTGCGGCCGTTTTGAATTTCGGAGTGGTAGAATGTTTACAAGATTACACAGTGCCGGTATTTTCGGTATAGAGGCGTATATGGTCGAGGTCGAGGCTGATATATCGGTCGGAATGTCGGCTTTCGACATTGTGGGTCTTCCCGACGCCGCGGTAAAGGAGTCGCGCGACCGAGTGAGGAGTGCTCTGAAAAATTCGGGTTTCAAGTTTCCGGGCACCAGGATCACGGTCAATCTGGCTCCGGCGGATATAAGGAAGGCCGGTTCGATGTACGACCTGCCCAGTCTGTTGGCGATACTTAACGCCACGGGTCAACTGATGCCACAGATAGACCTCGATGAGTGCGCATTTATTGGTGAACTGTCGCTCGACGGAAGACTGAGAGGCGTTAACGGTATGCTATCGATGGTCATTGAGGCTAAACGCAATGGCATCAAACGCTTTTTTGTGCCCGAGCAGAACGCTTATGAGGCATCGGTAGTTGATAAAATCGAGATCTACCCGGTAAGATCGGTCAGCCAGCTGGTGTCGTTTCTTTCGGGAGAGACGTCGATACTGCCCATGGCAAGCCCCGATATAAAGCAGGTGTCAGAGCGAAGCCCATGTCCCGACTTCAGCGACGTTAAGGGGCAGGCCGCCGCTAAACGCGCTTTGGAGATAGCCGCCGCAGGCGGTCACAACGTGTTGCTCATAGGTCCGCCGGGATCGGGCAAAAGTATGCTGGCCAAGCGGTTGCCCGGAATATTGCCGTCAATGAGCTTTGACGAGTCGATAGAAACCACTAAGATCCATTCGGTCGCAGGAACTTTGCCGACCGATATTCCGTTGATAACAACAAGACCGTTCCGTTCACCGCACCATACAGTATCTGCGGCAGGCCTTTCGGGTGGCGGAATGATACCCAAGCCCGGCGAAATTTCGCTGGCACACAACGGCGTGCTGTTTTTGGACGAGTTTCCTGAATTTTCACGCCAGGCAATGGAGGTTTTACGAGCGCCGATAGAGGACGGAAACGTCACTATTTCGAGGGTCAACGGACGGCTTACATATCCTTGTGAATTTTCGCTCGTCGCCGCTATGAACCCTTGTCCGTGCGGATTTTTCGGTCACCCGAAAAAGAAGTGTATCTGTTCTCCCTTAGCGGTCAAAAAGTATTTGGGCAAGATCTCGGGACCTATGCTGGACCGACTGGATATTCACGTTGAGGTGCCTGCGGTCGAGTATGATGAGTTGACCGGCAAGGCTGACGGCGAGACTTCGGCTGATATCAGAGCGCGTGTCGAAAAAGCACGAAAATTGCAGCAGGAAAGGTATAAGGGAACGGGTGTCAACTGCAATGCCCGTCTCAACTCGACGTTGATCGCTAAATACTGTGTGCTGACCGAAACGGCAACCGCTGTTTTGAAAAGTGCGTTTGAGCGGTTGGGAATGTCGGCAAGATCGTACGACCGCGTGCTTAAAATCGCCCGAACGGTCGCCGATCTGGACGGAAGCGAGATGATCGACGTCAACCATATCACTCAGGCTATCCGCTTCAGAAGTCTGGATAGAAAGTATTGGGACGAGCTGTAAAGCAGACGGTAAATCAAAAATTTTTAGCAAAATTCAAAAATTACTATTGATTTTTCGAAAGTCTTGTGATATTATACTATGGCAGTCTTAAAGGACTGCTCTTGCGCTGGTAGCTCAGTTGGATAGAGTGACTGGCTACGAACCAGTAGGTCAGGGGTTCGAGTCCCTTCCAGCGCGCCAAAAAAGAACGCTCACCATTAGGTGGGCGTTCTTTTTTACATACTATAATAGGGACTCGACACTTAAGAGGGTCTGAGCGTTAATAAAACAGTCCGGTGGACTGTTTTTAGCGAAGAGCGGTGAGACGGGTACTGTTGGCTTTGCCAACGGTCGTCGAGCCACAAAGATTTGCAGAGCAAATCTTTGTCCCTTCCAGCGCGCCAAAAAAGAACGCTCACCATTAGGTGGGCGTTCTTTTTTACATACTATAATAGGGACTCGACACTTAAGAGGGTCTGAGCGTTAATAAAACCGTCCGGTGGACTGTTTTTTGTAAAAGCACTCAATTCCGACGACAAAATGCTTGAAAATTTCCTTTAAAATGACAAAAATTCGACAAAATGTGACAAATATTCATAATATTTGTGGCAAAATTACCATTTGTTGAGATTTGATTTGGATTAAAAATGGAGAAATTTGACAAACTTTTTGTTTTGACCGCTTAAAGCATTGATTTGTTGTTAAGTGTATGCTACAATTACTGCATGCTAAGGTGACTTGGCTCGAAAGTGGTACCGCCGCAAGGGGTATGGGTTTATGTCGATGTCTTGCGGTGTGACCGTGATTTTATTAAGAAATGGGGAAAAAGAATTGTTGCAGTGCGAAATGCGCCAAAAGCTCATTGATAGCACTATCCATGTGGTTGCGAATGACGGTATCCACAGAGCAACTACAAAGGCAATTTCCACACACTCGGGCATCAATGAAGCTTACATTTATCGGTTTTTTAACGATAAGGACGATATGCTGAAGGAAGCTTTTGCATATCTTGATGAAGAAATGGTTTCTGCAATCATGCGTTTTCTTCCGATCATGGACTCTGATGAGGTCGATTTTCGCGAACGCAGCAGAAGATTTTTTGGGAAATATTGGGAGTTTTTGATCGGTAATCGAGATAAATGCTCGTTTTTTATCAAGTATTATTACTCTCAGCATTACGATTCGTATCCTGTTGATGAACGTGCCAAGGCTTATCAGAGGGTAGTTGACGGATTTGCTCCGGCGTTTAAAAAAGGTACAAATGTCTGGGCGCTTTTGAACCATATTCTTGATGTTATTTTCTGCAATTACGTCAAGGTCTTGCGTAATGAGATACCGGCTGATGAAAGTTCGGCCGATATGGTCTACAGTTTTGTTTATCGCTCTATTGAACCGTACTTTGAGTGGACGGAAGAGGTTTTACCAAAAGTTACGATGGGTTTCTGAGAGCGGATGGATTTTAGTGAAAGGAACGCTGGTTTCGGTCCTTCGCTGCCGCCTTTAAAAGTTCAGGCGGTTTGGTCTGTTTCGTAAAAGGGTGTCTTGGGTGTCAAAAAGGGAAATAATAACAAAATTTGAGAGATGCGTACTGTGCCAGGCGGTGACCGATGTAGCGGTCGATTGCCCAATCGGTAACAGGGAATTTTACGTCTCGGGAATAGGTCAGCTTTGCGGCAAGTGCTTTGGTGACATTGGGAAGATGTCGGAGGATGCGGGCCGCGTTACCGATTCGCAACTAAATACCATAATGCGGCTTTGTCTTGAGGACGAGGATGAAAACGGTTACAAAAAGCCGTCCGTATACATAAAAAAATAGCCTTTATCTTTCTTAATCTTTCTTTTTGAAGTCCGTTTACACGGACGCGAAACTGCCGCTTTGGAATCCCGAAGCGGCAGTTTCGTCGTATAATAATGTGCGAGGTTTGCTGTGCCGCGGTTTCACGGCGACGGCCAACGGCCGTCGCAAAAGAACGCCTGCCAACCTTTGCGTTTTATATATTCGATGCAACTGCGGGCGTTCTTTTTAAAAATCGAAGATTTTTCGTGAAACCGTCGCGTTTTAAACTTCAAACGTCGCTTCATAAATTCAACAACTAAAACAGCGAAAAAAAGCTCTCGTAAATTAATTTCAAAAAATTCACAAAACATCTTTATTATTGTCGAAAAATAGTGTAAAATAAAAATAGATGTTATCTTTAACTCATAGGAGGAAGATTTATGAGCAACAAAATCAGAATTACTGTCGGCGGAATTGATTACATAATCTCGTCGACCGATGATGAGACCTATGTTCGCCGAATCGGAGAAGAGGTCAATGCAAAACTCGATTCATTGTCTCGCAACAGCCCGTATCTTTCGACTACCATGGCGGCGGTAATGGCTGCACTTGATTATTGCGATAGCGCTAAAAAAGCAAACGAGCGTTGTGAGCAGGCCAAGACCGAACTGAAATCGGTTTCGGAAGAATTGGCTTGTGCAAGGTTGGAGATCGACGGAGCCAGACGCGAGATCGAACGTCTCAACCGCGAAAACAGACAGCTTCGCATCGGTAACAGCGCGTTATGATCGAGGTGCTTTCTCCGGCAGGTAGTGTGGAATCGGTTACAGCGGCGGTTCGTGCCGGTGCCGATGCCGTGTATTTTGGTGCGGGTTCGTTTAACGCCCGTCGAAATGCCAAAAACTTTACCGAAGCCGATATCGGCGAAACGGTAAAATACTGCCGTGTCAGAGGTGTTAAAACCTATCTGACTTTGAATACTCTTGTTAGTGATAGAGAAAAGATCGACGCTCTCAAAGCGGCCTATACCGCTGCAGAAAAGGGCGTCGATGCACTTATTGTGCAGGATATAGGGCTGGCGGATCTGCTTCGACATAACATACCCAAGATGTCCTTGCATGCTTCGACCCAGATGTCGGTCCACTCGTCCGAGGCTCTTTATAAACTCAAGGAAATGGGCTTTTCGAGGGTCGTTCCGGCACGTGAAATGGATAAAAAATCGCTCGCAAGGCTTTGCGTGACTGCTAAGGAATTGGGGTTAGAGGTCGAGGTCTTTGTTCACGGCGCTCTTTGTATGTGCTTGTCGGGTCAGTGTTATTTGAGTTCGATTCTCGGCGGACGAAGCGGTAACAGAGGTCTTTGCGCTCAGCCTTGCCGTCTGCCTTTCTCGGTCACAAACGGAGTCTTTAATGATTTGAGTCTCAAGGATATGAGTTATATCGACCATATCGCGGAGCTTGGGTCGATGGGTGTGACTTCGCTTAAAATCGAGGGTCGAATGAAGAGGCCTGAGTACGTTGCGGCCGCCACGGCGGCTGTAAGGTCGGCGGTTGACGGAAACGAGGTTTCTAAAGATATAATGACGGTGTTATCGGGTGTGTTCTCGAGAAGCGGACATACCGATGGATATTTTACCGACCGCCTGGGAAAGGCTATGTTTGGCGTGCGTACCGACGCGGACGAACAGTTGTCGAAGCAGGTGCTGACCGCAACGCACGATCTTTACAGAATAGAGCGTCAGAGTGTCGCACTTGACGGCAAATTGACCGTCAAAAAGGGCGAACCCGTAACGCTGGAGCTTCGTGACGGAAGTTTAGGCGTGGTTATGGTTGGTGAGGAGCCTGAGATAGCTCAAACAAGAGCGGTGACCGAGGAAATTTTGCGGCAAAAGGTTGAAAAATTAGGCGGAACGCCGTATTATTTTAAGGGACTTACCATCGAGCTGGACGACGGTCTGGCGGTGTCGGGCAGTACTTTGGGCGGTATGCGACAGAAGGCTGTCGAGGCATTGAGTGAACTTCGTGCCGACACAGCTTCCGACATCGGTGAGTTTACAACCGATGGCGTTGTCAAGCCCTTGGAAAAAGCGACAGCTGTTAAGCCCGGAATCGTTGCGTGTTTTAAATCGGCGTCGCAGATACCCGATGATTTAAGCGGTGTTGCGGCAGTTGTTTTGCCTGTTGAAACTGATTTTTCAAAAATAAATTTGTCTGTACCTATAATCGCCGACATTCCGCGAGGTGTTTTGCATGACGGGGAAAAAATAACAGAACGACTGAAATCGGCCAAAGCAAACGGCGTAAAGGCCGCGATGGTCGGAAACTTAGCGGCGTATGAGTACGCAAAGTCGGCAAACCTGCCGACGGTCGCAGGGTTCGGACTTAATATATTCAATTCAAACAGCCTGAAAACAGTAGCCGATTCCGGCTCGAAAGCGGCGTTGCTTTCTTTTGAGTGCTCGATGAAGGATGCTGTCAGAATGAACGGTGAGATCCCGAAAGGCATCATCTCTTACGGACGCTTGCCGTTGATGATATTCCGCAACTGCCCGGGCAAAAACGGTGACGGTTGCAAGACTTGCGGCGGCAAATGCGAGCTGACCGATCGAAAAGGCGTTACGTTCCCTGTTATGTGCCGCGGCGAGTTTTCCGAGATGTTTAATTCAAGACCCGTCTGGATTTTTGACCGCGAGAATGAGATGGCAGGACTCGATTTTCAGGTGCTTTACTTCACCGATGAATCTAAGGAGAGAGCTGAGAGCGTGATAAGGTCGGCGGTAGGCGGACTTGGTCCCGATTGCGAACACACCAGAGGCTTATATTACAGAGAGGTGTTATAAATGATAGAGTTTTTAAAATTTGCGGCAATGTGGTTTTTGTTTATGGGCATAATTGTTGTGATTGCTCTGATCACGCCTAAAATAGCGCCGGCAGTAGAACGGTTTTTCAAGTCGTTCAAGGGCAAAAAGGAGTTTAGAAGTCCTTACGATATAAGCGATGAAGTCCCCGAAAACGGGGCTGCTGATGAGACCGAAAAAGAGTAGTTTTGGAGAGAGTTTGATGAAAAAGTTTTCTTTAGCGTTACAGCTTTTTGCTGCGTTTTTTAAGATAGGTCTTTTCACCTTCGGCGGCGGATATGCGATGATACCGCTTATTCAGCGAGAGGTAGTTGAAAAGAAAAAGTGGGTCACCGATGATGATATTCTGGAGATAATCGCCATTGCAGAGAGCACTCCGGGACCGATCGCCATAAATTCCGCGACCTTCATAGGCTTTAAGGTGTGCGGCTTTTGGGGTTCGTTTTTTGCGACGTTGGGCGTTGTACTGCCGTCGTTTCTGATAATCCTTGCAATTTCCAATGTTTTAAAGGAGTTCTCCGATCTGAAGCCCATAAAATACGCCTTCAATGGCATCAGAGCCGGTGTTCTGGCACTTATCGTTAAGTCACTCTATACGATGTATAAAAAGGTCAAAAAGAACGTTTTTGCCTATATTGTGATGGGGCTTAGCTTCGTGCTGACAGCGTTTTTGGATATCAATGTTCTTATTGTGATAATCGGTTGCGGAGTGGCAGGTATCATTTACAGCCTTATACCCTTGCGAAGATTGGAGGGTAAGATTGAAAAATGATATTTTTTGAGCTTTTTATAACGTTTTTCAAGATAGGACTCTTCACGTTCGGTGGCGGATATGCGATGTTGCCGCTGATCCAAGAAGAGGTTTTGGCCCATGGTTGGGTCACCGAGACCGAGGTGGTCAATTTTATCGCCGTTGCCGAGAGTACTCCCGGACCGTTTGCCATTAATATGTCTACCTACGTAGGAAGCATCCTGGGCGGTCAGGCGTTAGGCGTGATCGGCAGTGTACTCGGTGCGGCTTGTGCTGCGCTGGGTGTTGTGTTGCCCTCGTTTATCATTATTCTGATAATAGCGCGTTGCTACGAAGCGTTTAAGAAAAACAAAATAGTCAAAGGTGCGATGTCGGGATTAAAACCCGCGGTTATAGGTCTTATTGGTGCGGCGGTGCTGACGGTTGCTCAGTCGGCGTTGTTCGTTGCCGACAGTTCGGGAGCGATAGTTTACGATTTTACAAGCTACGCGTTCTTTTGTGCGATAGGCATTTTCGCTGTGATGGCGGTGCTGGCGTTCAAAAAGGTTCACCCGATACTTTTGATAGTGATGTCGGCCGTGGCAGGCATTGGACTCGGCTATTTGGGCGAAGTAATATAAGTTGATTTAAAAGGCTTCCTGTGACAGGAAGCCTTTTATTCGATAAATTTTCCTTTTTTAATAGGGATTTTTCAAAAAACTCTTGACAAAATAAAACATGGGTATTATAATAGCGTAGTCACGAGAGTGAACAATGTGGCGGTATAGCTCAGTTGGCTAGAGCACTCGGTTCATACCCGATTTGTCGTTGGTTCAAGTCCAATTACCGCTACCAAATATCGGCCTGTGCTAATAAGCATGGGTTGGTTTCGGCCCGGTGGTCAAGCGGCTAAGACACCGCCCTTTCACGGCGGTAACACGAGTTCGATTCTCGTCCGGGTCACCAAAAAGAAAAACATCCATCAAATGGGTGTTTTTCTTTTTTTGTCGCAGACAAAGACGAGAATCGAACAGAGCAATCCGCAGGATAGAAACAGTCCGGTGGACTGTTTCGGTGCTCGCGTGCGTGCCGACGGAAGGTTTACCTTCCTATGGGCGATTCGAGGCCTAGGTCACCAAAAAGGAGAACACCCATCATTAGCGTGTTATCCGTTAAGGATAACACGCAGCGATATAAATCCCTTGCGGAAT
This sequence comes from Oscillospiraceae bacterium, assembly GCA_015066395.1. GTDB lineage: Bacteria > Bacillota > Clostridia > Oscillospirales > Acutalibacteraceae > UMGS172. The sequence goes on along the minus strand of SVOL01000013.1, from coordinate 30,297 downwards.
TTGCGATATTCCCTTCGGGAGCGATATAAGGCTACGCCTTGCGATATGCCCTCTTGGGCGTAAAGGGATTTATATCATATCGCATTGGAGCGAAGCGACAATATATCGCACGAGCAAAGCGAGTATATCGCGTTTGCGTAGCAAATATATCGCCTAACAAAAAAGAGAGGACATTTCGGTTATAAAACCGATTTGTTCTCTATTTCTGTTTGTAAATATGGGTTTGGGCTTAGCCCATTCGGCATTTGTCCATACAAATGCGATGCTGGTTCTTGACTGAATTTGAAGGATTTTCAATTTCTCCGCTAAGAACATCGCCCATTTGATGGGTGTTTTTCTTTTTTTATCCAAGCCTGCGCCTGGATTATTCGCTCTACCCCACGGTGTGATTTTTGGAATACAACGGCAGGATCACTCCTGCTGTTTTTATTGTGTGAAAATAGATTTTTGCGGGAAATGAGAGTGCTTTTCTATCCACTCTCACCTTATTTTGCCATGCGGTGGTTGGGTTGGGGTCTTCTTGGGATAGTTATATTAAAATAATTTGTAAAAAGTACAAAAAAACAGTACCAAATCGGAAGTGTTTATGTTATACTTAATGTGTATAGTTGTGTGCTGCCGTCGGTGCTTTCAACATAACGGCAACAGCCTAAAACAACTGCATTTGATGTGGATAAAAGAGGTGGGTACTGTGAGAAAACGTATGTTGGCAATAGTTGTTGTCGGCTGTCTTTTTCTGTCGGCTTGCGGCGGCATCGGTGCCGATCTCAGCAACAGTCTCAATCCGCCCAAACCGTCGGGTGAATTTTATCACATTCAGAGTGCATTAGAGGACTCGGTCGGCGGTGAGTTTCGCTTGGTCTACCCTCTGTCGGGTGACTACCGTGCGGCCATCAACGCGGTCGACGTGGACGGAGACGGTGTTTTGGAAGCCTTTGCCTTCTACAGCACGGATACCGGTGACAAATCAACGGCGATGCACATTAATCACATAAAGAAAAACGGCGAGAAGTGGGAGTCGGTGGCCGATATCCAGGTTACGGCTTCGGGTGTCGAATCGGTGGAGCTTTGCCGTCTTGACAACAGCGGGAGCAAAAAACTCATCGTTAACTGGAGCAAGTTTTCCTCGCTTGAAAATCAGTTGTCGGTCTATTCCGTTGATTCAGGAATTTTGACCGAGGTCACTTCCGAACCGTTCTCTACCTACTTGACATGCGACTTTGACAGCGATGGAATAAGTGAAATAGTGTCGGTGTATATGGACACGGCCGCAAAGACTGCGACCGCGACGCTGACTACGCTTAACGACAAAGGCTTTGCGCATAAAAGCACCTGCGCTGCTGATCCGTTTGTGCTTTCCTACAGCACACCGAAAATGACACGTCTTACCGACGGCACGGCGGCTTTGTTTATCGACGCTCAGAAAAAAGGCGGCACGATAACCGAGATGTTCGGAATCAAAGACGGCGAGCTTAGCAAGTTGATCAAATCATCGGTCATCGGCGAGAATCTGCGGACCTTCAGAGCGTCTGACGCCAAGGCGCAGGACTTTAACGGTGACGGATGCCTGGATATTCCTTTGACGACCAAGCTTCCTAAAATCACGGGAGATGAAAACTCCGACAATGTTTATATGACGACCTGGAACAGTTTTGACGGCAAGGCTTTAACGCCGCTTAAAAGTGCCCTCATAAACTACACAGACGGTTACCACATGGTTATTCCCGATTCTTGGGTGGGCAATTTCGGTGTGTGGCGAAATCCGGCGTCTACTGAACGCATCATATTCCGTTGGGATTCCGCAGTAAACCGAGTCGGTGAGGAAATAATGCGGATCGAACTGATAAAACTCAGCGATTGGAGTGCCGACCCGGAACGCTATTCGTCGAAATACAGCGAGATAACAAGAAATGCCGAGTATGTCTTTGCGGCACGTCTTTCAAACAGTGCGTTGACTCCTGATATCACGACTTTAAGAGAGAGTTTTACGCTTATTGATGATTTTGTAAGTACAAAAAAGGTGGGAGCAAAATGAAAAGGGTTCTGATAGTAGAGGACGAACAGAACATCCGTGAGTTTGAGGTCATAAATCTGAAACGCGGCGGATATCAGTGTGTCGAGGCAGGCTCGGGTGAAGAGGCATTGGCTCTTTTTGACCGCGATAAGCAGGGCTTTGATATTGCTCTTCTGGATATTACGATGCCGGGTATGGACGGCTTCACTCTTTGCAAGGAACTTCGCCGCCGTTCGCCCGAATTAGGCATTATTATGCTGACTGCCCGCACTCAGGAAATGGATAAGGTCAGTGGTCTGATGCTGGGTGCCGACGATTATATCACAAAACCCTTCAGTCCCACCGAGCTTACTGCCCGTGTGGATTCGCTGTACCGCCGCATCGAGGTGCACCACACCTCTTCACGCCGCGGCGCAACCGAGGAGATCAGACACGGCGAGTTCGTGCTTAATCTTCGCCGCAGGACCTTACATAAGAGCGGTCAGCATATTGAACTGACACAGGTTGAATTTCAGATCATCGAATATTTTTTCGCGAATCCCGACACTCCGTTGGACAGAACCGACATTTTGAGCCGTGTTTGGGGTGAAGAATACTTCGGCGAGGAGAAGATCGTCGATGTCAACGTCCGCCGACTCCGTATGAAGGTCGAGGATGATCCGTCCAATCCCCGACATCTCGTTACTGTTTGGGGTATGGGTTACAAATGGTGTACTGAGCATTGATTTTTGCCGCGGCAGAAACAAAAATTAACGAAAGGAGACGCAAATGGAAACGAACCTTAAGCTGCACAGCGTCACACGGCGTTGGTTGATGACCGTTTTACCCGTGGTCTTGCTGGTTATCGTTGTTTGTGAGATCGTTGTTTGTGTCTTCGTTTTCCGTTTTTACCGCGATTCGGTCAGCAATCATATTAAAAATTATGTCCGCGATATTGACGTGCTGTCGATGGTCGATGGGGCTTCGTTTGCCGACACGGCGAGTGATTATGCAAAGGAGTTTAAGTACCGCGACAAGGTGGAACTGCAGATCTTTGACAGTGGCGACAATATGCTGGTGACTACGAATGGGTTTGTTTCAAAGCTCACAGTCGATAATGCCGTAGATTATTTTGAGGCTAAGAAAAGCGGCGGAGAAGCCACTTTTATGGGCAAAAATGAGAATGGTGAGAATATCTTGGCTGTAACCAGCATCCTGCCCGATTTAGGGTATGGCACGAACGGTGCTTACAGAGTACTTGTTTCGATGGAATCAGTGCTTGTAAACTGTTATGCGACGGTGGCCGTTGCCATAGCCGTTGGCGTTCTGATGATCGGCATTTTGTTCTTTTCCGGTCTGTTTTTTATCGGAAGTGTTTTGCATCCCGTGCGTGAGGTCACGGCTGCCGCAAGGCGGATCGCCACAGGTGATATGAAGTCGAAGTTAGAGGTCAAGCATAACGACGAGATAGGTGAGCTGTGCGATACCATAAATTATATGGCTTCTGAACTTGAGAACGCCGAAAAGGTGAAAAATGATTTTATCTCTTCTGTTTCGCACGAGCTTCGTACACCGTTAACGGCCATTAAGGGTTGGGGCGAAACGGTCAGTATGTCTATAGGCGAGGATGACGAGATCGTTCGCCGCGGTGTTGAAATTATTTTAGACGAATCCAACCGTTTGTCGGGTCTTGTTGAGGAACTGCTGGATTTCTCGCGTTTGGAATCTGGCAAGATGACCTTTACTATGTCGCTTTGCGACCCGGCTTATATAGTCGGCACGGTCGTCAGAATGTATGAGGAAATTGCCAAACAGAACAAACTCGAATTGGAGTTTTCGGCTCCGTCGAAATGTGAGTTTGTAATGGCCGACCCTGACCGTATCAAGCAGGTGTTTATCAATACGATCGACAATGCCGTCAAGTACACAAGTTCAGGCGGTCGTGTGGCTGTATCGGTCAACAATGAGGAAGGCTGTGTCCGCATCACCATCAGTGATACGGGTTGCGGAATTTCTGCTAAGGATATCAATCATGTTAAAGAAAAGTTCTACAAGGCCAACAGCAATGTTCGCGGTTCGGGTATAGGTCTTGCGGTGGCTGATGAGATAGTCCGCCACCATAACGGACTTTTATTTATAGAAAGCACGGAAGGAAAAGGCACCACCGTCACGGTGGTCATTCCGACGGTTAAGGTCGATGAGGCTTTAGAAGCTGACGAGATATTCCCTCCGTTAAAGAAAGGATAAAAAATGGGTAAAAAGACATCTATAGGCGGTCAGGCACTTATCGAAGGCATTATGATGAAGGGCCCTTACAAGACCTCGATGGCGGTCCGCAAAAAGGACGGAACGATCGACTTAAGCGACGTTCCCGAAAAGCATTTAAGGGATAAATGGAAGTTCTTCGGTCTGCCGTTGGTACGCGGTATGGTCAATCTTATTGAGTCGATGGTGATTGGCTATAAAACGCTGATGAGATCGGCCGATATTTCGGGCTTTACAGATCTGGACGAAGAGGACACCGAGACGCCGAAAAGCGAGAAGGATGAGAAGAAAGAAAGCCTTATGATGAGCATAGTTATGGTCATCGGCACGGTGTTAGGTGTAATTTTGGCGGTCGCCTTGTTTATGTATCTGCCTTCGCTCATTTTCAAGGGTGTTGAGTGGCTCGCTAAAATCGATTTAAGGGTCTGGAAGGGTCTTATCGAGGGTGTTGTCAAGATAATTATCTTCATCACTTATATTGCACTCGTGTCATTGGAAAAGGACATCAAGCGTGTGTTTATGTACCACGGTGCTGAGCACAAGACCATTTTCTGCTACGAGAGCGGAAAAGAACTCACGGTTGAAAACGTCAGAGGATTCAAAAGATTTCACCCGAGATGCGGAACCTCGTTTATGTTTCTTATGATCGTGGTCGGCATCGTTTTGGGAACGGTTTTGGCACTTGTACTGCCTTCGTTTATCGTTGACCGTAACTGGCTGTGGGTGCCGCTCAAAATACTTCTGGTACCGTTGACCTGCGGCGTGGGATATGAGATAATAAAGATCTGCGGTAAGTACGATAATTTGTTTACAAGAATTATTGCGGCTCCGGGGTTGTGGGTGCAGAGGCTTACCACCAAAGAACCCGAAGACGATATGATCGAGATCGCTATTGCGGCGGTTAATGAGGTCATCCCGCAGGATGGAGCCGACGAAATAAAATGAGCGATCGAGCGGTTGAAAGAAAGATCGCCGAGGTCCTGCACAACAACGGCTTCCCGTCGGCCGGGTTTGAAGCACGGCAGATGGTGTTATCGGCCAAAACCGAGACCGAGGCTATGCAGTTTTTAGAAAGGCGACTTAGGCACGAACCCTTGCAATATATTTTGGGCGAGTGGGAGTTTTACGGTCTGCCGTTTTCGGTCGGTCCCGGCGTGCTTATTCCGAGACCGGATACCGAGGTGGTCGTCGAAACGGCGATAAAGCTTTTAAACGGTCAAAGCAATATGCGTGTGCTTGATATCTGTTCAGGCAGCGGCTGTATCGGTATCGCTTTGGGCGTTCATTGTAATGCAGAGGTGACCCTGCTTGAAAAAAGTCCCGACGCGTTGCGGTTTTTGAGGGACAATTTGAAATGCAATCACATAGATGCTACCGTTTTGGAATGTGATGTTTTAGAAGACGGATTGTCAGTTGCTGGGCAGGATCTGATAATCAGCAATCCGCCGTATATTAAAACATCGGTGTTGCCGTCATTGGAACGGGAAGTAAAATGCGAACCGAAAATGGCACTTGACGGCGGTGAGGACGGACTGGTATTCTACAGAAGGATAACCGAACTCGCAAGATCGTCACTAAAGAGCGGTGGATACTTAGTGTTTGAGATAGGCTTTGACCAGCGTGATGAGGTCATGGCGATCTTTAGGCGAAACGGATTTGAAGATATCACTTGCGTTAAAGACTACGGCGGTAATGACCGCGTGGTTTTCGGAAAAATGATTTAAAAAATTTATGATAGGAAGGTAAATAAAATGGCTGACGAAAGATCAAAAGCACTTGCCACGGCACTTGAACAAATTGAAAAGCAGTACGGAAAAGGTACTATTATGAAGCTGGGCGAGAACGCTCATATGAGCGTTGATGCCGTTTCGACCGGATCTATCGGTCTTGATGCCGCACTCGGCATCGGCGGATTGCCCAAAGGCAGAATCGTTGAGATCTACGGACCCGAGTCCTCGGGTAAGACTACTATCGCTCTGCACGTAATTGCAGAGGCACAGAAAAAGGGCGGCGAGGTTGCGTTTATCGACGTTGAGCATGCACTTGATCCCGTTTACGCCGCCAATTTGGGCGTAGATATTGATTCGATGCTCGTATCTCAGCCCGACACCGGTGAGCAGGCACTTGATATCACCGAAGCACTCGTGCGTTCGGGTGCTATCGACGTTGTTGTTCTTGACTCGGTTGCGGCACTTGTTCCGAGAGCCGAGATCGAGGGCGATATGGGCGACTCGCACATGGGTCTGCACGCACGTTTGATGTCGCAGGCCTTAAGAAAGCTTGCGGGTGCAATTTCCAAATCTAACTGCATCGCCATCTTCATCAACCAGCTTCGTGATAAGGTCGGCGTTATCTACGGCAGCAGTGAGACCACTACCGGCGGACGTGCATTGAAATACTACGCTTCGGTTCGTCTTGATATCCGTAGAGTAGAATCAATCAAGGTCGGCGGCGAGATCGTCGGCAATAAGACAAGAGCTAAGGTCGTTAAAAACAAGGTCGCACCTCCGTTCAGAGATGCCGAGTTTGATATTATGTACGGTAAGGGCATTTCCAAGGCCGGTGAGATCATTGATCTCGGTATCAAGCACGATATCGTAAAGCGTTCGGGTGCCTGGATATCCTATAATGATGAGAAGATCGCTCAGGGTCGCGACAATGCCAAGACCTATATTGCCGAGAACCCCGAACTGGCAGCCGAGATCGAGCAGAAGATCAAGGAAAAACTGATGGCCGCTTCGGCCGCGGCTACGGCTAAAGCAAAGCCCGCGGTCGAAAGTGCAGAGGCTCCGGCCGCTGAGGTCGCAGAGGCTCCCAAGCGCAAATCAAAGATCAATATCGACGTTGACGTTGAGTGATGAAGATCGTTGAGATCAAACCGCGTCGGAAACATATTTGCGGAATAGTTTTTGACTGCGATATTGACTTAAAAGAATACGGTGCAGAAGCCGATCCCGTGGGACTTTTGGCGTTGGATGCACAACTCTGCGAGCTAAAAGGACTGCGATCGGGTATGGTGCTTGACGATGAGGAACTGGTGGAACTGATCCGCGAGTCGAGCATCAAAAGGGCAAAATCAAGGGCAATGTGGTACATTTCAAGGCAGGATATGCCGAAAGAGAAACTCCGTCGGAAATTAGCGGAGCATTTTCCCGATTATGCCGCAAAAGCCGCTACTGACCGAGCCGTTGAACTCGGACTGATCGACGATTTCGAGTATGCCAAACGCAGGTTGCAGTTGGAACTCAGCGTTAAAAAGATTTCGCTTAAAGCCGCCGCGGCAAAGCTTTTAGCAGACGGAGTGGACCGTGAAACTGTTGAAGCCGCTGTTGAAGAATCAGAATATGACCCTACCGACAGTATCCTGACACTGATCGAGCGGAAATACACAAAAAAACTCTGCGAAGAAAACGGCCGCGAGAAGGTCTTTGCGGCGCTCATGAGAAGGGGTTACTCCTATTCGCAGATCAAGGCGGCGTTTAATTCATTAGAGGATGATTGGAATGACTAAAATAGGAATGGTATCTCTCGGCTGTCCGAAAAACCAGGTCGATGCCGAGATAATGCTCAAACGATTGACAAATGCAGGTTATGAGATAACTCCCATCGAGGCTGAGGCTGAGGCAATTATCGTCAACACCTGCGGCTTTATAGAAGATGCCAAGGCTGAGGCGATCGAAAACATATTAGAGGTCGCAAAGTACAAGGCCGACGGTGTTCTGAAGGCTCTGATCGTCACGGGTTGTCTTGCCGAGCGTTACCGCGAGGAGATAAAGGAATCGTTACCCGAGGTCGACGTCGTCGTAAGCCTTGCAGGAAACAATGATATAGTAAAGGTCGTTGAGAATGCTTTGAAGGGCGATAAGACCGATTGCTTCGGCAAAAAGGAAGACCTGATAATCGAGGGCGACCGACTGCTGACAACACCTAAATATTTGGCCTACATAAAGGTTGCCGAAGGATGCGACAACTGTTGCACCTACTGTGCGATCCCGAAGATCCGCGGCAGGTTCAGAAGCCGACCGATGGAAAGTGTTATAGCCGAGGCTAAAACTTTAGCTGCAGGCGGTGTAAAGGAATTGGTCGTTGTGGCACAGGACACCACCCGTTACGGTGAGGACCTTTGCGGAAGATCGATGTTGCCCGAACTTTTAAAAGAGCTCTGTAAGATCGAAGGGTTACACTGGATAAGAACACTTTACACCTATCCCGAACGCATCACCGACGAGCTTATCGAGGTTATAAAAAATGAGGAAAAGGTCGTAAATTATTTAGACATTCCTATTCAGCATTGCAACGATGAAATTTTAAAACGAATGAACCGCAAGAGCGGCCGCGACTCTTTGGACGCGTTGATGAAAAAACTGCGTGAGGAGATTCCGGATATAACAATAAGAACCACCCTCATCACCGGCTTCCCGGGAGAGACTGAGGAGCAGTTCGAGGAACTCTGCGAGTTTGTTAAGGCTACCGGGTTTGACCGTTTGGGTTGCTTCGCCTACTCCGAAGAAGAGGGAACGGTCGCCGCGACCTTTGCTGACCAGATAGACAGGCAAGTAAGGGTCGACCGCAGTGAGATAGTTATGAATGACCAGTCGGGGCTTGTACTCGAGAAAAACGCCTTAAAGGTCGGTACCGTCGCCGAGGTCATTATTGAAGGCTACGACGACTATATTAAGTGTTATTTCGGCAGAACCCGAGCCGATGCACCTGAAATCGACGGCAAAATTTTCTTTATTTCGACAAAGCCGTTGGAATTAGGAACCTTCTGCAAGGTTCGCATTAACGATTCGCTTGAATATGATCTTTTGGGCGAGTTAGAGGAAGAGGAGTAAGATTTATGAATTTACCTAACAGATTGACCGTTCTGAGAATTATTATGACACCGCTTTTTATGGCGGCGATGCTGATCGATTTCCCGCATCATTATCTCGTTGCCCTCGTGCTTTTTGCCGTGGCATCGTTCACCGATATGCTCGACGGCAAGATCGCAAGAGCCAGAAATCTTGTTACGAATTTCGGCAAATTTTTGGATCCGCTCGCCGATAAAATGCTGACTACCGCCGCGTTTTTAGCCTTTCTTAAAGAGGGTTTCGGACTCGGTATTGCGTGGGTATTGTTTATCGTTTTATTCCGCGAATTTATGATCGCTTCGCTTAGGTTGGTCGTTGTTTCGTCTGACTCCAAAAAGGTTATTGCCGCCAACATCTGGGGCAAGGTAAAGACCGTCAGCCAGATGGCTGCAATTATTTTCGGCATCTCTGTTATGTATTTTAATGACACTCTGGCCGGTCTCTTGTCTGCACCTGCCGCTGTTTCGGAGGTGTTGGTCGTAGTGTACAATGTACTTTTGTGGGTATCGACGGTGTTCGCCATCATTTCGGGCGTTATCTATATGAAGGATAGTTTTGAATTTGTCGATCCTTCGAAATAATCGGATTTAGTTTTGAGTGTACCCTTGTATAGGAGGATGAATTATGTTTTGTATTAAATGTGGAGCAAAGCTCACAGAAGACGCGGCTTTTTGCACTAACTGCGGTGCAAAGGTTACGTCGATTATTGATACCGTTCAAGAACCGACGGTGGCCGGAGCTGAGGCTGAGGTCAAAGAACAGAGTCGGACCGAAAGCCAAACCGGTACTAATACCAATACCCAAGCACCATCCGGTTCATTTGCGTATAATACCGATCCGCTCACTGTTGGTCCGTCGCCTGATTCAGGAATGGCCGCAGTGATAGAGGCACTTTCTTCCAAATATTTTCAGATGCTTTGCATCTTTATGACTATTTCGGTCGGTGCCGCGGCTTTGTCATCTTCGGTGGATATCATAAGCATTTTGTTCTGTGTGGGTCTGTGGATAGCCCGCACGGCTGCAGTGAACAGCAATCCCGCGGGACTTGGCACACCTCTTAAGATGTTCAAGGTGCTCAATCTCATCACGGTTGTCTTTAACTGGATCGGCGTGGGATTTATCGTTCTTTTGGCGTTGTTGTTTTTCTTGCTTGGAGCTTTTATGCCTCCTCTGGAAGAACTGATTGCCGAGACTGATATACAGCAGCTTTACGAAGGCTTCGCCGAAGGATATTATATGTCGACGGGATGGGAGATCTCGTTTGCAGACTTCAGAAACGCATTTGAGATGTTTTTTGATTTCCTGACTGCCGGCGGTTTGATAATTTTAGGCGTGTTGACCCTCATATTTGCAATAATATTGGCGTTGTTCAACATTTTCTGCTACCACCCCATTTATCGTTGCTCTAAATCGTTTTTTAATGCTTATGAGACCGGTGAAAAGTGCTTTACCGACGTTAATGCTACTGCAAACTGGCTGTTGGTACTCGGTATTTTGAGCATTGTGGGTGCCATCGGTGGTCTTGCGACCCTCAGTATTATGGCGGTTGCCGTCTCGGTTATGAGTGCCGCTTCGTCGATTGTGGCATCGCAAATACTTAAAAATTATTTCGCCAAATAAAAAAACAGTAGACAAATTGAATTTATTTGATATAATATAGTAAAGATATTAAAAAGGCGTTTAAAGGGATAAGTAACCGAAATGCGAGCTCCGACAGGGAGAAGACCTCGGCGATTGAGAGGGTCTTCAAGGAAGGACTTTCGGCGAATGCACCCTCCAGCCGGCGGGAGGAAAATTTAGTATTCCCGCACGTTCAGCCGCGTTAAGGCTTTTAAAGTCACAAAGTGGAGTGGAACCGCGATCATTCGCCTCCGTCGTTTTTCGACGGAGGCGTTTTTTTGAAGTAAGAGGTAAGAAGTAAGAGCGTTTAGTGAAGGTACGTGAGAGTCGGTTTGATTCGTTTTTTGAAATTTATTTTTACATTCGGAGGAGTTATGTTTAAACGTTTGCGAGAGGATATTCGGGCGGTCAAGGATCGCGATCCGGCGGCAAGAAGCGCGTTGGAGATCCTGCTTTTGTACCCCGGTATGAGAGCGATCAGAATGTACCGCAGGGCACATTGGTTTTATAAGCATAATATGAAGTTCATTGCTCGCTGGATCTCTCAGTCGGCGGCAAGAAGCACGGGTATTGAGATCCACCCGGGTGCTACTATCGGTCGGCGTTTGGTTATCGACCACGGTCACGGAATCGTTATCGGCGAAACGACCGAGATAGGCGATGACGTGCTGATCTATCAGGGCGTCACGTTGGGTGGTACGGGAAAGGATGTCGGCAAACGCCATCCAACTATCGGAAACAATGTTATGATCTCCTCGGGTGCAAAGGTGTTGGGTCCTTTTAAGGTCGGCGACAATTCGCGAATCGCCGCAGGTGCAGTTGTTCTTGAAGAGGTTCCGCCGAACAGCACCGTCGTCGGTGTGCCGGCAAAGGTCGTCCGACAGAACGGGCAGAAGATAACACCGCTCGATCAGGTTCATATTCCCGACCCTGTATGGCAACAGCTCGACGCTATGAACAAGCAGATAGCGGAACTGACCGAAAAATTAGATAATCTTTCAAAATAAAGGAGTACGTTATGAGAATTTATAACACATTATCAAGAAGCAAGCAGGAGTTAAAAACCGTCACCGAGGGTGAGGTCAAGATCTATGCCTGCGGACCGACAGTTTATAATTTTATCCACATCGGCAATGCGAGACCCTTATGCGTTTTTGACGTGCTCAGAAGATATTTGGAGTGGAGAGGTTTTAATGTAAACTTCGTTCAGAATTTCACCGATATTGACGATAAGCTCATCAAAAAGGCCAACGAGGAAGGTATTACCGTTTTAGAGGTTGCCGAAAGATATATTAAGGAGTTCTGGACCGACGCTGAGGGTCTTAATATCCGCAAGGCGACCGTTCATCCGAAAGCGACCGAGAATATTGATGCCATTATCGGCATTATCAGCAGTCTGGTTGACAAAGGCTTTGCCTATGCTTCGGCAGGTGACGTTTATTTCAGAGCCAAGAAATTTGCCGAATACGGCAAGCTCTCGCATCAGCCGCTTGATGAGCTGGCCGAGGGAGCGAGTAACCGTGTTGACGGCGGTGCTGACGTCAAGGAAGACCCGATGGACTTCTGTCTCTGGAAAGGTGCAAAGCCCGGCGAGCCTTATTGGGAGTCGCCTTGGGGCAACGGTCGACCCGGTTGGCATATCGAGTGCTCTGCTATGGCAGGCAGATATTTGGGTAAGACCATCGACATTCATTGCGGCGGTCAGGATCTTATCTTCCCTCATCACGAGAACGAGATCGCACAGTCCGAGTGTGCTAACGGTTGCGATTTTGCACACTATTGGATGCATAACGGCTATATCAATGTCGACAATCGCAAGATGTCCAAGTCGTTAAACAACTTCTTTACCGTTCGTGAGGTGGCTGATAAGTTCGGCTACGAGCCGATTCGTTACATTATGATCTCTTCGCATTATCGCAGTCCTATCAACTATAGTGTTGAGATCATCGAGCAGGCTAAAAATTCTCTCGACCGTCTTTACAAGTGCCGTGAGGGTCTCGAGTTTGCTATTTCTCACGCGGCTGACGGCGGTGAGGCACCCGAATTTTTAGGAAAATACAAAGCCAACTTCATTGAAGCGATGGACGACGACCTCAACACCGCCGACGCTTTGGGCGAACTCTTTATGATGGTACGGGATATTAACATTCTTGTTTCGCAGAATGCTGGAAGGGCCGCATTAGAAGCCTGCCTTAAGGCGTTTAATGAGCTTTGCGAGGTATTGGGCCTGCTTTATATTAAGAAGGACGATTCGCTTGATTTGGAGGTAGAAGAGCTTATTGCTCAGCGTACCGCAGCCAGAAAGAACAAGGATTTCGCTACTGCCGACGCAATTCGCGACAAATTAAAGGAGATGGGCATCGTGCTTGAGGACACTCCGCAGGGTGTAAAGTGGAGCAAGCAGTGATAGAAGCACTCAAAAAAGAACCGCTGGGAAAATTCTCGATCTATGTATCCAAAGAGCATACATTCGGCACCGATGCGGTGCTGCTCAGTGACTTTGCGGGCAGTAAGAAGGCCAAAAGGGCCTGCGATCTGGGCACGGGTTGCGGAATTATCCCGTTGTTGCTCTTGAAAAACGACTCCGTAGCAACGGTCGACGGAGTTGAAATACAGGAAAAGGGTGCGGCAATAGCACACAAAAACGTCCTTTTGAACGGTCTTGACGGTGTGTTTACGGTACATAACCGCGATCTTAAAGAGTTGCGAGGAGTTTTGCCGTCGGGTTCGTTCGACCTGGTGACCTGCAATCCGCCGTACAAGGCAAAGGACACGGGCAACCCGAATTTGTCCGAAGCCGAACGGATCGCACGGCACGAGACCTTATGCGTTTTCAAGGATGTAGTGAAAGCCGCTGCTTATCTTTTGAAATTTGGCGGAAGACTTTGCGTGTGCCACAGACCCGAGCGTTTGGCCGATATTATCTGTGATATGCGGGAGTGCGGAGTAGAACCGAAGATCTTTCGCGAGGTCATTCAGCGTGAGGGTGAAGAGCCGTGGCTCGTGCTCGTAGAAGGACGGCTCGGCGGAAAGATGGGAATGACCGTTATGCCGCCGCTTTATGTCGAGAAAAACGGCGAGCTGTCCGACGAAATGATGATGATCTACGGCGATTATAAACAAGGAAAAGGAAGACAGATATGAGCGGAAAACTATATGTTGTGGGCACTCCTATCGGTAATCTGGGTGATCTTTCACCGAGAGCCGCCGAGACTTTGGCGAGCGTTGATTTTATCGCCGCAGAGGACACAAGAGTTACCGTGAAACTGTTGAATCACTTAGGCATAAAGACTCCGATGATAAGCTATCACGAACACAACAAGGCTTCCCGCCACGAGTCGATAGCCGAACGAATTGAAGCAGGCGAAAACTGTGCGTTGGTCACCGATGCGGGTATGCCTGCCGTGTCCGATCCCGGTGAGGATCTGGTGCGGTATTGCCGTGAGAGAGGAATTGAGGTCGAATCGGTTCCGGGTCCCAGCGCGTTGATCACCGCATTGGCTATCTCCGGAATGCCGTCGGGACGGTTCTGTTTCGAAGGTTTTTTGACCGTCAACAAGCCGGGCAGAATGGCACATTTGGAGTCGGTAAAAAATGATACAAGAACGCTTATTTTCTACGAGGCACCACACAAACTGCCGGGTACGCTCAAGGATATGCTCAAAGTGTTCGGCGACAGGAATATAGCACTCTGCAAGGAATTAACCAAGCTTCACGAAAGCTGTGAGAGAACAACGCTCGAAGCCGCTGTTGCAAAGTACACAGAGCAGGAACCCAAGGGCGAGTTTGTTGTGATCGTGGAGGGTGTGAGCGAAGCGGAGCAGTCAAGTCGGCCGACTTTGGTAGATGCCGTTAAAACCGCGAAAGAGCTGATGGATAGCGGTCTGTCACCGACTGCCGCGGCTAAAGAGGCCGCAGATCTTACGGGACTTCGTAAAAATGAAGTTTACAGAGCGTTGATAAATGAGTAAAAGAAAAAAACTTCCCGAGAATGGGTGATGTTCTTAGCGGAGAAATTGAAAATCCTTCAAATTCAGTTAAGAACCAGCATCGCATTTGTATGGACAAATGCAGAATGGGCTAAGCCCAAACCCATATTTACAAACAAAAAAGAGAGAACAAATCGGTTTTATAACCGAAATGTCCTCTCTTTTTTGTTAGGCAATATGTTTGCTATGCAAACGCGATATACTCGCTTTGCTCGTGCGATATATTGTCGCTTCGCTCCAATGCGATATGATATAAATCCCTTCACGCCCAAGAGGGCATATCGCAAGGCGTAGCCTTATATCGCTCCCGAAGGGAATATCGCAAATTCCGCAAGGGATTTATATCGCTGCGTGTTATCCTTAACGGATAACACGCTAAATCGGGAAGTTTTTTGCTGTGGTGGGGTTAATCTTTTAACTCCAAAATATAGTCGACTGAAACATTATAGAGTTTAGACAATGCAATTAGAATTTCGCTCGGAATATCAAGATGTCCGCTTTCGTATCGGGAGTAGGTCGACTGGCTGATGGAAAGGATTTCAGCTACAGTCTGCTGGTTGTAATCTTTGTCTTCGCGGAGTTCACGAATTCGTTTATACATTTTCATCACCTCAATAATAATATAATATGCGGAAATTGCATATTGACTTTTATGCAAAAAACGCATAAAATATAAAAAGAAGATATCTTCCGATTGCTGCGATGCAAAAAAATCACCTAAGACTTTAAGCCTTAGGTGATTTTACTTTTCTGTATCAGCCCAACGAATCCTTTTTGCTGGTGACGACTGTTTGGTCGTAACAGTTGAATTTTTCTTCGATATTTGTGGGCAATGTCTTTTGGGTGAGTAAGCTGACGACAGGAACAAGCACTAAACCGCCGACCATGGCGAACACGCCGGAGTAGAGCGAGTTTGTAAAGACGAAATCCAAAACAGGAATGCCCTTGACACTCAGCCAGTCAACGCTGATGCAAAGCTGTACGATCTCAAGACCTGTACCGAAGATGAAGCTTGCGGCAACGGCGGCTTTTGTGGTCTTTTTCCAGTAGAGACCGTAGAGGAACGGGGCTAAGAATGCACCTGCCAAAGCTCCCCACGAAACACCCATCATCTGTGCAATAAAGACGGAATCCTTCCAGATGGAGTCCTTAAGAATTGCGATGACGGCCGAAATTGCAATAAAGAATACGATGAAAATTCGCATTGCCAACACGCTGCTTTTCTCGGACATCTCTTTTTTCTTTGCGGCCATCGGCTTGATAACATCAAGCGTTAATGTCGATGATGAGGTTAGAACGAGTGACGAAAGCGTCGACATCGAAGCGGCGAGAACCAGCACGACGATGAGCGCTACGATGACTGCGGGCAGGTTCTCGAGCATGGTCGGAATGACCTTGTCAAACATAGTCCTGCCGGTCTCCGGATTGTGATAGCCGTCGGTGACCATTTGATCGAAATACAGTTTGCCAAAACCGCCTAAGAAGTAGCAACCGCCGGCAACGATGATGGCGAAAACGGTCGAAATAATGGTGCCTTTTTTGATTGAGCCCTCATCCTTAATGGAGTAGAATTTACCGATCATCTGCGGCAGACCCCAAGTGCCTAACGAGGTAAGCATTACAACGAAAAACAGGAAAATGGGGTTGGGTCCGAGGATCGAAGTGAATTCAGGACCGGCATTTTTGCTGTTGGTGAGTGCTTCAACAGCGGCGGTGAGACCGCCGTTTTGCGATAGAACAGAAGCAATGACTGCAATTATGCCGACCAGCATAATAATACCCTGGATAAAGTCATTGATAGCTGTAGCCATATAGCCGCCGAAGATGACGTAAATGCCGGTCAGCACTGCCATTCCGACAACGATCACCCAGTAAGGAATTGAGAAAACATTGTTAAACAGCGACGAAAGGCCGTTGTAGAGCGATGCAGTATAGGGGATAAGGAATACGAAAACAATGAATGAGGCCACGACCTTTAAGGTCTTTGAATCGTAACGTTTTTCGAAGAAGTCGGGCATTGTTTTGGACTCAAGATGCTGAGTCATAACACGGGTTCTGCGACCTAAAACAGACCAGGCAAGCAAAGAGCCGATGAAGGCATTGCCGAGACCGATCCAGGTCGAAGCAAGACCGAAGTTCCAACCGAACTGACCTGCATAGCCAACGAAGATAACGGCCGAGAAGTAGGACGTTCCAAAGGCAAAAGCGGTCAGCCAAGGACCGACAGCACGACCGCCTAAAACGAAGCTGTCGACATTTGTTGAGTGTTTGCGGCAGGCAAAACCGACGCCGATCATCAGTGCGAAAAAGCAGATAAGCATCGGCACCGAAATGAGTGTTGTGGTCGAAATAGCCGCAACAGTGGGTAACTGTAAAATCATTTTTAACCCTTCCTTTGATAGTTTAAAGCGCTGAATTGTTTATGTATACACTTTAACACTTTAAAGCGGTTTTGTCAAGAGGAAATTTGAAATATTTATTATTTTTTCAAAAATTGTTAACGGCGGTGCAAAAGTGAACTGTCTGAAGCTGTCGCTTACAATGCAGCTTTTTGTTTTTTGCGGGAATTGCGGTTTGCTGTTGCCGAAATGATAAACAGGTGGTGCGGCCGTGCCTCTTGTTGACAAAAAATCAACCCCGCCCAGGGCTGAACCTTAGACGGGGTTACAGAGAAAGGAAAAATCCCTTGATCAGTGCTTACAGCTTGCAAACGTCAGCATCGGTAATCATATGGAATCCGGCGGCTTCCAAAGCGGCTTCTGCGGCCGCGTTATCGGCAACACGGAGAACTACATAAGCGTGCTTCTCGGTTCTCGCCATAAATGCGTACAGATATTCGACATTTATCTTGTGCTTGTCGAGAGTTTTGAGAGCAGTCGACAGTTTGCCCGGTTGGTCGCCGATCTTAACACCGATAACCTCGGTGCTTTTGATGAGGTAGCCGTGGTCTGCAAGGGCTTTTGTGGCGGTTTCGTTATCGTTAACGATAAGCCTTAAAATACCGAAATCCTCGGTATCGGCAATAGAAAGTGCGCGAAGGTTGACGTTCGCGTTACTTAAGGCTTCGGTGATATCGACAATAGCGCCTTGCTTATTTTCAACAAAAACGGTTAACTGATTCAATGACATATCGTTTACTCCCTTCTTTAAATGAGCTTGCGTTTGTCAATAACGCGGACAGCTTTACCTTCAGAACGGGTGATGCTCTTAGGTGCCACGAGATGAATGGCAGGATTGATACCGAGCATTGTCTTCATAGCCTCAGCCAGCTTCTTTTCCATTGCGGAAATGCCGCTGACGGTATCGGTAAACTGTTCGGGGTTAAGCTCGACGTTGATATCGAACGTGTCGGTGTTATTTGCACGGTCGACAATGATCTGATAGTTAGGCGAGTAGCCTTCGTTCAAGAGCACGGTCTCGATCTGGCTCGGGAATACGTTGACACCGCGGATGATGAGCATATCGTCGCTTCGACCCATAGGCTTTGCCATTTTGATAAGCGTTCTGCCGCAGGAACATTTCTTGCGGGAGAGTACACAGATATCTCTTGTCCTGTAACGGAGAAGAGGGAAAGCTTCCTTATCAAGCGAGGTGAAAACAAGCTCACCCTTTTCGCCTTCGGGGAGAACTTCACCGGTATCGGGATCAATGATCTCGGCTAAGAAGTGGTCCTCGTTAATGTGCATACCGGTCTGTTCTTCGCATTCGAACGAAACACCGGGACCTGAGGTTTCGGTAAGTCCGTAAATATCGTAAGCTTTGATACCCAAAGATTCCTCAATGCTGCGGCGCATTTCTTCGGTCCAGGGCTCGGCGCCGAATATACCGGCTTTGAGCTTGTTATCTGTCGGTTTGTAGCCGCGTTCCTTCAAGGATTCGCCGATATAAGCGGCATAGGACGGAGTACAGCAGAGAATGGTGGCTTCAAGGTCCATCATAAACTGGATCTGACGCTCGGTGTTACCTGAGGACATCGGAAGTGTGAGACAACCGACCTTGTGCGAACCGCCGTTAAGACCGGGTCCGCCGGTGAAAAGTCCATAGCCGTAAGCGACCTGGCAGACGTCCTTTTCGCTGCCGCCGACGGCAACGAGGGCACGTGCACAGCAGTCTTCCCAAAGGTCAACGTCGTGCTGTGTGTAGAAGGCAACAACACGTTTGCCGGTAGTACCCGAGGTCGACTGGATTCTGACGCACTCATCCAACGGCTTTGCAAGCAAGCCGTAAGGATAAGCGTCTCTCAGATCAGCTTTGGTGAGGAACGGGAGCTTGTGAAGATCCTCGATGCCTTTAATGTCATCGGGAGTTACGCCCTTCTCGTCCATCAGGTTGCGGTAGTAGGGCATATTTTCATAAACGTGGCGAACCTGTTTGACCAATTTTTCGGATTGCATCTTCTTGATTTCTTCGACCGGCATCGTTTCGATCTCCGGTTGGTAGTAGCGTTTTTCCATTTTGCTCATCACCTTTTATAAATTTATCCGATCTCTTGTCGGTGAGTTTAAGAGTTGTAACCGAGCTCGAAGGCCTTTTTGTTCATTTCGATAAATTTAGGAGCCACCGTGTTTTCAATAGCTTTGATCCAGCTCTCATAAGGAATATCGAAATACTTTGCGGCTCTGCCCATCAATACAATGTTTACAGCCTTTGCAGAACCTGCGGCTTCGGCAGGAGTAAGAGCGTCAAGTGCCTCGATCTTAAGACCCTTAGCGGTAAGCTCGTCGAGAACGTTCTCGGGGTACTCTGCAGCGCCGATGATAACCGGCATCGGATCGATCTGCTGAGTATTGACGATGATCCTGCCGTCTTTCTTTAAATATTTAGCGTAGCGGGCGGCTTCTAACTTTTCGAACGAAATAATGAAATCGGCTTCACCTGCGGTGACGATAGGTGAATAGACCTTCTCGCCGTAGCGGACATAGGTCACGACCGAGCCGCCGCGCTGGCTCATACCGTGAACCTCACTGACCTTGACGTCATAGCCTTCGTCAACCAGCAAACGACCCAAAAGCTTAGAGGCCAGCAAACTACCCTGACCGCCGACGCCGACGATCATAATACTTGTTGTTTTCATAAAATATCCTCCTTACTTTATGGCATCGAAAGCACAAAGCTGCTTACATACACCGCAGCCGACACAAAGTGTCGTGTCGATCTTGGCTTTGCCGTCTTTCATACTGATAGCAGGGCAACCGAGAGTCATACAACGCTTGCAGGATCTGCACTTGTCGTTGTCAACGGTCAACGGTGCCTCGTGTTTAACGCTCTTCAAAAGAACGCAGGGACGTCTCGAAATAATGACCGAGGGTTCTTTTTCTGCAAGTTCTTCTTTAACAGCCGTTTCGCAAGCCTTCAAATCATACGGATCAACGACACGTACTCGGTTGATACCCAATGCCTTGCAAAGGGCTTCAAGGTCGACCTTTGCGGCAGGATCACCCTTAATGTTAAAGCCCGTGGTAGGGTTCTGCTGATGACCTGTCATACCGGTAATGGAGTTATCGAGAATAATAACAGTCGAGTTAGTCGCATTGTAAGCAATATTGACAAGACCGGTCATACCTGAGTGCATAAAGGTCGAATCACCGATAACAGCAACGGTCTTGCCCTCGGCTGATTCACCTCTTGCGGCGTTAAAGCCGTGAAGACCCGAAATAGAAGCACCCATACAAAGTGTTGAATCGAGTGCGTTAAGCGGAGGAACGGCACCCAAAGTATAGCAACCGATATCACCGTGAACGGTGATCTTGTTTTTAGCTAATGTATAGAACATACCTCTGTGAGGACAGCCTGCACACATCATCGGCGGACGGTTCGGAATAGGAGAGTCGGCCGAGACATATTCGGGAGCATCCTTGCCGAAGGCTGCGGCGATAGTTTCTTGAGAGAACTCGCCGAGCAGAGAAAATTTGTCCTTGCCGATAACGTCGATTCCCAGGGTTTTTACATAGGTCTCGATGATGGGATCAAGTTCTTCTATTACATAAAGAGTGTCGACCTTGGCGGCGAAATCGCGGATGGTCTTTTCGGGCAGAGGATTGGGCATTCCGATCTTTAAAATATTTACGGTATCGCCAAACACCTCTTTAACGTAAAGGTATGAGCAACCCGATGTGATAATACCCACCTTACTGCCGTTATCTTCAACGGTGTTGTAGATGCAATTTTCGGCAAATTCAGCCAGCTTCTTGGTCCTTTCTTCAACGAACGGATGACGCTTGATGGCGTTGCCGGGCATCATTATGTATTTTTGCGGGTTTTTCTCGTAATCCTTTAATACCGCGGGTATCTTTTCGCCGAGTTCAACGATCGACTGGCTGTGTGCGATACGGGTGCACATTCTAAGAATTACGGGAGTATCAAACTGCTCCGACAACTCGAAAGCGGTCTTGGCGAAGAGGTATGCTTCGGTCGAATCGGCCGGCTCGAGCATCGGAACCTTTGCGGCAATCGCATAGTGTCTCGAATCCTGCTCGTTCTGCGAAGAGTGCATTGCAGGGTCGTCGGCAACACAAATGACCATACCGCCGTTTACGCCCGTGTACGACAGTGTGAAAAGTGGGTCGGCGGCTACGTTAAGACCAACGTGCTTCATAGCACAGGTCGATCTCGCTCCTGCTAAAGAAGCACCGAAAGCCACCTCGCAGGCAACCTTTTCGTTGGGTGCCCACTCGCTGTGGATATCATCATATTTTGCTAAGAATTCGGTAATTTCGGTCGAGGGAGTGCCGGGGTAGCTCGAGACTACTCCGAGACCGCCGTCGTGAAGACCTGCGGCAACTGCCTCGTTACCGATCATAAGTTTTTTCATATTCTAAACCTCTCTAAACATTACGATTTGTTCTGCGAATCGACAAGTCCTTCACCGCCGTATATCTTGCGGAGCTTCGGCTTTTCGATCTTGCCGGTGGGATTACGCGGAATGTCGGCGAAAATAATTTTTCTGGGACGTTTGTATCTGGGGAGTCCCATACAGAACTCATTGATCTCTTCCTCTGTGCAGGTCATATCGGGTTTTATCTCGATAATTGCCGCGGCGATCTCGCCTAAACGCTGGTCGGGCAGACCGATAACGGCAACGTCCTTGACCTTATCGAAAGATGCGATAAAGTTTTCGATCTGAACGGGATACAGGTTCTCACCGCCGGTGATGATAACGTCCTTTTTGCGGTCGACAAGGTAGATAAAGCCTTCATCGTCCTGCATTGCCATATCTCCCGTATAGAGCCAACCGTCTTTTATGGAATCGGCTGTGGCCTTTTCGTCGTTATAGTAGCAGACCATAACACCGGGACCTTTAAGGCAAAGCTCACCGACCTCACCTTGCTTTACTTCGTTGCCTTCGGTGTCGACGATCTTTACTTCCCAACCGTAGCCGGGAACACCGATAGCACCGACCTTGCGGACGTTCTCAACACCTAAGTGCACGGCACCGGGACCGATCGATTCCGAGAGACCGTAGTTGGTGTCATAAGCGTGTTGGGGGAAATATTCAAGCCAGCGTTTGATAAGACTTTGCGGTACGGGCTGAGCGCCTATGTGCATCAATCGCCACTGCTTTAAATTGTAATCCTCAAGTTTAATATCGCCGCGGTCGAGAGCATCGAGAATATCCTGTGCCCAAGGAACCAAGAGCCAGACGATAGTGCAATGCTCGTCGCTTGCGGCTTGCAGAATGTTTTTTGACTGCGTGCCTTTAAGAATAACGGCCTTGCCGCCAACCAAAAGGCTTCCGAACCAGTGCATTTTAGCGCCGGTGTGATAAAGCGGAGGAATACACAAAAAGCAGTCGTCCTTGGTCTGACCGTGGTGAGCCTGCTCAACACGGCAGGAGTGCATCAGACTGCGATGTTTATGTAAAATCGCCTTTGGAAAACCGGTTGTGCCTGAGGAAAAGTAAATGGCGGCCTCATCATCTTCTGTGAGATCGGGTCTGATAAAGTTGCCTGAACATTCCGAAATAAGATCGTTGTAATCGTCAGCAAAAGCAGGACAACCTGCACCGATGTAGATGAGTGAGCATTTTTCCGAGAGCTTATCGGCAACTGCCTCAACACGTCCGATGAACTCGGGTCCGAAAATGAGCACGTCACATTCGGCCAATCCCACACAGTATTCGATCTCGTCCGAAGAATAGCGGAAATTGAGCGGAACAGCCAGAGCACCGGTCTTTAATATGCCGAAATAGATCGGAAGCCAGTCGATGCAGTTCATAAGCAAGATTCCGACCTTTTTGCCCTTGCCGATACCGTTTTGCGATAGCATATTGGCCAGTCGGTTTGATTTTTCATTGAAAACAGCCCAGGTTATCTCTCGACGGTAGTGGCGGGTCTTGTGAGTCGGCTCAACAAGGTCATACTCGTGCCAGGTCCGTCGGGTCTCGGGTTGTTCGGGGTTGATCTCAACCAATGCACAGTCATTGCTAAACTCTCTGGCATTGCGTTCGAGAACATCTACGATAGTCATAATAAGTACCTCTTTAAATTATCTATATGTATCTACTTTACCACTTTAAAGCGGTCTTGTCAACTAAACTTTTAAAATTTTATAAAAATGAAAAGCGGTCGATTTTAATCGACCGCTCCCATTATTGAATTTTATATTTAGTTGATCGCGTATTCGTTTTTACTGCTCAACAGTGGCTTTCTCAATCAGCTCAGCGGTAAATTCATCAAATTGTTCGTCAAGAGTTTCGGAAGAATCCTTTGAGTATTCATCGGATCTCTCAAAAACCCTCTTGGCGTTGTTCACATTATAAGTGTCATAAGCCAATCGGCAACACATATCGATGAACGCCGCCTCGTCGGTCTCTGATGCCTGCATAGCGATTTTCAGGTTGCTGTAAAAGTCGGCTTGGGCAGGATTTATTTTTAGTAACGCAAATTCATTCTTCATTCCCTCTTCGGCTTTTTCGCGGCTGATTAAGGAGCCTTCTTTGCTTAGATACTGGCGTAAGACTTCTGCTTTGATCAGTTCATTGCGAACACTTTGTTCATCCGTGGGCATTAAAACCTTGTCAAGCTGTGCGTTGCGTTCGCTTGCGTCGGAATAGACCTTTTCAAAAGTACGCGTAAACGCCGAATTTCGGATGGTGTGTACGGTGATTCGGGAGTTGATCTGCTGAGCAGAAACTACATCCGCACTTACTTTAGCAGACAGATCATACCCTTTGTCGGTCTTGCATCCGACAAATAATGAGCACAAAAGAACTGCAGACACTAAACCGCAAGTAATGATTTTTTTCATAAACTGCACCTTCTTTATAAAATACCAAGACTTATTGTTATTCTTCTATCATTGTATCATGAAGCTTTTGACTCGTCAAGTTACAAAACGGTTACAATTAATAGGTGCTATTATAAACCCGCATCTCGAAATCGAGATGCGGGTTTTGGTTAATCATTATTTGATGTAAATTTTTTCCATTGCCTTACAGCGGCCCAGAAAACGACGCAACCAAGCACCGTAACAATTACCCAGGTTACGGTTGTTACTCTCCAACCCCAATCGTCGGCAATAGCGGCAAACACATAGGATGAGAAAACGTTGGACAGCGCGGCAACACCGTTGATAAGACCTGCAATCATACCGCCCATACCGTAAACGTTAAAGCGTGCCGGGATATGTGAGGTTATGAATGTGTAGGCGGTGTTGACGAAGAGCAATCCAAAAATAAGACTGCAAATAATGGGTAATAAAGGAATACGGCTGATGCCGATATTAATGATGAAGAACGGAGCGGCCGCTGTCATCGTTATTGCAACTATGAGTGTTTCGTTTTTCAAGAATTTAGGATAAATGATCTTACCGATAACAATATTCAAAACGCCCGATGCAATAATAAAGGCATTGAGAATGTTAGCCATCGAAACGGTCATGGATTCATAGCATTCAACCAGCATAGTGGGTGCAAGACTTTTGGGTCCGTTGACCATTACATTACAGAAAAATGCACCGATGCAAATAGGAATAATACCGCTTCGTTTAAGCAATGAACCGAGTGGCTCGTGCTTTGCGTGGTGGTCACCCTGCTGTTTCATTTCAAATTTCTCGGGTTTCATTTTCTTAAGCAGTGAACTATAAACAATTAAAAACAGCAAGCCTATCGCAAAAAGCGCAATGGAAGACACTAAGAAGTTATCCTGCCAGCGGGGAACGATACCCGACAGTATGTAACCGAACATCAGGCCTACGATAGTTGATAACGAAAGAATAAAGACGCAGTTGGTTCGGTTCTCTTTTTTCAACTGTGTTGAAACTATTTTAAACACCGAAGGCCAGGCGGCAAACTGCAAAGCGGCGTTCAAACACCAGACGATAAGCATAAATGCGTAGCTTTTATAGAAAAGATAAATGCCTAAATTGATGACCGAGGCACCGAAGATGGCGATAAGGATCAAAGCTTGCGGCGGTCTGCGGTCGGCAAAGATACCGCCGATGACCTGACCGGGAGCGTATACGAGCCAAAATGCGGCTGTTATGATACTGGTCTGTGATTTTGTCATAAAACCTTCACTGACAATGGCGGCCATCGCCGTACTGAAGCAGTTTTTGGACATAAACAGTATTGCCCAGAGAAGGAAAATAACAACAAAAAGCAACCAACTGCTTTTCGAGTCTGTAAGAGCCTTACGTTCGAACATAGAATCGCCTCTTTTAAAATGCCGTTTAGGCAGGGTATTAACCAATGCAAGTTTAACAAACGGTTTATATAAAGTCAAGCACAATAATAAACAAAATTTATATATTTTTAAAGTTGGTTTTAGGCAAGAAGAACGTAGTGGGTGTTTTGGTGTTATCGAGCAAATGTTTGTTTTGCTTTGGAAATGAAAAAAGCGAGCTTGCCGAAAATTTCAGCCGCAAGGACCGTGCCGCGGCACGGAAAACGGCCACGCCGTTTTAAAGACCTGACGGTCTTTCCTTGCGGCACGAAAAAGAAGAAATCCCAACAAAAAATCGCCTTGCGGCGACATAATGTAATTAATTAAAATAAAAAAGAAATAACCCTTGACCAACGTTTCTTTACACGTTTTTGGCGGTCAAGGGTTATTTCTGATCACCCTTAGTATCTAACATCTGTTTATTGTACCTCTCTTTCTACAGATTGCCTTCGTTTTTCTTACATTCCCATTCACTTCTTATTAATGCGTTTGCATTTCCCGTAGAGCGGGACCCCCTGATGTATCGGGTCATATAATTGAAGGCTATTTAAAACCTCTTCGATTCTGACAGTTTCAAGACTCGAACTTAGCCGGCTTCACTCGTTAATTCTTATTTTCTTGTTCTTTACTTTTTCGGGAAACTTAAAATTTCGAACCACATTCAAGTCTTTAAACCGATAGACCTCAGAATTTCAGAAGTGTTTGGCGGTTACCTGTTCATTGGTATCACCTGTTCCTTTCTGCATCTTTAATATAACATATTTGCAACGCGTATTCAATATGTAATATTACATAAATTTTTAGGCGCTCAGTTATGCGAAAAAGAGAAATTACTCTTAAGATTACAAAAAAGTGTTGACAGCATACATTATACATACTATAATAGATTTGTTGAGTTGTTCCAATCATGAGGGGCGGAACAACTTTTTTGTGTTTTATTTTTAAATCAATGTCAAAAATTGTCATACTAATTGTGACCGTTTTTGATAAATAGCACTTGCATTTTGCGAAAAAGTGTTTTATAATCTATAGTACATAGGTATGTTCATTTAATTTGGGGTTTTAGAATTAAATGAACGAGGACGTTAATTTTTCCGTGGGAGATGAATTATGGGGGCAAAAAGAAGTATTTCGCAAGAAAAGATATGGATGAAATACTACGACCAAAAGGTCGTTGATACACCTCTGCCCAAGTGCAAGGCATATACACATCTGAAAGAGTCAAATGCTGACCGTCTTGACAGTAATGCGCTTTATTATTACGGTGCACACATTACATTTCGCCAGTTGTTTGATAAAATAGACGCTGCCGCAAATGCTTTTGCTGCTCTCGGCGTAAAGCAGGGTGACGTTGTTTCGTTTTTGGCAGTTGCCGTGCCCGAGTGCATAGCTGCAATATACGGTCTTAACAAACTTGGCGCTACTGCTAACACTATTGATCCGCGAATGGATATAGACAGTATCCGCAGAATGGTTAAAGAGTCGGGTTCTTCGATTTTGGTAACAATAGACGTTGCTTTTCCGAAAGTGGACAAGATAATGGCCGATATCGATCAGGAGCACATAGTTGTGCTTTCGCCTGCAAGTTCGCTTCCTTTTATAAAGAAGTGTCTCATGAAGCTTTTGTCTAAGGCAAAGGTTCCTTATGGCGAGAACGGTGTCATCGGCTGGAGTGATTTTATTGCCAACGGCGAAGGAACTGTTGCCACAGAGGGTGAGTACATAGGCGATGCTATCGTTGCTGTTGCTTATACAGGCGGCACTACCGGTTTCCCGAAGGGTGTTATGCTTACTAATGACAGTGTTAACGCCGTTTCGTTCAATTTTCGGCACGCAGGTCTGGATTATGCTCCGGGTGACCGTTTCTTAGGTATAATACCGGTATTTACATCATACGGTTTTGTTTGCGGTATGCACATGCCGTTGACTTTGGGTTGTGAGTTGGCTCCCATACCTAAGTTTGTTCCGGCTGAGATCGGCAAGCTGGTTAAAAAAGTAAGGCCTAATCATATGATTGCAACTCCTGCTTTTTATGAGATACTTATGAATAGTAAGGAAATGCGCAATTTTGATATGTCCTTCCTTACCACCATGGGCTCCGGCGGTGATACTATGGTCGAGGGTCTTGAGGGTAAGCTTCACCAGTTTATGAAGGAACATAATATGAAATATCCGCTGGCTCAGGGCTACGGTATGTCGGAGTTGTCGGCTGCCGCTTCATTCTGTGTCAACGACATTTACAAGCCGTCGTCAGTCGGTATCCCGTCGGTCGGCACCATTGTCTCGATTTTTGACAGCGAGACCGGTGAGGAGCTTAGTTACGGCGAGTTGGGCGAGATCTGTGTCACCGGCGCTTCTATGATGAAGGGCTATTATAAACGAGAGGAAGAGACCGCCAATGTCATGCGTCTGCATGACGATGGACAAGTCTGGGTCCACTCGGGCGATTTAGGTTATATGGACGAAGACGGTTTCATATTTATCAAGGGTCGGGTAAAGCGTATGATCACTCGCTTTGACGGACACAAGGTTTTCCCCGTAAACCTTGAAAATATGGTCTCGGAGCATCCGGCGGTACATAGTTGCTCGGTTATCGGTGTTAAGGACCGCGAGCATAGTCAGGGCGAATATCCGATGGTAATTGTGGAGCTGCTTCCCGATACCGATCGCGATGCCGTTTGCAGTGAGATATTCCATGACTGTAATGTCCGTTCGGAAGAGAGAGGACGTCCGGTTGCTGTTATTGCGATCGATGAGATTCCTTTGACCGGTGCGATGAAGAACGATTTTAAAACCTTAGAAAAACAGTTCGGAGATTTTGATTACACCAAATGGTCTCCTGCGGAACAAGACGTTTGACCGTCTTAAAACGTAAAACTTGGCATTTACACTGCTAAACACAGTGAATGTATATAAATAATTTAGGCAAGGCGGAAGCAGCAATCCGTCCTGCCAAAATAATCAGGAGGTAATTATGAAAAGAACACTTGAAAGAATGTGGCGCTCCGGCATCACCATGCTTCTTGTTTTGTGCATGGTAGTTGGTTTAATGACCCCGGCTGCATTCGCTGCACAGGTGAGCGACGTCAACGATGACAACGTCATCAACTACGTCTCTCTCGGCGCATCCAATGTTAACGGCTATGGTATGCGTGGTTATTTGGATGAGGAAGTCTACGACTATCCTTTGAAGAAAAACGAAGTCAATATCTATGGCTACAAGCAGAACACTCCCGGTTCCTACCCTGTTCTGATTGCTGATGCTTTGGGTGCAAATCTTTCCCAGTTGGCAATCAGCTCTATGCGTGCTGAGGAAGTTCGCTTCCTGTTGGACGACAGTTATACCGGTGACGCTTACACCGACTGGCGTTTCTGCGATGTTCCCGGTTACACCAACCGAAACAGCCAGAACTGGTTCTATCTCGCAGGCAAGCTCGAGTGGGAAGCCCGTGGCTATGCAGGCACTCCTACCGTTGAGCAGGCTGTTGCGACTTTGAAGGACGCATACCGTGAGGCTATTGCCGCTGCTGATGTTATTACTGTTGACATTGGTGTTAACAACTTTGGTGTTTACGCCAGCAACCAGATCGTCAGCAATATGTATGAGAACGACCTTGCTAAGATCAACCCCGAATGGGCAGCTGCATTTGAAGAAGGCAAACTTTATGTTATGTCTGTGCTCCAGCAGTATGCAAGCGAGGCTCTCGAAAATATCCCTGTAGAGATGCTTAATGATATGGTTGATACCATGGCTTACGCTCTCGTTGGTTTCTGCCTCAGCTTTGATTCTGTTATGGCTCAGATCGAGGCTCTCAATCCCGACGCTACCGTTGTTGTTGTCAGCATTCAGAACTTGATGTATGGCCTCAACGCTCAGCTCCCCGGTATTGATGTTGAGTTGCCTTTCGGTGATATCTTCGGCGCTTTGATCAACGCTGCTAACGCTTATACTGCAACTCTTTCTCCTTACAGCGACAGAGGCTTCTACGCCGATGTTCGCGAGAATGGTCATGTAGAGTTCTTCTCTGATGAGCTCCTCGGCTACAACGGCGACCCCGCCACCTTGAGCCAGGATGTGAAAGATTGCTTCGATGTTTACGATAACGATCTTTACATCAAGACTCGCGTACAGCAGTTCTTTGTGTCTGCTTTGGCAGGTGAACCTGCTTATGCTCCTTATGTAATTATTACTCCCGTACAGGCTAATAACCTTGAGGCATTCTATATTGGTACACTTGACGGCTCTATTAAGATTGCCGGTTACCCGGTGATTGAATTCCTCGCTATGGGTAAAGCCGGTGTGCTTCCTGTTGCAATGGCCCCGGTATATGCTTTGTATGACAAGGCTCTTACCACTGCTTATGATGTAATGGCTGAGATTATGCAGGCAGGTCTTGAAAAGACCACCCTGGATGCAACCAGCTTCGGTCAGTCCTTTGGTCCTGTTGAGGATGCACTGCTCGGCGCATTCTTTGATGTACTTGCCGACGCTGTTGCTGCTTCTGTAAACGATCCTTCTTACTCGTTCGATCTTGACGCAGTATATCCCGACGGCATATTCGAGACCTTGGCTGCTCAGGCAGGTCTCCCCGAAGGCTTTGTAAATACTGTTGCTATTATGGGTATTCGTACCGGTATCGGTAACAGCTTCTTCGGACATCCCAACGGCAACGGCCATGTAGAGCTTAAGGATAAGATCCTTGCTGCCATTGAAAACGGCACTACCGGTAAGGATGTTGCTATAGAAGAACTTAAGTTGGCTCTCGAAACTGCTTATGCATTCGTTCTCGAGTACTATGACGAGGCTTATGCTTACGCATACGGCTATGCAGAGCAGAACGGTTACATCGCCGAAGCAGTTGCTGCTATCGATGAGTTGATCGTTGCTTTGAAGGATATCGAATCTGTTCCCGGCA
>SVOL01000012.1 GCA_015066395.1 Oscillospiraceae bacterium | reverse complement strand
ATTATTGTTAGTTGAAGTTTTCATACTCCGACATAAAGCAAAATAGTCCGAACATCTTACCAACGGTAAAGAGGTTCAAGCTATTAAGACTTGGTGCGGGTGACAGGACTTGAACCTGCACGTGCGTGACACTAGATCCTAAGTCTAGCGCGTCTGCCAATTCCGCCACACCCGCATATACATATTAAATTGTTTGGCAGCCGCGCTCCGCGTGACTCTTGCGGTGCCAATTCCGCCACACCCGCAAATCAAAGTGATAAGTAATAGTGAATAGTGAACAGGTATTGCTTCGTACCAACTTATAATACCATTCTAACAGTAAAATGTCAAACAAAAAATTTATATAAAAATTATGCAAATTTAACTATTTTCAAAGTGACGATTTAGTGGTATAATAAAGTATCAAGTTAAGGAGGCCTTTTATGAAATCAGTTATTACTATTGGCAGACAATACGGTTGCGGAGGCAGAGAGATAGGCAAAGCACTATCCGAGCGTCTCGGTATTCCTTTCTATGATAAAGAACTCATCGAATACGCTTCGACTCAAAGCGGTATCAACGCTGAGGTTCTCGAACAGTACGATGAACGTGCTACCAACAGCTTGCTTTATTCGCTGTCTATCAGCTCGTATTCTTATGTCGGTACGGCAATGAACACCCCTCAGATGCCTCTTAACGATCAGCTTTATATCTCACAGAGCGACATCATCAAGCAACTTGCCGATGAAGGACCCTGCATTATTTTGGGTCGTTGTTCGGATTATGTCTTGAGAGAGCGCGACGACGTTCTCAACGTTTTCCTTCACGCCGATATTGATACCAGAGTGGAACGAATTTCTGCTAAATTGGGTATTCCTAAATCAAAAGCAAAGGAACTTATCAAAAAGACCGACAAACGCAGAGCGGCTTACTACAATTACTATACTCACCAAAAATGGGGAGATCTTAAAAATTTCGACCTGAGCATCAATAGCGGTGTTGGCGTCGAAAAGGTCGTAAACCTTATCGAAAGCTATTTTAAAGCGGAATAAACTGACCGATAACACCTTCGTTGTATCCTACGTATGATATAACGGAGGTGTTTTTTTGCCTAGATGTAAATACTTCACAAGGCTTGTATCAATTCTTCTTTTGCTGTGTCTGATGATTTTTGCCGTGCTTAAAATTGATGACAGACTGAGATTGATAGCAACTAATTACGCTAAAAACAGAGCGAAGATAGTGGCTAATGCGGTTATAAACGAAACAGTCAGCCGCTATTTGGATGAGAACGAGATATCATATTCCGACTTAGTGAAAATAAACTCAACAGGTGAGGGAAGGGTGACGTCGGTCGAGTTTGATACGGTTGCGTTGACTAAACTTAAAGCAGGAATAATAACTAATGTTCAGAATGTGATAAGCGACCGAGAACTGCAGGTGTTAAACGTTCCGATAGGCACGCTTACCGGAAACCAGTATCTAAACAACCGGGGTCCGACGCTACATATAGAGTTCAAAATGAGCAGTGCTGTGTTTTCAAAAATATCGAGTGCGTTTTCGTCAGCAGGAATTAACCAGACCCTACACAAAATCACACTCGACATAAAGGCTGAAATATATTTTGTTATGCCGTGGTATCGTACCAGCGGCGAGTTTGAGACCGACTTTCTCTTGGCCGAGACCGTAATAGTCGGTGAGGTTCCCGATGCCTACACTAACGTAATTGAAAAGGTCGGAAGCGACTTGGCGGGCGACCTGTTTGATTTTGCGGCAGGGATAAATTAAACAACAAATCCACCGTCTACCCCTAAAATCTGGCCGGTTATGAACGAGGCTTTGTCGGAGCTCAAAAATAACACAGCGCTTGCAACGTCCTGCGGTGTGCCGATTCGGCAGAGCGGAGTTTCGTTTTTTAAATCATTGACCGTCTCTGGCGTCAGCATGGCGTTCATATCGGTCTTAATGACTCCCGGAGCGACACAGTTGACACGGATATTGCTGGGACCCAACTCTTTAGCCAAAGCCTTTGTGAGCCCGATAACGCCGGATTTAGAGGCAGAGTAGTGTACCTCACACGATGAACCGCAAATACCCCACATTGAAGAAATGTTGATGATCGAGCCGCTGTGATTCCTTATCATTTCCTTCGCGGCGGCTCGGCAGGTGTTAAATGTACCTGTTAGATTGACCGAGATCATACGGTCCCATTGTTCATCGGTTATGTCTGTGAACAAACAAAACTCGGCGATTCCTGCGTTATTGATAAGTACGTCCAAAGAGCCAAAGGTGTCGACGGCGAACTTTATAAGAGCATTGGCTTCATCCGGTTTTGAAATATCGGCTTTAAAAGGCTTACAGCTGAATCCTTTTTCAGCTAATTCGTCACAAAGCTTATAGCACTCGGCCTCCGATGTGTTATAGTTTACAACAACATTATAGCACTCACGCGCGAATAGGGAAGAGATAGCTGCTCCTATACCTTTTGAGCCACCCGTTACAACAACTGTTTTACTCATATTATCACCCTAAAATATTTTACCACAATATGTCAAAAAAATAAATAGGAAAAATAGTTGAAAGCAGGTTTACATAATCACACCACAACACAATAGGTGGTGGTTTACATAATAAGTTAACATAAACCGAAACAAACTCGAAAAATTCTTGTTGACATAATCAAGTTTTTGGTGTAAACTTGAATTAACGCAGAAATCAAGCCACTTTTTATACATAACTTCGGCTTAATCTGCGTTTATTTATCGCCTAATGCGATCCTTGTCCCGATTTTAGTTACCATAATCCTTTAAATTGTCACTTTGGTCATTTTCCTTTGGCTTGTCTCATATATTTTATTACCAAGCTTTAGGAGTGATAATATGCAGGTAAGTGCAACGGTTTTGAGGGATAGTCCGCTTGTTTTGAACTTAAAGCAGTCGAAATTTTTGATCATTTCATCATTGGTTTTGACGCTTGGAATGCTTTGCGGTGCATTAAGTGTTAAGCTTTTGAGCGGGGGTATGCTTTCGTTTGTTAACGACTGTTTCAAACAATTTATTACATACCGTTCAACATCAAAGTTTTATATGATATTTTTGAGTTCGTTTTGCTGCTCGCTTGCATATATAATTTTGATTACCGTGTCATCATTCGGCATCTCGGGCTATGTGGTGACACCTTTTCTACTGTTTTTACGCGGTTTTGGCACGTGTGCCGTTTCCGGGTTGCTCTACCGCAACTACAGCTTGCAGGGAATTGCATTCGCCAACCTTATACTGTTACCGTCGTGCATCGTTGTGCATTTTATTGTTGTTTATATCGCTAATGAAGGTTTGGGTCTTACTGCAAAGTTCTACGATATCCTTCGATATGTTTCGTTCAAAGGTGTTGAGATCCGACCGTCTTGTATAAAACTTTTGAGAGCATTGTTAATATGCGTTATCGCTCTGGCGGCAGCCTCGGCGATCGAAGCGATATTTTCTGCCGGATTTATAAAATATTTCAAGTTTAATTGAAAGGAAGTGAGATGAATGAGGGCTTATATCAAAGAGTTTGAGGTCTATTTGGCAACGATCAAAAAGGCTTCGAGTAACACTCTTGAGTCGTATATCCGAGATTTAAGCCAGTTCGCTTGCTTCTGTGATTCCATCAATCTGCGTTCGACAACGACCGCTAAAAAGTCCGATATTGAGAGCTATGTTACCAGTTTGCAGAAGTCCGGAAAATCAGCCGCTACCGCTACCAGAGTTTTGGCATCATTGCGTTGTTATTACGGTTTTTTGCTTTCCAATAGTCTGGTCAGAGCCAATCCTGTGGCAGATATCAAACTTAACAAGCCACAGAAGAAGTTGCCCGAAATATTGACATCGAATGAGATATCAAAATTGCTTGCTCAGCCAGATGCCAGCGACCTTAAGGGTTGCCGCGACAAAGCTATTTTGGAACTTTTGTATGCCACGGGCATCAAGGTTTCGGAGATAATTGGCATAAAAATGTCGCAGATAAATCTGCAGATAGGCATTTTGCATCTGAGCAACGAAAAAAGTGAGAGAATTATACCGATGTATCCGGATGCCGTTAAGGCATTGACGAATTATTGTCTTAATGTTCGCAGTGTTGTAGTAGTTGATGATAGTGTTGACGAGCTCTTCACTAATATGAACGGACAACCCTTGACAAGACAGGGACTATGGAAGATAATCAAGTTTTATGCCGAGAAGGCACAGATCAAAAAGGATATCAACCCGCATACGATCCGTCACTCCTTTGCGGCTCATCTGCTCGAAAACGGTGCGCCGCTTAAGGATATTCAGGAGATATTAGGTCACTCAGATCTTTCTTCTACCCAGATCTATGCGCAGTTAATGCGTAACCGTTACGCTCAGAGTTATAAAAAATATCACCCATTGGCAAGATGAGCCAACGGGTGATTTTTTGTTTTAAAGAACTATCCCCAGGAGAAAAGCCGCGATAATTGCACCTATTGCTACGATCACTAATCCTAGATCAAAGTAGGCAAGTATCAACGCTACGGCGGTGGCGAGCATGGAGATCAACGCATTCCCGGTCGATTCAAAAATAGCCGGAAAGGTCAAAGCGGCGAGTACGGTATACGGTATATAATAAAGAAATGAATTGAGGAATTTTGATTTTATTTTTCGCCTGAAAATAGTGAGCGGCAGAACGCGAATAACATAGGTCAAAATCGCCATTACCGCAATGGCAGAGAGAATATACTGTGTTGTCATTTACGGCTCCTGCCTTTCTTTAGGATGCACTATCGCCATGATCAGTGCTGCTAAGATAGCGCAGATAAGAGGTTTTATGCTTGGCGAAATAAACTCGAAAACCGGCACAAAATTGAGCACACACGAAAGACCGATAGAGATAAGAATAGCGGCAAGTAAGGGTTTTTCACGCTTTGCGGGCGGAATGATGATGGCTATGAACATAGCGTATAGAGCTATACCCATAGCGGCTTGCAACGATTCCGGCAAAAGATCACTGAGATATGCACCGGCCGCCGTTCCCAGAGTCCAACCAATAATGGGCAGCGTCATAATGCCCAACATAAATTTGAAGGTCAGAGGTTCTTTTCGGACAACGGCAATAGCGAACACCTCGTCGGTTATTCCGAAACCGAAAACAAGTCGTTTGAAAAAGCCGACATTGGTAGCCAACTTTTGTGATAAAGAGACCGACATCAGCATATAACGCAAATTTATAACTATTGTTGCAAAGGCTATGGTTAGCAAAGACGAGACCGAGAAAATGAGTTTAGTTCCCGCAAACTGACCGGCCGACGTAAGGTTTGTAAAGGACATCAGGATAGACAAAAGGGGAGAGAGACCGCCCTCAACAGCCATTATGCCAAATGTAAACGACACGGGAAAATAACCGAGACCGATAGGCAGCCCCGATAGTAAACCGTCTAAAAATTGAGTTTTTGCACGTTTGATCATTCCCTCACGTCCTTTTAATTAAGATGGACAATCGATTTATTTCATTGAAAAAACACCTTTCGTCCTTAGACAAAAGGTGTTTTTTCTGGTGCCGGCGGTGGGACTTGAACCCACACGGTATCGCTACCAACGGATTTTGAGTCCGTCACGTCTGCCATTCCATCACACCGGCGTTTGGTACTTCGCTATTATACTACATTAGTTTTATAAAATCAAGTGTTTTTTTCAATACTTTTTAAAATACTTTACTTTTCGCGGTAAAAATGATATAGTATAAAATATAAGTGATTGAAGGAAGGCTAAATGATGTTTGATTACTGCAGAATTTCGTGTGCCGTGCCGAATGTAGTGCCGGCCGATGTTGATAACAATGTAAAAGAAATCTGTGAATGTATAGCAAAGGCCGAATCTTTGGGTTCTGCGGTCGTTTTGTTTCCGGAGCTGAGCGTTACCGGTTACACCTGCGGTGATCTGCTGTTTCAGTCGTCGCTTGTAAATGCCGCAAAGAACGCCGTCAAGACAATAGCAGATGCTACTTCAAGCTGTGATGTTATTGCTGTTGTCGGTACTCCTGTTCTCGTAGGGTTTGATCTCTATGATTGCGCTGTTGTAATAGCAAAGGGTAGGGTGCAGGGTATCGTTCCAAAGGTCTTCTGCGATAAGCGTTGGTTTACTTCAAACGGCATTTTTGACCTTTCATTTGTTAATGTCAATACCGTTTTTAACGGTTTTTCCGAGTCGTACGCCGTTCCGTTCGGAATGTCGGTTTTTAATGTCGGAAATGTCTTTAAATTTGCTGTCGCAGTGGGTGACGATATCAACGCTCCTGTTGCCACACCTGATCTTTTGACGCTCAAAGGTGCCGAAATCTTGTTTAATGTGAATGCTTTTGAACAGTTGGTCGGACGTGACGAAAACCTAAAAACAGCCGCACAAAGCATTTCTAAGAGGAACGTTTGTACTTTTGTTTCCTGCTCGGCGGGTAAGACTGAATCAACGTCGGATTCCGTGTTTGCCGGTGCTTCGGTCATTGCACAGAACGGTAAGATACTCAAGGTCAATGACGAGTTTATTGATGGCGGATATATGTTAACTGCCGATGTAGATCTGGGTCCGGTAAAATCCAACCGCATTAAGAGCGAGACCTTTAAACTTGCTGCTTCTATGCTTGATATAGATGAACTAGGAACCGTTGACATTATCGGTTGCGATGCAGAAAAATGTTGTGGAGAACTTCTTTATGTCAGCAAAACTCCGTTTATACCCGAGGATAAACACGCGCGTATCAACCGTTGCTGTGATATTTTCAATATGCAGGTCGAGGCACTCAAACGCCGTGTTGAAGTTACCGGTTCAAAGCTGGTCGTCGGTATTTCCGGCGGTCTTGATTCGACATTGGCTTTGCTGGTCGCCGCCGAATGTATGAAGCGTCTCAGACGTCCTTCTACCGATGTTTACGGCATTACAATGCCTTGCTTCGGAACAAGTGACAGAACGCTCAAAAATTCGCTGGATTTGATGAATCTGCTGAAAGTAAGTAGTAAGATCATAAGTATCAAAGACGCCTGTATTCAGCATTTTAAGGATATTTCGCATCCTCTTGATTCATATGACGTGACCTATGAAAACGCTCAGGCGAGAGAGAGAACACAAGTGCTGATGGATTTCGCCGGCAAGGTCGGCGGCTTTGTTGTGGGCACGGGTGACCTCAGCGAGCTGGCACTCGGTTGGTGTACCTATAACGGCGATCACATGAGTATGTATTCTGTCAACTGTGATATACCTAAGACACTTGTTCGTTGGATCATCGCTTCATTGGTTGAGTGCGATTATTTTGAGGGTTGCGGCGACGTTCTTAACGATATTTTAGGCACTCCGATAAGCCCTGAACTGTTACCGCCGGATGCAAAAGGGGAGATAGCCCAGGTTACCGAGGATATCGTCGGTCCGTATGTGCTGCACGATTTCTTCCTTTACTATGTTGTGCGTTTCGGTTACGAGCCGAAGAAGATATATGATCTGGCTAAAAAGGCATTTCAGACCGATTTTGAGGACGATGAAATTAAGAAATGGCTTAAATCATTTTACAGAAGATTTTTCACCCAGCAATTCAAACGCAACTGTGTGCCTGACGGCGTGAAGGTCGGCTCGATCTCGCTGTCACCGAGAGGCGATTTCAAAATGCCGAGCGATGCAGTAAGTAAAATATGGCAGTCGCAGGTTGATGAATTGTAAAAATTGTATTAAGTATAAATAAATTTCAACCCACCGAAGTGCTCGGTGGGTTGAAATTTTTAAAAACGTGGCAAGGGAACAGGCCCTAAAAATTTAATATATAATTATACAAAATCAATATTTTGTATAATTGAGGGGAGAGAAAAAGCGGTGGTTAGGGCCAAATGTTGCGTTTTTCGGCTTTTTCGTTTGGTGCTTATATCTATCCATTCTTCCGGACTGCTTTTGACAGTTCATTGTAATTCATATTAGTTGCTTCCTTTTTAAAATTTATTTTCTAAATTAATTATTCAATCATTCGTTTCATTTATATTTTATAATGACGTATGTTTTAATTTCCAATTATATTTTATTTTAAAAATTCTCTCAGTTTTTTTCGTTTGATACTCAGGTCATCTGAAAAATTTCTATCGAATGTTTTTTCGGCGATTTTGTTGCTTTTTGTCTAAAATTCGTTCAATCAGTTTAATTTAAGTGACCTTAGCATCAATTAAAATAAACTGAACGAATTTCTTTTTTAATGGTTTAATTAAAACTCTTTTGATCCAATGCGAACATTATAAAGTTCTCCAAAAATACTGATTCTTATAGGATTAATGTGCTTCTTAGCTACAAAAACAATCACCTATCGACCGTACTATTGCATTTTCCTAATAAGTATGCTAAAATATTTTGTATAATACAGCGTTAAGGTTTTGCTGTGAAACTGTTTCACAGGTGGTGTGCACAATGAACAGAGAAAAACTTAATATCGGATTTCCTATACTTAAGGACTTTATTTTATACTGTGAGACCATCAAAGGAAAATCCGAAATGACTGCCGAAGAGTATTTCAGCGACCTGAAACTCCTCTTTAAATTTTTGAAGATGGATAAAGGTTTGGTCCCTTCTTCCCTGCCGTTTGCTGAGATTACCGTAAATGATATAGACATTGAGTTTATTAAAGGCATTACTATTTCCGATTTATACGCTTTTATCGTCTACTGCAAAGACGAACGCCAAAACGGTGCCGCTTCGAGAGCGCGAAAAGTGTCAACTATAAGCACATTTTTCAAGTATTTGACCAATACTGTGCACTTGCTTGAAAAGAACCCTGCCTTAGAATTAAAGCAACCCAAACAGCGTAAATCTCTGCCGGTTCATTTGTCGTTTGAGGAATGCCTTGAGCTTTTGAAATCCATCGACGGACCCTATAAGGAACGGGATTACGCTATAATTACGTTGTTTTTAAACTGCGGAATGCGACTCTCCGAGCTGTGTTCGATCAACTATACCGATATCAAACCCGACGGTTCGCTGAAGATACTCGGTAAAGGCAATAAGGAACGTATGATCTATCTTAACAACGCTTGCCAAATGGCGCTTGAGGCTTATATGAAGGTCCGACCGGTCGACGGAATTTGCGACAAGGATAAGAACGCGCTGTTTATCAGTCGAAACCGCCGTAGGATCAGCAATAAGACCGTTCAGCATATCGTTTACACATTTCTTGATAAAGCAGGTCTTGGCGGTCAAGGTTATTCGACCCACAAGCTT
The DNA here is from genome assembly GCA_015066395.1 of Oscillospiraceae bacterium. Classification (GTDB taxonomy): domain Bacteria; phylum Bacillota; class Clostridia; order Oscillospirales; family Acutalibacteraceae; genus UMGS172. Next base: position 51,219 of record SVOL01000012.1, on the reverse strand, counting down.
CGCCACACAGCCGCAACGCTTATGTATCAGCTTGGGAACGTGGATATAAGAGTGTTGAAAGATATTCTCGGTCACGAAAGCCTTGGAACTACACAGATCTATACCCATATAGCAAATAAGCAGGTCGAAAAGGCACTCAACGACAACCCTCTGTCACAGGTAAAGCCGATCGATAAAAAAGATTAAGAAACTGAGCCGCTTGAAATTCAAGTGGCTCTTTTCACATTTTAAGGACTTGTTCATATTATGTTAAAAAGCCTAAACAAATGAGGTTTTGAAGATGCCCTTCAACGCAAGAGAACTTTTAGCAAGGATAATTCAATGTGAAGCCGGCGGCGAAGGCTTGACCGGAATGCAGGCCGTGGCTACGGTGGTTATGAACCGTGTCCACGTGCCCGGCGGAGAATATTTTCGCACCGGTCAAGGCAATATCCGCAACGTCATTTTCCAGGAATATCAGTTTGACTGTGCCAGAACCGAGATCGGCGGTCAGTACAACCCGCAGAACATATACAATATGTCACCCGAACCGATAAATTACGAGGTGGCCGATTGGGCTCTGTCGGGTAATTCGTTAGGTGCTGTCGGAGACTGTCTCTGGTACTTTAACCCGTTTTCTGAAAATTGCGAATATTACTTTCCGCGAAACGGCTCGGGAGTTTATCATACAAGAATAAATAATCATTGTTTTTACCGACCTACATCTGCCTACTGGCAAACTTAAGAAAGAGTGTTTTTAATGAACAATATGTCTGCAAATCAAGGCGCTTCACACGATTATCACAATTATTTTCAGCCTGCATCCGACCAAAATACGATGAATAATATGCAGAATATGAATATGCCGATGGTCAGCTGTCGGGACAATAATCGTAACAATCGCAACAACTGGAACAATAATTGGGACAACTCGAACAACACCGGAATGATGTCGCGTAGAAACGGGAACGACGGTATGCTCCATTTCAATACTATGCCGTCTGTCCAGTCCTCTAATCCCAACAATCAAAATACTATGAGCGGTGTAACTCAAGGCAGTCCTTCGGGAATGATCAGCATCCAGCCCGAAAGTCTTACGAACTCTGATTTTTTGCCTGCATACTTAAAGCAATTTATCGGCAAATGGATCAGAGCCGACTTCCTTATCGGAGACACCATCGAACAGCGAGTCGGTATTCTCGAAGATGTTGGTGCAAGCTATGTCATCCTTAACGCTATTGAGCCTTCAACACTGGTAGTTTGCGATCTGTTTGCAATAAAATTTGTAACTATAGTCCTCGATGACAGCGAGTATCCGAAGTTGCTGTTGGTATAAAGAAAAAGCCTCCGAACGGAGGCTTTTTTGTTACATAGTAATCTTATGGAAAACCTTTTTACCCTTTTTAATGACAACGCCGTCACCCGCAAGATCGGTTTCTTTTAAGGTGAATGCAGGATCGGTAACCTTTTCATCGTTAACAGAAACGCCGCCCTGCTGAACGAGTCTTCTTCCCTCACCCTTAGACGGGATAAGACCTGCCAAAAGCATTGCATCGAGAATGCCGATTGCACCGTCCACGAGGTTTTCAGCAGTCAGAACAGTTGTGGGCATTGCGGCAGTATCTGGCTTGCCGCTAAAGAGTGAACGTGCGGTCTCCAAAGCCTTGTTTGCCTCTTCTTCGCCGTGGATCATCTTAGTGAGTTCGAAGGCCAAACGCTCTTTGACAGCGTTGAGTTCACTGCCGTCAAGCTTTTCGTACTCGTAAATTTCCTCTAACGGAATGAAAGTGAGAAGCTTCATACACTTGATAACGTCGGCATCATCAACATTTCTCCAATACTGGAAGAAATCGTAAGGAGCGGTCTTGTTGGCATCAAGCCAAACTGCGCCGTTTGCAGTTTTGCCCATTTTCTTACCCTCTGAATTGAGAAGCAAGGTAATGGTCATTGCGTGAGCGTCTTTACCGAGCTTTTTGCGGATAAGTTCAGTACCGCCGAGCATATTCGACCACTGATCGTCACCGCCGAACTGCATATTACAGCCGTAGTGCTGGAACAAATGATAGAAGTCATAAGACTGCATTATCATATAGTTGAACTCCAGGAATGAAAGACCTTTTTCCATTCTTTGCTTGTAGCATTCGGCACGGAGCATATTGTTGACCGAGAACTGTGCGCCGACCTCACGGAGCAATTCGACGTAATTCAATCCCAACAACCAATCGGCGTTGTTGACCATAATTGCTTTGCCTTCGCCGAAATCGATAAAGCGTTCCATCTGTACTTTGAAGCAATCGCAGTTGTGTTTGATGGTCTCAGTCGTCATCATTTGACGCATATCGGTTCTGCCCGAAGGGTCACCGATCATAGCAGTGCCGCCGCCGATGAGTACGACCGGCTTGTTGCCTGCCATCTGGAGTCTCTTCATAAGGCAAAGAGCCATAAAGTGACCGACATGGAGACTGTCGGCAGTCGGGTCAAAGCCGATATAAAATGTGGCTTCACCGGCGTTAACCATCTTTCTTATTTCATCTTCGTTTGTAACCTGAGCGATAAGACCTCTGGCTACAAGTTCGTCATAGCAAGTCATTTTTTATTCCTCCAACATTGATTTATATATGTTATCACAAACCGTGATGATTTTCAATAAGTTCTTTTGCGGTTTTGTAAAGATTTTCCGTCATTTCTCCGCCCGACATAATTCTGGCGATCTCAGAAATACGTTTATCGCCGTCGATTGTCTCAACTTCGGTACGGGTTGCGCCGTTTTTCTCGGATTTTGAGATAAGCAAATGACAGTCAGCGGCCGATGCGATCTGAGCCAAATGTGTTACACAGATGACCTGTTTATTTTTGGAAAGTGACCTCAGTTGGCGACCTACCTTGTCAGCGGCTTTACCGCTGATGCCGGTGTCAATTTCATCAAAAATCAGCGTCGCGGCACCGTTTTCGTCATTCAAAACGCTCTTTATAGCAAGCATTGTTCTCGATAACTCACCGCCTGAAGCGATCTTCGATAACGGCTTTTCGGTCTCGCCCAGGTTCGCGGAAATAAGGAACTCAACATCGTCACAACCGTTGACAGTGTACATTCCTTCTCGGAAATCGACTGAAAACGAAACATTCGGCATCTCAAGGTATTTGAGCACGTCGCAGATCTTTTTGGAAAACTCTTTCGCCGTTCTTTTGCGGGCATCGGTCAAAGCAGAGCCTTTTTGACATATTTCTTCGTCCAAAGCGTCGGACTGTTGCTCTAAAATTGCAATTTCCTTGTCCGAATTTTCGATGGAATCAAGTTCGGTTAAAGCGTTATTGTAATATTCCAAAACTGCCGTTTCGTCACCGCCGTATTTCTTGCATAACGCCTTTAACAGGTCGATCCTTTGTTCTAATGTTTCCAATTCCAAAGGATCAAACCTCAAATCCGAAACAGCGGTCCTAACATCGGCACACACGTCTGAAAGTTCAGCCGATACAGAGGTAAGACGTTCGCTAATATTTTTCAAGCTGTCGGACAATTTAGCTAAAGTCTGCATCGAATTTGCGACGTTGGCGGTCAAGGTCTCGGCACCGCTTTGCTCATCATTTCCGCAAAGCAAATCATAGACCTCATTCAAACCGAACGAGAGTTTTTCAAAATTCCGCATTTCATCGCGGCGTTTCAATAGCTCGTCCAGTTCACCGATTTTGATATTTGCGGCTTCGATCTCGTTTATCTGGAATTTCAGCAACTCAAGACGGCGTTCTTTATCGTTGAATTCGGATGTTAGTGTTTTTAACTTACGTCTGACACGCTTTAATTCTTCGTAACATTCTTTATATGATGTCAAGATCGGCTCAAAATCGCCGTATGAGTCGATATATCCGCAATGGTTATGAGGGTCAAGCAAGGCTTGATTGTCGTGCTGACCGTGAATATTGAGCAGGTATGACCCAATTTCGCGCAAGGCCGATACATTTACGCTCACGCTGTTGAGCTTGCAGGTGTTTTTCCCGTCAACAGTAATAGTTCTGGACACAAAAAGCGATCTGTCCTCGTCGAGCGAAACGCCAAGCTCCGACAGAGCAGTCTCGGCCGCCGTCGAAACATCACAAAACAATGCCGAAACGACCGCCTTACTACAGCCGGTCCTTATTAACTCCTTTGAAGTTCTTTGACCTGTGACGGCATTTATAGAGTCGATAATTATCGACTTACCTGCACCGGTCTCGCCCGAAAGGCAGTTGAACCCATAGGAAAAATCAATGTTGCATTTTTCGATTATAGCGATGTTTTCAATACTCAGCGATTTAAGCATTTTATTACTTCCCGTCAACCAATGAGTGCCGACAGCATTTCGGTCAAGGCTTTAGCATCGGCCTCAGATTTCGTGATAACAAATATTGTGTCGTCGCCTGCCAATGTGCCCAAAACATTCTGACAGTTCATCATATCGAGGCATGCACAGGCACCTTGAGCCATACCGGGATGGCATTTAATAACAACGTCATTCATAGCATAGCAGACCGAAACAGCCGAGTGATTAAATATCTCGCGATGCTTTAAATTAGAGGTCTTACTCGATTGATTCGACGTGGCATATCGGTACACACCGTTAGAATCAAGCATTTTTACAATGCGGAGTTCCTTAATATCACGCGAAACAGTTGCTTGAGTCACGTCATATCCCAATGACTGCAACTTCTTCTGCAGATCTTCCTGGGTTTCAATGGGTGTTCTGGCGATAAGCTCTAAAATTCTGGCTTGGCGGTCTTTTTTCATAAGTTTCAACCTCAAATATTCTTAGTTTTTTCGGAAAAAACCTTGTAAACGGAAACGTCACTAAGTTTAATAAACTTTGCAGTAACAGCCGAACGGGATATTTTTACGGTATTTCCCTTCTTTATTTCGCTGATACTTTCGCCGTCACAAGAAAGATAAATCATTGCATCCTTTGACGAATCGACCGTTATTTCAACGGTTTTTGTACTGTTGACGACCATCGGTCGGTTGACTAAAGTGTGCGGACAGATCGGTGTCAGCAAGAAGCAGTCAAGCGTCGGATCGACAATGGGTCCGCCGGCCGACATAGAATATGCGGTCGAACCGCTCGGTGTAGCGGCAATGACGCCGTCGGCGCGGTAGCCGAATTCGTCATTATCAAGCCTTAGCTTTAAATCAATTATAGTGGTGACTGCACCGTGAGAAATGACAGCATCATTAAGACAGTGGCATTCGTTCAAAAGCGTGTCGCCTTCAAACAACTGAGCCAATATCATTGCACGGTTTTCAACCGAAAAATCACCGTTTATAAGACGCTTTAAGGCGGTCAAATCGTCAGCACCGACACTTGCCAAATAGCCAAGCCTGCCGGCATTAATGCCGATTATCGGCTTGCCCGCTTCAGCGGCGATCTTAGCAACTTTGAGAATAGTACCATCACCGCCGACTACAGCAATAATATCGGCCGCGGCAAAAATGTCGTCTCGGTATTCAGTATTGATTGCCGAGCTTAAAGGAAAAATGCAGTTTTCGGAACTAAGTTTTAAAATCTCGGCACTTTTTTTGGCAATTTTCAAACACTCGCTCTTTTTGTCGTTATAAATAATGTTGATCACAGAAAATCACACCCTTATTTATCAAGTTCCAAATGTGAGGCGGTAACCACCTGCTCGGCGGTAACGTCGCACAAGATCTCGCTGTTTTCGGTCTTTTTGATGTATGCCAGATACTCAATATTGCCCTCAGGTCCTTTTACCGGTGAAAATTCCAGTCCCAAAATAGTGAAACCTGTATCCAGCATCATTCGAACAGTCTTCTCGACAACTTCTATATGTACCGCTTTATCGCGGACAACGCCCTTTTTACCGACCTTGTCCTTCCCTGCTTCAAACTGCGGTTTGATAAGGCAGACGGCCTCAGCACCGTCGGCCATCAAGGTTCGCATGACCGGTACGATGATCGACAGCGAAATGAACGAAACATCGACCGAGGCAAATTGCAGGTCGTCGGGGATATTTTCTTTTGTACAATGGCGGAAATTGGTGCGTTCCATATTGATAACGCGTTCGTCGGTCCTCAGTTTCCAGGCCAGCTGACCGTAGCCGACATCAATGGCATATACCTTTTTGGCGTTGTTCTGAAGCATACAGTCGGTAAAACCACCTGTTGATGCTCCGATATCGGCACAGATCTTATCGGTAAGGTCGATCGAGTAGCACTGCATTGCCTTTTCGAGTTTCAGACCGCCACGGCTGACGTATTTCAAAGGATTGCTCCGCACTTCGATATTATCGTCGGGTTTGACAGCAACGCCGGGCTTATCGGCCTTCTGGTTGTTGACATAGACCACGCCTGCCATTATAAGCGTTTTAGCCTTTTCCCTGCTTTCGCAAAGTCCTAAATCGAAAATTGCGACATCGAGTCTTTTCTTCTCAGCCAATTAAATTACCTCGTTTATTTCAGTTAATATCGAATCTAAATCAAGCCCAAATTCGCGGCGTTGATTATTAGCAGTGTTCTGCTTGACAAAGCCGTTTACAGCATGAGGATAGTATTCGCCGTTAAATCCGTTGCACAACAATAGGCAGCCTAACGCTTCGGATACAGAACCTTTGAATACTGCTTCTTCGAAGAAGAAGATCCGCTCGTACTCTAAAAGCGAGTTGATGAGGTTATCTGACAGCTCTGTGATCTCATTAAGCTTTACAACAGCTATTGATCTGCCGACCGACTCCAATTCTTTAGCGGCCGCCAATACCGTATCAAACAGCGAGCCATAACAAACAATGGCTGAATTGCCGTCACCACATATATTAAATTCCTGACCGATGTAGTGGGTATCATGACAGTTTTCGGCCTGTTTACCTCTTGGATAGCGAATAGCCGCTACGCCTTTAGGGTCAGAAAGCCTTATTTCGAGCATTTTTTCCAATTCGTCATAATTGGAAGGAGCGAATATTTTAACACCCGGAATCGAAGACAGAAATGCCACGTCAAAAAGACCCTGGTGTGTTTCGCCGTCTTCACCTACGAAACCTGCACGGTCAACGGCCAACGTCAAAGGCAGACCTTCGATAGCCGCGTCGTGAATTATCTGGTCGTAAGCACGCTGTAAAAAGGTCGAGTACACGGCAAAAACAGGTTTTAAGCCCTTTTTAGCCAAAGCGGCGGAAAAAGTGACGGCGTGCTGTTCGGCAATTCCTACATCGAAAAAGCGGTTTTTAAAACGAGCTGAAAACTCCTTCAACCCCGTGCCGTCCGGCATAGCTGCGGTTATGGCACACACAGTATTGTCCCTTTCGGCGATCTCGCAAATTTTTCGCCCAAAGACTGCCGAGAAGCTGTCAGCTTTGGGCGAATCAACACCTAAAGCTTTGTCAAAATTCGATACACCGTGATAAACATTGGGGTCATTCTCCGCCAATGCGAAGCCTTTACCCTTCTGTGTCTTGATATGAAGCAGAACAGGACGGTTTTCGTCCTTAGCTATCTCAAGCATATCGATAAGAGTTGTCAGATTATGACCGTCGATAGGTCCCATATAATAAAACCCTAATGCCTCAAAAATATTGCTGTCATAGATCGAGTTTTTAAGCATATTTTTAACCTTAAAAACAAACGACCTCAGCGAGTGACCGATAAGCGGTATCTTTACTAAGAACTTCTCAACGCCCATCTTGAATTTGTGATACTTTTTACGCGTTCTGATGGTGCTTAAATGCTTAGCCAGAGCACTGCGGCTCTTGCTGATAGACATTTTGTTATCATTAAGGATAACTATCAGATGCTTGTCCTTTTTGCGAGCGTTGATTATCGCTTCGTAAGCCATACCGCCGGTCAAAGCTCCGTCGCCGATAACGGCTATCGAATACCCTTTAAGTCCCAACAGTTCGTTTGCAATACTGAAGCCTTCGGCCGAAGAGATCGAAGTACTGCTGTGACCGGATATCAGAGTATCGTGCTCGCTCTCTTCGGGACGCACAAATCCGGAGATTCCATCTGGCTTTCTCAGCGTGTTAAAACTGTTAAAACGACCGGTCAGCAGCTTATGAGGGTAGCACTGATGACCCACGTCGAACACGATACTGTCAGTCGGCGAATCGAAAACCTTGTGCAAAGCAACAGTCAGTTCGACCGAGCCCAAGTTTGACGCCAGATGACCGCCGTTTTGAGACACAGTTTCCAAAATACAGTCGCGAAGTTCGTCACAAAGAACACCCAACTGCTCAATGTTCAGTTTTTTTACATCATCCGGTGAGGCGATGTGGTTTAAAAACTGATAATTCATAATTTCTCCTAAAAGGTTCTGTAAACCAATTTTTTTGCAAATTCTTTTAAATCTTCGGCATCATCACCGAAGCAATCGAGTGCCGAGATCGCCGTTTGAGTATAGGTCAAAACATCATTTTCGGCCTGCTTTAGACCAACTAACGAAACGTAGGTCGATTTGTTGGATTCGGCATCACTGCCGATCGGCTTACCCAGCACTTCGGCTGTACTCGTCACATCCAGTATATCGTCCTTTATCTGGAAAGCTAAGCCTAAGTTTTCGGCGAACGTCTGAGCTGCCGATACACAAGACTCATCAGCACCGCCTAAAATGCAACCGATGGTCGCGGCAGCAACAAGAAGCTGTGAGGTTTTAAGAAGATGTATCTTTTTTATTATGTCCAGCGTTGCCGGCTTGTTTTCATATTTAAGATCAATGACCTGTCCGCCTATCATACCGCGGCTGCCTGCACATTCAGCTAACTTCCTGCAGGCGGCGACTACCCTTTGTTTATCCTCAACACTTGTCTCCATCGCAATTTTAAAGGCATCGGTCAGCAATGCATCACCAGCAAGTAATGCGGTAGACTCGCCGAAAGCCACGTGGCATGATGGTTTACCTCTTCGCATATCATCGTCATCCATACAGGGCAGATCATCGTGTATAAGCGAATAAGTATGTATCATTTCAAGTGCCAACGCAAAGGGTAAGACCTCTTCTGCAGTAGCACCGCAGATACGGCCAAATTCAAGCATAACAGCGGGTCTTATTCTTTTGCCGCCTGCAGAAGCTGAGTAATGCATCGCACTCTGAAGTTCGTATATCTCGCCGTTTTCGGGTGACAGGTACTTATCCACAACGGCGTTCATTAACTCTGTATAATTTTCGAACATAATTTACCCTTCGTTCAATCGGTGTAGTCGTTCAAATTTTCCAATTTTTGCTTGGCTTCTTCAAGCCGAGTCTTAGCGGCGGCCGAGAGCTTTGAGCCTTTTGAATACAGCTCGATACTCTCGTCAAGTCCGCATTCACCCGACTCTAACTTTGAAACTATCAGTTCCAGCTCTTTTATGATATCTTCAAACTTTTCACTCATAAGTTTTCTCCTTGATCGAATTAACTGTACATTTAGCACTGCCGTCGGAAAGTATAAGATCCAAGACATCGCCGTTTTGTAATGCGGATACCGACTTCACGGTCTTTCCTTCCCTCTCGGCTATTGAGTATCCACGCAACAATACTGCTGTAGGATTAACTGCAACAAGGCTTGCCAGCGTAGTCTTAAACCGACTTTCGCTCTTTAAAACCGCGGCCTCAAATGATTTTTTGATCTTGGAAGTATATGAATCCAGGCGTAGTTCCAATGGCTCCAAGAATCCGGTCTTTTTAGTAAATATCGGTCGGTCGCACAAAACTTTGTACGCGTTATTGCAATCGTTTAACATTTTAAAAACTGCATTCTCAAGCCGCATATCCACAGCCGTGAAATAAGAGTAGATCTCGCCGATGTCAGGCACGGCTATCTCACCTGCCGCTGAAGGAGTCGGTGCTCTCAAATCCGCCACAAAATCGCAGATAGTAAAATCGGTTTCGTGACCGACGGCCGAAATGACCGGTATTTTAGACTTGAATATAGCACGGGCTAACCGCTCATCGTTAAAACACCATAGATCTTCGGTAGAGCCACCGCCGCGACCAATTATTATCACATCGGCATCGGTGTGAGCGTTGACCTTTTTCAAAGCCTCGATCATCTGACCTGGTGCAAGATCGCCTTGAACGGATACAGGGCACATAATAAGCGTAGCGATCGGCCATCTTCGACCGATAACACTTATCATATCACGTACCGCCGCACCTGTTTCGGAAGTGATAATGGCGATTTTTCGCGGAAATTTAGGTAAGACCTTTTTGTGCGCCGCGTCAAACAAGCCTTCGGCGTTCAATTTAGCCTTTAATTGTTCAAAAGCAAATGCAATATTTCCCGCACCGTCGGGTTGCATATCGGAAATGTACAGTTGGTACGCACCGTCACGCTCGTAAACCGTAACCTGACCTCTGCATATAACCTTCATTCCCTCTTTCGGCAGGAATTTGAGCCTTGCCGCCGACGACTTGAACATAACCGCCCTGACAGCGGCATTGTCGTCCTTCAAGGTCAGATAAATATGACCGCTGAAGGAATTGATCTTCAAGTTAGAGATCTCACCGCTGACTATTATGTTGCGAAGTTTGTCATCGGATTCAAACATCGAATGAACGTACCTATTAAGTTGTGAAACAGAAATAATGGTTCCGTTCATAAATACTCCTTATTTTCCTAATTGTAAAGCGGTCAAAACAGCAATTCCGACAGCGTTATCGCTTGAAAGTTCGGGGCTTGCAAAGGTGGCACCGAACCTTTCGGTGAGGTTTTTGCTGATAATTGAATTAGACATCACACCACCTGCAAACACCAACGGCAGTTTGCCGTATTGATGGATAATATTCTCGGTCATTTTGACGAGAGTTTTATTTAAAAATTCAATGGTAAACCGTGCAATGTTTTCAAAAGGAACTCTCTGATCGAGCATCATTTTAGCCTTGTTCTCCAAACCCGATACCGAGCAGTCACAGCCCTTGACCGAGACTTTTATAGGTTCCTTCCATTCGCCGTTATTAGCTAATCTGTCAAGCTCCTTGCCGGCAGGAAATCCGATTCCAAGCATATTTCCGATGCGGTCAACAGCCTGACCCATCTTAAGATCGGTCGACTGGCCGATTATTTTAGCGGTAAGCTTAAGTTCCTTAGTGAACTCGACCAACAACGCTTCGGTAGTACCGCCGGAAACATGGAAAGAAATGAATTTTTCGCCGATAAGATCCAGTCGGTCGGCCGAATAAAGAGCCGCAGCGATATGCCCTGCCTGATGTGAAAACTCAAAAAGCGGCACGCCTAAACTTAAAGCGGCGGCCTTTGCCGCTGAAACACCTGCTAAAAAACACGGCATATAACTGCCTTCCAAATCACGCGGCCTGGTCGAAACACCGACGGCGTCTACCTTGTGATGAGGTATCAATGCACCGCCAAGGATATCGGGTAGATTTTTAGTGTGCTGAAAAAGAGCATCGCTTTGTCTTAACCCTATCTCACCGTCGCCGACCGAGAGCAGTCGCCGCGAATTGATAAAAGTTCCGTTATAGTCATCAAAAACAGCCGCAGAGGTAGTGTAGTTGCTGGTGTCAATTCCTAAAGTTACCGACATTTAAGCTCTGACCACCGATCCGAGAACACCGTTTACAAAAGATGCATCCTCAACGGTTGAATACTTCTTGCAAAGCTCGACTGCTTCATCTATAGTTACCGACTGAGGTATCTCGTCAACAAACTTGATCTCATATAACGCCAAACGCAAAACAGCCAGCGAAACTTTAGAAATGCGGTCGATAGTCCAGCCGACAAGATTTTCGGCAATAATGTTATCGATCATTTCAAGATTATTATACACGCCGTTAAAGGAGCTTATTATATATCCGTCCTTGTCTTCAGAAAAATCACGCGACTCTTTGGCCGACAGAACTATATCCTCCAATGTAGACTCGCTGAACTGCTTTTCAAAGATAAGAATAAACAACTCATTTCTTGCTTCTGTTCTTGTCATATTAAACCTCCGAAAACAAAATGCATATAATGCATTATTATACAGTTTAATAATACTATAAACTAACTAAAAGTGCAAGGATAACTTGTAAATTTAGGAATAAATATGTGTTGAAAATTACGATTGGTTGTTGTATAATAAAATAAATATAAAATACAGGCGGTGTAAATATGGCTGTCAAGTTCAGAAACAGTCTTTTAGGGTTTAATAAAGACGACGTTTTGAAGTATGTCTTTTCGGTTAAGGAAACCGAAACGCAGAATGAACAGAAGTTAAGAAGCTTGGAATCGCAAACAACCACTTTGAGCGCTCAGTTGGAAGAGGCTCAGTCTTCCCTCTCCGACTTAAAAGCCGATAATGCTATTTTAGCACAGAAAGTCGCAGATTTCGAAAGCCGTGAGGCCGAGATCACGCGTTTGAGCGAAAGTATCGGTAAACTCTATCTTGTGGCTAAAGCAAACGCTAAGACCATCATCAATGCCGCAAAAGAAAACGTTGAGATCAGCAAGGCGGCAGTGAATAAAAATATCGAAACTGCCGATGTTACCACCGAAAGTCTTTCGGATATTGAGAAAGAGTTGCTTATAACCGCCGAGAAGTTTACTGCAGAGCTTGAAGCGATCAAGCAGAAGTTGAGCGATACTAAAACAAAAATCACCGACAATGACGAGGTCATTGAACAGAAGGAATCGGTTTTGGATACTCTTATGGAAAGCGTTAACGTATGAATACCTATAGTTTGAATAACTTAAGTTCTCCTACTTTTCGCTGATAGTCGGTACTGACTCCGAAAGCAATACACTTTTTAAGTAAAAAACTGTCAAGGTCATCCTTGACAGTTTTTCTTTTTGCATATCAGATCAACAATCACGCCGATCATAATCATCACGATCACGGGCGTTATCCAGAACAAACCGACGTCATTAAACGGCAAACGGTCAATGGCTCTTATACGGTAACCGAACGAAGCAAACACCTCATACACACCGCAGATAAGTGCCGTAAGGACGCCGAAACAAATAGAAAGCTTACCCAAATATTTTTTTGCAAAACTTAAAGCAACTATAACCAGAATCGGCGGATAAACGAGCGACAGCAGCGGTGATGCGAAGGAAACCAACTTTTCGACACCGACAGTAGCCAATAACGTATCAAGAACACAGATCGCCACAACAAAAACCTTGTAATTGACTTTACCTTTAAACAGTCGTTCGAGATATTCGGCCGCCGAGCCGGTGAGTGCTACCGCGGTCGACAAACAAGCGAGTCCCGCAACAACGCCGAAGAAAACAAGTCCCGATTTTCCCGGGAAAAGCAACAAAATAATGTTAGTCAGTAATTCGGTGCGCGTTATGTGCATCGAGTAATTTTCGCAGGCCGTGGCACCGAGATAGGTCAATCCTAAATATACAACAAACAAACCGAATCCTGCGATCAAACCGGAATACAGCACGATCCTCGCGCTACTTTTGTTGTTATTATAGCCACGGTCAGCCACCGAACTTATAACAAGTGCGCCGAAAACGACCGATGCCAGCACATCCATCGACTGGTAGCCAGCCTCAATTCCCTCGCCTATCACGCTCTCAAATCTCGTATCTGCGGTAATCTCGCCAACCGGAGTCACAATGCCTTTAACTATCAACACGAGCAGTCCCAGAAACAGTAATGGTGTCAGTATTTTTCCTACTACATCAAGTATTTTACCTTTGTTAAAGCAAAGAAGTAAAACAACGGTAAAAAAGACAACGTAAAACCACGGAAATTTCTGCTCGCCGAAGATCGGCAAAACTGATAATTCATAGGTCGTTGCGGCAGTTCTTGGGATGCTGATTATCGGGCCCAGACACATTATAACAACAAAAAGCAACGCCGAAGCCAATCCTTTACCCGCTATCGACAACAATTCTTTTTGTCCGTTAAATCTTACAACGGCCATCAAGGTGACGATAACGAGACCGATATCGGTTACGAAATAACCAATAAATCCCTGCCACCAGTCAGTACCGCTGCCGAAACCCAAAAAAGGCGGAAAAATCATATTTCCCGCCCCAAAAAACATTGAAAACAAAGCCGCACCGATTATTAAACTGTCTCGAAACTTAAGGTCAGTACTTTTCAAACTTAAACTCCGTTTTTATTTTATTATACCATTTTGCGTTACATTTTATCCAACCAGCAAAGCACGTGACTTGCAAAACCGTGGCAACAACTGTTAGAGGTGTCATCGTGTTCCCAAAGAGTACCGGTACGTTCGGCCATATAAAGGAAGTAACCTACAATTTCGTCGAGCACCTTATACTTGTACCCGTGCTCCATAAGAATATCAAGTCTTAAGTAACTACCCGGTAACACGTTGGCAAAGGCTACGTCGGGCCACTTATTGTCGACTTTACGTTGCGGACCGAAGTCGTTAAGCAGAGTTTCAAACAACTCCTTATGAGTTTCGGAAGTTACTATGTCGCAGAAGAAAGCGTAATACTGGCAAACCTCGGTCGATTCACCGCTCAAAACCAGTTTGCCCTCTTCATTGCGAACAGCATTGTCAATAAAGAAACTACCGTTCCACGACTGCTTCAAGACCTCAGCCTTTACCTTTTCGGATTTTTCGGCCCAATCGGGTCGATTATATAACTTTGCGGCAACCTTCAGCATCTTAGAATACATCATATTGCTCGGATAGTTGACATCCTGAACCAGCTGATTTGCACGCGACCATTCAACAAAGACCCATCGCTCCAATTTTTCGAGCAGACCGTCTTCGTTTTCAAACTTTTCAAAGTATTTGATCAGCTTTTCGATCTTTACCTTAAATCGTTCAATAAGATCGCGGTTGCCAGCCCTTTGGACGTATTCGCCCAGTTGTAAGACCATCCACATCGACCAGTTAGGGATAAAATTGCCGTTTAAGTGGTCGCCCGGATAGCTCATGTGAACCATACCCTCGGGCAGAGCCTCAAAATTATCCTCGTGAAGGAAGTTTTCCAAAAAATCGGTCTCGATATCGCAGTTGCCGTCAAGGCAATATGCAACACGCGAGGTAAAGAAACTGTCACAAAGCCAGCCGGCTCTCTCTCTCGACGGACAATCGGTAAAGAGATCAACGGCGTTCTGCTTATAGGTTTCGACCGCGGCGTCGATTATCTTCTGAATTTCGGGTGTTTTACCCTTTACCTCGTGCTTTACCGGCGGATGCTTGAACTCAACCATTGTAAGGTTTGAGAATTCGCACGAACCCTTCAACACATTGGCCGCGATGTACTTCATTGTATAGACTTCGAAGAACTGCAGGTGATATTTGCCGGGTTTTAACTCATAATAAATGCCGTTGGTGACATCATAGCGAAGCGGATGCAATTTGCCGTCGTCGCCCATAATTTCATCAAAACCGATAAGTAAAGTAGTGTCCTCGTGACACTCAACGTCGAAACGGAGCATACCCGAAGCGTTGTAAGGCAATTCAAAAAGTGCATACTCATTAGCACTGAGAGAATTACTTTCTCTAAATTCACCGGGTTCGCTGTCCAGTGTTTGCATCAACGTGTTTACGCACATCTCCAGTTCATCGACCTTGTAACCGGTCATCTGGCTGTTGATAACGGTCAAAGTTCTGCCCATTTTAGGCTCGATATCAAGATGAATGACCTTACCGTTGCCGATCTTTTTGGGCACTAATTCCTCATAAATCGGATAGCCGGCACGACGACCGATAAGGATCTTTTCCTCGGTCGCAGTAATAGGTTCTGTGCCCGAAGTGTCATCGGTAAAATAAGTATCATCGGGGCTTAAGCGGTAGATTTCAAGCTGGGGACGCTGATAGCTGTACTTCTCAGCCTTCTGGATATAGTAAGGGTTTACACGTGCTGTGAAGTCGCTTCCCGTAGCGGCAAGAGATTTGTTGCCGCTAAATACTTCTGCCTGCACAAACGACGGCTGCTGCATTACATAAAAGGTAGTGGTATAATAGCCTGCAACCTCAATAACAGCAGTGTTTTCGCCGTTGAGAATGTAATCGTTAATATCGATCTCATCAACTCTGAAATGATACTTACCGGCTCTTGCGGGACCGTATGCAACAAATTTGCCGTTTACAAATAACTGGTAAATGCCGCTTGTAGCGATTTTTACAATATGCTTTCCGGCTTTGTCGGTAACTGAGAATTTTGTTTTAAATTGAACTCTTAAGTGGCGTTCGGTCTCTCTTCCCTCTAACCAAACAGGCTTAGCGTTACAAAAAAATGAATTCATTATCGTCAACCCCTTAAAGGAATATCTTTTTTAAAACTATACCACAACTTAAAAGTAAAATCCATAGTTTTTACTAAATTTCGGTAAAAACATAAAAACAGTACCGCACAGATTGCAGTACCGTCAAAAAGAGTTACCAGGCACGCACGCCGTCAATATGAATAAACCGCGCGACCGAGTAATTATAGGCAGATAGCGGTTTATTTAATACATCGTAAGTATGCGCGGCTACGAGAATTTCGGGTTCGGTCGCAACAATTACCGGCGTGTGATAAAAATCACCGTTGCTTCTGCCTAATTGCACAATGTCACCCGGTTGTACCTCGTCGGCGGACACCAAATATCCAAACGGACCGACGGAGCGGTTGTTTACAAGAAACTCGTAAAGAAATTCCACACCCGTCCACGACGGTGTACGGTCGTTAGCGGTTTTATAAAACCAACCAAACTCCGGCGTAAAATTCATAATCTTAGCGCCGGCGAAAATGCATTGTGATGCAAAGTTGGTGCAATCACCGCCGATATCATTAAAATTATAGTATCTTGGATTTCTGCTCAACGCCCACTTCTTTGCATACTCCACCGCCAAAGCTCTGTTATATTGCAACAGCCTCATACCACCACTCCTCTATTCATTTTATGAAGAGACTAAAATAGTGTTATTGTTTTTTAAAACGCTCAGACCCTCGTTAGCGTAGAGTCCCTTATCAATAACAAATGAAGATACCCAAAGGGGTATCTTCTTTTGTTGGCGCGCTGAGAGGGACAAAATTTGCTCTGCAAATTTTACTGGCTCGACGACCGTAGGCAAAGCCTACAGTACCCGTCTCACCGCTCTTCGCTAAAAACAATTCACCGAATTGTTTTCTTAACGCTCAGACCCTCTCAGGGTTCGAGTCCCTTATCAATAACAAAAGAAGATACCCAAAGGGGTATCTTCTTTTGTTGGCGCGCTGAGAGGGACTCGAACCCCCGACCTACTGCTTAGAAGGCAGTTGCTCTATCCAGCTGAGCTATCAGCGCAATATTTGGAGCAGGTGATGGGAATCGAACCCACGTAACCAGCTTGGAAGGCTGGAATTCTACCATTGAACTACACCTGCATCTTTGCGACGGTGTATATTTTAGCATATACACCGTCGATAGTCAAGTGAAATTTTAAATAAAATCGAAAGAAATTTCGACAGTTTTCCCTGCGCTGACCTTAAATTTAGTTATCTGCTTTTCGGGGTTATCAATAAGGATCGCAATCATCTTATCTTCAATCAGCTTACGTATCAACTTCTTAAGATCTCTGGCACCTGCCGCGCGGTCGCAAGTTTCAGCTAAAAATTCACAAACGTCATCTGAGTACTCAAGCTCAATATCACGCTCCCGAAGCATCGGTCTTAGCTCTTCCAAAGTGATCTCTGCAATCTTTATAAGCGACTCAGTCTCAAGCGGCGAGAAAGCGATGATCTCATCAACACGACCTAAAAATTCGGGTTTAAGAAAGTCCTTTAAAGCCTTCATAGCTTTGTCTTTTGAGGCTTCTCCTTGAGTCTTATTAAAGCCCAAGAGCGTGCCGTTATTGTCGCTGCCCGCATTCGATGTCATAACAATAACCGTGTTCTCAAAATTAACGGTTCGACCTTGAGCATCGGTGATCCTGCCGTCATCAAGAATCTGCAAAAGCGTGTTCATAATATCGGGATGAGCCTTCTCGATCTCGTCAAAAAGAATCACCGAATACGGCTTTCTTCTGACCTTTTCGGTCAGCTGACCTGCCTCATCGTATCCTACATATCCCGGAGGTGCACCAATAAGTTTCGATACTGCGTGCTTTTCCATATACTCGGTCATATCAAGCCTTATCAGAGAATCGGGCGTGTTAAACAGTTCGCGCGCGAGGGTTTTTACAAGCTCTGTTTTACCGACGCCAGTAGGACCAACGAAAATAAACGACGCCGGCTTACGCTTTGCCGACAACTGAACGCTCGAACGTCTTACACCCAATGCCACGGCCTTGACGGCCTCATCCTGCCCCACTATGTGCTTTTTAAGGTTTTCTTCCAATGAGGCCAATTTTTCAAGGTTGTTTTCCTTGATTTTAACGGCAGGAATACCCGTCCAAAGCTCAATAACCTTTGCTAAATCATCGGTTGTGACGGTATTGTCTTTTGCCAACGGTTCCTTGTCTTTTAACTCTTTGTTGACCTTTTCGATCTCGTATTTAAGTGTGGCAATTCGCTCGTAATCGGGATTATCGACCACAGCCTGCAATTCACCCAGCTCATTATTAAGAGCAACAGCCTTTTTGTTAGCGATATAGTACTCGTCTATCGCCTTGTTTCTAAGACACGCGCAGGCACAGGCTTCATCAAGAAGGTCTATGGCCTTATCGGGCAGGAAACGGTCATTGATATATCTTTCAGACAGAACAACAGCCATTCGAACTATTGATTCCGACACAGAAACATTGTGGAAGCCTTCGTAGTAGCTTTTAATGCCCGTCAGCATCTTGACCGAATCCTCAATAGACGGCTCCTCAACTGTAACCGGCTGAAAGCGTCGTTCCAAAGCGGCATCTTTTTCAATATATTTGCGGTATTCTTTAAAGGTCGTCGCACCTATAACCTGGATCTCACCGCGTGAAAGAGCAGGCTTTAAAATGTTGCCTGCACTCATCGAGCCTTCGGAGTCACCTGCACCGACAAGATTATGAACCTCATCAATGAACAGTATGATGTTGCCGGCGGCTTTGAGTTCGTCGACAAGACCCTTGATGCGGCTTTCGAACTGACCTCTGAACTGTGTTCCTGCAACAAGACCTGCAAGGTCCAACAGCATTATCTCCTTATCAAGCAGTTTGGCAGGAGCGTCGCCGGTAGCAATCTTCATTGCTAAACCTTCGGCGATAGCGGTCTTACCGACACCGGGCTCACCGATAAGGCAAGGGTTATTTTTGGTTCTGCGCGACAAAATCTGCACGATTCTGTAAAGCTCGGCCTCACGACCGATAACAACATCTATTTCGCCGTTTCTGGCTTTAGCCGTAAGATCGGTACAGAACTGCGAAATAAACTTACGTTTGTTTTTCTTTTTCTTTTCCTTTTCGGTCTTTTCACCGGTATCAGTTGAATCTTTTGACTCTTCCGGCATAACATTTTGCATACCGCCGAAAAGGTTATTAAGAAACGGAAATGTTGCGGCACCGCCGGGAGAAAATGCATCGTCTTCAGAATTGGAACCATCGCCGTCAATAGCCATAAGGCTCTGGAACTGATCGCTCATAGCCTCGATCTCCTCATCCGAAATGTTCATATTGCGAAGCATGTCGTCGATAGGCTTTATTCCCGATTCCTTGGCACAGACGAGGCAAAGACCTTTCGGCTCGTCTACCTTATCGCCGTTAGTGGTCATACCTTGGATAAACACCACGGCAGGACGTTTGTTGCACTTATAGCAAAGTTTCATAAATCAGAACTCCTTTTTTCCGCACCTGCGGACATCAAAACTACTCAAATAAATATGCTCATAATTTTGGAATCGGTAAAGAGAGACATATCGAGTCCCCACAGACCGTCACCCAAAACAACTAAGATCAAATAAAGACCGTAACACACAGCAACCGAGACAAAAGCACCGCGGGCAAACCCGACAACTGCACCGAGCAGAGAATTTAACGAGTGCAAAACGGGCAACTTTGCCACAATGTTGAGTGCTTTGGCAAGAAGGCTGATAAGTATCATAGAAACAATAAAAACAACAATAAACACGATCACCGATATCGCCTTTACACATATCGGCTCAACGATGTTTTGAACTATCGATTCGGTCACATTGTTTATCACCTCAGCCGATTCGCCGTTTGCATCTATTTTATCCGAGAGATCCAGATCAATACCGATCTTTTCGGCAATGCTGACCAATTCATCAGGTACGACGTCCTCAAGCGTTGCTTTCGAACTGTCGATCACACCTTCAACATTCTCACCGATGGTTGAATTAACAGCGTTATAGACCGGCTTTTCGATAACGGAACTATAAATAAATCCGGCACTTATATCAGATACCCAAAGAGCCAACAGCACCGATACAACGACTCCGACGAGACTAACGATCTCTTTGACAAACCCTCGTTTTGATCCAATGAATGCGAACAGTATCACGGCCAAAACCAGACAGATATCGATAATCATAAATGTTCTCCTTTTTAATCAGTTAGAAAGCTTTATGCAATTCATTTTCGAGTTATCGACAGTGATACACTTTTCTTCGTTTATCGCACCGATGTAAAGCGGCTTTATTCCGCAAAGCGTTTCACTCTTGATATTACCGGCAAAATCGACACAGTATATCTTTTCGTTAGAAAGTATTAAGACTGATTCATCGAGCACGCAAATATCATTGCATTTTGCGTTAAACGGGAACTCGGCCTGCTTCGCGCCGTCTTTATCCAAAATGATAACATTGTTGCCGGTCTCATTGTATTCCCTGCCGTAGACTAAGGCAGACATACCGTTATCAGCGATATCAGTGTGTCGGACAACACCGCTTAAGTTGAGATCAAGCATATTATCGTCCTTCCAGGGTACAGCTACTGCCTTATCAACGCCGTGTGCGATAATATAATTCTTGTTCACCGATTTGAGTGCCGAAATAAGACCGTCTATATGATAGACCTGCTTCGGTGAGGCACTTTTAAGATCAAAAATATTTACGGTTGAAGAATATGCGCCGTCTTTGGCATTAAACAGCGATACCGCAATCGATTTACCGTTATTGGCCACAGCAACGTCGGTGATGTAGCTGTTAGCGGAATTCCAGGTAAAAATCAGATCGTCGCTTTTATTATATACATAGACCGTGCCTAAGTATGAATCGGCATTAGTAACAACGGCATAGGTACCGTTGCGTCCGATATCGGCCGAAATAATGGTGTTTTTAAACTCAATACTGCTCAGCTCGGTCGAGTATTTATATGTCTTTACGGTATAGCGGTCGCGGTCAAAAAGCAAGAATCTTGCTTCCGATACCTCCAACTGAGGGTTGGACAGACCGTGCGAAACAGCCTGCATCAACTTACCCTTCTCGTTGTATACCTCGAAAAAAGTATCGTTAAGAACGCAGGAAACATCGCCGTATTTTTGGAAATCGATAGGATTAGCAGAATAGAAATTCAATGGCAACTCGCCGCCGCCGATCATCGAATACCCGTTTTGAATTCCCTCCAAAAGACCGGTCGGCAACAACAAGTGGACAATAAGAAGTGCAACCAACAACGCGGCTACAACACAATAGAAGACCATCCTTCTCTGTCGGTTCTTGCGTCTTGTACCGCTGACTATCTGAAAATGCGACTGCTCGTTTGTGCCCTGTCTGGCTTCTGAAGTTTTTTTATTTTGTTTGGGTTTATTTTTAAAAGCGGAAAACAATGATTTTCTTTTAACATTTCTGCGTTTGCTCATCATTCTTCCTCGCTTTCAAAATCATAGTGTACTTTTTCTAAGAACAATCCCTCGGGACGTGCGGTAGGACCTGTTCGGTTACGATCGCACGAATCGATCACTTCCGGCAGATCTTCAATGTCAATTTTGCCCGTAGCCACCTCTAACAGCGTTCCGACGATTATCCTTACCATATTATATAAAAAGCCGTCTGCGGTGATTTTAACGGTAATTACGTCACCGTGTTGACAGACCGAACATCCGCTGACAGTTCGTACCGTGTCAACGACTGACGAACCCGCCGATTGAAACGCCTTAAAATCGTGCGTTCCTACAAAGCACTCGGCTGCACGGTTCATAAGATTTACGTCTAAACTTGCGCCGAAACGGTATGAATACTTTTCCAAAAACGGATCACGGTGCTTGGAATTCAAAATATTATATATGTAGGTTTTGCCCGTAGAAGAATAACGGGCGTGAAAATCTTTGCTTACAAAACTGCAGGCGTAGGCCGAAATATCCTCAGGCAGATGGGCATTGACAGCCAGCACCAACTTGTCGTTAGGTATCTCACTCTCTGTATCAAAATGAAAGCAGAACATCTTAGCGTGAACACCCGAATCGGTGCGACTGCAACCGGTAACATCGGGAGTAGTGCCCAAAACTGCACCCAAAGCCTTTTGAACGGTGCTTTGCACAGAAACAGCGTTCGGCTGAACCTGCCAGCCGCAATAGGCAGAACCGTCATATTTAATTGTCATAAGACGTCTTGCCATAAGCGACTCCTTTTAAAAAATGAGTGAATAAATAGCACCGGAGTAAATATTAAGAACGATCACTCCTGCGAAAACAACGGTCGAAACGACGGCGGCGACAACGTCACGGTGGCTGTATCTCATCAGCTTGTACTTAGTCCTGCCGGTACCGCCGTTATAGCAACGGCACTCCATAGCCTCGGCCAACTCGTATGCTCGGCGAATGGAAGAAATCAGCAAC
Source organism: Oscillospiraceae bacterium (assembly GCA_015066395.1). GTDB lineage: Bacteria > Bacillota > Clostridia > Oscillospirales > Acutalibacteraceae > UMGS172. Next base: position 28,674 of record SVOL01000012.1, on the reverse strand, counting down.
GGAATAAGAATGGGAAGCAGAGCCTTTACCCGCTTTATAATTCCGCCTGTTTCCATATCCGCTCCTCTCGCCTTCTGAGCGTTCATTATCTTCTGAGTTTCCTCTATAAGAGTCGGAATAAACCGCAGAGCGATGGTCATAACCATAGCCATTGTGTGAACGGCGTTGCCGAGACCTATCCATTTTAAAGGCTTTAAAAGACTCTCGATAGCACCGGTCAAAGCGGTCGGCGAGGTCGTATAGCTCAGTACGGCACTTATAAGGATCAACAGCACAATGCGGAGCGTCATAAACACCGATCTCGAAATTCCTGCAGAAGTGATGGTAAATATCCACCAATCAACAAGCACCTTTCCGCCACCCGAATAGAACATATTGAGCAGTGATGTGATAATTATGATGGGCAAAATGGATCTTATGTTTCTAAGGTACATTTTAACGGGAATTTTAGAGAGCAGCATTGCGGCAACAACCAAAACCACCGTTAATCCCAACGATAAAAAGTTATTGGAAACAAAGATGAAAACAATAAAGACAATAAGTAATAAAAGCTTGGTTCTGGGATCGAGTTTATGGATTTTTGAATTAGTATCAATAAACTGACCGAAGGTGATGTCATTGATCATTTGCGGCACCTACCCTTCTTTAACTCCATAACACTCTCAAAAACCGCTTGAACGGTAAAAAGATTGCGAGGAATGTCATAACCTTTTTTATTGAGTTCGATCGCCACACGGGTGATCTCAGGGATATCGAGACCGATCTGAGATAACCTTTCGGCATTCGAGAAAACATTGCAGACCGTGTCAAACATTTCAACCTTGCCCTTGTTCATAACAAGCAGTTTGTCCGCAACCTTAGCCATATCCTCCATACTGTGAGAGACGATAAGCACTATAGCGTTCTGCTCTTTTCTGTACTCATCGATACGCGAAAGTATCAAGTCTCTTCCCTGCGGATCAAGACCTGCAGTCGGCTCATCAAGCACCAGCACTTCGGGCTGCATTGCGATGATACCTGCAATGGCTGCTCTTCTTTTTTGTCCGCCAGAAAGGTCAAAGGGTGATTTTTGCAAAAGTTCCGGTTCGATATCAACAAGACGAGCCGCGTACTCCACCCTTCTCTTGATCTCTGCATCATCAAGACCCATATTTTTAGGACCGAAAGCGATATCAGCCTCAACGGTTTCCTCAAAAAGCTGATACTCGGGATACTGAAAAACAAGACCAACTTTAAAACGTACATCGGATATTTTTTCGTATTCGGTCCAGATATTCTTTCCGTTTAAAAGTATCTCGCCGCTTTCCGGTCTTAAAAGACCGTTTAAATGCTGAACAACGGTCGATTTACCCGAGCCGGTGTGACCGATAATACCTATAATCTCGCCGCCGTTGGCTTTAAAAGACACATCATTAACGGCGTGGTTCACAAACGGCGTACCCTTGCCGTAGGTGTAAACCAAATTTTTAACTTCGATCTGCGACAATTAGATTTCCTCCTGTAAGACAACGGTCACTGCCTCGACGAGATCGTCAACCGATAAAACATCGGTTTTAAGGTCAATGCCGGCCTCTCTGAGTTTAAAGGCCAGATCACACGGCTGAGGTACGTCAAGTCCTGCCGCCTTTAAAGTCTCTACTTCGCTGAAAACCTTACCCGGCGTGCCGTCAAGCACGATCTTACCCTTATTCATAACTAAAACTCGGTCGGCCAAAGCCGCCTCATTCATATAATGCGTAATTAAAATGACGGTGATTCCCTTTTCGCGGCAGAGTCTTTGGATAACATCCATAACCTCTTTTCTGCCTTTGGGATCAAGCATAGCCGTCGGCTCGTCAAACACGATGCACTTCGGCTCCATTGCAATAATGCCGGCAATGGCAACTCTCTGCTTTTGACCGCCGGAGAGCTTGTGCGGAGCAGAGGTTTTAAACTCGCTCATTCCCACAGCCTTCAGAGCCTTATCGACTCTTTCGACCATTTCTTTATGAGGAACACCCAAATTCTCAAGTCCGAACGCTACATCCTCTTCAACAACGGTCGCAACAAGCTGGTTGTCAGGGTTCTGAAAAACCATACCTATAGTCCGCTTAATGTCAATAAACAGTTCCTCGTCCGACGTATCCATTCCGTTAACGGTGATCTTGCCGCCATTAGGCTTTAACATACCATTGAGGAGTTTGGCAAAGGTCGATTTACCACTGCCGTTATGACCTAAAACAGCGATAAACTGACCCTCGTCAAAACCCACGGTCAGATCCTTTATAACCGAGGTCGTACCGTCGTCGCTTTCATATTCAAATGTAATGTTATCTACATCAATGAACATTTACTTTCCCATCCAAACAGTTGTGCATCCGCAAGGGAGTGCAAGATCTTTCTCAGTAATTTTAAGTCCGATTTCCTCGGTCGTTACTTCACCGCCGCGCTTACCGATGACAATATTTTTAACCATATAATTGATGATAGTCGGTGAAATTCCGCCCGAATAGGAATTAAGCAGGAAAAACAAGGCATCATCGCTAAGTATTTTGGCGGTCGAGTAGAGCAGTTCATCAAGCTGTTGCTCTATCTTCCAGACCTCGCCGTTAGGTCCACGACCGTATGACGGCGGATCCATAACGATACCGTCATACTTATTGCCGCGTCTTATCTCACGCGCGATAAATTTCAGACAATCGTCAACAAGCCATCTGACCGGACGGTCGCTGACGCCCGATGCTACGGCGTTTTCCTTTGCCCAGCCAACCATACCTTTTGAAGCATCAACGTGAGTAACGGAAGCACCTGCTTTAAGACAAGCAATAGTCGCACCGCCGGTGTAAGCAAACAAATTGAGCACCTTTATCGGTCTGCCGGCGTTTTTTATGGCATTACCCATCAGTTCCCAGTTGACCGCTTGCTCTGGAAACAGCCCTGTGTGCTTAAAATCCATCGGTTTTAAACGGAACGTAAGACTTTTAAAATCAACCGACCAGACCGACGGCACTTTCTTTAGTGTTTCCCAATATCCTCCGCCGCTCGAAGAACGGTGATAAATAGCGTGAGCATTGTGCCACAACGGATTTTTACGCTCAGCATGCCACATGACCTGCGGATCGGGACGTATTAAAATAATGTCCTTCCAACGCTCCAGACGTTCACCGTCCGAAGCGTCGATAAGTTCATAATCGTTAAAATCGGTAACTACTCTCATTTTGCGGTTTTTTCCCTAATAACGTCAGCAACCTTATGAGCCAGATCGTTGATGTGAATGATATCCTCACCCTCGATCATAACTCTGATAAGCGGCTCTGTGCCGGATGCACGGACCAAAATTCGTCCATTGTCGCCGAGTTCGGCTTCAACATCCTTAATTGACTTAATAATTTCTTCATCGGTCTTGATGAGACCTTTAAGTTCATTTTTAACAGTGACATTCACGAGAACCTGCGGGAAAGCAGTCATAACCGATGCGAGCTCTGAAGCCGATTTGCCCGTTCTTGCCATCGCAGCGGCAAACTGAAGACCCGACAACTGACCGTCACCGGTGGTAGCGTACTTCTTAAAAATTATATGACCCGACTGCTCACCGCCGATCGAATAATCGTTTTCGAGCATATTTTCGAGAACATAACGGTCACCGACACCGGTTTCGGCAACGTTAATGTCGTTCTCTTTGGCAAACTTTTTGAATCCGATATTAGTCATAACAGTAACAACAGCAGTATTGCCGTTAAGCTGTCCGAGACGCTTCAACTCTTTTGCAAAAACAGCGATCATCATATCGCCGTCGATAAGCTGACCTTTTTCGTCAACCGCAAGGCAACGGTCAGAGTCGCCGTCAAATGCCAGTCCTAAATCAACATTATTTGCGTTGACAAAATCAATAAGATCGTCCATGTGGGTCGATCCGCAATGCTCGTTGATATTAACACCGTCGGGATTATTGTGCATCATATAGCAGGTTGCACCCATCGAAGTAAATATCTTCTCAGCGGTCTTGGAAGCACAGCCATTTGCACAGTCAATAGCTATCTTCATACCGTCAAGTCTCACACCCTCTTCAACGGTCGAAATGACGTGCTCGATATACTTATCTCTGTAATCGTGACGGGTGTAGATACTGCCGACCTTGCCGCCTGTGGGCAGTTCTATCTCAACGGCATTGTCGAGTACAATAGCCTCGATCTCTTCTTCAATGGCATCGGGCAGTTTATATCCGCGGTTATCAAATATCTTGATACCGTTGTATTCGCAAGGGTTATGCGATGCCGAGATCATAACACCTGCATCAGCGGCGATCTCGGGGATAAGATATGCTACAGCAGGAGTAGGAATAAAGCCCAAAAGCACAACATCCGCACCAAAGGAGCACATACCTGCCGCCAGAGCCATTTCGAGCATTGAGGATGAAATTCTTGTATCCTTGCCGATAACCACTTTAGGTCTGATGCTTGTGTGTCTTGTCAAAACGTAAGCGGCAGCTCTGCCGATCTTCATTGCCATTTCGCAGGTGAGTTCGGTATTAGCAATACCTCTTACACCATCAGTTCCAAATAATCTTCCCATAAAAAAATCCTTCTTTCAGTTACAAATTTATTCTGCCGGATCATTATACGCTATTCCTAAATGTTCATACGCCGCTTTTGTAACACAACGCCCTCGGTGTGTTCGTGACAGATACCCTATCTGCATCAAATAAGGCTCGTAAACATCTTCGATCGTAATAGCTTCTTCACCTAAAGCAGCCGCCAGAGTTTCAAGACCGACAGGTCCGCCGTTGTAGGTCGTGATAATTGTCGACAACATTCTGCGGTCGAACTCATCAAGTCCCAGTTCGTCTATTTCAAAGCGTCTGAGTGCCGATTGAGCAACACCCTCGGTGATACAGCCATCATATTCTACCTGAGCAATATCACGCACGCGCTTTAAAAGTCGGTTTGCAATACGCGGTGTACCTCTCGACCGCGACGCTATCTCCAAAGCACCGTCGTCATCAAGTTCCACGCCCAAAATTCCTGCCGAACGGCGGATTATTCCCGCCAACTGTTCGGGGGTGTAGAGTTCAAGCCTTAAAAGCACACCGAATCGGTCACGAAGCGGTGCGGTAAGCTGTCCCGAACGGGTCGTAGCACCGACAAGTGTAAAATGCGGCAGGTCAAGCCTTATCGATCTTGCGGACGGACCCTTGCCTATGATGATATCAAGTGCAAAATCCTCCATCGCGGAATACAGCACTTCTTCGACACTTCTCGACAAACGGTGTATCTCATCAATAAAGAGGATATCGCCTTCACTCAAGTTGGTAAGCAACGCCGCTAAGTCTCCCTGCTTCTCAATGGCAGGACCCGAGGTCACGCGCAGGTTTACACCCATTTCATTAGCGATAATTCCCGCAAGAGTGGTTTTACCTAATCCCGGAGGACCGTACAAAAGACAATGGTCCAGCGACTCACCGCGAAGTCTTGCGGCCTTCATATAAATATCAAGATTTTCCTTGACCTTATCCTGCCCGATGTAATCAATAAGAGTCCTCGGTCGCAAAGATTTATCAATATCTGTGTCAAGCGAAGTAAACTCAGGAGCAACTATGCGACTTTCAAAATCAGTTTCAGTCATTTTTACACCCCTTTAATAGACGGTTGAAAGTAATTTAAGCGCTTCGCGGATAATATCCTCACAAGGTTTGGATTTATCGCACTTACCGACTGCGAGTGATGCCTCGCTCTGTGAATACCCAAACTGAACAAGAGCGGCGATCGCATCTTTAGCCGCACTCGTATCGGTGCTGTGAGCAACGGTCGAGACTTCATTGCTGAAATCTCCGATACCGCCGGAAGAGATCTTATCTTTAAGTTCCAGAACGATCCTCTGTGCCGATTTAGAACCGACACCGGGAGCCTTCGAGATCGCCTTAGCATCACCGCTTGCGATATATAAATACAACTGGTCGACCGTGAACTCCGAAAGGATGGCAACGCCCAACTTGGGACCGACACCGTTGACAGAAATAATGAGTTTAAATGCTTCCAATTCCCTCTCATCGTAAAAACCGATAAGATCAACACCGTCCTGCTTGAAATTCATATAGGTGTAGACAAAAGCATTGTTGCCGTTCGGCGGTAACTGAGCCAAAGTTTTACTTGACGCTATAAATCTGTAACCGACGCCGCCGCATTCTATAACGGCTGAAATATGATCGGAAAACAACAGCTTACCGTTTAATGAATAGATCACAGTCTCACCTCATTCTATAATTTAACTTGCCGATGATCGAACCGGCAGAATGTGCATGACAGATAGCCAACGCCAGAGCATCAGCGGTGTCATCGGGTTTGGGAACTTTTTCTAACCCCAAAAGCATTCTCGTCATTTCCATTATCTGCTTTTTCTCAGCCCTGCCGTAACCGGTGACTGATTGCTTGACCTGCAACGGTGTATACTCGAAAACAGGAATACCGGCACGTTCGGCCGAAAGGACTATAACACCTCTTGCCTGGGCAACGTCGATCGCTGTTGTGGTATTGGTGTTAAAAAAGAGTTTTTCTATCGACATTGCATCGATCTTATACTCCGAAAACAGTTTGCCGAGTTCTTCGAATATTATATCCAACCGCTTTACAAACGGCAGATCGGCAGGAGTAGTGACCGCACCGTATTTCAAAGGAGTGAAACGGTTACCTTCATATTTGACTATACCGTAGCCCACAATAGCGTAGCCGGGGTCAATGCCGATAATAACCATTTTTCCATCTCCTTTTCCAATAAAGATCCCGGGTTTTAAAAACTGACCCTACTCCCCCTGATATCATTCGTAGTATTATATCATATTTACAATATAAAGGCAATAGTTTTCGACGATTTGAAAAGATTTTTTGTGTTTATTTTTTGTTAGAGAAATAAAGAGAATTTGCGAGTTAAAACGAGCAAACGGCGTTTTTTAAAGCTAAATATCAGCCAATATGCAGAATTTGTCAAAAAAATGCACAAATTTGCGGAAAAGGGAGAGTAATTTCTCAAAAACTATTGACATTCTTCCCAAAAATTTATAATATTACAATAATGCGTTTTTGCATCTGTGTTGAAGAAACATTATCAAATTTTGGCCGTAGTTCGTCTGCATCTAAAAGTAAGTGACTATGAAAACCTTTGCAAAGGGCCTAACAAGAGATAATGTCAAGTATCGCGCAGAGCCATTTTGGTTTTGTCGGTTTGACACCGCAAAGGGGGATGCTTAAATGAGCGAGAAAAATATTATTAATTTAAAAGGTATCCGTATGTCTTATGACGGAGAAACTGTGCTTGACGGCGTCGACCTTACTATTAAGGACGGCGAATTTGTCACATTGCTGGGACCTTCGGGTTGCGGCAAGACGACCACGTTGAGGATCATCGCAGGTTTCGAGTCACCTGACTGCGGAGATGTTTTTTTTGAGGGCAAAAGGATTAACGCAGTTCCGCCTCATAAAAGACATATAAACACTATTTTCCAGAGGTATGCCCTCTTTCCGCACCTCAATGTTTATGAAAACATTGCGTTCGGTCTGAAGGTCAAGAAAACACCCAAATCGGAGATCCCCGCAAAGATCGATGAGATGCTGACCCTTGTAAACTTAAAGGGTCTTGAAAAGCGTAGGATCGATACTCTGTCGGGCGGTCAGCAGCAGCGCGTTGCCATTGCGCGTGCTATCATCAACCATCCGAAAGTTTTGTTGCTAGATGAACCGTTGTCTGCACTTGATCTGAAACTCCGCAAGGATATGCAGGTCGAACTCAAAAACCTGCAGAAGCGTACCGGTATAACCTTTATCTTCGTAACACACGACCAGGAAGAAGCTCTTTCTATGTCGGATACCGTTATTGTTATGGATAAAGGTAAGATCCAGCAGATCGGCTCGCCTGCCGATATTTACAATGAGCCGCAGAACGCGTTTGTAGCTGATTTTATCGGCGAAAGTAATATTATTGACGGCGTTATGAAAAAGGACTTCTTAGTTCAGATCAACGGCCGCGATTTTGACTGTCTTGACAAAGGTTTCGCTGAAAACGAGAGCGTCGACGTAGTTATCCGTCCCGAAGACGTTGACATCGTTCCGCCTGTGCAGGGTATGCTGGAAGGTGTTGTCACTTCGGTCACTTTCTTAGGCGTTCATTACGAGATAATCGTTGATATCGCGGGCTTTAAGTGGATGATCCAGACCACCGATAAGCACGAAGTCGATGATACCGTCGGTCTTTATATCGAGCCGGATGCAATACATATTATGAAGAAGTCAGAGTACTCAGGTCTGTTCGGTGACTACAGCTCTTACAGTGAAGAGCTTGACGAAATGAACGAAGAAGCCGCCGAGGCCGCGGCCGAGCAGCTTGCGGAGGAAGAAAAATGAAGCAAAGAGGCGGTAGTGTTGTTTTAAATGCTCCCTACCTTCTCTGGGCGGCATTGTTTATCATTATTCCTCTCATTTTTGTCGGTTACTATGCATTTACCACCGCAGACGGAGGATTCACCTTCAGTAACATTGTGACCTTCTTTACGAGTGAGACCTATATGGTCGTATTCTGGAGGTCTATTGTTTACGCTATTTGGGCAACGGTTATTTGCCTTATTATTGCCTATCCGTTCGCCTACTGTATGACAAAACTCAATTTATCGGCTCAAAAGCTGATGATGCTTTTCGTTATGCTTCCGATGCTTATGAACCTTATTGTCAGAACCTACTCATGGCAGCAGATCTTAGAGCGAAACGGACTGTTGAATAAGTTGCTCGAAGTATTGGGCTTTGAGCCGGTTATTTTCCTGGGAAATTCGGCAGTTATCATTTTCGGTATGGTCTATAACTACCTCCCCTTTATGATCCTGCCTATCTATTCGGTAATGAGCAAGGTCGACCACTCGCTTTTGGAGGCTTCCAGTGACCTCGGTTGCAACGCGTTTTCGACTGTAAGACGCGTCATTTTTCCAATGAGCTTACCCGGTGTTTTGTCTGGCATTACCATGGTGTTTGTACCCTGTGTAAGTACCTTCTATATTTCGCGTCAGTTCAGCGACGGCAATATAAAAATGATCGGTGACGTTATCGAGGATAAATTTTATAAATCGAGCGTTCCCGACTACAACATCGGTGCAACGATCTCGCTGGTGCTTATGGTTATTATCTTTATAAGTCTGGCAGTAGTTAATCGCTTCTCCGACGGCGATGATCTTGATGGCGGAGGTATTGTATTATGAAGGCTTTGCGGATCACTTTTCTGACCCTTGTAATGCTTTTGCTTTACGCTCCTATCATTGTTATGATATTCTTTTCGTTCAATTCGGCGAACAGTACCTCTATTTTCGAGGGCTTTTCGCTTCGTTGGTATGAAAATCTGTTCCTTTACGGCGGCGACCTGCTTTTGGCACTCCGTAACACTTTGGTGCTTGCGGTCTTGTCCTCGGTTATCGCCACTATTTTAGGTACAGTTACCGCTGTTGGTATTATGAAGCTGCGGAAAAAATGGGTCAAAAACACCGTTATGTCGGTAACCAACATACCTATGATGAACCCCGAAGTTGTTACCGGTATTTCAATGATGCTGATGTTCATTTTTATCGGACGTATGCTCAATGTTGCCAACTCGGTCAACTTCTTTACCATTCTTATTGCACACATCACGTTCAGTCTGCCCTATGTCATTCTGAACGTTTTGCCAAAGTTAAAGCAGACCGACGAGCACTTGACCGAGGCCGCAATGGACTTGGGTTGCTCGCCATTCAAGGCGTTTTTTAAGGCGGTTCTTCCCTCTATCACACCGGGAATCATTGTCGGATTTATTATGGCATTCACTATGTCGCTTGATGATTTTGTTATCAGCTATTTCACAAACGGCACCTATCAGACCTTGCCTTTGCTCATCTATTCGATGACAAGAAAGCCGATGAAGCCTGACGTTTATGCGCTGGAGAGCATTATGTTCCTCATTATTTTAGTGCTTATGATCTTGCTCAACGTTGTGCAAAGCGATGACAACAAGCTAAAAGGAGGACGGCGCAAGAAATGAAGAAAATAATTTGTGTAAGCATCGCCGTGCTTCTTATTGTATCGCTGTTTGTTATGACAACCTTCGGTTCTTCAAACACGGCAGTCACAAATCTTCGCGGCACCTATACTAAGGATCTGGCCGGAACAACACTTAATGTTTTCAACTGGGGTGAGTATGTTTCGGACGGTAGTGAGGGTTCACTCGACGTGATCGGTGCTTTCGAAAAACTGACAGGCATCAATGTAAACTACACGACCTATGAGAGCAACGAGGCTATGTATGCAAAATTGAAATCGGGTTCGGTCGGTTACGACATCGTTATTCCTTCGGATTATATGATCCACCGTATGCGCAATGAAGGTATGCTCAAGGAGTTGGACTATTCCAAAATATCCAACTACGATCTCATTGACAGCAATTACAAAGGTGCATATTTTGACCCTGAAGATAAATACACCGTTCCCTACAGCGTAGGTATGGTCGGTCTTATCTATAACACTAAGGTTGTGACCGAAACTCCCACAAGCTGGAACTTAATGTGGGATGAGCGCTACAAGAACCAGATCCTGACCTTTAACAATTCACGTGATGCATTTGCTATTGCTCAGTTTGCTTTGGGTATTGATGTCAACACAACAAACAAATCCGATTGGGACAGAGCCTACGAAAAACTGATGCAGCAGAATCCTTTGTTGCAGGGTCGCGTGATGGACGAAGTGTTCAATAAAATGGAAGCTGGAAATGCCGCCATTGCCCCCTATTATGCGGGTGACTTTCTGACAATGAAGGAAGTTAACGACGATCTGGCGTTTATCTATCCGGAAGAAGGAACTAACATTTTTATCGATTCGATATGTGTGCCGTCCTCGACACAGAATTATGATGCGGCGATGATGTTCATTAACTTCCTTTTGGAACCCGAGGTTGCGCTCGCTAACGCCGAATACATCTGCTACGCTTCACCCAATACCGCTGTCATCGAGAATGATGACTATTCTCTCAAAGGTGATCCTTACCTCTATCCCGAAAATCTTAATGATATGAACGTTCAATACTATTACGACCTTGACAACGAAACAAGGGTTTACTTTGAATCGCTTTGGGAAAAAGTAATCATCAACTAAAAAAGGTGCTGACAAAACGTCAGCACCTTTTACTTTTTATTGATATGTAAGCTTAGAAATTGATCACTCCTAATCCTTCAAGCAACATTTTAACTCCTAACAAAATGAGTATCGCACCGCCTGCGAACTCGGCCTTCGATTTGTATTTCATACCGAATACATTGCCTATTTTTACGCCTAAGGCCGACATCAAAAAGGTCGTTACACCGATAATGAGAACGGCGAAGATCACAAATTTAAACGATAACGAAACCAGTGTAATACCTGCCGCCAAAGCGTCAATGCTGGTGGCAATAGCCATCACGAACATTACCTTGAAGCTCAAAGAACAGCCCGTTCCGCCCTCTTCCTCTTCAAAGGATTCCTTGATCATATTAGCACCGATAAGTGCCAACAAAACGAACGCTACCCAATGGTCAAAAGCTTCAATGTACTTCATAAAGAGCGATCCCAAAAGATACCCTAAAAACGGCATTAAAGCCTGAAAAACACCGAACCATGCACCGACTATCGAACACTTTTTAAGGGTTGATCTATCCATAGCCAAACCTTTACAAAGAGCTACAGCGAAAGCATCCATTGAAAGTCCTACGCTCAAAATTAATATTTCAACAACAGACATAAAACACCTCAAACATTAGAAGGCAACCGAGTACCCAAATCTCCTAAAAATTCATCGTATCCGTATTGTGGCATAGAAATCCTTCCGTCTTCATACAGAACTACCGACACCGACGCATTCGGACACCAGCCGATATCCTTCATCGCCGCCGCATCATATCCGTTACAGAAACAATGCATCACTCTTATCGGTGTTGCATGGGTAAAAATAGCAACGGTCTTCCCGTCATTTTCGACAGCAATTCTTAAAACCTCAGCAGTTATCCTTTCAAACAACTGCCGTACAGATTCACCGTTATCTATAACCGCGTTACCAATATCTTCCCGCCAGACGGAATAGGTTTCGGGATAATGCTCGCTCAGATGATCAAAGGTCTTCCCCTCCCAATCACCGGCAAAGATCTCTCGCAGGTTGCGATCTTTAATAGCATCTAACCTTAGTGCTTTGCATAAAGGTAAAGAAGTATTAAAGGCACGCTGAAGATCACTCGAATAAATAATATCTATGTCTTTTGACTCAAGATATTTACACACAAGTTCCGCCTGATTATATCCCAACGGCGACAGATCTAGGTCGGTATGCCCCAAAAAAGTCGCCTTCAAATTACCTAAACTTTGCCCGTGACGGACAAGGTAGATCTTACAACTCAAAATATCACCTGCATCAAATAATTTCGCTTTCGTGAAGCTTAACGCCGTTATTCTTCAATATTTCCTGCACACGCTTAACATCAAGAGTGCTGAAATCGTCAGAAATCGCGGCCGCAACACCTGCAGCCTCGCCGGTCACGGCACAGCAAGGTATCGTCCGCATAATATCCCACATACTGTCGGTCACAGAAGTGCAACGACCTGCGACGATAAGATTTTTAACATTGTTCGAATAAAGCGTTCTGAACGGCACTTCGAAAATCGGACCGCGTTTTCTCCAATTAGAAACCATACCTATCGAATCTTCGAAGTATTTGTGTTCTTCTTTATCATCGAGAGTATATTCGCCGACTATCTTCCTCGTCATTCTGACTTCAGGCAACGTCGGAATCGTAACCGGCATAACACCGGCATCAGCCTTTCGGCGTCTTAAAATATCGTTCATCATCGAGGCGTGCGACATAAAACTGAACTCGCTCAGATCCTCTTTTGTAAGACCCGAAAACCTGCGGTCATTGAGAAGCTGAACTCTATTTTGTTCGGTCTTTTGGTCCTCGGGAATATCGGCAAAGCCTAAAGTGTTCAAAGCATAACCATATTGCCCCACGAAATAGTACCATGAAGCCAGGGTATTTCCCTGCTTGAATTTTTTAGTCTCAGCGCCTGCAAAACAGGCTATGTCACAGTCACCCGTGGCATCAACAAAAGTTTTGGCTTTTATGGCTTCTCTGCCCGATTTGCTCTCAATGACGACAGCATTTATCCTGTCATCGGTTTTATCAACGGCGACTGCATAGGTGCCGTAAAGTATCTTTACGCCGCTGTTTATCAGCAACTGCTCAGCAAAGATAGCGAATAACTGCGGATTATATTGGACCTCAAAACGCTTATCCGCCTCAGTTCTTTTTAAAGGATCATCACTATCAAGCCAGTTATCGGGATACGCAACGGGATTTCCTCCGTCGCAGATGTTATCCTCGTGTCCCATCGAAACCGAGAGACGAAACAGTTCCTCAGCGATGCCAAAGCTGACCTGATGGCCGACACCGTCGCACAACGGAAGATAAACAGCGATCAAGCCCGCAGTTCCCAGTCCGCCAAGCATATAGGTCTTTTCAAGCAAGATGACTTTTTTACCTAATCTTGTAGCCGCGATCGCGGCCGATATACCCGCAAAACCACCGCCACAGACGAGACAATCGCACTCTTCGGTGACAGGGGTCTCAATTTTTTCAAAAACCGTCATTTCCAGCGGCTACCTCCTTTTGAAAACAATTCATAAATAAAATGCAAACAACCCATAAAGCACCAAACAACTATCCCCTGTGAATCGGTTTAAAAATATGTTTTGAAACCGCCGTGACAATAACTATACCGAGTGACAGTGCAACCGACAACTCGACAGTATGAATAAAGCTGTTCAAAAACTCTGTATCGCGTGCCAGAGCCATTGTCGTTGCATCGTACAAAGCTCCTCCGGGCACCAATGGAATCAGTGAAATTATTGAAAAGGTGCTGGCCGGAGTCTTTAGTGCTCTGGCCAATATTTCAGAATAAACAGTACTGCAGACGGCTACGATAAAATACCGTAACGGCTCGCTGTCAACAAAGAAACCGAGGGCTAAAAATAAGCCCCAAGACAGCATACCTCCGAGTGCCGCGAACGCCAATTTCCAACCTCTGATGTTAAAAAGAAATCCAAATCCCAATGTTCCGAAAAACGAGGTCGCGACCTGAATCAGCATATCGGTATAATCCATCACGCAGCACCTCCGAAAATAATTGTAGTAACTATATAACCGCTGGCAATAGCAACGGCCAGAAGAGCCGCTTCGATAAAGCGAAGAACACCCGAAATGCTATCTCCGACAAAAAGGTCGCGCAATGAATTGGTAAGACCAATACCGGGAATCAGCGTCATAATATTAGCGGTGATTATAAACTTGTCGTGCATAATGACACCTGATTTAAGCAATGTAAAGGTCAACATACATGCCGACACTGAACATAGAAACTTCACGAAAAACTTGTTAACATTGAGGTCGGTAGTGACCTTGCTCAAAACGCCGGTTACAAGGCCGATACAAGTTGAAAGCAGAAACTCGATCCAGTCTCTGCCACCGAAGAAAAAGTAAAAAGCACCGGCTATGACACCATAAAACAGAATATTAACAATATCCGGGTATTTCGGCGTGTTTTTAATTGCACCGATCTCTGCCTTGATCGTCTCAAGGTCAGGGGTTTCGGTTGTTATTTTTCGAATCAAACCGTTCAGTCTATGTATCATCTCGATGTCACTTGAGATCTTACAGACACGTCTTGTATGTGTCTTGATAACATTGTCCTCAACTTCAAGTGAAACGATAATGTTTGAGGTTGTAGCATACACGTCAACATTTTTAGCACCGTAAGCCTCAAAGATCCTCACAGCACTTTCTTCAACTCTATATATTTCAGCACCCGATTCTGTGAGCATTTTGAGTATTTCCAGTATGCTTGACAACATAGGATAGGTTTCGTTGCCTTTCATCTTCACACCACCAATATTTATATTGATTTTTATCATTGTAACACATTATCTCAATATGAGCAATACTAATATTACACAACAAATAGGTGTTTTTTTCTGCTTTTTTCGCTTTTCTTTTCGTAGTGAGTGTGATATAATGAAAAAAATAAATATTAAAAGGATCAAGGATTATGAAATTATTAAAATCTTCACTCAGTCTTATCCTCGCGCTATTGTTGATCTTCTCAGTTGCATCGGTCAGCGTTTCGGCCGCCACCACTCCCACGGGCTACAAAAAGGCCTCAGACGTTCAATACAACATCACCCAAAATGTCTATAAAGGCAGAGATGTTATCGCAAACTGGGGCGCACATGATGAGGTTGCCACCTTTTTGAGCACCTACGCAGTCGACTATTACACCGGTTCCTACTCGTTCGACACTTTGTCGAAAAACAGCGGCGGTACTTCTCAAAACGACGGCTACCAAAGCGCTTTATACGCCGCATTAAAGCAGATGATGACCTCTAAACACACCATCAGCAACAGTTATAACGACAATAGAACTTTGCTTAAATACACCGACTGTGTAAACAGCGATACTTCCAAGATCTGCTTCTTCTATTCCGCAACCTTAGGCAGCAGTGTTTGGGATAGCGGTGCGACCTGGAACCGCGAACACACCTGGCCTAACAGTAAGGGCGACGGAAGCAGCCAGGAAGACGATATTATGATGATCCGTCCGGCCCTTAAAAAGGACAACGGCTCGCGAGGCAACAAAGCCTATGGCGAAAGCAGCGGCTTCCACGATCCCGGTGAAGCCTTCCGAGGTGACTGCGCGAGAATCGTGCTGTACATCTACACCCGCTATGGAAACGATACTATTTACAGCCGAACCTGGGGTTCATACGGAGTAATGGAAAACCTCAGCATCTTGCTTAAGTGGATGCAGGAAGACCCTGTTGACACTTGGGAAATGGGTCGTAACGACGCTGTACAGTCTATCACCGGCGTTAGAAACGTATTTGTCGACTATCCCGAATATGCTTGGTTGCTTTTTGGCGAGAATGTGCCTAAAAATATGACTACTCCTTCCGGAAAAGCCAAAGCGACCGGATCAGGCTCAGGCACCGGTACAGGTAGCAACTCCGGCTCAACATCAAAGCCTTCGGGCACCACCAACGCAAATTGCAGTCACAGCGATCTTGTGACCGAAAACCACAAGGATGCGACCTGTATCAGAAACGGCTACACGGGTGACGATGTGTGTGTAGATTGCGGCGTGACCGTCCGCAAAGGCATAGATGTTCCCAAAACCGGCGTACACACCTTTGGTGACTGGCAAGCATCTTCCACTAATACCGACGAAAACGCTCCCAAACATAGAATTTGCTCAGAATGTGGATTGATTGAAACCGAAACCACCGATACTATCACCGAACCCGTCGAAAAGAGCAATACATCCGGCATTATTTTGATAGTTATCAGCGCAGTTGCAGTTGCAACAGTAATAGTGATTGTCGTAATCATCACTATCAAGAAGAAAAAGAAATAACATAAAAAAAACAGCAGGGCGTGCGCCCTGCTTTTTTTACTCTAAAACCTCACCGTTAATGACAGCTTGCATCTTTTGCTTTGCGATCTCAACGGTATCCATATTGGGTATGTAAACAAACGAATTAACACTCGACGAGAACGGAACTCGTTTAGTGCCGGTACCTTTAACCGCGTAGGTCGTTACGTGCCACGATTCCATTGTGTCAAGCTGTTTACGCACGAGTCCAGCTATAGTCTCATACGACATACTGCACTGGAAGCTGTCACCGATCGATTCCATCAAAGGCATATAGTTTTCAAGCAAAACTGTCGAAGTAGACAATTTATTTATAACCGCCTTGATGACCTCCATCTGGTTATTGGCACGGTAGCTATCGCCGTAGAGACGGCGTGTTCTTGCAAAAACAAGAGCCGTTTCACCGTCCATATGGTTATATCCCTCATTGAAGAAATACTTGTCGCTGAGGCTGTAGGTTCTGTCTGAATAAACCTCAACACCACCAATGGCATCAATGATATCGCTGAACCCGGTAAAATTAACACGGAAGAAATAATCGATGTCAATATCATACAGCATTTCCAAAGTACCCATACTGCAATCAATGCCATAAATGCCGGCGTGGGTCAGCTTGTCGGGCACACCGTTGGAAATTGGCAGCGGAACATAGTAATCTCTCGGCGTAGTGACCAATAATATCTCTCGGGTATTGGTGTTGACCGTAGCAATAATATTAACGTCACTTCGACTTCTGGAATTTACGCTTCCAAAACGGTCAATTCCGCTGATATACATCTGGAAAACGCCGCTCGGCTTGCTCTGGACGTTAATTATCGGCTCGTCGGGCACTTCGATCTCAATATGTTTAACCGCAATTTCGCGGAATTTCGACATAAGATCGCCGTAAACCTCAGTCTCGGTCAAGATGTTAAGCAGATCATAACTGATGACCATTGCCCTATTCTCGCCGTCCAAAACCGAATCAACCAGAGGTACAAGCGCACTATATTCTTCAATCGGAACCGTAATGTTCAACTCTTCGTTAATTTTCACAAGTGTCAGATCAACGCTTTCGCGGTCAAGATCCTTCAAGATACAATAGGTATAGCCGGCAGCATCATCTAAATTCTGTGCCGGATCATCTGCTTTTACAAACACCGACACCTGCGCTATCTCTGTTTTGCTGTGTATCATACCCTTGATGGTGCTCGTCAGATGTCTTAAGCCTAAAAAGATAATAACCATAGCCGCTATAGACAAAACTGTCACAAAGCAACCGATAATAAATTTCACTATCTTCTCACTTCTCGCTGTCAAAAGCAGAACACCGCCACACACTACCAACAAAAATGCAGCAATCAACAGCAAATATTTCCACGGCAATAAATATGTAGAATACAAAAATACGACAAAAAGCGCACTTATAACAGTGAGCACTGCCGAAATGATTATACCGGGTAAAACTGAACGCTTGTCCATATTAAGCCTCTTCCCTGAACATAAATTTACTTTTACATTATATCACACTGTATTTAATATATCAAGAGCAAATCGACCTTGATCGTTTCTGGCAGACCGCAAAGTCTATCGCGACTTTGCAACTACATCGACGAACCCCGTTGGGGTCCTCACCTACCCTGAAATTAAAATAACGACCCACCCAAAAGGGTGAGTCGTTATTTTGGCTGAGGAATAGGGATTCGAACCCCAACAAACAGAGTCAGAGTCTGTCGTGCTACCGTTACACTATTCCTCAAAGTCAACAATAGATATTATATCCTAAAATCTTCAAATGTCAAGGACTTTTTACACAATTTTGCAAATTTATTTTAAAAATTTTACACTGCAAAAAATAACCTGCCGTTTCCCAAAGAAACAGCAGGTTAAAATCTTACTTAAGAGCAGCCTTTGCCTTCTCGGTGAGTGCAGTAAATGCAGCAGCATCGGAAACAGCAAGGTCAGCGAGCATCTTTCTGTTGAGCTCGATACCGGCCTTCTTAAGACCGTTCATAAATGTAGAATAGTTCATACCGTTTGCCTTAGCAGCAGCAGAAATTCTGGTGATCCAGAGTCTTCTGAAGTCTCTCTTCTTAAGTCTGCGGCCAATGTAAGCATACTGGCCGGATTTCATAACAGCTTCTTTAGCTGTCTTAAAGAGCTTGGACTTAGCGCCAAAGTAACCCTTGGCAAGCTTTAATACTTTCTTTCTTCTTTTGCGCGTCATAACAGCGCCCTTTATACGTGCCATTTCAGCAACCTCCGTTTATTTCAAAGTTTAGTGTTCCCTACAATTATTTGTAGGGCATCATCTTCTTGACCTTTGCTACATTTGTTGCATCAGCAATGGCCGACTTGCGAAGATTTCTCTTGCGCTTTGTTGTCTTCTTGTTGAGAATGTGGGATTTGAATGCGTGTGCACGCTTTACCTTACCGGTCTTGGTAAGTTTGAAACGTTTTTTTGCACCACTGTGTGTTTTCATCTTAGGCATTTATGTTTCCTCCTTAAATTTTACACTATTTAGCAGGTTTCGGCGCAAGGAACATAAACATATTACGTCCTTCCATCTTGGCTGGCTTTTCAATAACAGCCACATCAGAACAGAAGTTTGCAAACCTCTGCATAAGCTCAGTTCCGATTTCGGGATGTCCGAGTTCACGTCCGCGGAAACGAATGGTAACCTTTACCTTGTCACCGTTTTTGACAAATTTCTTGGCATTATTAGCCTTGATTTCGAGATCGTGCGTGTCAATACTCAATCCGACAATGCGGATCTCCTTGGTTTCAACGACCTTTTGATTCTTTCTTGCTTCCTTTTCCTTCTTTGCCTGTTCAAAGCAATACTTGCCGTAGTCCATAATCTTACAGACCGGCGGAGTGGCATTGGGGGCAATCAAAACTAGATCGAGATCCTTCTCATAAGCTTTAGCCAGAGCGTCTTTTGCAGACATAAGACCCAACTGCGAACCGTCCGAGTCGATTACACGAACTTCCTTTTCCCTGATGTCTTCATTGATGGTCAGTTCCTTGTTACTGATGGTCAAGCACCTCCGAGACCTTAAATAATAACAAAAGTGCGGACAGCATAACACTATCCGCACACAATAAGCCAATCGCAAAGATTTGAACCTTATTGACCTCTTAAGACGAAACTTGGAGGTGAGGACGGATACTGTCCTTCTTTGTTGTCCTAAGGATTATAACACTCCAAATGTAGTTTGTCAAGAGTTATTTTATTATTTTCCGCCGTTTTTGAGATATTCGATATATTCTTCGAGGCAATACCCCAAATCATTTATCGCTTTCGCGTGCTCAACACCGACATAGCGGTAATGCCACGGCTCATAGATGATCTTAGTGAGACTCTGCTTATCCTCGGCATATCGCATAATGAAGCCGTAATTCTCGGCATTCTTCTGAAGCCATTTATATGCGTTGGTATTCTCAAAGCTCTGCTCGACCGAGTTAAAGTCGACCGCAAGACCCATGTGATGCTCGCTGGTTCCGGGTTTTGCTACGACCCTTGCGGCCGCGGCTTGAGCATCAGTCTGCGAGTATCCCTGGTTAATATACCTCTGGATCCTATTATTAAACAGACCTTGCTGGTAGTCATAGGTTCTGTAGGTCGAGATGCAGGTCAGTCTGATACCGTCGTTCAACGCGGCTTCGCACATCTCATTGAGTGCTGCGACGGCACGAGAGTCAAAATACTTGCTCGATGCCTTGCCGTCGGTAAAACGAGCGTCGATAGCAGTCAGACCAACGTTCTGTATAAACTCCTCGCTGACCGACACGTCAGGATTAACGAGCTGTAGATACCACTTGTTCACTTCGGCCTTCATCCATTCTTGCCTTGATGCAGCATCAGCCGACTGATTGTCGGATACGTTGCCTTGAGTACCGGGTCCGTCGTTGCCGTTCAGCTTACCACGCAGATTTGCGTTGCTTACGCTAACGGCAACAAGAGCAATAACGAGTGCAACGATAACAACAAACTGACCCAAAATGATCCAGCTTTTGATCATTACTCTCTTACGTCTTTTGGCCTTCATACGTTCGGCTCTTAAGTCAATACGCTCGCTCATCAGATGATTCTGACTCTGATGATCTCAGGCATAGCCTTGATCTCTTCAGCGAGGGTCTCGACCTTAGTCAGATCCTTTTCATCAATATCCAACATAGTATATGCGTAATCCTTCTTGGATTTGTTGAGCATATTAGAAATATTGATACCGTCGTCGGAAATAACACCGGTGATACGGTTGATAACGGTCGGAACATTCTTGTGAATAACGCAGATTCTGGCATCACCGCTTTTAGGCATAGAGATGTTGGGCATATTTACAGAGTTGACGATATTACCGTTTTCGATGTAATCGACAAGCTCATTAGCCGCCATAACTGCACAGTTATCCTCAGATTCGGGAGTCGGTGCGCCAAGATGAGGAATGCATACAACGCCGTCAGCACCGATCATTTCATCGGTCGGGAAATCGGTAACGTATGCGGCGACCTTGCCATCGTAAAGAGCGTCAAGCATCGAAGCAGAATCAACAAGATCAGCACGAGCGAAGTTAAGGATCCTTACTCCGTCCTTCATAGCAGCGATGGAATCCTTGTTAATAAAGCCCTTGGTGTCGGGAGTAAGCGGAACGTGAATAGAAATGTAGTCACACTTATCATAAATTTCACTAAGATCCATAGCGTGGATAGCATTGTGTGTAAGGCTCCAGGCAGAATTTACAGAGAGATACGGATCATAACCGTAGACCTTCATACCGAGAGCGTTGCAGGAGTTAGCAACCAGAACACCAATAGCGCCGAGACCGATGATACCGATAGATTTGCCCTTGATCTCGGGACCAACGAAAGCTCCCTTACCTTTTTCGACAAGCTTGCCCACCTCGTCGCCCTTGCCTTTAAGAGTTTCGGCCCACTTGATAGCAGGAATAACTCTCCTCGAGCAAAGAAGGATACCGGCAATAACCAGCTCTTTTACAGCATTGGCATTAGCACCGGGAGTGTTGAAAACAACTATGCCCTCTTCGGCGCAACGGTCACACGGAATGTTATTGGTGCCTGCACCTGCACGGGCAATAGCGAGAAGAGTTTCAGGGAACTCAACATCATGAAGTGCGGCCGAGCGAACGATAGCACCAACGGGGTTTTCTACCTCGTCGCCGTAAGCATATTTTGCTGCATCGAACTCATCGAGCCCGATCTTAGAAATTTTGTTGTAAGTTTTAATGTTATACATTTCAATACCTCCAAACGGAAAACCGTTTTGTTTTGAATACATTATACTACATTTATATGTAATGTCAAGCAAAATTGTTAAATTTCAGACAAAATATTTTAAATTTATGAAAATTAAAGCAAGAAGATTGTTAAATTATTGTCATTCATACCTGTTTTTTCAACAGTTTAAAGTATTCGAGGGTACTTCCCTTCTTCTCACCGAGCTGAGACACTGTGTAGGAAGTATCGTCTGACTCCTCGATAATGCCGAGCGCTTCACCTTTAAAGACCTCAGTTCTGCCGAGTGCCAGATTGATAAGATCCTTAGCGTTACTTCCTCCGTTTTCGGCGAAAAAAGCACAGAGCTCAGTACACTCAAGCACGACCTCTCCGATAGCGGCCGAAGCCAACTCGACAGCCGCACCGTAGTCGGTATTGATGCTGACCCGTTCATTCGCTTTGACCGTAACCTCAGGACTGTTAGAGAGTATGTCGACGGGATCTTCTACCTCAACTGTTGCAACACCGTCGATAGCGTCATCGGATGTTTCGACCGCGATATTCTCCGTTTCGGACATTTTATTCTCAACATTCTCTTTTTCCAAAGCAGTTTTAAGTTCGGATATCTCTTCGTTTTTTGCGTCGAGTTCTTTTTCCAACTGCTCGGTCATTGCAACCAAAGTTGCGATCAAGGCCTTACTTTCCTCATTTTTACGCTTTACAGCGGTCAACTCATCAAACAGATCGTTATTCTTTTTGACAAGATTTTCAATCTCAATTACAAGACTTTTCTTCGGCATATCTGCACCGCCTTTATATATTTAATTAAATTATACAGTAGACAGAAAAATTTTTCAACAATAAATTCTATCTGTTGACATTTGTCACTTTTGAGGTTAAAATAAATGTGAAAAAATTTCTCACGGAGGTACTAATGTTTTCTGATGCTTTAAATGCCGGCGTCAATCCCGGCGGTTTGCAGAGCCGTACCGAGATCAGGGTTCTGATCTGCTATTTGCTTGATAATATTTCCTCACCAGTTCCGCTTGACACGGTCAAGGAACAGTTGCACTTTGAGGGTATTGCAAACTTTTTTGAACTGTCGGTTGCTATTGCCGAGCTTTCGGACAGCGGTCACATCATATCGACTGTAAGCGATAGCAACAAAACGCTCTATACACTAACCGATGAAGGACGTAATGTTGCCAACGCTTTGTCATCAAGTCTTCCCTTCTCGGTCAAGGAAAACTCGTTGAATATCGCTAACCGTGTCGTCAAGCGTGCGATGAACGAACGTCAACACAAGGTATCGGTTGATAAAAGCGAACTCGGGTTGCACGTGACCTGTACTATTATGGAAGGTGAACTGGAACTCGCAGGAGTAAAGCTGCTCGTGCCGGATGATGAGACTGCTGAGACCGTCAAGGAGAACTTTCTTAACAATCCCACCGAAACGCTGCTGAACATCACATCCGCGTTGACCGGTATGAAACTGTAAAAAAAATAAGCCGTGAATAATCACGGCTTTAAATGGAGCTGAAGATGGGACTCGAACCCACGATCTGCTGATTACGAATCAGCTGCTCTGCCAACTGAGCCACTTCAGCAACAAATCTGCAAATTATTATATCAATATTAATACTTTTAGTCAAGTGAATTTTATGAAAGGATGCGATTATTTTGGCTAAGAACACTAACAGAACAACCATCGGAGCAAATATTGTCGAGCTTCGCAAAAAACTCCACTACAATCAGACTGCTATGGCAGAACTCATCGGTGTGACGCGTGACTGCTTTGCAAAGTACGAGACCACTATCATTCCGCCTGTCGATAAGCTTGTAGCTATTGCAAAGGTGTTGGATGTTTCGGTCGATGAGTTGGTCGGTGTCGGCGGTACATACCAGCCATCAAGACCGATAACCCCTGTCGTCACCTTTGCCGCCGTTAACCCCTACCTCTCGAACGTTGAGCCCGGCAGTTACGATAATATTATTGAACTCAGCGAAACGGAAGCCGACCTACTCTTAAAATTCAGAGAGACCAGCGAAGAAAGACAACAGAAGATCTTAAAAATACTTGAAGAAGCCTAAAACTTTAAAGAGCCAACACAGAGGGTTTGTGTTGGCTCTCATTTTATATCATTTATACTCTTTTACAGCGTATGACTTCATAACAGCGCTTCTGGCTTCGCTAAGCGAACCGAACTCGCCGACTGCTAACATCTGATTGAGAATGTTGCCGATAGCGGTCGCTTCACCGGGACCGGCCAGCACGGTTCTGCCCGAAACCTTGGCAGTAACACGGTTAAGGTACTCATTTTTACTGCCGCCGCCGATAATATTGATAGCAGTATACTTGTTGCCCGTAAAGGCTTCGATCTCATCAGCACACTCAGCATAGCACTTTGCTAAACTGTTATAAACGACAACAGCGATCTCACCGGGAGTTTCGGGAATAGGCTGATTTGTCTCGGCACAGTAAGCCTTGATCTCATCAGTCATATTCTCAGGTGCTAAGAAACGGTCATCAAGTGCGTCGACTGTAGACGGGAAATCTTTTGACAGCTCAGCAAGCTCAGCCAATTCAGCAAACGAATACTTGTCCCCTAACTCATGACGGACATTCTGGATCATCCAAAGACCCATAATATTCTTAAGCACTCTGTAGCGATGATCGTAGCCGCCTTCGTTGGTGAACAACTGATCCATACAGGCGTCGGACAACTGCGGAACGCCCGACTCAATACCCATCAGCGACCAGGTACCCGAACTGATATACATAACGTTCTCTTCATTGGAGGGAACAGCCATAACAGCCGCGGCGGTATCGTGCGAGGGTCCGAGTATCACATCAAGATTGAATCCTACTTCCGCTTCGATCTCAGGCAAAAGACGGCCGCACATAGTACCGGGCATCGAAACATCTCTGAAAAGACTTTTCTTGATACCAAGCTTATCAAGCAGTTCATACGACCAGTTATTCGACTTGACATCAACAAGTTCGGTAGTTGAAGCGTTAGTGTACTCGTTGAATTTATTACCCGTAAGTCGGTATACGAAATAATCAGGAATCATCAAAAATTCGCAAGCCTGTTCCAACTGCTCAGGAGCATAGTCCTTCAACGCCGCAAGCTGGAAAAGAGTGTTGATCATACCGCTCTTAATACCCGTAATATCGTAGAGTTCTCGTTTGGAAATGGTCTCGAAAACCTTTTCGACATAACCTTCGGTACGGCTGTCACGGTAACCCACCGAATCGCCGACCTTGTTACCGTCTTTATCAATAAGTACAAAATCTACACCCCAAGTGTCGATCGACATTGTTTGGGGTATCTTGCCGATCTCCTTTGCCCTTTTTATACCGTTAAGAATTTCCTTAAACAAAAGGTCGGTATCCCAGCAAAGATGACCGTTTTTAGGAGTAAGTCCGTTGTCAAAGCGATAGATTTCCATATCCTTTATAACGCCGTCTTCAAGCCAGCCAAGAATGTGACGTCCGCTCGAGGCTCCGATATCAATAGCAAGATGGTACATAAAAACACCTACTTCATTTAATATATAATTATCATACAATACAAAGCGCGAAATTGCAAGAGAAACAACGCTTAAGCCTTAAGCTTTTCCAAAAACATAGGCATCGTGCGCTTGCCGTATTCCCGCAATGAATAGTCGCCTTTGCAAAGGCACCAATCGTACATCAATGCACGCTCACAAATAGCATAATACTTTACTATTTCCTTAGCGGTCATCGCAGTTGTTATCTCACCTGCTTCCTGACCGCTTAAAACTAATTTTTTGATAAGCTTATAGTAGAAACGGTCGCGGTCAAGCAAGGACTGTTCACCTTTAATGGTCAACTGAGTAGAAAACAGTCGCGACAGAAGTGAAATATCAACGCTGTCCTCTATCATGCCGAACAATTGCTCATTCAAAAACAACAGAGACCCTAAGACAGACGATTTATTGGCAAGCTCGGGTTCAAGCTCCATATACTTGTTATCAAACAAATACGACAAAGAGCTAAGCAGAGCATCTTTACTTTCAAAATAGTGATAAAATGAGCCCTTGGAAGTGCCCGATTCCCAGACAATATCTTCAACGGTTGTAGCGTCGTATCCTTTGTCGTAAAACAGCTTCCACGCCGCCGAGACGATCCTTCCTTTTGTGTTACGATTGTTTTTTCTTATCATAAATTTTCCTTTTTAAAAAGGCAGGCGAAACATGTGGCACACTCCTAAAAGAAGTGTGCCACAGCTAAATTCATAAAAGAGCTAAATTGACCTACGGTCAGCTAATTTTTTTCACAGTTAAATGTGCCAAGGCACGCTGTCTGGGAATTTAATTTAGCTTCACAAAGTGAAATTTAACTATGCGAAGCATAATTTAGCTGTTGCTGTAGCAACTATTTCGCTTTATTTGCCAATCAGTCTTCTTTTGTCAGATTATAAATTTTATTAAACAGTTAATTTTAATACTTTCTTGCAACGCCTGTTTTAATAGCGGCCTCGGCAACCTTAGCGGCTACGGTTTTGCCGATGCGCTCATCGAATGCGAACGGCATAATGTAATCCTCACTAAGTTCCTCGTCGCTTACAAGCGAAGCAATAGCCATAGATGCGGCCATCTGCATCTCTTCGTTAATATCAGAGGCTCTTACATCCAAAGCACCTCTGAAGATGCCCGGAAATGCCATAACATTGTTGATCTGATTCGGGAAGTCGCTTCGACCGGTTCCTACAACCTTTGCACCTGCGGCCTTAGCAAGGTCAGGCATAATTTCGGGAACAGGGTTTGCCATCGGGAACACGATAGGATCGGTGTTCATCGACTTGATCATTTCCTCGGAAACACAACCGGGAGCCGAAACACCGACAAAGAGATCAGCACCCTTCATAGCATCGGCCAAAGTGCCGCTAAGATGCTCTTTGTTTGTGAGCTTGCTCATTTCCACGTGTGCGGAATTCAAGCCTTCCATACCTTCGCAAATGATACCGAAGCGGTCAACCATAATCATATTCTTAACACCGAGCTTCAAAAGATGCTTGGCAATAGCAATACCTGCCGAGCCTGCACCGTTGATAACACAGCGGATCTCGTCGATCTTCTTGTTGGTCAGTCTCAAAGCATTAAGTACAGCGGCACCGACAACAACAGCAGTACCGTGCTGGTCATCGTGGAAAACAGGAATGTCGCAGATCTCTTTCAATTTCTTCTCGATCTCAAAGCAACGGGGTGCGGCAATATCCTCAAGGTTAACACCGCCGAAACCGCCGGAGATAAGATAAACCGTGCGAACGATCTCATCAACGTCCTTGGTGCGAAGGCAGATCGGGAAAGCATCAACGCCTGCAAACTCTTTAAAGAGAACACATTTGCCTTCCATAACAGGCATACCTGCCTCGGGTCCGATATCGCCAAGACCCAAAACAGCCGTACCGTCAGTAACAACGGCCACAGTGTTCCAACGGCGGGTCAGTTCAAAAGACTTGTCATAGTCTTTGTTGATCTCCAAACAAGGCTCAGCGACACCGGGAGTGTAAGCGATCGACAACTGCTCCTTATTTGTAACAGGTGTACGGGAAACGACCTCGATCTTTCCCTGCCACTCGTAATGCTTTTGTAATGCAACTTCTTTAATATTCATAACTGCTCCTTATTTATACGAAGAGGTAGCGTTGACCTCATCAAAGTTTACGTCGCCGAGGTAATCAACGGGGTTAAGACCTACATATTTGCACATTTCAAACATTTCGGCTACAGTATTGATATTGACATCGATACCGTTTTCCATACGGTCTTTTACAGCGAACATTTCCTTTTCGCCGTGAGTATAAATGCGATCCTGACCCTCGGACTTGGGACTCTCACGAAGCTCACGAAGGAAGGTAGAAAGATGCTCCTTAATAGCCTCAGCATCGCCGAAAACATTAGGATCAATAGCGACAAAGCCATGGCAGGTACCGCCTTTTCCGTTTGTATGAGTGTGGTTAGAGGTCAGACCCATAGAAATGATCGAGCAGAAGATCTCGCACAGCATACCGTAACCGTATCCCTTGTGAGAGCCGGTCTGCTCAGTCTCACCGCCAAGAGGCATAATACCGCCGCCGTTTTTGGCAACGATGTTTGCAAGAACATCCTTTGCATCGGTGCTTCCCTTACCTTGAGCATTCAATGCCCAGCCTTCGGGCAGCGGTTTGCCGAGCTTGTTGTAGATCTCCAGCTTACCGCGGGTTACAACGGTAGTCGATGCATCGAAGAAGAAGTTATAAGGCTCGGCCGGCATAGCAACTGCGATCGGGTTACTGCCGAGCATAGCAAGACGTCCAAAAGTAGGAACCATGATAGCCTCACTGTTGGTAAACGCCATACCGAGAAGACCTGCATCGCAAGCCATCTTAGCATAATAACCGGCAATGCCGAAATGGTTGGAGTTACGAACCGTAACAACAGCCATACCGCTCTTTTTAGCCTTTTCTATACAAATATTCATAGCCTTATGTGAGATGAGCTGACCCATACCGTCATTACCCTCGATAACGGCCGAAACAGGAGTCTCAAAAACGGTCTCGGGCTTAGCCTCAACCTTGATAAGACCCTTTTCGATACCTTTGTGATAACGTGCAAGTCTCTGCATACCGTGAGACTCAATGCCGTAAAGGTCGGAAAGCAACAAAACGTCGGTAATGATCTCTGCCTCAGCCTCAGTAAAACCGAACTTCTTAAAGCAATCTTCGCAGAATTTCTTTAACTGAGGATAGGTGTATCTGATGTAAGATGTCATAAAAACACTCCCTATAATATTTTACCAATTAATTGTACTACATTCTTCCTAAAATAGCAATGGTTTTTTATATACAAAATGATTTGTTATATAAAAATCATAACCACCCGTCAAACGGGTGGTTTGCACAAGGGCTAAAAGCCCATGAGACTGACCCGCGTCTAAAGGCGCGGGCTTTCTCTTTATTCAAGCCTTAG
>SVOL01000022.1 GCA_015066395.1 Oscillospiraceae bacterium | reverse complement strand
GGTTACCATTCCCGACGGTGCAGTCGGCTACATTGATCCCGCTACCTCACTTGCTGTATTCCCCGGCCAGAAGGTCGCTGCTGTTCACGGCGCAAACTTTACTAAGCTTGCCACTCCCGGTGCGGTAACCAACCCTGCATTGAGCATCCGTGAGGCTGATTCGCTCTATCAGGGAATCGGTATCCGCTTCAAGGGTACAGTTAAGCTTCCCAGTGCTACTCAGGTAAACAATGGTGGCGGTGACGTCGGCTTCTTCCTGATCCCCGCTGTTGAAGGTGCAGGCGTAAAGGCCGGTTGGTTCCAGCTTAAGCGTGATGCTGACGGCAAGATCGTCGGCAAGAACTGCGACAAGCTTCTTGTTGTTCCTGTTGACAAAAATGCAACCTATGATGGTGCAACTGCCGTCGCTAATGCAAATGCTACCTATCAGCTTGCTTTGACCGGTCTTAACGGTGACGTTTATCAGAACGTCAAGTTCTTTGTTGGTATGTATACTACCACCAATGGTACTACCGGCTTCACTTATAAGTACATCGGTTGCTATTCTTATAATGATGTAGCCGCCGCTGTTGCAGCAAAGTAATAACATTTAAGATCTTTAAAGGAGAAAAACATGAAAAAGTATAATAAACCCGCAATAGAAATAGAAAACATTTTCTCCGATAGTGTTATTGCTGCCGAGGGTACCGAGACTCTCCTTTCCTTCGGAAAGGTTGAGGCTTGGGAAGAACTGTTTGATACATTGATCAAATAAGTTTCAAAAAATTCAAAACCCGTCAGACGAGTAAATCGTTTGACGGGTTTTTCATGTTTATCGGTTGAATACCGATTCAATGGTTTTGATGCAGTTTTTCGGTGAGTAGACCCAGCGGTCAATATGCGTCTCCTTTGAAAAATACCGTATCGGCATCAGTGTATCATTGCTGTCGAAGGCGTCGACTATTATAAGCTTCACTTTCATCTTTTCGGGTATAATGCTTTTAATATAAACGCTGGCGTGCTGTCCTACTTTTGCACCCGGTCGGGATTCAGCGAGTCCTGCCAAATTGGGTGTTAACTCAACAAAAACTCCGTAACTTTCAACCGAGCGGATAATTCCGCTGACCGTTTCGCCTTGTGAGAACATTGCGGCGTTTTCTTCCCATGTGCCAAGCAATTCCTTTTGTGACAGGGTTATCTTGCCGTCGGCAATGCTTTTGACTACCGCCCTGATGTCATCGCCGCACTTGAAACGGTCTTTCGGTGTTGAGATCCTGGAAACCGAAACGGTATCGATAGGCATCAAAGCCGCTATGCCGCAGCCGATATCACAAAATGCACCGAAGGCTTCAATATGGGTGACCTTGGCAGGAATGACGTCGCCGGGTCTTAAGGTTGATATATATTCCGAAATGCACTTCTCCTGCGCTTTCTTCCTCGACAGCAGTGCGATTTTATCACCGTTTCGGTCATAGGTGAAGCCTTCGACCGTAAAGCTCACCGCTTTGCCGACACGTGAGATCATCGCGATGTCGCGGGTAAGTCCCTCGGCTATTCCGATAGCACCTTCGTTGTGGGGGATAACGCCCTTCATACACCCTAAATTTATATGTAGATTGTGCCCGGTATCGCAGGAAACCGCTGTTGCCTCTAAAATTTCTCTTTTTTGCAGAGCCTCTTCCAGGTCATGCACCGTAAGCGATTTGTTGATGAGTTGGTTTAAATATGAACCCTCGGGCAGATTGACTTGCGGCATTTTTATTACCTCTCCTTGAACCGAACCGTATGGGTTCGGCTTTTTTTATTTCTATCAATTTATATGAGTTGGCAGGACGGAAATTGCATAAAAAAATAAATTTTAGCGGTTGTTGCATTTTTGTTGCCGAAATCAGGGCAACAAACAGAAGAATTGCACCGTTTAGTGAAAGGGGATTTAAAATAATGGCTTTAACTTCAAAAGAAACGGAATTTTGCCGTCAGTATGCGGTACTTCGTAATGCACGGGAAGCGGCGGCAAGGGCAGGGTATGTTTTTCCCGAGGCCGCAGGTCTTAAACTTCTTTGCCGTCCGCAGATCAATGAAAGAATTGAGGCTTTTTCCGAGCATTTCAGACGGTCGGCTGAGGCGGCCGACGGATTGAGAAGAATTGCTTTCGGTTCGGTGGCCGATGCGGTAAAACTCATTCTTTCGCCCGAAGTGGCCGCCGAGGCAGACGAGCTTGATCTCTTTATGATATCAGAGATAAAGCTACCTAAATCGGGCGGGATCGAGCTCAAATTCTTCGATAGGATCAAAGCGCTGGAGGCGTTGGGTTCTGTCTCTGACAGCGTTTCGGAGAATGGAGCAGTGCCTTTTATTAACGCGATCATAGAAGGAGCCGCGGCAATATCCGACGGAAAGAAGAGTGACGGCGATGAACTTTAAACCCTTTTCAAAAAAGCAGCTGGCAACGCTTTGTTGGTGGGGTCCTGACAGTCCTTACCGCGAAAGAGATGCCATAATCTGTGACGGAGCCGTCAGAAGCGGCAAGTCTTTGTGTATGTTTGTTTCCTTTGTTTCGTGGGCAACCTGCAACTTCCAAAACGCTTCCTTTGCTTTGTGCGGACGTACCGCAAGCTCGGTGAAGCGCAACATTTTAACTCCGTACCTGCCTGTTTTAAAGCAGTTGGGCTTCAAGGTCAACTACCAGGTGTCGTACGGCAAATTCACGTTGGAAATAGGCGGCATAAAGAACACATTTTGGATTTTCGGAGGCAAAGATGAGGCCTCCGCGGCACTTATTCAGGGCATGACCCTGTCGGGTGTTATGTTTGACGAGGTGGCGCTGATGCCTCGTTCCTTTGTGGAACAGGCGCTGGCTCGTTGTTCGGTCGAAAATTCGAAATTCTGGTTCAACTGCAACCCTTCTAATCCGTCTCATTGGTTTTATAACGAGTGGATCAAGAAGACGGACACAAAAAATGCCCTTTATCTGCATTTTGAAATGAGCGAGAACCCATCGCTCTCAAAGGAAATGCTACAGCGGTACGAGAAGATGTACTCCGGTGCATTTTACGAACGGTTTGTAAAGGGTAGATGGGTTGCGGCCGACGGCCTTGTTTATCCGATGTTTGGCGATTCGTGTATGGCGGACTGCCCTGAGCAGTGTGAGGAGTACTACATCTCCTGCGATTACGGCACGGTCAATCCCGCATCGTTTGGATTATGGGGGCTTACGGACGGAATCTGGTACAGATTAAGGGAGTATTACTATTCATCAAAGCGTGAGGGAGCGCAGAAAACCGACGAGGAGTACTACAGAGAACTGCGGAATTTGGCGGCAGATCTGCCTATAAAGGCGGTGATCTGCGATCCGTCTGCGGCGTCATTCATCACCACCATAAGACGCCACGGAGAGTTTAGGGTGATCCCGGCACAAAACGATGTTCTGGACGGTATCAGACGGGTCTCAGAAGTATTGAAAAGCGGCAAATTGAAGATCTGCCGTAACTGCCGTGATTCCATAGCCGAGTTTTCGCTCTATTGCTGGGATGAGGGTTCGGTAAAGGACAGTCCGCGCAAAGAAAACGATCACGCGATGGACGACATTCGCTATTTTGTGTCGAGTGTTCTTTTTAAGTCCCGACCGTCGAGCGTTGCCTTAGCTGCTAAGAGAGGGAGCCGTTAGCACCCTCGGAAAGGAAATGTATGGGAAGATCCAAACAAAATAAAAAAGCGAATCGTCTCAGTACCGTTGTCGAGACGGCAAGGGCTGACAGAAGCCCTTATTCTCTCATTGACCGCCACCGACCGTTGTCGAAACCGGAATTTGAGATCTTCGATGCCATTCGTGATGCCGTGCCGGTCGTCGATGCGGCAATCGGCAAGATAGTGCGGCTTGTCGGAGGATTTAAGGTCGAATGTGACGACCGACGTGCCGAAAAGGAACTTCATGAGTTTTTGAGAACCGTGCCGTCGGGAAGCTGCTCAAAGGGGATCACAACGTTTTTAAACAAGTATCTCGACAGCCTTTTGATGTACGGTATTGCGGTCGGCGAAATGGTGGGCAGTGATCGCGTAGAAGCACTTTATAATGCTTCTTTAAAGGGAATCGAGATCACAACAGGGGATAATCCGTTCGATTTAAAGGTTGCGGTGCGTGACGGTGTCGGAACGGCAGTGCCTGTAAAATACCCCGAACGACTACTCATCACTGCCGCTAATGCTACGGTGCAAAGACCCGAAGGCCGTTCCTTGCTGGAAGGTCTGCCGTTTGTCACCTCGGTGTTGCTTAAGATCTACGACAGTATCGGCACTAATTTTGAGCGTATCGGCAACCTTCGCTATGCGGTCACCTATAAGCCACAGGACAGTCTTGAAGGCTCGTTCAGCCCCGACCGTGCCGCCGAGATAGCCAAAGAGTGGTCAGCGGCCATGAGCGATAAAGAGGGAGTCCGCGATTTTGTGGCTGTAGGCGATGTCGACATCAAGGTCATCGGTGCGGACAATCAGATGATCTCGTCTGAGGTGCCGGTGCGACAGATGCTCGAGCAGATAGTGGCAAAATTAGGGTTGCCGCCCTTTTTGCTGGGACTTAATTGGTCTACGACCGAGCGAATGTCTCAGCAGCAGGCCGACCTTCTTACAACCGAACTGCAGTATTATCGCGGTCTTTTGGAACAGGTGATAGTCTCGGTCTGCCGAAATTGGCTCTCTTTTGAAGGTTACTCCTGCGACTTTTGGGTGGTTTGGGACGATATCACCCTGCAGGATGAGGTCGAAATGGCAAGGGCGGCACTCTATCGCGCTCAGGCTGAAAATCAAACAAAGGAAAACGAGGTGAAGTGAAATGAAGAACGGAATTATCGGGAACATCGGAACTCCGACCGAAAAAGAGCTTGAAAGCATAAACAAGTTTACACGAAGAAACTTTACCGCCGATGAGGTCTACGCCTTTTCGGTCGTGTTGTGTGATAATGACGTAGACCGTGATTTTGAGCGTTTTTCCGATTCAGCGCTTGAAAAAATGGCCGAGCTTTTTGTCGGCAAAACGGGTATTTTCGACCATTCGCACAAAGCTCAAAACCAGTGCGCGAGAATCTTCGCGTGTGAGGTAAAGTCGGTTGAAGGAAAGCTCAACCGCAACGGTCAACCGTATAAGCAGTTGTTGGCAAGAGCCTATATGCCAAAATCCGACCGCACCGCTGAGCTTATCTTAGAGATCGATGCAGGCATCAAAAAGGAGGTCAGCGTCGGTTGTTCGATGGCGAAATCGACCTGTTCTGTCTGCGGTTCCTCTTTCGGCAAGTGCGATCACCGCAAGGGCAGACACTACCGCGTCATGGGCAAAAGCAAGCTTTGTTTTTACGAACTCAGCGACCCGATCGATGCTTATGAGTGGTCGTTTGTTGCCGTTCCCGCACAGCCGAAGGCCGGCGTGGTAAAGGCATATAAAAGCATTGAATGCGAGGCGGTAAACGCAACGGAATTGCTGAAATCGGTGTCAGAAGGCAGGCTTACGTTGTCCGAAAGCCAAGCTGAGCTTTTGCTCAAAGATTTCGAACAGTTGAACTCTCTTGCCGCCGAAGCAGGCGAGTTTCTGAAGCGAAAGAAGAGGGAGATCGTATCCTCGATCGCTCCCGAGTGCTCCGAAAGGGCTTTCGGGTTGCTTTTAAAGGCACTCGACCGCTTAGAACCCGAAGAGCTTTACAAACTTTACGGCGAAAGTTCCAGATCGGATATACCCGAAGCACCGCAGTTAAAGCCGGGTTCCAATAAAAAAGACAATCAGTCAAACAAATTTTTTATGGTTTAAAAAGGAGATAAAATATGAGTTTTGATAATCTTATCCTTGAAAAAGGTATGTATTCGCATCCCACTAAGAGCTTTTCCGAGATCTTGGAGGAGCTTGACCCCAGTGCAAACTATCAGGGCACAGAGTACGAGGGTCTTGATGCCTTTGGTCGACAGCTCAAGCGTTTTAATATCAAGGTCGCCGGAGCAGGTTCTGACCAGATCTCGAAGTTCTTTGCAACCACCCAAAGTGCGGCGCTTTTCCCCGAATATGTTTCGCGTGCTGTTAAGCAGGGTGTAACCGAAGCCGATATGCTTCCTTCTATCGTGGCTACAACCACCAGAATCAACAGTCTTGACTACCGCTCCATCGCATCGGTTCCTACCGATGAGGATATGGCGTTGGAGGAAGTAGCCGAAGGTGCAGCCATTCCTGAGACCGAGGTCAAGATCCAGGAAAACCTCGTTGATCTCAAGAAGAGAGGTCGTATGCTGGTTGCTTCCTACGAGGCTTTGAAGTTCCAGAAGATCGACCTTTTCTCGGTCACTTTGAAGCAGATCGGTGCTCACATCGCACGTCAGCAGTTTGCGGACGCTGTAGACGTTCTTTTGAACGGCGACGGCAACGACAATGCGGCTTCCGTTATCAGTGTGGCAACTTCGGGCACTCTTAAGTATACCGATCTCTTGTCGCTCTATAACAAGCTCGATCCGTATACCCTCAACCGTTTTATTGTTTCTCCTGCAACTATGCTTAAGCTGATGAACCTTGAGGAGTTCAAGAACCCTCTTACCGGTATCAATTTCCAGGGCACCGGCAACCCCGGCAATCCTCTGGGAGCAAAGGTGCTTCGCAGCAGCTCTGTTGCTGATGATAAGATCATCGGCCTTGATGCAAACTGTGCTCTTGAGATGGTCATTGCATCTGATATCAGCGTCGATTATGATAAGCTTATCGACCGTCAGCTGGAGAGAGCTGTAATCACTACCACCGCCGGCTTTGCCAAGATCTTCGGCGAGGCTTCGGCTGTTCTTAAGGTCTAAGTTATGAACTACGAGATAAGCATCGACCGCGTGGTCGATATGTTTTCAACTCTGGCCGGTGAGGTCAATGCGGCCGAGAGCGCCTTGTTCTGCCGTTCTGCGGCCGATACGGTGGCAGGCTGGTTGGACAAGTCCAAGGATCTTAGCGGAAATGATTATAAGATCAGTTACGCCGCGGCAGTTATGGCTTATTACCGCTACTGTCTTAAATCTACCGGTGAGTCGGTTGATTTTAAGGCGGGCGACATAACCGTCAGAGAGCATAAGGATGAAAGGCTCCGGGTTGCTGAACAGTTATTGAAAGATGCGATCCATTCAATCGAGACCTTGTTTTATAACAAGCGATTCGCCTTTATGTCGGTTTTGGGAAAGGCGGAATAGCGTGGAGTATCTTGATTGCATAAAAGAGGTCATTGACCGCGTTGGAGAGGACATTACCGCTAAGGTGTATCTTGATGAAGTGAGATCCAAGGCGATCATACAGCCGATGAGGTATAAGAATAAGCTGTATCTTGAAATGGCCGGTACCGAGTTGGGACTTAACGATGCCGAGTGTTTTCTTTATCTCGGACTGCCCGAGCTGGACTTTACCGGCAAGGAAATGTATACAGCCATCTATACCAAGGACCGAGCGTTCAATGTGTCGCGAGTGGATCGCGTGACCTTCGGCGGCGAAACGCTGTATATCTGGGCGGTGCTTACTCCTCGGATAAAGGATGATAAGTATGATATACAGTAATTTGATCATGAATGCCGTGCTGGCAACTATGGCCGGCAAGAAAACGTTTGAGGATATCGCAATTATCAAGGAGTTTCCGCGGGAACGAAGGGATAATCCTTTGGGCGGAGTGGTCATTTCGTTGGGTGCCGAGAGCATATCGGTGAAAAAACTCAGCGATAAAAACGGAATTGAGGCCGCGGCGTCGCCGATGACGGTCAAGGTCAAACTGACCGTTTGCGTGCCGAAATCCTATGGTGGAAACCATTGCTACGACGTTCTTGACCGAATAATTGAGGCGTTGGGTGAACTTATCACAACCTATAATGTTGCCTCTATTGAAAGCGGCGAATTGAAATACAGCTCGACCTTGAGGGCACTTGTGTTGCCGGTGACCGTAACGATCGACGCAGGCAACGTATATGAAGCCTAAAGTTTAAAAAGGACCGCCGAGGGCAACCTCGGCGGTTTTTGTTGACATTTAAGGTATATTAAAGTATACTTAAAATGCAAGCAGTGCAAGTGGGGTGGCTCAAACACTGGCAAAATGCCTCACCGACAAGCCGTAATGAACAAAGTTCATGAATACTTATCCGAATAGGGGAGAGTTATGAAAAAATATATTGGATTGGTTGTTGCTGATGTGGCTGTTGCGGCGATTTACGTTGGTGCGTTGTTATACATAAACAATTATCCTGCTGAGGGCGCTGATGGGCTGATTTTAGCCAGCTATGCAGCTGTATTGGCGTTGTTGATTCCATTAATAGCTATTATCCACGGTGTTGTTTCACAATTAAAAAGTAAAAGGGTTTTCATTAATCATTTATTGTTAATTGCGGTCTATTTGTTTGCAACTATAATTTATTTGTTGATAATTGATGGCAGTTTGGAAAAAATATTAGATTTTCGTACTTTGAGGTTGTTCTTTATTGTGTTCTTTTCTTCTTTAATCCCTGCATTAATCACTAAATTGATTATGTATCTTGTTGGAAAGAAAAAAGCCAACAGCCAACCCACAACCGATACTACTGAATAAAACTCAATGCTAGAATTTATATTAACGTTGATACTGATGACGGGAACAAAGTGACAGATCATTTACACGGTAAAATGTTGCACAGAAAAAAAGTGTTAGATCAAGTAGTGGTTTATTTAGCGGAGTGAGGGATTATGAAGAAAAAATATCTAGTATTTACCGCTGTTGAGGCAATAGTGGCATCAGGATTTGTTGCACTGTTTTTATGGTTTTGTTGGTTGGGGTATACTCGCGATGCATGGGGATTGGTTGTGTTTGTACCCGCTTTGCTTATAGCACCAACACTTGCGTTAATTATTCGTGGTATAGTGTCATATATTATTTTTCGAAACATAGTTATTCCGCATTGCACTTTTATCGCATTGTATTTAATTAGTCTATTGATTTTTGAATTAATATCATCGACATATAGCGATAAGTTCTTATGTGGCACGGATTTATTAGGTGTTGTTATATTGTCTGTTATGTGGTTTTTATCTTCTTTACTCCCCGCATTAATCACAAGACTGATAATGTACCTTGCAGGCAAGAGAAAAGCCAACAGCCAACCCACAACCGGTACTATCGAGTAACACTGTCATCCTGAACGCACGTGAAGAATCTTCAGAATCAACCAACCGCCGAGGGCAACCTCGGCGGTTGGCTTGTTTACAAGCTCTAAAATTTGTCAAAAATACATTAAAATCACACTCCACGATCTTATATTTTAATTCATTTCGAAAAATTTTGAAAAATTGCAAAATTTCTCTTCCATTTTTTACAGAAAACTGTTATAATCAGTTGGATACTTCAATAACA
Organism: Oscillospiraceae bacterium; assembly: GCA_015066395.1. GTDB lineage: Bacteria > Bacillota > Clostridia > Oscillospirales > Acutalibacteraceae > UMGS172. Next base: position 2,651 of record SVOL01000022.1, on the reverse strand, counting down.
GTTGGAGTTTTCTGCCCTTTGGCAGACGGAAGCCTTAATTCTGGGGCTTTCGCTTTAAGATGTTAATATTTTTTAGGAGGATGATTCACTATGAGTCACAAGTTTGTTTACCTGTTCTCAGAAGGCGACGCTTCGATGCGTGAGCTCCTCGGCGGTAAGGGTGCTAACCTTGCAGAAATGACCAAGATCGGTCTTCCTGTTCCCCAGGGCTTCACCGTTTCTACCGAAGCTTGCACTCAGTACTATGAGGACGGCAGAAAGATCAACGCTGATATCCAGGCACAGATTATGGAAGGTATCGACAAGATGGAAGCTATCACCGGCAAGAAGTTCGGCGATAAGACTAATCCTCTTCTTGTTTCCGTTCGTTCCGGCGCTCGTGCATCTATGCCCGGTATGATGGATACTATCCTCAACCTCGGTCTTAATGAAGACGTTGTTGAGACCATGGCTGCACAGTCCGGTAATGCTCGTTGGGCATACGACTGCTATCGCCGTTTCATCCAGATGTACTCCGACGTTGTTATGGAAGTTGGTAAGAAGTACTTCGAGGAACTCATCGACAAGATGAAGGAAGAAAAGGGCGTAACTCAGGACGTTGAGCTCACCGCTGATGACCTTAAGGTTCTCGCAGAGCAGTTCAAGGCTGAGTACAAGGCTAAGATCGGTAAGGATTTCCCCTCCGATCCCAAGGAACAGCTCATGGGCGCTGTTGAAGCAGTTTTCCGTTCTTGGGACAACCCCAGAGCTAACGTTTACCGTCGTGACAACGATATTCCTTATTCTTGGGGTACCGCTGTTAACGTACAGATGATGGCTTTCGGTAACATGGGTGACGATTGCGGTACCGGTGTTGCCTTTACCCGTGATCCTGCTACCGGTGAAAAGGGACTTATGGGTGAGTTCCTCACCAACGCTCAGGGTGAAGACGTTGTTGCCGGTGTTCGTACACCGATGCCCATCGCAGAGATGGCTAACAAGTTCCCCGAGGCTTTCGCAGAGTTCCAGAAGGTTTGTGCAACTCTCGAGGATCACTACAGAGATATGCAGGATATGGAGTTCACTGTTGAGCACGGTAAGCTCTTCATGCTTCAGACCCGTAACGGTAAGAGAACCGCTAAGGCTGCTCTTAAGATCGCTTGTGACCTCGTTGACGAGGGTATGATCGACGAGAAGCAGGCTGTTGCTATGATCGACCCCAGAAACCTCGACACCCTGCTCCATCCTCAGTTTGACACTAAGGCTCTGAAGGCTGCTACTCCTGCAGGTAAGGGTCTTGGCGCATCTCCCGGTGCTGCTTGCGGTAAGGTCGTATTTACTGCTGAAGATGCAGAAGCTTGGAATGCACGTGGCGAGAAGGTCGTTCTCGTTCGTCTTGAGACCTCTCCGGAAGACATTACCGGTATGAAGGCTTCTCAGGGTATCCTCACTGTCCGTGGCGGTATGACCTCTCACGCAGCTGTTGTTGCTCGTGGTATGGGTACCTGCTGTGTTTCCGGTTGCGGCGACATTATCATGGACGAAGAAAACAAGAAGTTCACTCTTGCAGGCAAGACCTACAATGAGGGCGACTATATTTCTATCGACGGTTCTACCGGTAACATCTACGACGGCATCATCCCCACTGTTGATGCTGAGATCGCCGGTGAGTTCGGCAGAATCATGGCTTGGGCTGACAAGTACAGAACTCTTAAGGTTCGTACCAACGCTGACACTCCTGCCGACGCTAAGAAGGCTCGTGAACTCGGCGCTGAAGGTATCGGTCTCTGCCGTACTGAGCATATGTTCTTCGAAGCAGAGAGAATCGCTGCTTTCCGTGAGATGATCTGCTCTGATACTGTTGAAGAAAGAGAAGCAGCACTCCAGAAGATCCTTCCTTATCAGCAGGGCGACTTCGAGAAGCTTTACGAGGCTCTTGAAGGCAACCCCGTTTGCATCCGTTTCCTTGATCCTCCGCTCCATGAGTTCGTACCTACCGAAGAGGCAGATATCGCAGCTCTCGCCAAGGCTCAGGGCAAGACTGTTGCTGACATTAAGAACATCATTTCTTCTCTCCACGAGTTCAACCCGATGATGGGTCACCGTGGCTGCCGTCTTGCAGTTACTTATCCTGAAATTGCAAAGATGCAGACAACCGCTGTTATCCGTGCAGCAATCAACGTTAAGAAGGCTCATGCTGATTGGAACATCGTTCCCGAAATCATGATTCCTCTTACCGGTGAAGTTAAGGAATTGAAGTATGTTAAGGATGTAGTTGTTGCTACCGCTGATGCTGAGATCGCAGCTGCAGGCGTTGAGCTCAAGTACGAAGTAGGTACCATGATGGAGATCCCCAGAGCTTGCCTTACTGCTGATGCTATCGCTAAGGAAGCTGAGTTCTTCTGCTTCGGTACTAACGACCTTACCCAGATGACCTTCGGCTTCAGCCGTGACGATGCAGGTAAGTTCCTTTCTGCTTATTATGACACTAAGATCTATGAGAATGATCCGTTTGCCAAGCTCGACCAGACCGGTGTTGGCAAGTTGATGGATATGGCTGTTACCATGGGTAAGGCTACCCGTCCTACCATTCACTGCGGTATCTGCGGTGAGCACGGCGGCGACCCCGTATCTGTTGAGTTCTGCCACAAGATCGGCCTCGACTATGTATC
>SVOL01000011.1 GCA_015066395.1 Oscillospiraceae bacterium | reverse complement strand
GGTTCCATAAATTAATCGTTGTTTAATTTTCAAGGTCCGCTTGCACCCATCGCTTCGGGACGTGTCCCTCACTTAAGGCGCTCGATTATATTACCACACCAATCCGCCGTTGTCAACAGTTTTTTTCAAGTTTTTTGAAAAAATTTTCGACAGTAAAATTCCCCTTAACTCAAGGATTTTCGACATTTTTCGACAGCCAAGCCGAAACAAATAAAATGACACTACACTCTATTGTGCCTTGTCCTTTAACAAGAACACATCATATTGTGCTTTTTTAGAATTTGTGCAAGTTGTTATTGAAATTTGCCGGCTATTATTATATAATGTATATGTGTTTGCCGAAATTCGGCCGCAAACTTCTGTTTGCGATATTTTTTGAAAAGAGTTGTTATTGATGGATTATTCCTTTTCCTCCAGCGTGGCAGGCTTAAAACCCTCGGCCATCCGAGAGATTTTAAAATTCACATCCGTTCCCGGATACGTTCCCTTTGCCGCAGGTAACCCCGCTCCCGAAGCATTGCCCACCGAGGCTGTTGCCAAGATCGCTGCCGACATTATGAGCGAAACTCCCGTTGCCGCTTTGCAGTATTCGGTCACCGAGGGTTACACGCCGCTTCGTGACCATTTAAAAGAGTATATGAAGGAAAAGCACAACGTCGGCACCACCGATGATGAGCTTATTATCACCTCCGGCGCTCAGCAGGTTATGAACCTTTCGGCCATGGTGCTTTGCAATGTCGGTGACTCCGTTATTTGCGAAAACCCAAGCTTTATAGGCTCGCTCAACGCTTTCAGATCATTCGGTCTTAACCTGGTTGGCGTTGATATGGACGACGACGGTATGAATATCGAAAAGCTTGAGGCGGCACTCAAGGCCAACCCCAACGCCAAATTCATTTATACCATTCCGACCTTCCAGAATCCGTCGGGCGTTTGTATGAGTCTTGCAAAACGCAAGGCTGTTTATGAGTTGGCTAAGAAATATCAAATACTAATTTTAGAGGACAATCCCTACAGCGACACCCGTTTTGCAGGCAAGGAACTGCCGACTATTAAGAGTTTCGACACTGACGGTCTCGTCATCTACGCAGGCACCTTCTCGAAGGTCATTTCACCGGGTCTTCGCGTCGGTTACGCCATCGCTCCCAAAGAGATCATTTCCAAAATGGTCGTTTGCAAGCAGACTTCTGACGTTCACACAAGCATCTTCAGCCAGATGATCTGCCACGAATTTATGACAAAATACGACTACGAAGAGCATCTTGATCGCAACCGTGTTATCTATCGTAAAAAGTGCGATCTTATGACATATCTTATGGATAAGAACATCGGCGACAAGATCTCGTACATAAAACCGGAAGGCGGATTGTTCATCTGGGTCAAGCTCCCAGACTCGGTCGATATGACGGCTTTCTGCACAAGAGCGGTTGAAAAAAAGGTCGCGACCGTTCCCGGCACCGCCTTTACCACCGACCCGTCCGAGCTCAGCCACTGCTTCAGGATCAACTACTCGACACCTACCGACGAGCAGATCGTCAAAGGCATTACGGTTTTGGGACAGGTCGCCAACGAATTTATAAAATAGTATACATTATATATAGGAGACGCAAAATGGAAAACAACGCTACCCCTAAAAAGAGGGCATTGAGCTTTATACAATCGAGCGGTATGTTCACTCTCGGCAACTATTTGGGTGCCGTCAAGAACTGGAACAATATGCAGGAAGAGTTTGACTGCATTTTCGGCATCGCCGACCTGCACGCTATTACAGTCCGTCAGGAGCCTGCGGAGTTAAGGCGTCAGATCTACAGTGCCGCGGCAATGCTTTTGAGTACCGGTCTCGACCCCGAAAAAACACTTATTTTTATGCAGTCGCAGGTCGCGGCTCACTCTCAGCTGGCGTGGCTGTTGAACTGCTACACCCAGTTTGGTGAGCTTAACCGAATGACCCAGTTTAAGGACAAATCTCAAAAGCACGCCGACAATGTCAACGCAGGACTTTTCACATACCCCGTTTTGATGGCGGCTGACATTCTGCTTTACAAGCCCGACTTGGTTCCGGTCGGCGCAGATCAGAAACAGCATTTGGAGATAACCCGTGATATCGCAAAGCGTTTTAACGGCATTTACGGAGATGTATTCACCATTCCGGAGCCATACATCCCGCCTATCGGTGCGAAGGTCATGTCATTGCAGGATCCGGAGAAAAAGATGTCGAAATCGGACGAAAACGAGAACGCCAAGGTGCTTCTTACCGACAGTCCCGATGCAATTATGCGTAAATTCAAGCGTGCGGTGACCGACTCCGAGGCCAGAGTTTACGTCGGCGAGCACAAACCGGGAATAAACAATCTTATTGAGATCTATTCCTGCATCACCGGCAAGACCGCCGATGAGATCACTGCCGAATTTGAGGGCAAGGGCTACGGCGACTTCAAGATGACCGTCGGTGAGGCAGTCGTCGAAGAGTTGAAGCCTATTCAGGATAAATATAATATGTATATTTCAGACAAAGCACAGCTCGAAGCCATCTACAAGCAAGGTGCTGAAAAGGCTGAGTGGCTTGCCCGCAAGACCTTGTCGAAGGTTATGAAGAAGATCGGTTACGTACTGTAATCGACTTTAGGGGGATTTCTTTTGCTCGACTCATTTGTTGGAAACGACAATTTGAAAGAAACTGTCAGGACCGCCGTTAAAAGCGGTCGGTTTCCGCATGCCTTTATCATCGAAGGCGAGCCGGGATCGGGCAGACACACCTTTGCAAAAATGTTGGCCGCGGCCGCTGTTTGCGAGAGCGAAAACTCTCCTTGCGGACACTGCCGCACCTGCAATTTAGTAGAAAATGACGGACATTGCGACGTTTTGACCTACGCTCCCGACGGCGCGACCTTTAAGATCGACACGGTCCGCTCAATTCGGGAAAATGCTTTCATCTACCCGATAGAGGCCAAACGCAAGGTCAACATTCTGCTCGATTGCGACAAAATGAGCGAGCAATCGCAAAACGCGCTTTTGAAAATTTTGGAAGAGCCGCCCAAATTTATGGTCTTTATTCTCGTCTGCCGCAACGCGTTAGGATTGCTTACCACCGTTCGGTCGAGATGCATCACGTTATCGGTCAAAAACCCCGATTTTGAAGACGCTTTTAACTTCATCAAAATAAAAAAAGGATTGCCGGACAATGATATAAAGGAAGCCTTGGAAAACTCCCACGGCAACATAGGAGCGGCGTTGAACGCTCTCGACGGTACGACCGACAAAGCGGTATTGCTGGCAAAGGAGTTTTATTCTCATTTGTCACGTCGAGACCGCTTGGAATGTGCAAAAGTTCTGTACTCGTTTGATAAAGACCGCGTTTTATTTGCAGGATTTTTAAAGGAATTCAAATTTTTGATCTCTTCGGAGCTCAAAAAAACCGTGACCGAAAACGGCGAACCGAAGCTCACAGCAAAACAACTGGTAAACATCGCAAAAACTGTCAACGCCCTTGATACTACGATCAAAAACCACGTCGGTATGCCTTTGCACATACCCACCCAAAGCACCGCTATGCTGGCAGAAATATTTGCTATTATATAATGTAAGAAAATCGACTTTTTCCTGTTTTAAAAACAGTTAAAATATAAAGAACGGAGAAAACAAATGGTAGAAATTATCGGTGTAAAATTCCGCACAGACGGAAGAGTTTATTCCTTTTCACCTGCCGGAGAAAAATTTAAAGCCGGCGAATATGTAATCGTAACCACCTCGAGAGGCACTGAGTGCGGCGAGGTGACAAGTGAAAACCACAACATTCCCGACAGCCAGGTCGTCGGCACTTTGAAAGAGGTCGTTCGCCGTGCTAACAGCGACGATCTTGCCAAGATGGCCGAAAACCGAAAGAAGGAGCGTACCGCGTTCGAGTTCTGCGAGAGAAAGATCGAAGAACGCGGACTTGAAATGAAGTTAGTCGACGTTGAGATCGCTTTTGACGGCTCGAAGATACTCTTTTTCTTCACCGCCAACGGACGTGTTGACTTCCGCGAATTGGTAAAAGACCTCGCAGGACACTTCCACACCCGAATAGAGCTTCGCCAGATAGGTGTAAGAGACGAGGCTAAAATGATGGGCGGACTGGGAATCTGCGGTCAGCCGTTCTGCTGTCAGCGGTTTTTGTCCGACTTTCAGCCCGTTTCTATCAAAATGGCTAAAGAGCAGGGCTTGTCACTCAATCCCGCAAAGATCTCAGGCACCTGCGGAAGGTTGATGTGCTGTCTCAAATACGAGCAGGACGCGTATGAGTATCTTAACAAGATCACCCCGAGGGTCGGTTCCTACGTTGACACACCCGAGGGCAAAGGCACCGTCACCGACGTCAGCCTGCTCACGGGCAAATTGAAGGTCGCGATCGACAACTCGGAAGCCTTGCCGGTAACGGTAAAATTAGAGGATGTGACCTTGCTCCGCGGCGTTAAGGGTAAGAAGAACGCACAACCCGTTGAACACGAGGAAGAATAAGAAGCCTATTCTTCTAACCGTTGTTCTAAGAAGCTATATCGACGAAGAATCTTTAAATATAACATTAAAAACAATAAGATTCTTCGCTGCGCTCAGAATGACAACGGTTTTAAAGGTTCGTATATCATTCTGAATGAAATTAGGAATCCTAATAAAAAGATTCTTCGCTTCGCTCAGAATGACAACGATTTTAAAGGTTCGTATATCATTCTGAATGAAATTAGGAATCCTAATAAAAAGATTCTTCGCTGCGCTCAGAATGACAACTCTATTTATTGCAAAGTTTATTCTGTCATCCCGAACGTAAGTGAAGGATATTACAATTAAAGATTCTTCGCCACACCGGATAATGACAGGTTTTACTTTTACCCTCTATTGTCATTCTGAGGAGCAATTGCGACGAAGAATCTTAAACAATAAAAACAACAAAACCCGTGTGTTTTGAACACACGGGTTAAGTTTAATTGAGTTTGAGGTTTGCTTATGCCTCTTCTTTTAAGTTTTCTAAAGCAACTCGCACCGCTTCTACAACAAACGCCGAAAAGGTGCAATCCTTGCCTTTGATCGCGGTCTCTATATCCTTGATCACATCGTTTGGGAAACGGACAGATTTATTAGTTGTGGCAGGAACACTCGGTATTTTAAAACTTTTCATTATTTTTCTCCGTAATTTTTATTCTTTACTTTATTGTATTACGGATTGTGTATTATATATGCATTACATTTGTGCAACGTTTGTATTGCATTTTACTTTTGCATATGTTATAATACGTTTATAACATTAAGTTAAACCGGGATCAATCTTATTATGGCTATGTTCAATATTTAACGGCAATTATTGGCAACTTAATATATTTACCGTAGAATTCGATATGACCGATTTCTACATAGCATAGCATCACGGTATCAACTCGCACCTGAAATTTTTAAGATCCACGTGTCGGTCGTCTAAAAATACCACTCCGTCGGCCTTTAACAACTCGACCTGAATGTTTGCTCCGCCGAAAACGAAGGCATCGGATACCCGACCGTCGCGGTTGACAACTCTATAACACGGTATCGAGGTCGGATCGGGATTCTGATGCAACGCATAGCCGACCACCCTGGCCCACCGCGGATTCCCGGCCGCCAAAGCAACCTGTCCGTAGGTCGCGACCTTTCCTCTTGGGATTTTCTTTACAACCTCGTAGATCTTTTCAAAAACCGAACCTGAGTTTTCACTCATTTAATATCGGGCACCTCCGGATAATTTCCGTTTATAATGTTTTCCAGGTCAACGCCGGTCTGCTCCTTCGCGGTCGAAAAAACTATCTGCGTCTGAGTTCTGCCGAAGGTCTGCAGCTGACCGATGAATATATCGAGTGCCTCGGTGCTCTCAAAAGCCACCTTTATGAGCATCGAATAGTCACCCGTGACGCAGTTGCATTCCAATACGTTGGGATGCGACTTGATGAAGGGATAAAATACCGCCTTTTGCGACGGCTGAACCTCCAAATTTATAAACGCGGTGATGGGATATCCCAGCATTTTGTGGTTGACCTTGACACCGTAACCGCTGATTATCCCGCTCTTTTCCAAGCGCTCAAGTCTCGCGGCGGTGGCAGGAGAAGAAAGAAAGACCTTTTCTGCCAACTGCTTTAAAGGCATTCTCGCGTTTTCCTGCAAAAGACTAATTAAACGATAATCTATTTTATCCATTTTAACCCCTCTTATACTTAATTTTATTAAGTATATTTTAACACCTAACACAAAAATAGTCAACAACAAGTTAAATTTTAAAATTTGTTGTGACGTTATCACCTCACCAACCGTTTTTATCAGGAGATCTTATGCTAAACATCGAACAAAGCTGTTGCTTCACGGGTTACAGACCCGAAAAATTCAAATTCCGCTTCGACTCGTCAGAGCCGCAATACACCCAGCTTGTATCGCGGATATTAGGCGGTGTAACCAAAAAGATCGAGCTTGGCTGCCGCGTATTCTACACCGGAATGGCCCGCGGTTTCGACATTCTCGCCGCCGAGCAGGTCGCGACTCTTAAGCTTCGTCGTAAAGACCTTAAGCTTATTGCCGTCATACCGTTTCGCGATATGCAAAAATCGTTTTCACCCGAATGGCAGGAACGCTTTGAACGCGTTATTTCCGAGTGCGATGAGGTCATTATACTGAATGACCGCTACGAAAAATGGGTCTACGCCCAGCGTAACGAATATATGGTCGACCGAAGCCGACACGTTATCTGTTATTTCGACGGCTCAAAAGGCGGCACAGCCAACACCGTCCGCTATGCTTTAGCCCACAACCGCGAGGTTACCAACATCTGCGAAGAAAACCCTTTAAAAGACGATTTGATCGAGTACAAGGCCTTTTATCGGCTGATTCCGCCCGATAAACAATAAAAACCTCCCTTGTGTAAACGGGCCTTCCACTGCGGTCAACTTTTATCGGTCAACCTCTTTCAAACTACGCTACTATCACTTGGTTTTCGTTATATAATAACAACCGATAGCATGGAGTTCTCCGTGCTATCGGTTGTTTTGTTTAATGTTCAAAAATTTGCCAATAATATTTTCGGCGGGATTCGGGGAAGTCATCGAGAACACCGTGCTCCGGGTCATAAAAAACACCGTCAAAATAAAGCGACCAATGCCAACACCGCGGAGTATCAAGACTCAATATACAAATTTTCGGCAATTCTTCCCTTTTTTCGACCTGTACTCGCTCGCGTGAATACTCTATTTCCAACACATCCATTGCTTTCTGCATATCCTTTAAGGTTGTTTCCCGTTCGGTCTTGACGATCTCAATGACATCTTCAACCGTTTTATCCGCAAGCATTGCCAGCACAGCCTGACCGCACTGCAACGTGTCGGGTTCTTTTATATATTTCGGTTTTTCAGTGAGCATAATCATCTCTTACCTTTAAAAAATTCCTGCAGCAGTTCACTGCACTCCTGCTCGCATATACCTGCCCAGACGTCGGGTTTGTGGTTAAACGGAAGATTGAACAAATTGACCACCGAATCGCACGCACCGCCTTTTATATCGGTCGCACCGTAAACAACTTTAGGTATTCTCGCGTTAATAATTGCACCTGCACACATCGGGCACGGCTCTAAAGTGACATACAGTTCGCAGTCCTCAAGCCGCCACGAGCCTAAAACTTCGCAAGCCTTTTCAATAGCCTCGATCTCAGCGTGCCGTGTGGCATTTTTTTGAGTTTCACGGCGGTTCTGGCCCGTGGCTATTACCTCCCCGTCTCGAACGATGACAGCACCGACCGGCACCTCACCTTCCGCGCCCGCCTTTTTTGCCAGCAACAGAGCCTGACTCATAAACTCGGTCATATCCTTACCCCTTAAACCGCAATTCCTTTACATTTTTTCAATTATCTTAGATGTCAGACCGTACTGCACGTCCAAAACACTTATAAAGGTCATAATTGCAAAAATAATGAAGCCCGCAGACGAAAAATAATCGCCTGCAACCGTTTTTGCATCCTCAGAACGCTCTTTGGAAAGTCTCAACGGATCTTTGTCACTGTTAATGAATATGATCAGTCCCAAAATACCGACCAGCAAAAGTATGACGTAATACGAAACGCTAATTACGGTCTGTGCAAGTCCCGAAGCGCTATCTGTCAGCATCGAGAGGACTACAGCCAAGCTGTTATTAACACCGTGAACGACCATTGCAGGGACAACACTTCCGGTATAGACCGTTATATACGAAAGGTAAAGTCCTAATGCAAAGGTGAACGGTATCTGGTGAATATTTCCGTGGAACATCGAAAACAACGTAGCGTTGATAAGTATCGACAGTCCGTCACTCGTGAACTTTCTTGTAGTTCCTAAAATAACGCCGCGGAACGCAAATTCCTCCATAACCGCCGGAATAAGACCGACGCAAACGAGGTTTATGATCCACGAAACAACTCCCGTGCCGTATTCCGGCGCCGGATTCACAACAGGTCGACCGAGAATATTCTCCAAAACGAGGCTAAAATACGAGCTGGCGTACTGAGACACCGCAATAACACCGAAGCCGAGCATAATAGCCGATATTGCCTTACTGAATCGACAACGTCCGAACGCGACGGTACTCTTAAGCTTTATTCCGGTCATTTTGTTTATTAAAAGGAACGGGAACAAGAGATAAATTATACTGAAAAATCCACTGAAAAGATAATTAAAATCGGGATCACGCAAAAGTTCTTCAGTTCGGTCCTGTCCTAAAAGCACAATTAAAAAGATCTGCAAGATCAAAGCGACAACAAATCCCACTATATCAAAACCGATAAGCGGTATCGCAGTAGCATTTGAAAGCCTTCGTATCTCCCTTTTTCGACGAAGTTTTTCCCGTCTTTCCTCATCCAATGAAGAAAAATACGCATAACCCGGAGCGGTTGTACCATCAGCAACCGAATGTGCAGACACAGACGGCTCAGCCGTTGTCTCAGCAGTTATCTCGGCAGTTGCCTCAACAGTTACTTCAAGCGGTTCGTCAGCAGTCACGGCAGTCTCATCCAAACCTACCGACGAATCGACCGACGAACCTATCGATTCAACACCGGTCTCCTTATAAACGTCGGCTTCTTGTGTAACGGGAGTTGCCGACATCTGCTCAATTTCTTCTGAATTTAAATTTTTATTATCTTCCATAAAAACACCCAATTCCTGAAATTCGAAAACTCGCTTATGCTTTAAAAAGTTTGATATTTTGTGCAATTTGACTAAATTCGGGAAAAATTACAACCCGAAACTGAACAACTATATAAAACTTGCATAAAATTTAGGTAATATTTTTTCATAATTCCTATTGCATTATTATCAACTTTGTATTATTATGTAAGTGATACATTATAAATGTACACTTAACCTGTGGCTAAGTTTTAATGTTCTATACTATAATAATAAAATAAAGCCGAAGAATAATCAATGAATATTTAATGAATTTTTAGAAATTTATTATTGGAGTGATCCCGATGTACACTATTAAAGAAATTCACGAGCTTATCGGCAACAAGCTGAAGCATAACTTCGGCGTATCGCCCGAGCAGGCTTCCGACGAGCTTTTTTACAAAGCCTCTGTTTTGGCTCTTTTGGATCTTATGCGTGAACGCCGTGCAGGCTTCAGAAACGAGATCGCTGAAAAAGAAAGCAAGATGGTCTATTATCTTTCCATGGAATTTTTGATGGGAAGAAGTCTTAAAAACAACCTTTTCAACATGGGCGTTACCGATGTTTTCGCAAAAGCACTTAAGCAGTACGGCGTAAAGTTAGAAAAACTTTATGAATTAGAGCCCGATGCAGGTCTCGGCAACGGCGGTTTGGGCCGTCTTGCAGCCTGCTTTTTAGACGGTCTTACTTCAAGCGGCTACCCCGCAATGGGCTATTGCATTAAGTATGAGTTCGGTATATTCCGTCAGAAGTTTGTTGACGGCTGGCAGACCGAGATGCCCGATTTCTGGCTTCCCGGCGGCAGTGTCTGGCTTCAGCGCCGCGACGGCTCGATAGTTGACGTTGATTTCGGCGGCGAGATAAAGGAATCCTGGGACGGCAACCACCACAGCATTGAGCTTATAAACACCACCACCGTCAAGGCTGTGCCCTATGACCTTATGGTTGCAGGTGCTGACGGTAAGAGCGTTAATGTGCTTCGTCTCTGGAGTTCGGAGACACCGGCCATTGATATGACCGCCTTTAACCGAGGTAACTACGCCAAGGCTCTTGAGCACCAGGCAATGAGTGAGGTCATCAGCAAGGTCCTCTACCCCGAAGATAACCATCCCGAAGGCAAAATGCTCCGACTCCGCCAGCAGTATTTCTTAGTATCCGCTTCTATTCAGGATATTCTGCAGAGACACCTTAGAAAATACGGCACTCTCGACAATCTGCCCGAAAAGGCCGCTATCCATATTAACGACACCCATCCGGCACTCGTTATCCCCGAACTTATGCGTTATCTGCTCGATTACTGCGGCTACAGCTGGGATAAGGCTTGGGATATCGTCAAGCGTACCACCGCTTACACTAACCACACCATTATGCGTGAGGCGTTAGAGTGCTGGCAGGTCGATATGTTCCGCTCGCTGTTGCCCCGAATTTTCCAGATCGTGACCGAGATCGACAACCGCTTCCGTTACGAAATGTGGGAAAAGACCCACGATTCAGCATACGTTGAGAGGACTGCTATCGTCGAAGGCGGCTTTGTCAAGATGGCTAACCTTTGTGTTGCATCTTGCCACAGCGTAAACGGTGTTTCGAGACTTCACAGCGAGATCTTGAAAGACAATCTCTTTAACGATTACTACCGCATCACTCCCGAAAAGTTCACCAATGTCACCAACGGTATTGCTTTCCGCCGCTGGTTGTGCCAGTCGAACCCCGAACTTAACAACCTGCTCAAGGAGTGCATCGGTGACGAGTTTATCTTAAACAACGCAAAGCTCAAAGAGTTTGAAAAGTTTGCCGACGACAAGGACGTTTTGCTGAAATTAAAGGACATCAAACGCAACAACAAGGAGCGTTTTGCTAAATTTGTCAAGAACGAGTACGGCGTTTTGCTTAACCCCGACTCTATTTTCGATATGCAGGTAAAGCGTCTGCACGAGTACAAGCGTCAGCACCTTAATGCGCTTCACATCATCTCTGATTATCTTGAGATCAAGGATAACCCCAATGCCGAGTTTACACCCAAGACCTACATTTTCGGTGCAAAGGCGGCTCCCGGCTATTACCTTGCAAAGCAGATCATTCACATGATCCACTCGCTGGCTAAGGTTATAGAGAACGACCCCGACGTTAAGGATAAACTGAAAGTCTTGTTCGTTGAGGATTACCGCGTAACTATGGCCGAGCTTATGATCCCGTCGGCCGATATTTCGGAGCAGATCTCCTTAGCTTCGACCGAGGCTTCGGGTACGGGTAATATGAAGCTGATGCTCAACGGTGCTATCACAATGGGTACCGAGGACGGTGCAAACGTTGAGATCCACGAGGCTGTCGGTGATGATAACATCATCATCTTCGGTATGAGAACACCGCAGGTATTGAAATCACAGAACTACCACAATCCTTGGGAATATTATAACAATAACCCGAAGCTCCGCAGAGCAGTTGAGTTTATAGCAAACGGCATTAACGGAAACTATTTTCCCGATCTGGTCCGTGCTTTGAGAGACTCCGACTACTATATGGCTTTTGCCGATTTCGAGGATTATTGCGAGGCACAAACCAAGGCTACAAACCTCTATAATGATACTATGAGATGGCAAAAAATGAGTCTTATGAACATTGCAAACGCCGGCATCTTCTCGGCCGACCGTTCGATCCACGACTACGCAACCAACATCTGGAATGCAAAACCGCTCAGTAAATAATCAGACCGTCAGGTAAATAAAATCCGCCAACCCCCCACATCTTTTTGGTGTGGGGGTTATTTGTAGGGACCACCCTCCCGGGCGGTCCGTTTTAAAGATCAACAAAATGTCATTCTGAGCGCAGCGAAGAATCTTTACAAAATAATTAGGTTTATTTCAAGATCCTTCACATACGTTCAGGATGACAGTAGAGTGAGTTTTTGAGGAAGGCAAAATCAGCTTTCCTACTATGATATTTTAAATTTTACAACGTAGGAAACAGGTTTATCTGTTCCGCAATAAAAAAGATTCCTCGCTTTGCTCGGAATGACAATGGTTTTGATTCAGGCTATCAATGATAGCCCTTACAAAGACAATTTGGATTTTCCTATTGTCTTTTGCCTTAAAATGATGTATCATATCCAATTGAAAGGGTGTGGAATATGCTTATTATGTCGGTTGATGTCGGAACGGCTCGAACAGGCGTCGCTTTGAGCGATATGGGCGAGTCCTTTGCGTTTCCTAAAGGCGTTATCACTGAATATAACCGTGAAAAACTGATCGTAAAACTGGCCGAAAAAGCAAAGGAGCTCGGCGCTGAAATGATAGTTGTGGGATACCCTAAAAATATGGACGGCTCGGAAGGCTTTAAGGCACAAGAATGTGCCGCCGCAGCCAATGCTTTGAAAGAGGCTACCGGTCTTCCCGTCGAACTTTGGGATGAGCGTTGCACCACCGTCAGTGCCCATACTGCACTCAATTTCACCGATACACGGGGCAAAAAGAGAAAACAGATCGTCGATGCCGTTGCCGCGACCATTATCTTAGAGGACTTTTTGCGTCACAGAAAGAACACCGCTTCTAAATAACGGTTGTAATTTGTAAATATTTGTGCTAAAATAACACTTAATTTAAGATCACTCGGAGGCAATTTTATGTCAGGACATTCTAAATGGAGTACAATTAAAAGAAAGAAAGAGAAGATCGACCAGGCCAGAGCCAAGGTCTTTACCCGTATCGGCCGTGAGCTTACAATGGTCGTTAAGGCCGGCGGACCCGATCCCAATGTCAACAGCAAATTGAAGGACGTTATTGCCAAGGCCAAGGCAAACAACGTTCCTAACGATAATATCGACCGCATCATCAAAAAGGCCGCAGGAGAACAGGGCGGTGCCGATTACGAACAGCTCATTTACGAAGGCTACGGTCCTTCGGGCATTGCCGTTATTGTTGAGACATTGACCGACAACCGTAACAGAACCGCAGGCGAAATGCGTCATTATTTCGACAAATGCGGCGGTAATTTAGGTCAGTCGGGCTCGGTTATGTTTATGTTTGAGTACAAGGGTCTTATCGTTATCGAAGGCGAAGGACTTGACGAGGACAAGGTTATGGAGGACGCTCTCGAGGCCGGTGCAGAGGATTTCAACTTCGACGGCGATATCTTCGAGATATCCACAGATGTAAACTCAGTCGGTGCAGTAAGTGAGGCTTTGAGTGCAAAGGGTTATACCTTCCTGTCGGCTGAGCCTACTTATGTTCCTGCCACCACCTCAACCATTGACGATCCCGAAATGGCTCTGAAAATGGAAAAACTTATTGATATGCTCGAAGAGAACGACGACGTTCAAAACGTCTGGCACAACTGGGAAAATGCAGATGAATAACCGGTAATTTGCAATTTCCTCTTGCATTTTATAAAAAGTATGTTACAATAAACTTGTAATCAGGCGACTGAAATAACTTGTACGGAGGTGTTTTACCAATGGCATACAAAATTACTGATGATTGTATCAAGTGCGGAGCATGTGCAGCTGCTTGCCCTGTAGAGGCTATCAGCGAAGGCGATGACAAGTTCGAGATCGACGCAGACAAGTGCATCGATTGCGGTTCTTGCGCAGACGGTTGCCCCGTAGAGTGCATTACCGAAGGTTAATGTACATACAACCAAACATATAAAAAACAGAAGCCTATGGGCTTCTGTTTTTTGTTTTCTAAACGGATTTGGGTGATCGGTGATCGACTTTACAGCGATGTTTGTGCCTACAATGACATTTTTAAAATTTATTGTAAGGACCGGCATCCCTGACGGTTCGCTTTAAAAATCAACAAAATATCATTCTGTGCCGAACCGTAAGAATTTTTTTAAACAACCTTCCTATTGCATATTTTGAAATTTTGTGATAAAATATACTTGCTACGTAGTTTAATATGCAAACCCGTGAGCATACTTTTGGTAAAAATGTATGCTTTCGAATTATTTTCTCACGGGGAAATAAACTGCGTAGCAACAGTCAAAGCTGCATTTTTCGGTGTGTGGTTTCGGCTGCACACTTTTTTATTTGTTAGGGGTTTATTTATGGAAGAATTTAAAGTCGGCATCCGTTATAAAATGAAATACATAAGAAAATTACATCATTTAAAACAACACCAGGTAGCTGAAATTTTTGGAATCACAAGAGATTGTTTAGCTAAATATGAAACCACTGTTTGCCCGCCTGCTCGTTTTATTTTTTTATTCTGCAAACACTTTAATGTTTCAGCCGACGACCTTTTAGATCCGGATATTTCACTCGAAACATTTAAAGAAAAATATCAAAATATTTAAAAAAACACCTTGCGAAAATCTAATTTTCGTAAGGTGTTTTTTTACTATAAAATATGTCAAAAATGTTGTACTTTTTTTGGTAATTTTTAAGGGGTTTTTTCTTCAGTTTTTATTGAAAAAAAGTTAGATTTATGGTATTATTTTAAATGGGTATTGTTATCCCTTTTTAAACCCGTTTTTGACCCTTTATATAAATATATATATTTATATAAATCTCATTTACATATTATGATTTGGAAGGTAAGTGCAAATGGCTATTGACAGTGTAAAAGAACTGTGGGATCGCGTTCTTGAAAATTGCAAGGAAACTCAAAAAATTACTGATGTCGGCATCAACGTCTGGATGGATGATTTCTTGCCCGAACAGGGTGAGGACGGAACTTTTTATCTCATCACGTCCAATGTATGGAAGAAAAAGACGGTCGACTCCTACTACCGCGAAATTTTAGAAAAGTCATTGCAGGAAATTTGCGGAATCCCTATGAAGATCGAGATCATCGTCCGTGAAATTCCTAAGGAGCAGACGGTCGTCGCGTTTGACAAAAACGAGGGTTACACATTCGAAAACTTCGTTGTCGGTTCTTCAAACAAATTCGCTCACGCTGCTGCGATGGCTGTTGCGGACAACCCGTCGTCCAATATCTACAATCCTTTGTTCATTTACGGCAATTCGGGTGTAGGTAAGACTCATATATTAAAAGCTATTAAAAACAGCGTAGAAACAAAATTCGGCGACAAAAAGGTGCTTTACATCAGCGGTGAGGAGTTTGTAAACGAGCTGGTCCAGGCTATCAGAAGCCAGACCACCGATCTGTTCCACAACCGTTTCCGCTCGGTCGACGTTCTGCTTATCGACGATATTCACTTTATTGCCGGTAAGGACTACGCTCAGGAAGAATTTTTTAACACCTTCAACGCTCTTCATCCCGAAAAGCAGATAGTCGTTACCTCTGACCGTCCGCCGAGAGAAATCAAGACCTTGGAAGAACGTATCCGTTCCCGCTTTGAAAGCGGTATTATCGCCGATATGTCTCCGCCGGACTTTGAGACAAGAGTGGGAATTCTCAAATCAAAATCCGAGCAGTTGAACTTAGAGATCGATGACGACGTGCTCTACTTCATCGCCGAGCAAGTCAAGAGCAATATCAGACAGCTCGAGGGCATCATCAAAAAGCTCCAGGCTTACGTTACCATACATTCCAACAAGCTGAACCTACCCTTGGTTCAAAGCTATATCCGTGACGTTGTGAGCGAGACTATGCCCGATCCCGTTACGGTTGAAAAAATAGTCGATGAGGTATCGCGCACCTACAATGTTTCGACCGAAGATATCTTCTCAAGAAAAAAATCGGCCGAGATCGCTAAGGCAAGACAAATATCTATGTATATCGTTCACGAGGTCATGGGTCTTTCTTCGACCGAGATCGGTAAAAAGTTCAATAAAGACCATACTACCGTTCTTTACACTACCGACAAGGTCAAAAAGTTAATTAAGACCAACGAAATGGAAAAGAGAATTATCGAAGATATCATTAAAAACGTCAATTCTTAAAAGCGGTTACTTCGGTTGACATAAAGCGTCCGGTTTTCCACATATCCACAGGAATTCACAACTAACTTTTCAACACCCTTGTGGATCGACAAAAGTTATCAAATTTATTCACAATTTATCAAGAACCGCAATTTAATAATTTTTGACCTGTTTTCCTGTTTATAATCAGCGTTTTTAAAATTCTTAACAATTTCCACCCTACTACTATCACTACTATTTTAATAAGAACATTATACGAAAGGAAATTTTTAAAATGAGATTTCTTGTATCCCGTGAAAAATTATGCGAAGCAGTAACCAATCTGTCGCGCGCTGTTGCTACTAAGGCTACCTTCCCCGTTTTGGAGGGTATTCATATGACCGCAACTAAAGACGGTCTTAAAATGATGGCTTATAACCTGGAAGTAGGTATGACCAAAACTATCGACATCACCTGTGCCGAAGAAGGAAGCATTGTTTTCAAAGCAAAGCTGTTGGGTGATATTTTAAGAAGTCTTTCGGGCGAGACCGTTTCTTTTGAGGTCAACGACCGTTTGGTATGTAAGATCAAATCTGAGTCTACGATGTTTGACATTATGGGTATGCCTGCAGAGGATTTCCCGGAAATGCCTACGATCGATGATTGCGAGCGTATAATCTTCCCTTGTGAAACATTGAAGTCTATGGTAAGGCAGACTGTATTCGCCTGTGCCGCCGCCGATGCCCAGAAGCCTATTCTCACCGGTCTTTTGTTTGATATCGCGGAGGACAGCGTGAAGATTGTCGGTGTTGATGGTTTTAGACTGGCTGTCAGAAAAGAAAATATCCGTTTGGGCAAAAATATCTCCTTCGTTGTTTCGGCTAAGACTATTGCCGAAGCCGTTAAGATCATCGGTGATAATGATGAAAACATCGAGTTCTTTATCGGCCGCAGACATATTGCTTTAGAGGTTGGCGGATACTCTATCATCTCTCGCAAGATCGAGGGTGAATTTATCAATTATAAGAAGATAATGCCCTCTTCTTATGCTACTACCGCTGTTGCTAATTCGAGAGAATTGGTGTCGATCATCGAGCGTATTTCGCTTATTATCAATGACCAGATCAAGACGACAATGCGTTGCAAGATCACTAATGAGGATATCACCTTCTCGTGTGCAACCGCTGTCGGTAAGGTAACTGACGTTTACAAGACCGAGATCACGGGTGACGAGTTTGAGATCGGTATCAACAACCGTTTTCTGACCGACGCTTTGAGAGCTTGTGAGACTGACGATATCACCGTCAATTTCAACGGTCCGTTCTCGTCTATTATAATTTTACCTAAAGAGGGCGACGACTTTATTTATATGTTGATGCCTATGAGATTGAAGGCTGAATAATGGAAACTGTAAAAATTCATACCGAATATATCAAGCTTGACGATCTTTTGAAATTTGCAGGAATATTAGGTTCCGGCGGACAAGCCAAGGCTGTTATTTTGGATGGACTTGTAAAGGTCAACGGCGAGGTCTGCACTATGCGTGGCAAAAAGCTTCGCGGCGGTGAGATCGTCGAATTTGACCGTTATAAGATCAAGGTCGAAGCCTGATGATTATCAAAAAAATAACCCTGCAGGATTTCAGAAACATAAAAAACGCCGAGTTTGAGCCATGCGACGGTATCAATGTGATCTACGGGCAGAATGCTCAGGGCAAGACCAATCTGCTTGAGGCGATATGGTGCTTTACGGGTGCCAAAAGTTTCAGAGGCAGTAAGGATCATGAACTCGTTAACCTTAGTGCTGAAATGGCTAAGATAGGGTTGGAGTTTTTTGATGAACAGCGTGAGCAGGAGTGCGTGATTGACATCGACAAACGCCGAAAAGCTACCTTGAACGGAGTAGAATATCGCTCGGCGGCCGAGATCGCAGGCAAGATAAACGCTGTTGTCTTTTCACCGCTTGATATCAATATCGTGAAAGATGGTCCGCAGCACCGACGAAAATTTTTAGATCTTTCCATCGGGCAGCTGTATCCGAAATATATCGAGTTGTTAAGGCGGTATAACAGAGCTTTGGACCAACGAAACCGCATTTTGAAGGACATAAAGTACAATCCGATGCTGGAAGATTTTTTGCTGGATTTTGAAAACGAGCTTTGCGAGTTAGGGTTCGAGATAGTCGGCTACAGAAAACGACATATTGAGGCGTTAAAACGCTATATTCCGACCATTTTCGACGGTATCTCCGACGGAAAAGAGGAAATCTCGATAGAATACGACACAACTGTCGGCGAAACAAAGCAGGAAATGTCGGAAAACCTAAAAATTGCCCGAAGTAACGATATGTATTCTCTTTCGACATCGGTAGGACCGCATAGAGATGACCTTAAAATAGAGATAAACGGTTTAAGTGCCAGAACTTTTGGATCTCAAGGTCAAAAGAGGTCGGCGGCGATTTCTTTGAAGCTTGCGGAATCGGCAGTTATGAGGGAGATCACCGGCAAATCACCCATAGCATTGCTTGATGACGTTATGAGTGAGCTTGACCTGTCGAGGCAAAACTATATTTTAAATCATATCAAAGACTGGCAGGTATTTATCACCTGCTGTGACCCCAACAATATTAAAGGCTTGAAAAACGGCAAGGTTTTTTTAGTTGAAAACGGAACTGTTAAGCCTCAAGAATAAAAAGGACTGATTCTTATTTTTCTTCATTTAGGTAAGGATTGCATTGTAAAACAAGAGGATATTATTGGTATTTTCGATATGGATACGACGACTGTTTCAAAGATTTCGAGAGACTTTTTAAAGTTCTCCGAAAAACGCAGACAGACGGTCAATGTCTCGTTTGAATTGCCGAAATCTTTTGTCATCTGCAACCAATCCGGCAAGATGAAGGTTTATATATCGCAACTCTCCCCTGCTACGCTCGAAAAGAGAGCGGGATCTAAATTCTCGTTACAAGAAAACATTTGATAAGGAGTAAAGTATGAGTAATCAAGCAGTCACACCGGTAACGGAAAGTTATGACGAAAATTCCATACAGGTCTTGGAAGGACTTGAAGCGGTCAGAAAAAGACCGGGTATGTACATCGGCTCGACCGGTGAACGCGGTCTCCACCACCTTGTGTATGAAATCGTCGATAACGCAATCGATGAGGCTTTGGCAGGCTACTGTGATAAGATAACCGTTGATATTTTGGACGACGGTATTATCAGAGTAACCGATAACGGCCGTGGTATACCTGTCGGTATCAATCCGCAAAAGGGTATCCCTACCGTCACTGTTGTATTTACGATCCTGCATGCAGGCGGTAAGTTCGGCGGAAGCGGATATAAGGTTTCGGGCGGTCTGCACGGTGTCGGTGCTTCGGTCGTTAACGCTTTGTCGAGCTGGCTTGAGGTCGAGGTCAAGGACGGCAAGAATATTTACAAACAGAGATACGAAAAAGGAAATACCGTTACAGGTCTCGACATTATTGGTGAGACCAATGAGACCGGTACTACCGTTACCTTTAAGCCAGATCCGTCTATCTTTACCGATACTACTGTTTATGATTACGATACTTTGTTGAATAGATTGCGTGAGCAGGCATTCTTAAATGCCGGTATCCGCGTTATTTTGACAGATAAGCGTACCGATTCTTATACTAAGGACCGTCAGGATGATCTGCAGTATGACGGCGGTATCAAGTCGTATGTTGAATATCTGTTAGCAGGTATCAAGAAAGAGCCTTTGAACAGCGAGGTTATTTATTTTTCGGGTTCGGAAGGCGATTCGACCGCTGAGATCGCACTTATCTGGTCGACGGCTTATGACTCTAAGATAATGTCCTTTGCCAACACTTTGCATACTATCGACGGCGGTACTCATGAGACTGCATTTCGCCAGACTGTTGCACGTGTGGTAAATAAATACGCCCACGACTTTAAAAAGCTTAAGGAATCCTCGGACAATTTAAAGGGCGAAGATATAATGGAAGGATTGGTCGCTGTTGTTTCGGTAAAATTGGCCGATGCACAGTTCGAAAGCCAGACAAAAGCAAAATTAGGTAACACCTCTATAGGTACACTGGTAAGAAACATTGTCAATGAGAAGCTTTATCAGTATTTAGAAGAGCATCCTGCCGACAGTAAGATAGTAATTGATAAGGCGATCGCCGCTTCTAATGCCCGTGAGGCCGCTCAGAAAGCAAGAGATGCTTCGAGAAATAAGTCAGGTATCGGCGGCAAGACCAGAATGCCCGAAAAATTGACCGACTGTATCTCGGATGACCCTGCGAAGACCGAAATTTTCATCGTCGAGGGAGATTCTGCTGGCGGCTCGGCTGTTGAAGGCAGAAACTCGACCTACCAGGCCATTTTGCCTTTGTGGGGTAAGATGCTCAACGTCGAAAAAGCGCGTGAGGACAAGGTCTACGGCAATGATAAGCTGACTCCTGTTATCGTGGCTTTGGGTACGGGTATCGGTGAAAACTTTGATATAAACAAGCTCCGCTATGACAAAATTGTCATCATGGCCGATGCTGACGTTGACGGTAGCCATATCAGAACACTTTTGCTGACATTTTTCTTCAGATATATGCCTGAGCTTATTGAAACGGGTCACATCTATCTTGCTCAGCCTCCGCTTTACAGAATTTCTAAGGGTAAACAGCATTTTGATGCCTTTACCGATGAGGAAAAAGCGAGATATATCGAACAATTAGGCGGTTCGGCCGATGTTCAGAGATATAAGGGTCTCGGTGAAATGAATCCCGAACAGTTATGGGAAACGACTCTTGATCCCGAAGCCAGAACAATGCTTAAAGTTACTATGGCTGATGCCGAATTGGCCGATGCTACTTTCGAGATGCTTATGGGCGAAGAGGTTGAACCGAGAAGAAGATTTATCGAAGAAAACGCACTATTTGCGACCGATCTTGATATTTAAGGAAAGGAGAGTAAACTATGGCTAAACAGGAAAAGGTTTATTGGCCGGAAACAGAAGATACAAATATAGTTCCGGTTGAAATTGTTGACGAAGTTAAAACCAGTATGCTTCAGTACTCGATGTCGGTACTGGTCGGCCGTGCTCTCCCCGATGTAAGAGACGGTCTTAAACCTGTTCACAGAAGAATTCTTTATACAATGTATGAAAATGGACTGACTCCCGAAAAGGCTTACCGTAAGTGTGCTGACACGGTTGGTGCGGTGTTGGGTCGTTATCACCCGCACGGTGACTCTTCGGTTTACGATGCGATGGTTCGTATGGCACAGGATTTCTCGTTGCGCTATCCATTGATCGACGGTCACGGTAACTTCGGTAATATCGACGGCTACCCCGCCGCTGCTTACCGATATACCGAGTCGAAGATGAACCGACTGTCTCTCCATATGTTGGATGATATCGAGAAGGATACGGTTGATTTCAACCCCAACTATGACGACCGTTTGAAAGAGCCAGAGGTTCTTCCTGTTCGTTTCCCGCAGTTGCTTGTTAATGGCTCGTCGGGTATCGCTGTCGGTATGGCTACCGAGATCCCGCCGCATAATCTTGGTGAGGTCATTGACGGTATGTGCTGTCTTATCGACAACCCGGAAGCTGAACTTAATGACATCTGCGAGTATATCAAGGGACCCGACTTCCCTACCGGCGGTATCATTATGGGTCGTGCCGGTATCCGTGCCGCTTATGCTACCGGTAAGGGTAAGATCACCGTTCGCGGTAAAGCCGAGATCGAAGAGACCAGAAACGGAAAATTCCGCATTGTAATTACCGAAATTCCTTATAAAGTCCGAAAAAAGGACCTTGTAAAGCATATTTATGACCTCGCCGCTGATAAGCGAATTGAAGGTATTGATGATGTTGTTGACTACTCTTCTAAGCGTGACGGCGGTATCAGGATCGTTGTTGATATCAAAAAGGACGCCAATCCGCAGGTCGTACTTAATAAGCTGTATTCATATACAGCATTGCAGACCACTTTTGGTGCAATTCTGCTGGCTATTGTTGACGGTAAGCCGAAGGTTCTCACTTTAAAGGAGATGCTTCAGAACTGCATCGACTTCCAGTGTGAGATAATCGAACGTAGAACCCGTTATGATATGAAAAAGGCGATGGAAAGAGCCCATATTTTGGAAGGACTTAAAATCGCCCTTGATTTTATCGATGAGGTTATCAGTATAATCCGCAATTCTAAGACTATACCGGAGTCCAAGGAGCGTTTGTCTGACCGATTTGGTCTTGATGATATTCAGACGACCGCTATTGTTCAGATGCAGCTCGGTAAATTGGCGGGTATGGAGAAGCAGAAAATAGAAGAAGAATTGGCTGAAAAACTGGCGTTTATCAAGGAATGCCAGGAGATATTGGCTTCTCGTGAGAGGATACTTGACATAGTTAAGACCGAGGCTTTGAATCTTCGTGATAAGTTCGCTGACGACCGCAGAACCGAAATCACCGCTGTTACAGGTGAGGTTGACATCGAGGATCTTATCCCTGAAGAGGAATGTGTTCTCACTAAGACCGTTAACGGTTATATCAAGCGTGTTCCGGTTGATGAATACAGCGTTCAGAACCGCGGCGGTAAGGGCGTAAAGGGTATGACCACCCGTGACGACGATATTGTTGAGAATATGTTCACCTGCTCGTCGCACGCTTACGTGCTGATGTTCAGTAATTTGGGTCGACTTTATAGAATTAAGGCTTACGAGATCCCCGAAGGTTCGAGAACAAGTAAGGGTATGAACATTGTCAATATCCTGCCGCTGATGCCTGATGAAAAGATCATAAACATCCTGCCGCTCGGCAATAAGATCGACCTTGAAGAGGTATTCTATGTATGTATGATCACCAAGAACGGTACTATCAAGCGTACCGAGATCAGTGCGTTCAAGAATGTCAGAAAGACCGGTATTATTGCTATCAATATTGCTGAGGATGACGAACTGGCTTACGTTTGCAGGACAAGCGGTGAGGATGAGCTGGTCGTTGCCACTAAGAAAGGTTTTGCTATTAAGTTCAATGAGACCCAGGCTCGCGAAATGGGCAGAACCGCAAGAGGTGTTCGTGCAATTAGGCTTCGTGAAGGCGATGAGGTCGTCGGTATGGCGGTAAGCGCTGAGAATAAGGCACTTCTCACCGTTACTGAGACCGGTTACGGTCGAGTTTCGCTTTTCGATGACTACAGATTGCAGTCAAGAGGCGGTAAGGGTATTCTCAACTACCGTACAGCTAAATACGGCGACGTTGCCGAGGTTCTTGCAATCAGTGAGGATGAGGACATTATTATGATCTCGTCCGACGGTATCATCATCAGAATTGCCGCAAAGGATATAAGCGTTCTGAAACGTCCGTCAAAGGGTGTTCGTGTGATGAGATTTAAGGGCGACGGCGATGCAAAGGTACTGTCGATCGCCACCGCAGAGCACGATGATGAAGAGGTCACCGATGTTCCCGACGTGCCTGATGCGGAAGCACTTGAATCAGCCGCAGAAGATGCCGCTGAAATAGCCGATGAAGTAGCTGAGGAAATCGAAACCGCCGTTGAAGCAGCCGAGGCAGAAGAATAAAATAAAAAAGAGCGGTTTGAGGCACACTCCGTAAGGAAGTGTGCCTCAGCTATCTTCGTGAAATCACGAGCGATATATCTTCGATGCGATATACGGTAAACCGTGTGATATACGGCTTTCGCCGTGTGAAACAGCACGAATATAATATCGCAAAAGCCGAAGGCTTTTATATCGCTTTCTTTTTTAAAATATCCCGCCATAGGGAGGATTTTCAATAGAAAATATCGCTGCAAACCAAGTTTGCAATATCGCTTACACCTGCCAACAAAAGAATGGTCTTACTTGCGGCGATTATAACCTTTCTCAAAGTATGCAACTCACTATGACACTATCAGAACTTGAAAGTGTCATTTCTATATTTAAACAGCAAAACGGAGACAACTTCTTTAAAAAGTGTCTCCGTTAAATTTTTTAAACCTTAGCAACCTTTACAAAGTGTGACTGTGGTGCTATAATGTTTTCACGGAAAAATCTTTGACTTTTTAAACGCGTAAGCGCTTCGGCGGTACACCGCCGCCGTGAAAACAAAAATTAGAATTTCTGGTGAAATTATGACCTTTGAAGAACGAAAAGCACAGGTAAAATCCTATTTAGGCGAGGAAATCGACATAGAAATCGACCGACCGATAGGTTTTGTGCATAAAAAAGAAAAATACAGCCTTGAATACAAGATAAACTACGGGTTTATCCCGGGAGTTTTGGGCGGCGACGGCGAGGAACTTGACGTTTATCTTTTGGGTGTGTCTGAACCAGTTGAAAGGTATCATTGCAGGGTGATAGCCATAGTTCACCGCGAGAATGATGTTGAGGATAAGCTGGTTGCCGCACCTGTCGGAATGACCTTTACCGAAGCGCAGGTCGTAGAAGCGATCAACTTTCAAGAACAGTATTATGATACTCATATAGAAATGGCCGAATAAAAAAAGAGAGGTGTAAACCTCTCTTTTTTATTACTTTAATTTTCTAATCAACATCGGCAGGCTGCGTTCAAAGTCGACTCCGTATTTGTGGTCTGTATACCCTTTTGCTGTACGTTTTAAAGCATCGGTCGTGAATTTTACAGCGATCTCGGTTGACTTTTTAAGGCTTTTGCCTTTAACAAGTGCGGCGGTCAATGCACTTGCAAAGACGTCGCCCGTGCCGTGGAACATCCCTAAAAACCTTTTTTTAAGAACAAAGTCTACCCTATCGGTTTCAGTATCGTAGCACGCGGCACCTAAGTGACTTTCCTCAAACCAAACGCCGGTCAAAACTATTTTTTTAGGACCTAAACCACTTAGCTCTTTCAAAATATCTTCGATATATTCCTTTGTATACGGTCCTTCTTTGTATTCGCGACCCAGCAAGAACGCGGCTTCGGTCATATTCGGTACGATAATGTCAGCCTTTTTGCAGAGCTTTTGCATTTCCCGGGCAAACTGCTCGTCAAAAAGAGCGTACATTTTTCCGTTGTCGGCCATTGCGGGGTCAACAACGGTGAGGGTCTCCCCTGCTTTGAACATATCAATAATGTCGCAGACGATGTCGATCTGCTTGGTCGAGCCGAGGTATCCGCTGTAGATGGCATCAAAGGTAAGTCCTATCGATTTCCAATGTTTTACAAACGGCAACATATCATCAGTAAGGTCTCTGCAGGTAAAGCCGGGCGTTACTGCCGTGTGGGTTGAAAGCACGGCGGTGGGAACGACCGACACCTCAAACCCAGCCGCAGACAAAACAGGCAATGCCACTGTCAGCGAGCACTTGCCAAATCCCGAAATATCGTGGATCGCGGCAATTCTTTTTTGTATTTCCATTTTATTCTCCAAAAGATTATGTAAACCTTAATTTAAAATTTAATTTCTCCAAGGAAAACCGTTTTATCCCCAACTTTGCCGTGAACAACGTGTTCTGACGCGTTTGTTAAGGCGTAAAGCTCAATCATCTCGCCTGACAAAACCTCATTAACAAAGTTTATGTAAACCTCTTTGGCGGGTTCCTCTTTCCTGCCCTTTGGCAGTATGCTTACCATCATATCGGCGTAGACGGTGTTGTTTACATGATTGTTAAAATCAATGTTTTCGTCGGTCACTTTGATCGTTTTAACTAATGAAACCTCGTTTGACGCGGACAACTTTCGTGGGCTTTCGCAGTTGTTTATAAGAATGTTGTTGTAAAGGAAATCATCTAAACCGTTGATGCTCGACGGTCGCACGATTCGGCGGCTTTCAAGGTCAATGGTCGTGACTTCGCACTTGCATTCGGTCAAAACTTCACCGTTTTTGTCAAACGTCTGATAATTACGGGTGAAACGAACGCCTTTTAATTCGCTGCACCAGGTTCTGACAGTGATCTCCTCATTTTCCAAAGGCAAACGT
The DNA here is from genome assembly GCA_015066395.1 of Oscillospiraceae bacterium. GTDB lineage: Bacteria > Bacillota > Clostridia > Oscillospirales > Acutalibacteraceae > UMGS172. The sequence goes on along the minus strand of SVOL01000011.1, from coordinate 38,662 downwards.
TGAATCAAAATCGCGGCTTTTGTGAAAATAAATGCCAAATTCTGCTCGTTACGCATTTTCTCAGAGGAAGTTTTAAAAACGTTGAGATGTTTTTCGCCGATCTGCTGATGAAGCATCATTAACTGAGATATTTTAATTTTGCCCGAGGTACAGACCTCAGGCAAAATTTTAACACTCATTTCGTATGCTGTATCATCAAAAATAGCACTCATTTTAATTACTTCTTTTCGATTTTTTCCATTCCGCCCATATAAGGACGGAGTGCCTCGGGTATGCGGACCGTGCCGTCTTCCTGCAGGTTGTTTTCAAGGAATGCAATGAGCATTCTCGGTGGAGCAACAACGGTGTTGTTAAGGGTGTGAGCGAAGTAGTTGCCGTCCTTGGATTTTACGCGGATCTTGAGTCGTCTGGCCTGAGCATCGGTCAGATTTGAGCAAGAACCAACCTCAAAGTATTTCTGTTGTCTCGGTGACCAGGCTTCAACGTCGACCGACTTGACCTTAAGGTCGGCAAGGTCGCCGGAGCAGCATTCAAGGGTACGAACGGGAATATCCAGCGAACGGAACAGATCAACGGTGTTCTGCCAGAGCTTGTCGAACCACATCGGAGATTCCTCGGGCTTGCAGACAACGATCATTTCCTGCTTTTCGAACTGATGAATTCTGTAAACGCCGCGTTCCTCAATGCCGTGAGCGCCTTTTTCTTTGCGGAAGCAGGGAGAATAAGAGGTGAGAGTATAGGGGAGAGACTCCTCGGGGTTCAGGGTGTCGATAAATTTACCGATCATACTGTGCTCCGAAGTGCCGATGAGATAGAGGTCTTCGCCCTCGATCTTGTACATCATAGCGTCCATCTCAGCAAAGCTCATAACACCTGTAACAACGTTCGAGCGGATCATAAACGGAGGTACGCAGTAGGTGAAACCGCGGTCGATCATAAAGTCGCGGGCATAGGAGATAACGGCTGAGTGCAGGCGGGCGATGTCACCCATAAGATAGTAGAAACCGTTACCTGCGACCTTTCTTGCGCTGTCAAGGTCAATGCCTGCAAACTTTTCCATAATTTCGGTGTGGTAGGGAATAGGGAAGTCGGGAACTACCGGCTCGCCGTAACGCTGAACCTCAACGTTTTCGCTGTCATCTTTACCGATCGGAACCGAAGGATCGATGATGTTGGGGATGGTCATCATTACTTTGAGCAGCTTTTCCTCGTATTCTGACTCCAAAACTTCAAGTTCAGCTAAACGAGCGGCAAATTCGGAGACCTTTTTCTTGGCTTCCTCGGCTTCCTCGCGTTTGCCCTGACCCATCAGCATACCGATCTGCTTACTGATGGCGTTTCGGTCGGCACGCAAAGAATCGGCTTCACGCTGATAAGCTCTCTTTTTCTCGTCGAGTTCGATTGCCTCATCTACAAGCGGAAGTTTTGCATCCTGAAACTTGTTTTTTATGTTCTGTTTTACGATTTCGGGGTTTTCTCTAACAAACTTGATGTCTAACATTTTTATTGCTCCTTAAATTGCCTAATATTATAATTTACACAATATATAGCGTGTTATTTAAAATATGATACTATATATTGTTGTTTTCGTTAATTAAAACAAAAGCTATTGCGATGGCTAAGGCTATGCTTAAACACAGGATGAGTTGATCGAACACGATGCCGAGCGCGGTACCTGCCACGACCGATGTAAGGAGAAGGAGGTGACGGGAGCTGCTGGCTTTTTTGAGTTGAGTGTAAGCGGTTTTTGAACCGTTCGTCATCCTTTTTATAAAGCCTTTGCGTTTACTCATCTTTTTCGCCTGCTAACTTGGCTGCTAAATCAAAAAGGTCCTCATCACTGAAGAACTCGATCTGCAGAGTACCGGTTTTTCCGTTGCCCGAGATCTTTACTTTACGGCCGATCTGCTCGGCCAAGGCGGCTTCGGTCTCAACATATACCTTGTTTTTGACCCTCGGACGTCTAACGGTGATGCCCGGTTTTTGCATTTTTGAAATATTTTCAAGTTCACGCACCGAAGCACCGTTTTTGGCGAGCCTCAAGGCCTCGTCGCGGATCTCGCCTTTGGGAAGGGAGAGGAGAGTTCTTGCGTGACCCTGTGTGATCTCACCGTTCTGCAATGCTTCCAGCTCTTTTTCGCCCAAAGCCAGCAATCTCAAGGCGTTTGCGACGGTCGGACGGGATTTTCCGACTTTGGCGGCAACCTGTTCCTGGGTCAACGAAAAGGTTTCCATCAGCGTTTTATAACCCATTGCTTCTTCGACGGGGTTAAGATCTTCACGCTGAAGGTTCTCGATGAGAGCGATCTCCATGGTTTCGGCATCGTCCATCTCGCGGATAACGACCGGCACCTTTTCGAGCCCTGCAAGTCGGCTTGCACGCCATCTGCGTTCGCCGGCAACGATCTGATAACTGCCGTTATCTAAGGGTTTTACAAGCAAAGGTTGGATAAGACCGTGTTTTTTTATGCTGTCGGCCAGCTCGCTTAGTGCTTGTTCATCAAAAATTTTTCTCGGCTGGTCGCGGTTGGGAACTATCTGCGACAATCTTAACTCCAGAGTTTGCTTACCCGGTGTTGAGTTGTCGGCAAAAAGTGACTCAAAGCCCTGACCTTCGGCCAGACCGCCTTTTTTGAAAGCCATATATTTACTCCTTTATTTCTTATTTCTCTTTATAAATTCCTTTGCAAGGTCGTCATAGGCTACAGCACCTTTGCATTTAGCGTCGTAGTACTGTATAGGACGGCCGTAGCTCGGTGCTTCAGAGAGTCGGACACCGCGGGGAATGGTGGTTTTGTAAAGCTCTTTCGGGAAGAATTTTTTGATTTCTCCCACAACCTGCTGTGTCAGATTCAAACGACCGTCGAACATTGTGAGCAGGATGCCTTCCAGCGAAAGGTCGGGGTTATAGCTCAATTTTATGCGTTTTACGGTTGCAATAAGCTGTGAAAGACCTTCCATCGCGTAGTATTCGCACTGCATCGGCACTAAAAACGTGTCAGCGGCGGTCAGAGCGTTGATGGTGATGAGTCCTAAAGACGGGGGACAGTCGATAAATATGTAATCAAATTCATCGCGAATTAATGATAATGCGGTCTTTAATTGGTTTTCTCGCTTAGGAATGTTTATTAACTCAACCTCTGCTCCTGCGAGGTTAATGTTGGCAGGAATGAGTGAAACATTCTTGAATTCGGTCTCAATTATAGCGTTTTTTGCACCTGCACCGGTGGTTAAAAGGTCGTAACTTGAGGCTTCGACCTCGCGTTTGGACACGCCGTAGCCGGTCGTGGCGTTGCCCTGCGGATCAGCATCAACAAGCAGTACCTTTTTATTTGAAATGCCGATGCCGGCGGCTAAATTTACGGCAGTTGTCGTTTTCCCGACGCCGCCTTTTTGATTTATTACAGCAATTATTTTGCCCATTTTTGTCTCCAATTATTATATTTTAAAAGATTGAAACAAACAGTTCTTACATTAATATATATTATAATAGAGCCGCTGTTGTTTGTAAAGAGTAACTTTTGAAAAAGGCAAATGTTTCACATGAAACATTTGCCTTTTAAACTTGTCTGTTTCACGTGAAACAGAGTTACTTGCTTTTAGGTCTTGAGAAAAAGGAAGCTATTAATCCAAACAGTACCGCGGCGGTTATGCCGCCTGCGGTTGCGGTCAATCCACCAATCAATGCACCGATAACCCCGTGCTCGTTGACGGATTTTTTTACGCCTTCTGCTAATGTATAGCCGAAGCCGGTCAATGGAACGGTTGCACCAGCACCCGCAAACTCGACAAGCGGTTTATAAACGCCGATAGCCGTTAAAAACACGCCCAGAACTACAAAGGAAACGAGTATTCGTGCGGGAGTGAGCTTGGTTTTATCGATGAGCATTTGTCCCACAACACATATCAAACCGCCCACGATAAAGGCTTTTATGCAGTCTAAAAACACTAATACACCCCCAATTACCCGTTTCGGGCTTGTTTTGCGGAGTTTTCGTGGCTTCTGATGTTGGTTCGGACAAAAAGCCGCAGAAAATCGCGACCGCAGAAAGGAAAGATAGGGTAAAGGTATCCGCGACCGCTGAGCGTTTTGCTGAAGCCTGCAAGTACAACGATGGTCACAAATCCTATGCCGATGCCCCAAAATCCAAAGAATTGAGCCAAAATAAGCAATACTATCCGCATAAATTTCATCGCGTAGCCCATTTCAAAGCTCGGCTGTGCAAAAGAAGAAATAGCCACGAACGCCATATACATTATGGTCTCGGGTACAAACCAGCCTGCTTCTATCGCAAATTCTCCCAAAACCAGACCACCGATTATACCAAGTGACGAGGAAAGGGTGTCGGGGGTGTTCAGTGAAGCCAGACGTAGTCCGTCGACCACTAGTTCAAGTAATAAAAATTGAAAGAAGAAGGGGAGAAGCGACTCTTTTTGCGTGTTTATAAAGCTTAGCCAATGCGGTGTCAAATGCGGATTGTTTAGAAAAACCAGCGTGATCGGCGTTAGAACTACGGTTAAAAGTGAAACTACGGCACGAATTATGCGGACATAGGTGCCGGTAAGCGGCGGAAAGTAGTAATCGTCGGTCTCTTTAGAAAAATCGGCGATTGAATTCGGAAAGATCATTACCGACGGCGAATTATCCATTATAAGCAGTACTTTGCCCTCTAAAACGCAGGCGCTTGCAAAGTCAGGCCGCTCCGAAAAGCGCACTTTAGGAAATGGATTAAAGAAGTTAGACGGGATGAGAATTTCGCTCAACGCTTGCGAGGTCATTGAAATTCCCGCAATATCAACCTCTTTCAACTTTTGCTGCAATTTTTTGACGAGCTTTTGATCGGCAAGTTCGTCCATATAGCAGATAGCAACGTCGACTTTTGAGGATTTTCCGACCTGATAATGCTCCATTCTGAGTCTGGAATCGCGGATACGCCGACGGATCATGGCGGTGTTGAAGATAAGAGTCTCGACAAATCCGTCGCGTGAGCCTCTGAGCGAACGGTCTTTGTCGGGTTCATCTATCGATCGGCTTGGATAGGTTCGGGTGTCAACAAGCAGGACATCCTCAACGCCGTCGATGATAATTGCACTTTGTCCAGACAATACTCCAAGTGCCGCCATATAGGCATCTTTCTCGAAAGCAACCTCAACATATGGTAGTTTAGTAAGGGAAAAATCCCTCATATTGTGTATATCGTCTAATTCTTCCGGCGGGATACGAAGCATAAATTCCAGTATTTTTTCAAAAACCTCGTCCTTTATGAAGCCGTCTAAAAAGAATAAAGCTGATCGCCGTCCGCCGATTATAAACTCTCGTTTAACCGTATCAAAGTTAATGTCGGTGCGAAGTATCGATGAAATTTCCAGTATGTCTTTTTCATAATTTCCGGTCATAGATCGTAGTACTTTGTCCTTTCTTTGGTTTTAAATTAGATTTTCCAAAGAGACCGTAATTATGCAGATTTTGGCTTAAACAAATAATTTTCCGCATAGATTTTACTGGTGATATAATGAAGATCAAAGTTTTTATTAAAAATACGGTCACACTGGTGATGACCTCGCTGATCTTAAGGTCGATCGGCATAATTTTCAGAATTTATCTCTCAAATAAGATCGGTTCTGAAGGCATCGGGCTCTATCAGCTCATTTTTTCAGTCTATATGTTGGTTGCAACATTTGCATCAACGGGAATTTCGACCGCAGTGACGAGACTGGTTGCTGAAAATGCCGAAAGTGGTCGGTCGGCGACACAAATAATAATGAAAAAAGCGGTTATGCTGACCGTCATAGTCGGCGGTATTACAGCCGTTTTCACTCACGCTTTTGCACCTTTTATAGCCAAATATTGGATAAAAGATCTTGCTGCTGTCGAAGCATTGCAGATCTTGTCGTTTTCGCTCGTATTTATGGGCATCTCGTCGTGTATAAGAGGCTATTTCATAGCTCGGCGAAAAGCAACACAGCCATCTGCCGCTCAGCTTTTTGAGCAGTTGGTGCGAATGCTCGTTATTGTTTTTGCGCTTAAAAGTTCGGTGGGAAAAGGTGTCGCTGCGGCTGCGGCGGCCGTATTGTTCGGCGATACTGTGGCCGAAACGGCATCGTGTGCCTTGAGCGTGATTTTGTATGTTTTCGACAGCAGAAAATTGAAAAAAGGCGGCGAGATAGGCGGCGTTTCAAAAGAAATACTGCGAATTTCGCTACCGTTAGCCGGTGCCGGCTATATTTCAACCGCTCTTCACACCGCTGAAAATCTGTTGGTCCCGACAAGGCTGACCTTATTTTACGGTTTGAGAGAACGGGGCTTAGAGTTATACGGAGCAATACGCGGAATGGCAATGCCGATTTTGTTCTTCCCGGCTTCGTTTTTGACCTCGTTATCTACAATGTTGATTCCTGAGGTATCCGAATCTGCGGCCACCGGCGATATGTGCACTGTCAAACGAACGGTCGGTACCTCACTTAAAACGACCTTGAATTTATCGATCTTTGTTGGCTCGGTCTTTCTGTTATGGGGCGACGACCTCGCATTCTTTATCTACAAGGACAGAGATGTGGGGCATATAATACGCGTGCTGTCGGTCATCGTTCCGTTTATGTATATGGAAAGTGTAGCGGCTGGAATTTTGAAGGGTCTCGACCGCCAGATGTCAATGTTCGGCTACAATTTATTTGACTCAAGCATCAGAATAGCGGCGGTTTTTCTTGTTTTGCCGAGGTTTGGAATCGACGGGTATTTAGGAATAATGATCGTCAGCAACTGTCTCACTTCATCGCTGTGCTGTCGAAAGCTTTTGCAGACCGCAGAGTTGAAATTGGACCTTAAAAACTGGGTGTTGTCGCCTGTTTTTGTGTCGATGAGCGGCGGAATACTCTCTCATTTTTTATTTGCCAAAATAGATGTATTGTTACTGAGGTTGATTTCGGGAGTTTTGCTACAAGCGGCTATATTTGCAGTGTATTTTGTTAAAAAGGAAAGCAAAAGCGTCAGAATAATCAGGAAATGCAGGGGTTGCTGAAACACGCGGTCGGATCAAAGACACCGCCGGAAGGCGGTGCCTTGTCGCTTTTGCGGCATAAAGTCTAAATAAGGCAACGGTCGAGGCAAAAGATAAGCGGCACACAGCAAATGCTGTGTGCCGCTTATCTTGAGGATATTGAGATTGAAAACTGAAACCCAAAAATAGTTATTCAACTGTGATGCTGAACGCGGTGGAAAGGCGGGTGCCTGTTGCCAGAACTCGCGGAGTGCTGGTATAAACAGTCATAAAATACGGCTTGATACGCGGTCGTTTTTCATAACCGAAATAGCTGACATCGGCCGCGTAATGCTTATCTTTTTGAGACAATCCCTTAATTGTAACAGTGAAATCCTTTATACCGTAGATGGTCACCTCGTCCATAGCCTTGCCGCCGGCCGTTCCGACATTGTTTTTTATCGTGCTGTCGGTGTTAGTGCTGTAGCCTTTTATCTGGTCGCAGAAAATCGACCAAATCCCGCCGCCGGTGTGTACCGAGAGAACGAAATTCTCGTCACCAACGTACTCCCAATCATTTGTAACAGTCAATTTATTGTCAGTAAATACTAACTTTTTGTGTCTTATAAACGCAACTTTTTCGGTATCGTTGCAGTAATAAACCTTCGATTTAACTAAAACAGTAAAATTAGCGGTGGTAAACGCGCTCCAATTAGAGGAAACGTCAAGTTCGACGCCGTCAGCAGTCATTGAAACGGTTTCGAATACCTCGTCGCCGTGATAACCGCCTATGAAATCGGCGGCGCCTTCCTGCTTCAAAGGACCTTCAATATCGATATCTTTCCATACCTCTTCGCCGCAGATGACCTGCCTGGTGAGCCTCCATGTATCGAGATTTATACCCTTGCTGATATGGCGTCTTAAGGTGTATTCATTTTTCCCCTGCGTAACAGTTATACTGTTAGCAGTTTTTGTGATCGAAACGCGCTTTTCAACCGTTTCGGTTGAGGAAGTGGCTTCCGACGAGGTGTTTGCAGTGTTTGATGAAGAGAAAGAAGGGGCGCTCTCCGCATTGTTCGTGTTTGCAGACGATGTAACCTGTGACGGCACAGGAGTAGAAGATGAGTTAGAGTGTATTGTGCTTGAAATATTCGAAAAATCGAAATTCACATCGGCAAAATCGTTTTGGCGTCCGTTGCCGCAGGCAGTGAGCGAAAAAACGATAATAATAATTAACAGTGACATAAACTTTTTCATACTAAGGACTCCTTTTGATGTCATTATAAGTGAAGCCGCGTTAAATGTCAATAGGTTACGTGACAAAAGTTACGTGACAAAAATAAAATATTTGTCACGTGTTTTGAAACACTTGATTACATATTAACCTAAAACAGGTTAAAAGTCAATAACCTGAAACAGATTAAATATAATAAAAATATCAATATTTTTAGGAGATAGGTATGTATAAGAGGATCCGTGACCTGCGTGAGGACCGGGATTTAAGTCAAACCTCATTGGCAAAGATTATCGGAATGTCACAAACCGGATATTCAAAATACGAAACGGGTGAAAATGACATCCCCACGTCTATTTTGATAAAGCTTGCCGATTTTTACGGTACGAGCGTTGATTATTTGCTCGGTCAAACAGATTGTAAGAAAAGATACCCGCATAATAAACAATAAAACCCTTGACCTCGTTCAAGGGTTTTATTGTTGCGTTATTGTCGGCGGTCACTATCGGTTGATAGAAAAGTTTATCATAGGGCGATCATCGCCACGATGGTCCGGTTGCAGTGTGTCGATGGTGCCGCACCTTACAAAAAAATCAGAATTTACCACCGTAGGGCAGGGCTTGCTCCTTTCGCAAAACTGTCATTCTGAGGCATCGCCGAAGAATCTTTAATAAGATCCAACACCAGCGTTCAGGATGAGGATGGGTCTTGTGTTGAACAAGTTTTTCGAAATACGCGGTCGGATCAAAGGCACCGCCGGAAGGCGGTGCCTTGTCGCTTTTGCGGCATAAAGTCTAAATAAGGCAACTGTCGGGGCAAAAGCGAAGCGGCACACAGCATTTGCTGTGTGCCGCGATCCGACCGCTTCGTGTAGACACAATGTTGTAGATTTTTTGTGTTTAAAATGTTATAATCTATGTGACTGAGTGTAATTTTTCACGTTTATATGTATGAAGGTTTTAAAACGGGGTGATGTTGTGGAGGATGTAAAAATAGTAGAGCTTTATTGGCAACGTAACGAGCAGGCATTGAGCGAAACAAAGCTGAAATACGGCCGTTTTTGCAATTCTATAGCTTTCAGAATACTCGAAAACAAGTGTGATGCCGACGAGTGTGAAAGTGATACATATTTAAAAGTGTGGAATACCATTCCACCGAAAAAACCGGAGCTGTTAAAGACATATCTCGGTGCGATCGTTCGTAATTTGTCGCTGGATAGAATAAGAAAGAAAAACGCTCAAAAACGTGGCGGAGAGATGGAATTATCGCTGTCGGAGCTTGAGCAGTGTGTTTCCGAGAACAAGTCGGTTTCGGGTGATATTGAAGCCGGCGAATTGGCGCGAATGATATCGGCATTTTTGGAAGAATTGCCCGAAAAAGAGTGCGATGTGTTCTTATGTCGGTACTGGTATTTCTATTCAATAAAGGATATCTCTGCGCGGTTCGGCTTTGGCGGCAGTAAGGTCAAAATGATGCTGCTGAGAACCCGTGAAAAGCTGCGAAAATACCTTGAAGAGGAGGGCGTGTTTATATGAGATCGGACATATTACTGGATGCAATAGGATCGGTTGACGAAAAGTTGGTCGAAAGAGCAGATAAGCATAAGCCGAAATTCATATACAAAGTCAGATGGGTACCGGCAATCGCCGCAATGCTTGCTGTGATGATCGGTGTCGGCGTGTTTTTCCGTCCGAATGTGCTTGATCTAACGGCTAAAGCAACCATTTTTGAGGCAAAATACCCTGAGGCTGTCCGGTTCTCCGAAGATGATGATACGGCATACTCTGAATTCAGAAAATATATTAATGAAAAAAGGCAGTATTACGGCTACGGCGCTGAGCTTGACGAGTTTTTTAAATCGACAATGGCGGAGTTTTTGTCGGTAGACAGTTCACAAAACAGAGTTTATTCTCCTTTAAATGTTTATATGGCGTTGGCAATGCTGGCCGAAACGACCGACGGGAACAGCCGTCAACAGATATTGGATCTGCTTGGAGTTAAGGATATCGAGACTCTAAGAATACAGGCTAACAATATATGGAATGCAAATTATTTAAATAGCGATAGGGTTACAAGCGTTATGGCAACCTCGGTGTGGCTGAATGAAGACGTTGAGTACAAAAACGATGTTTTTAAAACCCTGGCTGAAATTTATTATACCTCTTCATTCCAAGGAGAGATGGGTTCAAAAAATTATGATAAGGTTATGCAGAATTGGTTGAATTCGCAGACAGGCGGGTTGCTTAAGGATATGGTGCCAGGTGTCGAAACCGATCCGGATACGGCGCTTCTGTTGGCAACCACAACGTATCTTAAAGTGGGTTGGGAGTCCGAGTTTTCACCATCCTATACCAAAGATAACGTTTTCCACGGTACAAACGGCGATAAGACTTGTGCTTTTATGAATTGTGTTGATTCTAAAGGCGGAGTTTTATTGGGAGAAAAGTTCACTGCTGCTAAAAAAGATCTTGCAACTGGTTCCATGTGGTTTATACTGCCTGACGAGGGTGTCAGCGTAAACGATTTACTGGCTGATGAAGAGATGATGACCTTCTTTGCCTCCGATAAAAAGTATGGTTATTACCTAAAGGAGCTTCACTTGTCGGTTCCGAGGTTTGACGTGGATTCGAATTTTAGTATGCTGGAAGGTTTTATGAATTTAGGCATTACCGATTGTCTGAATCCTTGTACTGCCGATTTTTCTCCGACTTTTGTTGATCCTACCGGTATATTTTTAGAAGATGCTCAACATGGAGCGCGGGTTATTATTGATGAAGAGGGAGTCGAAGCGGCGGCAATTACTGTGATGACAGATGGTTGGTGGGGGATAGGCCTGCCAAATAAATACTATTTCACCGTCGACCGCCCGTTCATATTCATGATAACCAATGATGACGAACTGCCGTTGTTCACGGGAGTAGTTAATAACGTTTGATTAAATAACCCTGCCCTTTTGTGTTTTCACAAAGGGCAGGGATTTTTTTGTGTAGCGAATACCACCGTCCGGCGGTGGTTCCAAAAAGCTTTGGTTATGGGTAGTTCAGCTGCAGCGTAAGCCTCCCTTGTGTAAAGGGAGCTGGATTTTGCGGAGCAAAATACGGAGGTATTGTGCTTATGTAAGAAAACAAAAACAAGCCCTCCGTCACAGCGAGCTGTGCCACCTCCCTTTACACAAGGGAGGCTAACAGAGCCACTATGTTTGTGGTTAGGAGATTCTTGCAAGCGACGGATATTCGACGAGCCTATAGGCTGGGCTGGTCTTCACCCTAAAGCAGCAATGCATACTATCGGTGCTGCCGGCAGTTATAATCTTAAAACAGTTGTTAAAAAATTAACATTTTTTTTGCAAAAAGGGGTTGATTTTTGCGGGAGAATGTGTATAATGTAATTGAAAAGTGTTCCGTTTGGTACACTTTTGGGAGGTGGAATATGAACAGCTTTCTTTTTGACGGTCTGACCGATGAGGAACGAAAACTCGCACAAGATCTGTTCGGTGGTGAGCAAAAGGTTCAAAAAGGCGGCGAGCTTTTTTGCAACGGTTCCTTAGGTTTGCTGGTTTCGGGCTCTGCTAAGGTGAAGCGCGTCAATGAACTTGGTGGCTCTGTCACGGTTAGGAATCTTCAAAAAGGTGAAATGTTCGGATGCGTTTCGGTCTTCGGAAACTGGCAGGAAGGCAGTAGCAGTATAATTGCCGACACTAACTGCACCTGCCGCTATATTGCTGAGCAGGATTTTGAAAAGCTGCTCAAAACCGTTCCGCAGACCGCACTCAATTATATAGCCTACCTTACCGACAAGCTCCGTTTTCTCAACCGAAGACTGGATACCTTTTCGACCGACAGTGCTGACCAAAGGGTGTATGAATACCTGCTCTCTGCGGCTGATGAAAACGGCAAGGTTGTACTTAAAATCAGTATGGCCGAACTGGCAAGACGCTTAAAATTGGGAAGAACCAGCCTTTATCGTTCGTTAAATTCGTTAGAAAATAGCGGAATGTTGAAGCGCGAAGGCTCGGTAATCTATATAAAATAGTATAAAAGGGCGTTTAACCCTTATTTTGGAGGAATTTTTATGAAAAACATCAAAAGAATTTTGTCGTTCGCATTGGCGTTTGTCCTTATTTTCGGTCTCACCGCATGCGCAAAGGATAAGACCGAAAGCACACCCTCGACAGCATATTCGGCAGTTGATATGAGCGTCGCTGTTATGACCGGACCTACAGGTATCGGTATGGCAAAGCTTATTGCTGACTCTAAGGCCGGAACGACCGCCAACAACTACACCTTTACCGTTGCCGCCGCGGCCGACGAGTTCAAGGAGAAGTTCTTAAAAGGCGAGATCCAGATCGCATCTGTTCCGACTAACCTTGCGGCAACTCTTTACAACGCGACCGGCGGTAAAGTAAGGGTTCTGGCCGTAAACACCAACGGTGTTCTCTCTATTCTTCAGAACGGCGGAACGCCCATAACTTCGCTTTCCGACCTTCGCGGCAAGACCCTTTATGCCGCAGGCAAAGGCTCCAACCCCGAGTATATTCTGAGACACATCCTGGAAAAGAACGGTCTTAAGATCGGCGAGGATATCAACGTTATTTTTGATGAGGCTACCGTTATCAATCAGAAACTCATCAAGGGTGAGGCCGAGTTTGCAATGTTGCCCGAGCCTGCCGCATCGACAGTTATGACTAAATCGCAGAACCTTAAGAAGGTTATCAGTATCAACGATGAATGGTCGAAGGTATCCGACACAGCTCTTATGATGGGTTGTGTTGTCGCTCTTGACTCCTATGTCACCGTTAACACCGCGGCTGTTGAAAAGTTTTTGGAAGAGTACAAGGCTTCTATCGAGTTCGCAAAGGCAAATGTTGATGCCGCCGCTCAGTATTGCACCGATGCCGGCATTACCGCCGCTGTGCCGATTGCTAAAAAAGCTATTCCCGACAGCAACCTCTGCTTCATTACCGCTAACGATATGAAGACCGGACTTGAGAACTTCTACGCTGTTTTGTACGCCGCTAACGCTAAACTTGTCGGAGGAAAATTACCAGCTGATGACTTCTATTATAAAGCCAACTAAGTTTAAGAGAATTTGCTGCAAGATCTTAAAATATGTTGCCGTGACAGCCTTCTGGATACTTATCTGGGAGGCTGCTTCCCGCATTTTAAGCCGCGAAAATGAACTGATGCTGTTGCTTTTGCCGGGACCTTTCAAGGTATTTGGGACATTAACCGAAATGTGTCGGACTAAGGCGTTTTTTGTAAGTGTCGGTGCCTCGCTGTTAAGGGTTTTTACGGGATTTTTGTGGGGTGCGGTCGGTGGATTTTTGTTTGGAGTTGCCACCCATTTGTCAAAAATTGTCGACTCGTTGTTTAATCCGATCTTCAAGATCATCAGAGCTGTGCCCGTGGTCGCCTTTATCATTCTTTTATATCTGTTTTTAGAGAGCGACGCAGTGCCCGAGGTCATCGTTGTTTTGATGGTTCTGCCGATAATGTGGCAGACAACACACGACGGTCTTAATAACCCCGATAAAAGACTGTCCGAAATGGCGACGGTCTTTGAACTCGGACGGTTTAAAAAGCTTTACTATATCGATCTGCCGCAGATCTCACCGCAGATCATCTCCACAGCCGTCACGGGATTGGGTTTGGCGTGGAAATCGGGAATAGCCGCAGAGGTCATTTGTGAGACCGGCGGCTCTCTGGGCGAATTGCTTAAAAGCGGTAAGGAGACAATGAATTACGACGAGACCTACGCCGTCACTCTTACGGTAATAATACTCAGCATTATTATTGAGTTTTTTTTCAAGGGCGTGTTCAGATTTTGGGGCGACAGGAGAGTGAAAAAGCATGGTTGAGTTTAAAAATGTTGTGTTTTCTTACGAGGATAAGCAGGTTTTGAACGGCTTTTCTCTAAAAATTGAAAAGGGCGAATGCGTGTGTCTCAAAGGCGAGTCGGGCTGCGGAAAAACCACGGCGTTAAGACTGATCTTAGGGCTTGAGACCCCGATCTCAGGAGAGATATCGGTGCCGAAAAGGATATCAGCGGTCTTTCAGGAAGACCGATTGATGGAGCATCTGTCGATCAAACGAAACATTATGCTGATTGACGATTCCGATCCGAAAAGAGTCGATGAACTGCTTAAAAAAGCGGGTCTTTACGAGGTAAGGCACAAGAAAATATCACTTTTGAGCGGTGGAATGAAACGCCGGACTGCAATACTGAGAGCGGTAGTTTTCGGCGGTGATCTGCTTGTGCTCGACGAGCCGTTCAACGGTCTTGATTTTGAAAATAAGCGTATAATGTCCGAGATAATAAGAGAGGAGTTTTCCGAGAACGGAAAATCGGTTTTGCTTGTTTCGCACATAAAGGAAGATGCCGAATTGCTCGACGCTAAAGTTGTTGAAATGGAATAAAAAAAGAGAGGTTTGAGGTCGCTTCAAAGGAAGTGAACCTTAAATCTCTCTTTTGTTTCGCTTATTTCATCTTCTTTTCAACGTCGGCTTTAAAGGTGTTCCAGGCATCATTATGGGAAATGTAGTATTGCGGACACTCAGCCGAACTGTTGATGTCGTAATGACGTAACAGACAGTCGGTGCCCTTGCCGGTGCCCTTTAAAATCGTGGCACAAAGCTCGACTAATGCAGTATAGGTCTCTTTGCTCATCAGTCCGTCGTATGAGGTGTGACAGTACTCGATAGAGATCGTGTCAGAGTTTCTGGGACCTGTGGCGTTGGCCTGCTCGTTTATCGGCAGACACATAAGAGTTTTTCCGTCGGTTCCTACAATAAAATGTGTGCTGACCGACGAGTTGGGGTCAATATAATATTCCCGTCTTTCGGCGGCCGTAACACCGGGATCGCCGGTATAATGAATGACTATCGCGTTGAAATCCTGCAGCTTCGCACCGGTTCTGGCGACACCTAAATCAATAAACTGAGCCGAAACCGAGCCGGGCATAACAACACCCTGCAATGCGGTAAGGCTCTGTGATCCGGATACTACCGATTGCGGCTGTGACTGCGGTTCCGAAGGTGCTGCGGGACTGCCTTTATAATGGTCGTACAAAATGACCGTGAGCCAGATTCCGGAAACGCAAACAGCGGCAACAACGAGGTATAAAAGTGCGAGTTTTGCAAGCCTTTTAAGCTTTTTAGCACGCTTTATCGTCGTTTTGCGACGGTCAAAATTCCTTTTTGATTCACCCATATCAAAAATCCTTTATTTAATCAAAACTTTTTCGATCTTGCCGATCACCATATAGTGCAGATCGTCGTTGTACCATTTAAGCGGCTCGTTATCGCAGAAATTATTTATATTAAGCTGTTCGACGTACTGCTTTTTGCAAACAAGTACCAACCGTGCCTCATCGAAATACACCGTTCCGTCCGAAAAAACAGGGGTAAGTCCGGTGAGTTCGGTCTTATTAACATCACGGCCCGACTGACTTCCGCAGACCTTGTGGATCTCTTTAGCGATGCCATAGAAAGAAAGAGTGAAATAGTCATTTTTATCAACAAATTTCCAAGTGTAGCGTGTAGGACGGATCATAGCAACAGCACAGTCATTACCCCACATTTCGCCGATAAAACCCCATGATGCGGTCATCATATTGTAGTTTGACTCATTTCCTGCGGCGATAAGCATCCATTCGTTTGCGATCGCTTTGATAAGATTGCCGTCAATATCTTTGGCAGAAATTTCCTTAAACATAACACACCTCTAAGATTTCTTTAGTTTATTTTACAATATAATATATTCAAAGTCAAACAAAGTAGAAGATTTTTTATTCAAACAACCTTAAGCGGCATTTCAAACGACCGATAAAATTTTCATTTTGTCGTTAATCGGTGAGTAATCTTTTAAATCAAGATCCTTCGCCGAAGGCTCAGGATGACGAATTGATGAAGGTGTCAACGATCGGCAGGATAGTTTCCAATATTTGCGATATTGATTACGGATTTGCCCTTCTTTTTCGCAAGTTCCGCAAAGCTTGCGGCTGAGCTAATGGTGTGTTTAACATAAGTAACAACGTGATCGGAATGTTTGAGCAACCATTCGTTTCGTTTTAAGATTGCGAATTTCGGCGGAGTTTTTTCAAGTCCATCAGGATAAATAGTGTTGGAATTATCTTTAAATTCACACTGTTTTACAGGAAAATATGCTAATATTACAAAATAGCGGATATGAGGATATTCTTTAGTTAGATTTTCTGCGACGTCACGTGCCATAAGATCAAAATTTCCCTGGTTTCCAATGTAGAAAGTATCGACATTTTTGTTTTCTATCAAATCCACAAGAACCGCTTTTAATAGCGGTTTGATTTGTGTTGGCGTGTCTTTGTGTCCGAAAAAAGTGCAAGTTGCCATATATGCCTCCCTAAAATTGACCAGTATAGCGGTCAATGTTTTGGTTCAGTATAGCATACAATGTTAATTGTTGCAACCAATACTGGTCAAAACTTTTAAAAGGGTGGTATTATGGAGCAAAAGATAAGAAGAGATTTGAATATGGGCTGTAACCTGCGTAGACTCAGGGATGGTTCGGGGTTATCACAGGAAAAACTATGTGCCGAGTTGCAGCGAATGGGTTGTGATATCGGTAGGTCGACATACGCAAAGTATGAAGCCGGTGAGTTGAATATTAAGGCGAGCATAATTGTGGCGTTGAGAAAAATATACAACTGCTCATACGATGAGTTTTTCAAAGGGTTAGAGTGAAAAAGGCCGTGCGGTTTGGTTTAAACTGCACGGCCCTTTTGGATATTTTGTCAAGTTTTATTCGATTCAATACAATACAATTCAATTCAATTCAATCCCAATAATCGACCTTGTGCGGCAGGTCGATAGCGTCGACGTGGAATTCGGGCGTTTTGCCCATTTTACGCTGTTTTTCGTAGTCCTTTAAAGCTTTGAAAGCGTACTTTCCGAGACAAATTATCACGGGCATATTGATAAGTGTCATACATGCCATTAAAACATCGGCGACATTCCAAAGAAAATTAGCTTCCAGACCCGCTCCGACGAAGATCACAAGGCAGGCAACTACATAATAAACAGACTTGAAAACCTTTGAGGGCTCGCGACCGATAAGGTGGTTGATGCCTTTGTCGACATAGAAAAGATTGCCGAGCAGGGTGGTAAATGCAAAAAGGCACATTGCAACGGTTATGAAAATGGGGCCAAACGTGCCAAAAGTCTCTTTAAGAGCTGCTTGTACAAAATCGGCACCTTCAAAATCTGCAGAGGGTTCAACTCCTGATGACATACACAGAAATGCCGTTGCCGAGCAGATGAGAATGGTGTCGATAAAGACCGACAGCATCTGCACAAGTCCCTGTTTTACAGGGTGTTTTACGTCGGCCGAGGCTGAGGCATTGGGTGCTGAGCCGACACCCGCTTCGTTACTGAAAAGACCTCTCTTTATGCCGTACATAACGCAGGAACCTGTGAATCCGCCGAAAATGGCTTTTAAATCAAAGGCCTCTTTAAAAATACGAGCGAAAACAGAGGGAAGAGCGGTTATGTTCATACACATAACGACCAATGCCACAAGCACATAAAGCACACCCATCAAGGGTACAAGCAACTCGGTTACCTTTACGATACCTTTACCGCCGCTGAGCAGGCAAAAACCGACCAGTGCGGCAACAATACCGCCGATTATCCAAGCGGTATTTTCGCGGTAAAAACCGTAACCTGAGAAGGTCGACTGCAGATTAAAGGAAGCTAACATATTAAAGCCGACACCGTAGGTTAAAATCATAATAACCGTGAACACAAGTGCCAACCACTTACTTTTAACTGCCGTTTCGATATAATGAGCAGGTCCGCCGTAAGCACCGTTCGGTCCGCGTTTTTTGTAGATCTGAGCCAGCGTGCTCTCAATAAAAGCCGTGGCACAGCCTATAAGAGCTATGATCCACATCCAGAACACCGAGCCGAATCCGCCAAGACAAATTGCGGAAGAAACGCCAATGATGTTTCCGGTACCGACGCGCGATGCGGTCGAGACCATCAAAGCCTGGAATGACGACACCGAGCCTTCTTTCGTCGGCTTTTCGGCAACGGCTCTGAACTGCTCCTTAAAAAGCCGGAACTGAACAAATTTCGTGCGGAAGGTAAAATACAATCCTCCGAAGACCAGTAAAATTATCAGAATATAGGTGTAAAGCGTATCATTGGTAACGCCGACTGCTTTTTCGATTCCACGCCATATCGAGGCTGAAAACACCTGCAATTTATCCATAAATTCCTCCGAAAAATCAAAATCAATAAAAGCACAATGAAATTATACCAACAATTGGTTGTGATGTCAAACTTTTCGGCGGCATAGATATTCAAAATATAACAATGGTCTTGAAAAATATATAAAAATATAATATATTAAAAAAGAATATAAACATTTCGCATCTTTCTGAGGAGACACAATGAAAACCATTCCCTTTGATTCAAGAGACAAAAACTACAAAACACCCTTCGGTGCCGTTTCGAGCAAGGAAAACATCACTTTGAGAGTTCTTTTGCACGACGATGCTTTGGCTACCGATGTTTTTTTAAAGCTTCGCGATGACAACAGCGGCACTGTCTGGATCGCGATGGACCCTGCGGAGTATATGGACGGGCATTTTCGCTGGTACAATGTAAACCTTACTTTAAAAGAGGGTCTTTATTGGTACAGCTTCTGCTTTGATTCGGCTTATGGCCGAAAGGATATAACCAAATATTCGGGTGGCGAGGGTCTTATCGGCTCCGACGGCGGTCAATGGCAGTTGACGGTGTATGAGCATAGCTTTAAGACTCCCGACAATTTTGCCGGCGGTATTATTTATCAGATCTTTCCCGACCGTTTTTTCAATTCCAAGACACCGAAACATAACGTACCTGAGGATAGGTTTGTCCGTACCGATTATTGGAACAAGCCCGAATACCGCCAGGATAACGGACCTTGTTCGCTGGGTAATGACTATTTCTGCGGAGATCTGAACGGTATAACCGGTAAGCTGGATTACATTGCCGATTTAGGCGTGTCGGTGATCTACCTTAACCCTATTTTTGAGGCTCACTCCAATCACCGCTACAATACGGCGAATTATATGAATATAGACCCGATGCTCGGCACCGAAGCGGACTTTAAAAAACTCTGCCGCGAGGCTAAAAAAAGAGGAATTTCTATTGTTCTCGACGGCGTTTTTTCCCACACCGGTGACGACAGCGTTTATTTCAACCGCTACGGACGTTACGATACGTTAGGTGCATATCAGTCCGAGGAATCGGAGTATCACAAATGGTTTAAATTCACCCGTTGGCCGGATAAATATTCGGCCTGGTGGGGTGTGCCGAGCCTACCCGAGACTAATGAAGACGAGGTCTCGTTCACAAAATTTATAACGGGCAAAAACGGTGTTGTCCGCCGTTGGCTCAGACTCGGCGCTTCGGGTTGGAGACTTGACGTTGCCGATGAGCTTCCCGATGCATTCCTTGATAAGATCCGTCAAGCGGCCAAAGCTGAAAAGTCGGACGCAATCATTATTGGTGAGGTCTGGGAGGATGCCACCAATAAAATAAGTTACGGTGCGAGAAGGAGATATCTCCGCGGACGTCAGCTTGATTCGGTTATGAACTACCCTTTTGCCAATGCGCTTATAAACTTTGTCAAGGGTGGAAGTGCTGAGGAATTTACCGAGACGGTTATGACGATCTGTGAAAATTATCCGAAGAAAACGCTTAATCTTTTGATGAACCATATCGGAACTCATGACACGCCGAGAGTTTTGACCGCTTTAGGCGGACTGCCGGTTGACGGTCGCGACCGAGCATGGCAGAATGCTGAAAATATGGATAAAGAACAGCTTGAATATGGCAAAAAACTCCTCTATCTTGTCACCCTTTTGCAGTATACTTTGCCCGGCATACCGTCGCTCTATTACGGTGATGAAGCCGGTGTTGAGGGTTACAGTGACCCGTTCTGCCGAGGCTTCTTCCCGTGGGGCAGAGAGGATAAATACTTGACCGAGTATTATCGCAAATTGGGTGCGTTCCGCCGTTCGTGCGAAGTGTTTAAAGACGGCGATTTTGTGCCGGTTTATCATAAAGGCGGTCAGGTCGCCTTTTTAAGACACAGTAAGCACGAGCAGGTGTTGGTTTGTGTCAACCGCGAGTCGGAAAGTGCGACTTTCCCTGTTGTACAAGGCTTTGAGCAGGCCGAAGCCATCTTCGGTCGCAATCCGATTGACGGAGTTATCACGGTCGACGGTTACGGTTTTTCGCTTTTACGCAAAAAGATGTCTAACCATTCACATTAAAAGACCGACGGTCAGCATTTCTTTGATTCTTTCGTAAATTTCGGCACCGCTTTCGGCAGGCAACGGGTTTTTACCCTTTCCTAATTCAACGGTAAACCCGGGTCGGTGGAAGGTTTCGATAAACCAATCCTTGAATCCGCCGCCTAAAGACAAAGCGTTTGGAACATCAAGCGCATATCCTGATGATGCGGCGAATATCTCGGCCATTCTGCGGCCGCGGTGGGTAGGAATATTGTTGTAATCCCAATAAATGACCTCGCCTTGTGTGTGCAGGCTTAAAACGTACCGAACGGTATGGCTTCTACAAAAGTCGACTAAAGCCGCCGTTTCGGGTTCGCTGTGCGGTCTTTTACCGCCGAAAAACGCGGGTGCGGGACCGAAAATGCCGTTTTTCTGTTCGGTTTCGCGTAAAGCGTTCCAACCGGCGTCAAAATTGTGGTTGATATCAACACCGCGAAGGTTGGCTTTCCAGTTCTCATATCTGCCGCAGGAGAGCCGCTTTACCCAGTCGGCCTTTTCTCCGCAACCTGTGGCACCTTTCAGTGAGATCTCGCATCCGTCGGGATTGACTAACGGAATAAAGGTGACCGATTTTCCCAACAATGCACGTTTTATGTCGACATCGCTTAAACGCCGTCCGTTGGTCACCGCTTCGCACAGCTCTTCGATAAACTTCAGCAAGACCGTTGCTGTGATGCGTTCGTTTCCGTGAAAAGCGGCGGTGTAGAGTACGGTTGAGTCGCTTTCTCCCAAGGTCAGTGCTTTAATACTGCGTCCGAATACGCTTTTGCCGACCGTCTTGACGCTTAACACAGGATACCGTCGGCTAAGGTCGCGAATGATCTTGTCGTATTCCGAGTAATCATATTCAATAAAATTTACAATCGGCTCCATTTTGTATCATTCCTTTATCAGTTTACCTTAATATGTATGCTGAAGGCACGGCCGAAAACCCTATTTTATGAAAGGAAATTTCTATGAACCGAGAAGAAAAACGCCTGAACGGGGAATATGTATATAGAGGAAAGATCATCAATTTAAGAGTTGATGATGCCCTTGTTTCAAACGGAAATGTTGCCAAGCGTGAGGTCGTCGAACATAACGGCGGTGTCTGCGTTGCGGCGTTGACCGATAAAAATGAGATACTGCTCGTCAAGCAGTTTAGGTACCCTTATATGGAGTTTACTTTGGAGATCCCTGCAGGCAAGCGTGACGGTGATGAGGAACCGTTGAAGTGCGGAATCCGCGAACTCAGAGAGGAAACGGGTGCTACGGCCGAAATAATAATTTCTTTAGGCGAGATGTATCCCACTCCCGGTTATTGTACCGAGATACTTTGGATGTACGCCGCAAAAGGGCTTACCTTCGGTGAGACTGATTTAGATGAGGATGAATTCATTGAGGTCAGCCGCGTACCGCTTAAAGATGCTGTGGACATGGTCTTAAAAGGCGAGATCAAGGACGCCAAGACTCAAACAGCCATTTTAAAGGTCAATGAACTTGTCCGCCGCGGCGAATTTTGAATAAAAAGGTGAAGTTAAATGAAGGTTTACGGTTCGGTTACTGAGCTTATCGGCAGAACACCGATATTGGAACTGAAAAATTTAAAAGAAAAATACGCTTTAAAGGCCAATATCTTTGCCAAGCTGGAGTTTTATAATCCGGCGGGTTCTGTGAAAGATCGAGTTGCAAAGCAGATGATACTTGATGCAGAACAAAGCGGTGAGCTGAAACCCGGTTCGGTCATTATCGAGCCGACCAGCGGTAATACGGGGATAGGTTTAGCCTCGGTGGCCGCGGCTTTAGGGTATAAAGCTATCATCGTTATGCCCGACAGTATGAGTATAGAACGCCGTCAGTTGATGGCGGCTTACGGAGCCGAGGTCGTGTTGACCGACGGGGCTTTGGGCATGCAGGGCGCTGTCGATAAAGCACAGGAGATCGCCAAAGAAACCCTGAACTCATTTATCGCGGGTCAGTTTTATAATCCGTCTAACCCAAAGGCACATATGCTTAGCACAGGACCCGAGATATTTGAAGATATGGACGGTCAAATCGATGTTTTTGTTGCCGGAGTGGGCACCGGCGGTACTGTCAGCGGTTGCGGCGAGTATTTAAAGAGCAAAAAAAGTTCGGTCGAGGTCATTGCGGTCGAACCTGCGGCTTCGCCGTTACTTACAAAAGGCGTTGCAGGTCCGCATAAAATTCAAGGTATCGGTGCAAACTTTGTGCCTGAGGTCTTAAACCGTGAGGTTATCGATAAGGTCGTCACCGTCGAAAATGAAGAGGCAATGCAGTTTGCAAGAGAATTAGGATTTACAGAGGGTGTGCTGTCGGGCATTAGTGGCGGTGCGGCGTTAGCGGCCGCCGTAAAAATCGCAGAACGCGATGAATACAAAAATAAAAACATCGTAATTATGATCCCCGACAATGGTGATCACTACCTGTCGGCAGGACTTTACGATTAAGGAGAAATAATGGAAGAGCGGATATCGAGAACGGCGTTGCTTTTGGGCGAAAACGCTTGCGAAAAACTGAATAGGGCAAGGGTCGCGGTTTTTGGTGTTGGCGGTGTTGGCGGTTTTTGCGTCGAAGCTTTAGTAAGAGCAGGTGTAGGAGCTATTGATATTATCGACAGCGACCGTGTTTCTGAGAGCAATCTCAACCGCCAGATAATAGCGTTAAAAAGTACCGTAGGAAAACTAAAGGTCGACGTTATGAGCGAGAGAATTCGAGATATAAATCCTGATTGCACTGTCACGGCATGCGATCTGTTTTTTACGCCCGAAAATTCGCAAAGCATTGACTTTTCTAAATTTGATTATGTTGTTGATGCCATTGACACAGTGTCGGGCAAGATCGAGATAATCCGTTTGTCTAAAGAGGCTAATGTTCCGGTTATAACCTCGATGGGTGCGGGAAATAAACTTGATCCGACGCTGTTTAAAGTTACCGATATAAAGGATACAAAGGTCTGCCCTCTGGCACGGGTCATGCGGTCGGAGCTTAAAAAACGGGGAATCAGAGGTGTCAAAGCCGTCTGGTCTGAGGAGCAGGCAAGATCGCTTGATGAGGCAGTTTTGTCAAAACTTCAAGCCAATGGCGAACGCCGTTGCCCCGGCTCGGTCTCTTTTGTTCCGTCGGCGGTGGGTCTCATAGTTGCCGGCGAGGTTATCAAAGATCTGGTGAAAGGTTAAATTATGGCGAGAGTATTAACAAGAGTGGAGCTTATCGAACAGAGTATCAATAAAAAGTTCCGCAAAGAGATCTGGAACGGCTTTATAACGGCGGTAAAAAACTATCGGCTTATAGCCGCGGGTGATACGGTTGCTGTCTGCATTTCGGGTGGCAAGGACTCGATGCTGTTGGCCGTGTTGCTCAGGATGCTGCAACGCCATAGTGACGTGCCGTTTGAGTTAAAGTACATAGTTATGGACCCCGGATACAGCGACGAAAACCGTCGAAAAATCGAGGAAAACCTCGAAATATTAGGGCTAGAAGCACATATTTTCAAGTCCGGCATTTTTGAAATTGCCAACAATGTCGGCGGTTCGCCGTGCTATTTGTGTGCAAGAATGCGAAGAGGTCACCTTTATGCCGAGGCTAAGGCGTTGGGGTGTAACAAAATTGCGCTCGGTCACCACTTGAGCGATGTTATCGAGACCACTCTTATGGGGATGATGTACGGCTCGCAGATACAGGGTATGTTGCCGAGACTCAAAAGCACCAATTTCGAGGGTATGGAGCTTATCCGACCGCTTTACTGCGTCAAGGAAGAGAGCATTTTGAGGTGGATGAACTATAATGAACTGTCGTTTATCCGCTGTGCTTGCAAGTTTACCGAAAAGTCGACCTGCGACGATGGTAATTCCAAGCGACTGGAGACCAAAAATCTCATAAAAAGCCTTAAAGAGGTCAACCCCGATATTGAGCAAAATCTGTTCAACAGTATTCACCGATGCAACGTCGATACGATGGTGGGGTACAAGCAAGACGGTGTTGAGCATTCATTTTTAGAACGGTTTGAGGAATTTTAAAATGTTTGATTTTCATTTACATACCGCGTTGTCGTTCGACTCGGAGGAGTTGGCGAAAAACATAATAGCCGCCGCACAGCAAAAAGGGTTAAAAGAGATATGTTTTACCGATCATTTTGACCTGCACCGTGACCGCGAGGTGCAGAATGAGATATTCGACGTTAAAAAACACGGCGAAACTTACGATAATTTGTCGGAAAAAGGCGTTATTATCCGAAAAGGTGTCGAATTAGGATTGACCGAGTGGAATGTGGCAGAGGCTGACCGCCTTTTGAACTCGCGGCACTTTGATTTCTGTTTAGGCTCCGTTCACTACGTCGATGAAAAAGACCCTTATTACAAGGAATATTGGGAAGGTCTTACCGTAAAAGAGGCTTTTGACAAGTACCTTTTAAAGATTTTGGAGTGCGTGAAACTTCACGATAATTTCGATGTTTTGGGTCATTTGAGCTACGTGGCCCGCCAGGAGCATAATCCTACTAAAAAACCGTTGCAGTTGTCTGAGGTTTTGGACATTACCGATGAGATAATGAAGGTGCTGGTCAAAAAGGGCAAGGGAATGGAGATAAACACCAGCGGAGTCGATAAAATAGGCGACTTCTTACCGTCAAAGGACTTTTTTATTCGCTTTAAAGAGTTGGGCGGCGAGATCGTAACGGTTGGTTCCGATGCTCACTCAGCCGACAGAGTCGGTCAGTATGTACCCGAGGCTCTGCAGATCTTAAAGGATGTTTTCGGTCACGTTTGCACGTTTGATTCAAGAACCCCTCAATTTCATAAGCTTTAAAGGGTGATAAAATGAATTTAAATTCTTTTTTTAAAAGTATAATCGATAGTGATCGGGCGCCTGTTGTTATCTGCGATCTGGAGCATACTGTGGTTTATATGAATCCCGCATCGGTTGCACGTTATCATACCGACATTACGGGCAGAAGCATAAAAGCTTGCCATAATGCCCAGTCCAATGCGATAATTGACCGTGTGGTCGCGTGGTTTGCCGAGAACAAGGAAAATAACATCGTCTATACTTCGCGCAACGACAAAGAGAACAAGGATGTTTATATGGTTGCTCTGCGTGAGGATGACGGCACGCTTATCGGTTATTACGAAAAGCACGAATATAGAAATAAAGAAACTGGGGAAATGTATTCAATGTAAAAATTCGGCTATACAATAAAATAAAAATATCATTCAAAAACCTCTCTGCCACGTGGCAGAGAGGTTTTTGAATATTTGGCTGTTTGTCGCCGAAAATAATAAAAGTGAAGAGGTGGTAAAATGGCAAAAAGACAGGGTGAAACAGCCATAATTCTGGAAAACGACGTGCGGATAGTATCGTTTGCGGCGGTAGTAGGACCGAAAGAAGCAGAAGGACCTTTGTCGCGGTATTTCGACAAAAAGGAAAGCGACGAAATGCTGGGCGAAAAATCCTTTGAAAAGGCCGAAAGCAAGTTTCAGCAAAAGGCGGTCGATGAAGCCTTTAAAAAGGGTGGTTTCAAAAGGCAGGATATGGACGTTATCTTCGCAGGGGACCTGTTAAATCAGTGCATCGGCAGTTCCTACGGCCTGCGTGATTTTGACATTCCGTTTGTAGGACTCTACGGTGCGTGCTCGACGATGGTTCTATCGCTCGTTTCGGCGGCGCTCAGCATTGAGGGCGGTTGGGCAAAACGGGCGGTAGCGGTAACATCGTCGCATTTTTGCAGCTCGGAGCGACAGTTTCGTTTCCCGCTTGAATACGGCGGTCAGCGACCGCCGACCGCTCAGTGGACCGTGACCGGAGCAGGTGCGGCGGTGGTGCAGGAGAAGGTCGGTAAGATCAAGGTTAAAGCGGCCGCGATCGGCAAAATAGTCGATTTCGGTATAACCGATATGGGCAATATGGGTGCGGCGATGGCACCCGCGGCGTGGGATACCATAAGTGCGTTTTTAAAAAGCACAAACACACAGCCGTCGGATTATGATCTTATCTTGACCGGTGATTTAGGGTTTACAGGCTCGGAACTGTTGGTGCAGATCGCTAAAAAGGATAATGTCGACCTTTCAAATCACAACGACTGCGGAATGATGATCTTTGATCGCGAGGGTCAGGACGTTCATTCGGGCGGCTCGGGCTGCGGCTGTTGCGGAAGCGTGTTGTGCTCGTATGTTTTGCAACAGATGGAGCAGGGAAATTTGAAAAACATCTTAGTTTGCGCGACAGGTGCGCTGATGTCTACGACATCGACCCAGCAAGGTGAATCAATACCCTCAATAGCTCATTTGGTCCATCTTTCGGTGGAGTGAGGCTGTACTGTGGGCGGATCGCCGGCTCATCGAATCCGAAAAGCCCACAAAAGACAAGATCGGCGTAACAGAAAGTTGTTTTTAACAACAAAGGCGGTAGGATTAACATACCGCCTTTGTTGTAGTGGGAATAGTTATAATTATGTGGTATAGTTATTTAGATAAAATATAGTTTTTATTAAACATCTACCTACCCATAGCAGCACCCATAAATAAAGTCTCGGAAACTGCATAAATAAAGGGAAAAATAAATTTCAAAAAATTTACGGTGTTCTCTTGACATTTTCGCCTAGCGACAACTCTCCCCATAATTTTTCAATTTTCGATAAAAAGTGTTGAAAATATTTTCCTGCAAAAAATATATAATTTTTAAAAGAGATAAGACCCATTACCGGCATATTGGTCCTTTCGACAAATTTTGTTCTGCGATATAAGGTGTGGTACAATTTATAATATTATTTATTATTTTCCAAATAATTTTTAGGACCTGTCTCGTAAAGGTTATTACCCTCGCTGTCAATTACAACAACAACGGGGAAGTCTTCAACTTCCAGTCTTCTGATAGCTTCTGCTCCAAGGTCATCATAGGCAATAACTTCAGCTTTTTTTATACACTTTGAAAGTAATGTACCGCAACCGCCAATGGCGCCAAAGTAAACGGCACCGTATTCTTTCATTGCTTCAATAACCTTTGGTCCGCGTTTGCCCTTGCCTATCATACCTGTTTGACCAAGTCTGATCAGTTCGGGACTGTAAGCGTCCATACGGTAAGAGGTGGTAGGGCCTGCCGAACCAATGGCTTCACCCGGTTTTGCAGGGGTGGGACCAACGAAGTATACTATACTATTTTTAACATCTAAAGGTAAAGGTTTGTTTTGGGCAATAAGTTCACAAAGGCGCTTGTGTGCCGCATCGCGAGCGGTGTATATAACACCTGAAATGAGGCAACTGTCACCTGCTTTCAATTTACGTGCCCTTTCTTGCGTGAGGGGAGTGTTAATTTTAACAGCCATTTATATCACCTCGGTTTTGTGTCTTGTAACGTGGCAGTTTATGTTAACTGCCACCGGAAGTCCTGCAATATGGGTTGGGAAATATTCAATATTTACGGCAAGAGCGGTGGTTTTTCCGCCAAAGCCTTGCGGACCAATACCTAAAGCGTTAATTTCCCCTAAAAGTTCTTTTTCAAGATTAGCATAAAAATCGTTTTGGTTAGGCTCATCAACAGGACGAAGCAAAGCTTTTTTAGCAAGCAAAGCCGCCTTGTCAAAAGTGCCGCCAATACCAACACCCACAACTATTGGAGGGCACGGATTTGGGCCTGCTTCCAGAACAACGCGTTTAACAAATTCTTTAACACCCTGCAGCCCGTCGGATGGGCGAAGCATTGCAACTTGGCTCATATTTTCACTACCAAAACCTTTTGGTGCTACCGTGATTTCAATTTTATCACCCGGTACAAGGTCGATATAAATCATGGCGGGGGTGTTGTCACCCGTGTTTACGCGGTTCAGTGGGTCGGCAACAACACTTTTTCTGAGATATCCCTCGGTGTAGCCTTGGCGTACACCTTCGTGAATAGCCTCGTTAATATCACCGTTAATATGTACATCCTGACCGATTTTCAAAAACACACAAGCAACACCGGTATCCTGGCATACAGGTTGATTTTTCTGCTCGGCTATTTCGTAATTTTTAATTATATGTCCTAAAATTTCTTTAGCCTGGGGCCAAGGCTCGTTTCTTTCGGCTTTTGTGATACAGTTCTTTATATCACGGCTTAAAAAACAATTTGCTTCAATACAAAGCTTTTTAACCGTGTTTGTAATAAGTGTGGCATCAATTGTGCGCATAGTTTCTCCTTTGTTAAATTACATTATATATGTTATCTAAAATATCGCCGTTTCTACCAATTATGGTGGCAACTTGGCGATCACCCTTTGGCAGTTTGTTTGGAACACCCGTAATATTTTCAACCTTTTTCTTTAAATCAAAAATATCAATAACAGGAAGCTTTGCATCAATTAGTCTTTGGTGAAGCTCTTGATTTTTGGGGTTTACTGCAATACCGCCTTGGGTTACCAAAACGTCAATGTCTTTACCCGGTGTTGAAATGCATGTTACACGGTCGGTAACAATGGGAAGACGGGCTCTGAACATAGGAGCTATTATCATTGAAAGTTTTGAGCCTGCGGCAGTATCGCTGTGACCGCCCGAACCACCCATCATAAATCCGTTTGAATCGGTATGAACATTTACATTAAAATCGGTATCAATTTCGGTAGCGCCAAGTATTACAACGTCTAAGTTATTGACCGCGGCGTTTGGATTATTTGGTGAAGCGTATTCTATTGCCGAAATTTCCTTGTGATTTGGGTTTTCGCGGATAGATTCAACAGCATTAAGGTCGAAGCACTGAACATCTAAAAGTTCTTTAAAGCAACCTGACTTTAACATATCTACCATATATCCTGTAATACCGCCAAGACCAAAACTGCCTGCAATTTGTTTTTTAAGCATAATGTCTTTTAAAAATTTAGCGGCGGTAATTGTACGTTCGGCATGGGCAACAATCGGTGCATCGATCATTTTACCGCGCAAAGCAATAGCGCCTTTGCCTTGTTCTTTTGCAAGGGTGATGGCATCTATTACTTCAAAAGCATAATCGATTTCGGCTTGGGTGGGACTGAAAATTTGGTTTATCACTTCAATATGACGTGGAGAAATTGAAGCCTTACCTGTAAAGCCAAGGCTCTTGGCAAACCGGGTATCGGTTATAATGCCCTCGTCATCATTAACATCAGTAAAAGGTGTTTCGTATACATCAATACCTGAAGCCCTTGCGGCAACAACAATACGACCGCGGGCATATTCAATTTCTTTGCCCTCTTTTGTGCGGGTGCACTGTAAATCGGCAGTTAAATCTTCGGCGCCTAAAAGCATAGCTTTTATACGCTTAGAAGCAGAAGCTATAGCAAAAGAATTTTCGAGACCTAATGCAGTTTCGATCAAAGGCATAAGACCAATACTTCCAACCTCTAACCCCAATTTTTTCTCCAGATTTGTCATATATTAATCAACTAAATTTACATCTTGGGGACGGTTTGCTTTAGGTAAAAGCAAAAGGTTGGGCTTTTCGGGCAAAACAGTATCAATATCGTCTTGCCAAAACGGAGTATCAATAGAGTTTATTCTAACAACAATTTCTTGGTTTTCAAGATCCATATAACGAATAGTATTTCTTATAAGTATTCGCGCGGCATCTTTTTCGGCAGGGGAAACGGCATCTTCCGGGTCGAAAATAAGCGAGTCGGCACCCAAATATGAGGCGTTTATTAACATATTGGGGGTGTTGCCGGGCATAAACAACATACTGCGACGCATCAGTTTTCCTCCTTTGCACGAAGAATTGCACTTTCTACACGCGCTCTTATTACACATTCGAGCGCACCGCGGTCAAGTACCTTTACGTTGGCTTTTTCAACTTTAAATTCATCTAAAACCGATAAAACAGTGGCTTTAATTTGCGGACCAAACTGTTTTAGCACAATAGATTCAATATCAACCGAAATACCGTCTTTCGACGGTTCAATTTCTATGTATGCGTCACTTGATTCGAGAGTACCCGAAAAGGCACATTTTTAAATTTCCATTTTAAAAATTCCTTTGAAGCAAAGAAATGGTATAGTAACAAACCTTGTTTATTATATAACACAATGTAACAAAAAACAAGGTTTGTTATTTTAACCTTTTACAATTAAGGTGCTTATAAGTTATAATCTAATTAAAGATTTATAATTGGTGGAAACGGTATGTATATTGAATTGGTAAGACAATTTGATAAGAGGAAAAAAACGATTTGGCAGGACTTTCTTAAATGCGCAGGACTTTCTTGTGACGAAGGGGCAAAAGAAACTGTCTTACTTTGGGAAGACGATTGTATTATAGGTACAGGTTCGGGCTGCGGCTGTTGCGGAAGCGTGTTGTGCTCGTGTGTTTTGCAACAGATGGAGCAGGGAAATTTGAAAAAAATCTTAGTCTGCGCGACAGGTGCGCTGATGTCTACGACATCGACCCAGCAGGGTGAATCAATACCCTCAATAGCCCATTTGGTCCACCTTTCGGTGGAGTGAGATCGGTGAGCCGCTGTTGCAAGCGTACAAAAGCACAAGATAAACCGAAAAAGCGTGTGCCGATAGACAGCACACGCTTTTGTTATTATACCATTTGAAAAAGATATTGAATTGTGGTATATATAGAATTAATATGTGATTAAAGCAGGGGGTTTATAAATTTTTTAAACTTTTGTCTTTTTGTTGCATTTTTCAGTATAACTTTTGACAGTTTTCTCCCTATATATTGAGAGATATTTATTCTCTTACAAAATAAAAGGAGAAAAATATGAGTTTATATGTGAGAAAAACATACTCGCAACCATTATATTTAGAATTGGTGGTGACAAAAGATTTATTTGAATCTTTTAAACCCACAACACACAAGAGTTCTGAGTATAAGAATTGGTTATCAACGTTAAGCCCAACCGCCTGTTCTTATTGTTCAGGGGAACATGGAAAAGTATACAACATCCATGAAATTTTGGAAATCGAACCCCCTGTACATTATAGATGTGGTTGTAGAGTTATACCGATGAAAGCGGTTTACTTTGGTGCTGCGACACAAGATGGACAAAACGGGGTTGACGTATATTTAAAAACATACGGCAGGTTGCCATCTAACTATATCAGTAAAAAACAAGCACAAAATGCGGGCTGGGTGAGTTTTTTGGGAAATCTGAGCCTTGTTGCACCCGGCAAAGTGATTGGTGGTGATATTTATAAAAACCGAAACGGTCACTTGCCATCTTCCCCTGGCAGAGTGTGGTATGAGGCGGATATCAATTATGACAAAGGGTATAGAAATGAACATAGATTGATATACTCAAATGACGGCTTAGTTTTTGCCACATACGATCATTATAGGACATTTGTACAAATACACTAAGGAGATAAATATGAATAGTACGGAGTATTTACACAGTAAGGATAGAGTCCTTGATTTTTCTGATTGCAAATATTTGGGAGAGATCCACGAATTAATAAAAAAAG
This sequence comes from Oscillospiraceae bacterium, assembly GCA_015066395.1. Lineage (GTDB taxonomy): Bacteria > Bacillota > Clostridia > Oscillospirales > Acutalibacteraceae > UMGS172. Next base: position 6,719 of record SVOL01000011.1, on the reverse strand, counting down.
AATTGGAGCTGCCGCAGTTTTATGGCTGTAATTTAGACGCGTTATGGGATGCTGTTACCGGCATAATGTATGTTCCTGCAAATATAAAAATAATATTTAAGCCTAAAACCGCGGCCTCTATGAAACTTACGGAAGAGGTTGAAAAAATAATCTTAGTGTTTCAAGAAGCAGAAGAGGAATACAAACAAATAAAATTGACCGTAGAAAAATAATGAAATGTTGACATTTTTGCGAATTGGGACACCAAAGTGAGTTGATGTCGACTACTTCGACCCAGCAGGGTGAAACCATACCCTTAATCGCGCATTTGGTTTACCTTTCGGCTCGGTGAAGTTGGGCAGGAAACGGTGAACTCCAACCCATCGGTTCAAAATCGCCCCAATGGCTTACTGAACTGATAGAAAAAATGAAATAATAAACGACAAGAGCAGGTTTGTGACACGCTTGATTTGACCGTGTTGCGACCTGTTTTTTATTAATATTCGGTATTTATTTAGTAAAATGCCTTGAAAAAACCTTGAAAATTCAGCGATTTAACGCTATAAACCTTAAGAGCAGTCATTGACATTTTAAAAAGAAGTCAGTATAATTGAGGTGTAAGTATTTGCTTTTTTGCGGCACTTATTTAAATACATTCACAGAAAGGTGAAAGTTGTTATGAGTAAAAAGTGTATAAACTGTAACGCCGTACTGGAAGACGACGCGGCCTTCTGCTCGAAGTGCGGAAAGAATGAGTTTGCTCCCATAGAGGAAGCTCCCGTAGAAGAGGCAGCACCTGTTGCCGCAGCGGCAGTTGAAGAACCCGTGGTTGCAGAGCCTGTTGTTGAGGCTCCTGCGGCAGAACCCGAAGCCACTCCTGAAGTTGAGCCGGTAGCAGAGCCTGCTCCCGTTGTTGAAGAAGCAGTGCCTGTGGCTGAGGAAGAGCCCGCAGCTCCTAAGGCGAAGAAGAAAAAGACATGGTTGAAGGTTGCTATCTTCACTGTGCTTCCGCTCGTACTGGTTGCTTGTCTGGTGTTTGCATTCTGGACTCCCGTTATCGGTTTTGCCGTTAAGCTCTTCGGCAACGACGCACAGTATATGCGTTTTGTCGAGCAGCAGAGTGTAAAGGCTTTTGCCGATGAGTTTACCGATTACTACGAGAAGGCATTGAGCAGCATTACAGATGGTGTTGCCGAGACCGGCAAAGTAAGCTTTGTTCTGAGTGAGGATGCCCAGAAGCTTATCAACGATGCCGCAGGTCAGGAGATTGATCTTTCCTGGGTCAATAACATCTCCGCTACCGTTGATGCCGGATTAAAGGGCAATCTTTTTTCGGGTGCCGTTAGTCTGCTTGTTGATAATAAGAGCATCGTTTCGGCCAACGCAATTCTTGATTTCGGCGAAGGCAATGCCTATGTAGGTCTGGGTGATCTCACCAATAAGATCTTAAAGGCTGAGATGGATAAAACCGCTCTTACTCCCGAGGTCATTGCTAAGGCCGCTCCTGACGCAAAGGTCGTCAGAAAACTTGCTGAAAAGTATGTAAAGATCGTTTTCGAGAATATCGATGACGTTTCCGAAGAAAAGGAAGAAATTTCCGTTAAGGGTGTTGAGCAGAAGCTCACGGCTCTGACCTATTCTATCTCGGAAGAAACTCTTGCCGATGTTTCTGTTGCTGTTTTGAAGGAACTTAAGGACGATAAGGACGTCAAGGCTATCATCAAGGATGCTCAGAAAGTTCTTATTGATGCTGAAGTTATCGAAAGCGGCGACTATTACGGTGATTTCAAGGATGCCATCGAAGAGACACTTGATGACCTTAAGGCAGAGGAAGATCTTGACGATGAAGAAATGCTTGAGATCGTTACATTTGTTAACGGCGCAAGCGAGATCGTAGGCCGCAGACTGGTTATCGACAAGAAAAACGTTGCCGAGTACGTAATGGTTCGTGACGGATCTGAGGTTGGTGCCAAGCTGGTTATCAACGGCGAAATGTTTGATATGGACGGAAACTTATCCATTGCCGGTTCGGGTAAGGTCAATGGTTCTAAGCTCGCAATCGATTTTGACGTAAAGGTCGCAGATGAGAAGTATGCTGTTATCAGCGTTACCGATTATGATCTCAAGACCGCTAAGAAGGGTTATATCAACGCAAATGTCCGCATTACTCCCAACAAGGATCTTTATAAGGATCAGATATCCAGCGATACTCCCAAGGCTATTGCCGATCTTGAACCCGCTATCGAATTTAAGCTCGAATCTTCTGAGAAAACCTCGAAGATGACTATGAACATTCTCAGCAAGGGTACCGTATATATCGGTATTATTTGTGAGACGACCCTTAAGGATCCTGCTGCCATCACCGTTCCGAGCGACAACATTATAAATGCGGAAGACGACGAGGCCGTATCCGAGATGTTAGAGGGTATTGATGTTAATGCCATTATCGAAAAACTTAAGGGCACTTCAATTCCTGCAGAGTACATCGACGCTATTGAGTCGTTTATAAACGGAAGCCAGCAGGACGACGAAATTGATGATTTCTACGGCGACGATTTCTATGGTGACGATTATTACGGTGATGACTACTATGGCGGTACCGGAACTGTTATTCCTAACGACAGTTATGCAGGCGGCATCTACTATTAAGCAGTATCATTAAAACTTAAAACCCAAAAAATACGGCGTCGGCTATTTCCAGCCGACGCCGTTGGTCATACTATCGGAGAAGCAAATGAATAATGAACTTACAGCCAATGATATAAAAAAGATGCAAGAGGAACTCGAGCACCGAAAGTTAGTGCTTATGCCCGAGCTTATCGCCGAGGTGCAGTTGACCCGTTCGTACGGCGACCTCAGCGAAAATTTTGAATACAAGGCGGCTAAGCAGGCCTTAAACAAAAACAAGGGCCGAATAAGATACTTGGAAAAAATGATAAAGACTGCGAAGATCATCGAGGACAAGTCGGCCGCTGACGAAGTGGGTCTTTATGACAAGGTCACACTTTTATTTATAGAAGACGGCGACGAGGATACGGTTCAAGTCGTAACAACGGTCAGAACGAATCCGCTGGATAGCCGCATCAGCAAGGAATCGCCGTTAGGTGCGGCGATTTTGGGTCGCAAGGTCGGCGATAAGGTCACAGTATCGGGTGAAGCCGGCGCTTATTCGGTCGAGATAAAACGGATCGAGAAGAGTGAGGACGATGGCTCCGCACCGCTTTTGTGAGCTTTTGCCGCGCCGTGTTTTCACGGCGGCAAGGTTTTGCCGCCACGCTGAAAGCGTGTGATGAAAATCAAGGATTTTCATCGTGAAAACACTAACCATAATTGTAACAATTTTGTAACTTGAATTTTGTCGAAATAGTTGATATAATCCTATTGAAATCAAACATATTTGTTTCTGATATCCGGAGGCTTTTAAAATGAAGAAGTTTAAAATTCGCCTTGTGATGTGCTGTGTTGCACTTCTGTTGGTGGGATGTACGATGTTTTTGGTCTGCTGCGGCAAAAACCCGCTGGGAACCAACAGCTCGTCCGAGATGGCGTCGGTCAACAGTTCGGGCGAACCCGTAACACCGCCACAACCGAAGCCGACCTATACTATGTCGGCGACAAGCGTTGATTCTACCCATCCCGATAAGTGGGTAAAACGCTGGCAGATAATTGCAAACGGCGAAATGGTAGACTCATTTAACCGTAGCGAGTCGATCTCATTCGGTTCTCCCGAGGATTATTTTAAACTGGAAGGTATCGCCACATTCCGAGGCAATAACTACCGTAGTGACGCAACTTACGGCGTCGGCAACGTTCAGAACAAGACGCTTACTAAAGTGTGGGAGAAATCGGTCGGATATATGAACGGCTGGGGCGGCAGTGGTTGGACAGGTCAGCCGTTGCTGGTTCGTTGGGATAAAGAAACCAAGAGTATTATGAATATGTACGACAGTGCCAAGCAGAAGGACGGTCTCGTTGAGGTCATCTATGCGACGCTTGACGGAAACATTTACTTCTATGACCTTGATACCGGTGCCCGTACCCGCAACCCGCTTGATATCGGTATGAATTTTAAGGGTGCAGGCGCTATTGATCCGAGAGGCTATCCTATTCTTTACGTCGGTTCAGGTATTGCTATTGACGGCAAACAACCGAGGATGTATGCGATCAGTCTTATTGACGGCAGTATTCTTTATGAGCGAAGCGGCAAGGATTCCTACGCGCAGCGTGCATGGTATGCTTTCGACTCGTCACCGCTTGTCGATGCCGAGACCGATACGCTCATCTGGCCCGGTGAGAGCGGAATACTTTACACCATCAAGCTTAATACGCAGTACGATAAGTCGGCGGGAACACTCACTATGAACCCGAAGGAAACGGCCAAGATCCGTTATAAAACCGTTAACACCGATAAGGGCTATCGAGTTGGCTTTGAGGCAAGCTGTGTAATCGTTGACCGCTATCTTTATATTTCGGATAACGGCGGTATGTTCTTCTGTATCGACCTTGATACAATGGAAGTAGTATGGGCACAGGATACAAAAGACGATTCTAACTCCACTCCCGTTTTTGAGTGGGATGATAACGGAAACGGCTATATCTACACCGCACCGTCGTTGAGAAAGACTGCGAGTGAGGGTGAAGGCAAAGGCTCAGGTGAGATATGTATTTACAAATTAAATGCCAAGACGGGTGAGATCGTCTGGAAAGTGCCGTACACTGTTAAGACCTATCCCGATATTTCGGGTGGTGTTCAGTCGTCGCCGTTGCTCGGACGAAAGGGCACTGATTTAGAGGGACTTATTATCTACACGATTGCCCGTTGTCCTAATATGTCGGACGGCAAGATGGTCGCTTTCGACACCAAAACAGGTGCTGTTGTGTGGGAGTACACGATGAAAAACTACACCTGGAGCTCGCCGGTTGCTGTTTATAATGCTGACGGCACGGCTTATGTGGTTTCGTGCGATTCTGCCGGTAACGTCCGACTTCACGACTCCAAAACGGGTGCGGAACTGAGCAAGGTCAATGTCGGCTCCAACTGTGAGGCTTCGCCGGTAATTTTCGAGGATCGAATGATCATCGGAACAAGAGCCAGCGGTATCCACGGAATTAAAATATCGTAAAAACAAAGCCACCGAAACTGATATAAACCTCCAAAAGTGTCTAATTTTTGGGGTGCATATCAAACCCGGTGGCTTTTCATTTTATGTATTAACCAATTCTTTTTTCCTTGTTATTGCTGTTACTATGTGGATCACGCCGTAACAACCTAAAACTGCCAAGAAACACACGACAGGGTTGATGACCATTAAGGTCCATTTAGGAATAATACCCTGCTCGACTACGCCGATGTAAAAAGCGTCTTCTTCCAGGAAAAACCAGTTATGCTCGTAAAGCAGGTTACCAAGTTTTGCCCAAAGGGTCACTATTCCCAACAAGACTGCACATTGCCAAGATTTTTTGATGTGCGGTTCGACAATCTTTAATGACACGCTCAAAATGCCCCAAGCCATCAATACGCTGTGGAAGAACATTGTTTGAACTGCCTGGTAGCACCAAGGCTCACCGCCGCCGGTGGTTGCCGGGAAGCAGAGATACATCATAGGTGTGAGAATGGATAAGATAGCAATAGGTTCTCTTACCTTGTGTCCGTTTCGGTTGAATTGTGAAAAAGCGACCAACACACCAAGGAAGGTACATACGTGGAATGGCAGCTTATCGGTATTCAATCCGTCGTAGACAAATTCGTGTACGAAAAAGTCTGAAAAATATGAAAGCATTAACACATAGGCCAAAATTCGCATAGCTTTTGTCTTTGCTTCCAAAGCCTTGTTGCGAAGCAGGAGATGACCGCCGATTATCGAGCCGAAGATAAGCACCATATAAATGATGTGTGAGACCGAAAAAGCGGTGACGGTAATTCCTGTGTCAAAGTGCGACGATTCGAACAATTTAAAAAACAAATCCCTCATATCAAATCCCCAATTCTTGATAGAATACGATTAAATTATACACTATTCGACAAAAAGCGTCAATGAGTGGCGTGGTGAGGGAGTGAAATCGGTCGAACGCGCTGAGTCTTGAACCCGTCGGTCGTCGGTTCAAAATACATCTCTGTAATAAAAACGAAACACCCACCAAATGGTGAATGTTTCATTTTGGCACGTCGCACCGAAAAAGATATCAAGGTTGCAACGAATCAACAAATTGTAGTTTACACTTTTCTATATTCAAACAATCGATACAGCTTTTTGGAAAAACTTCCTGCATATAGTTTTCCGAAAATATACTTCTCAATACCAGTCAACTCATCTATGTATTTTTGCGGCGTCATTACGTGTTCCTTGACATAAACAAACTCGCCGTGCTGAAACAACTCAGGATTATCTATGCCGTAAACCTCCGTAACACCGACATCATTTATTGGATTTTTGTACTTGGACAGTTTGGCGGCCAAAACAGTATAGCAGTCCATCAAAAACACAATCTGTTCAAAATGCGCACACAGGTTTTCTGTTAATTCGTGTACTTCTTTGGAGGTCAAGTACATACTCACGCCTTCCATAACAACAATAGCACACTTTTTTCGGAAACATTTGTCAGCCAGTTGCCATCCCTCACATCCCCTGCAATCATTTGATAGTTGACAGATTCGGAATAGTATCGTTTTCTTTCTTCAATAACTTCAGCAAAATCCACATCGTACCACTTTTGATTTATCGTTCCTACTCTCAAAACTC
>SVOL01000010.1 GCA_015066395.1 Oscillospiraceae bacterium | reverse complement strand
CCTTTAGGGGTAGCCCGAGAAAGTAATGCGGTTGGCAGAACCTTTCGGAGCCCCTTTAGGGGTGTGGCCTGTAAAATGCCCTTCTAGGGCTTATTCAAGCCTCCGGCTTAGCCGGAGGTTATGACTATTTGGCGTTGGTCGTAGCATTGACAGTAATATAATTGAAAAATATAATATTGCTGAAAGGAGGCATGTTTTGTGGAGCAATATGTAAAGTATCTCAGAAAATCTCGTTTTGATCGCGATTATGCTGATTTAAGTATAGAGGAAACGCTGAAACCGCATGAAATTATTTTAGACAAACTGGCAAACGAGAGGGGTTATCATATTGCGAAAACTTATTACGAAGTAGTCTCTGGTGAATCTATTGCTGCTCGTCCTGAAATCCAAAAAATGCTGGAAGAGGTCAGCGCTGGGATATATACAGGTGTTTTGGTCGTTGATCTGGAGCGATTGGCAAGAGGAAATGGAGCCGATCAAGCTTATATTAGTCAAGTGTTTCAGTTTTCTGCCACGAAAATTATCACACCAACTAAGATATATGATCCGACTAATGAGTTTGATGAAGAGTATTTCGAGTTCGGTTTGTTTATGAGCCGCAGATAATATAAGACTATCAATCGACGGCTGATTCGCGGACGAGAAAGCTCGGTATCTGAGGGAAAATATCTTGGTAGCATTGCACCTTATGGGTATCGTCGCAAAAAGTCGAAAGGCGAAAAAGGGTATACTTTAGAGCCACATGAAGAAGAGGCTGAAGTGGTTAAAAAAATATTCGAAATGTACACTCATTCGCTTGGAACAAAAGAGATTGCCAATTACCTTAATGATACCGGTATTCCAACAAGACACGGGGATTTGTGGACGTATTCGACGATCTCCAATATGGTCACGAACCCAGTATATATGGGCAAAATCAAGCGTGGGTGGCGCAAGCAATTCAAGACATTTGAAAACGGTGTTTTAAAAAAATATACACGTGCATCGAATGATCCGAGCACGTATTCGTTGTTTGATGGTTTACATCCCGCATTGGTTACGCAGGAAGTTTTTGAAGAAGCACAAAAAGTGCGAATATCCAAGGCGCCTGAACCGAAAGTGAAAGATGAATTTGAAATCAAAAATGCGTTTTCCGGCTTGCTGTTCTGCGGGATTTGCGGAAAGCGAATTGGACGAACAACGGGATCCAAATCAAGGTAAGGTAAAGAACGGTTGCACTGTGTAAACGGATGGAACTCTCATAATGTAAGTGCAGATTATGATGTGGTTGAAAAGCAGATTATTGATGCTTTGAAGGCGTGGTATGAGGGATATAAGGTGAAAATCGAAACCACCGGATATTCTGAGGATATTGAATTGTGCAAAGCGCGTATTTCAAAGCACCAAGACAAAATCAGTAAACTACAGGCACAGCTAAATAATGCTTTCGACTTGATTGAACAGGGTGTGTATACGCTGGATATTTTCAAGGAGAGAAGAGCAAAATTAGAGGCAGCTATCGGGGAGGAAACAGCAATGCTCCAAGAACAAACGGAGTTCTTGGAGCGGTTGGAAAGTTGCGATGCTGCACAATCCGAGTTGATCCCTCAAGCTGAAACACTTTTGGCGAGCTATGATGAGATGACGATCAAAGAACGAAATGACCTGCTAAAAGCCATTCTGAAAATGATAAAGTACACTAAAAATGAGAACGGGCAGATCATAATTGATCTTTTCCCGAAACTCCCTCGTATGCAGTAATTGTAAGCATCATTCACATACCCACGTACTTGTCGAGGACTCAACCCGCGGCTACGCAATCTTCGCAGAGAATATGTTAGAGACGGCAGAAAACATTCAAGTGAACAATTAAAACAATTACAGTCGAACAAACCGTTGCAAAGAAAATTGCAACGGTTTGTTTAATATTAGATAAAAGAAATTACAGATACGATAACTTTTGGTAGTTGTGGGGATCGTTATGCTATGGTAAAATATAATCAGATAAAGGAAGTGTGCTTATGGAACATATCACGGTAGGTAGAAAGCATAATGCAGGGAAAGTTGCTTTTGCAGAGTGCGTAAAAGGCGGATCACTTGATAATATCAACATCAAAGACAAGTGCTTTTTGCTGATCATACTAACTTATGGAAAATTAGAATTTGAGGTGAACGGCGAAAGAATCACTGCTGTTGCGCCATCATTTTTGTGCTTTGCTGAGTCGGAAAATCCTGTATTTGTTTCAAAACCGAAAGCGCGGTATACATGCGTGTACTTTCATCCTAAATTCTTGAGCATTAATATGACCTTTGAACTTCTGCGTTCTAGTAAATATAATGACATAGCCACTACCCACGGTATGTTTATGTTAAAACCTTTTATTGACAAAGCGTATGTTATACCAATCGTTGATACTCAGGTGGAGAAAATAGAGCACTCTGCCGACTATATGTTAGAGGAACTGACTGAGCAACGGGACTTTTATTGGTCTTGCCGAGGGCGTTCTTATTTTATGGAGATCATAATTGTTTTAGAGCGTATGTACGGTCTTATAGGTTATGGATTGACACATCAAAAATCAGATAATGCACCGATCATTAATAATCCAAGACTTCGTGATGCCGTGCTTTATATAGAGAGTCATTACGGAGAAAATCTGAATCTTGCCGATATATCGTCTAATGCAGGAATAAACCATACTACCCTTACCGCATTGATGAAGAATGAATTCGGCTGTACGGCAATCGAGTATTTGATAAAACACCGGATTGCCATATCTAAGAAACAACTTGCTTTTACCGATGTTCCGATTAAAGATATTGCAGCGATGGTTGGGTTCAAAACGGTACAGCATTTCAACCGGGTTTTTAAAGAACACATGGGCACAACACCTGCTGAGTTTCGTAAAACGTCGGTACAAAAAAGAAAGGATGAATTATAAGTGTCGAGTTGCTTAAATGACCGCCGTAATGAGTTCGAGCTTATATGGCAAGAAACTTTTAAAAAACACGGCGATGATCCTCAAAAAACCTTGCCGATAAGTGTAAACGCGTTGGATGAGTACCCGTTTGATAAACAGTTTCTCTTCCGTGCCGCAATAGATGAAGAACGGTTGGCAGATCTGGAAACTGATGACAAATCTAAATCAGCATGTCTTCACAGAGCAATGGGATATGCTCAACGATTACTTAAGGAAGATCCGCAGTGTGAAACAGCGAAACAAGTAACGGTACGCATTTATTCCAAACTGGGTTTAGAAGATATGGCTATTGAACAAGCAAATAAGTGCGAAAATGTCGATTTAGCATTAAAATTTTGTTTAAAAGGTGACTCGCTTCGTCGGCACCGTCAAATAATTATTGATAAAAAACTTCATGAGTTGCTTTATGAAATGTCTATTCAAGATTTGAATATGCTTGATATTTGCGAGAAAATTGTAAACATCGTTATTCCTGATGGAAATTATCAATATTATTATCATATTTTGGCAGGTGTTTATTTAAAACGCGCCAATATTTATATCCAAACAGGTGACGAAAAGGCTGCAATTGACTCTCTCTGGAAATTGTTTGAAATCGCAAAAACGACCGCAGACATAAGCAGAAACCAAAAGCATTTTACTGCACCATTGTTTAATTTTTTAGAAGATAGTACACCGCGTTTTTGTGAGCTGACAGGTTATGTTGAATTGTTTTTGCTCTCCATGAAAAGAGAATTTGCATGTTTGGAAAATAATGAAGATTTCATAAAAATTTTAAATGATGCAAACACTTACGTAGCCCAATTCGGTAAATCGTCGGCTCAAAAAAGAAAGGATGAGATAAAATGAAAAAAGTTTTAAGTCGTGGCAAATATATTTTATTTAGTTTATTTATAATGCTTTATTTACTCTGCTCAGTATTCCTACTGACTTCCTGTGGCGGCAAAAATCATACGGAAGATACGGTCAACTTACCGATTGTGGGACATTTTACCCCGATGGGTGAGATCTTCATAGAAACCGCCCGCATTACTGAAATCAGCGTGGCTGTTCCTCATGCGCGTGCCTATGCCTATGAGGATGGGAAATGGCATGCTCTCAAGCGGTATGAAACTCAAATAACCATATCGGAACAATTCACCTACGGAGAATATAGCGGACGCGACATTACCTTGCCGATACAATACTTCGTTTATCATTCTAAGACTTATGCGTATCTCAATGCTGATAAGACATCCGACTTGAATATTAAAGAGCTGGATATATATCCTATTCCTAAAAAGGAACATTGTATTCTTATAGATAAGCTTGGTGCATTTTCAACTCTGTACGTGGATTTGAACAGTGGTGATATCAAGCCTGTTTTTCGTGAGGAAATGCCTTTGCAGGGAAGGGTCGCATGTGTTGGCGATAATGCACCCTATGCCGCCGTTATATGCAATATGGAGGGGCATGAGGCTACAGCCGGTTATGTAATAGATCTTAATGACTTAAGTGTCAAAGAGATTATCTTACCACCCTATGATGAGACAAAGTATGCGTTTAATGATTTGTATCCGTTAGTCTTTGTGGATAGTCGTCTATATGTGTGGTATCGACTGTTTGAACTGGATACAGACCGTGGAGATAAAGAAGGAACGCTTGTCTATGATGTGGAGAAAGGGACAGTGGAAGAGCTTGCTGAAGACTTGGTTTTCTACAATTCTTTCAATTATAGTGAGTATCCGTATATTCAAATGAATTGTGACCAAGGTACGGGCATGATAAAGGTGCTCAACTTAAAAGAAGGATCGGAGTATTCCTACATCATTTATCCCTCTGGTTGCATTGGAGGATCACCCAACTCGACGGGACAGTATCTGCTGTGCAAGTATTGCGATACGCCGCTTGCAGGTTATGATGAAAATGGTGAGCCTTATTATGCAAACTCTCTCAAAACCGAACGTCATTTGTTGGTTGATATGAAAAACCAAAAACGAATCGATCTTTCGATTGTTGATAGTAAACTGGATATGGACAATATGACCTATGATGGCACACCGTGCATCTGTTACTGGGTATCCGAAACAGAAATAGCTGTTGTTACAGAACCGAATAAAGACGGCGGTGAAGCCTGTATTCGTACCGTTATCAATATATCGTCGATAAATTAAAAACAATGGTATTGACACACTTGTGAGCAGCAGTCCTGTTATTCAAAATAGTAAGTTGGTGGGAGCTGTAACCCACGTACTTATCGAGGACTCAACCCGCGGCTATGCCATATTTGCAGAAAATATGTTAGAGACGGCACAGTCGGTAGGGACGGCACCGATTGCGGTGATTCTGATTAATTGGGATCAGAAATGCACTTAAATGTTATCGGCGGTGCTGAAATGAAAGGAGTACTTAAATGTCGGTAGGCGAGAAAATATTAAAGCACAGGAAAGAACTCAATTTAACCCAACAGCAGTTGGGAAAAATGGTTGGTGTAAGTGCTAAAACTGTATCTAAATGGGAAAATAACACGACTTTTCCAAATGCGCTGTCTATTGTGCCGTTGGCGAGGGTTCTACATATTTCTACCGATAAATTGTTATGCTTTAATGACCGCCGTAATGAGTTTGAACTTATGTGGCAAGAAACTTTAAAAAAACACGGCGATGATCCTCAAAAAACCTTGCCGATAAGTGTAAGTGCGTTGGATGAGTACCCGTTTGATAAACAGTTTCTCTTCCGTGCCGCAATAGATGAAGAACGGTTGGCAGATCTGGAAACTGATGACAAATCTAAATCAGCACGTCTTCACAGAGCAATGGGATATGCTCAGCGATTACTTAAGGAAGATCCGCAGCGTGAAACAGCAAAACAAGTAATGGTACGCATTTATTCCAAACTGGGTTTAGAAGATATGGCTATTGAACAAGCAAATAAGTGCGAAAATGTCGATTTAGCATTAAAGTTTTGTTTAAAAGGTGACTCGCTTCGCCGACACCGTCAAATAATTATTGATAAAAAACTTCATGAGTTGCTTTATGAAATGTCTATTCAAGATTTGAATATGCTTGATGTTTGCGAGAAAATTGTAAACATCGTTATTCCTGATGGAAATTATCAATATTATTATCATATTTTAGCAGGTGTTTATTTAAAACGTGCTAATATTTATATTCAAACAGGGGACGAAAAGGCTGCAATTGACTCTCTCCGGAAATTATTTGAAATTGCAAAAATGACCGCAGATATATCTAAAGCTCAAAAGAGTTTTACTGCACCACTACTTAACTTGTTAGAAGATAATACTCCTTTTTGTGAGCAGATAGGGTATGTAGAATTGTTTTTGCTTTCCATGAAAAGAGAATTTGCATGTTTAGAAAATAATGAAGATTTCATAAAAATTTTAAATGATGCAACGATTTATATTTCCGATAAGGTTTGATTTTTGTGCTGTAATTACAACAGGATTATCACCGGCCGTAATTAAAGGTGAAACGGTTTTATAGGATGTAAATAAGAGGATACACAGATGAGTGAGTTGATTTATAAATCAAAGATAAAACTGTTTTCAAAAAACAAAATGAGTGTTTTGGATTTGTAGTTGTACTGGTAGGTATAGTTGTTACAGCTTTTAGAGGCAGATAAGGAGTTCATTATGTTCGTGTTAACAATATTATTGGCATTATTGTTTTTAGCGGGATTGTGTTTGCTAAAATATCACATGCGAATTGGTTTTAGAGTAGCACAAATTGTTGTCACAGTCTTTTTTGGCATGATTCTTCCGGTACAACCCATGTGGCCGCTTTTTATACTTTGGATTTTAGCATCATTAGTCGCATCAACGATAAAAAGTAAATACGATGAGTGATTTACAGTGTTAAGACCTTAATAAAAAGCGACCTCGTGAGAGGTCGTTTTTTATAAGTATTATTTTGTTTATGCCTTGAACATCTTGTTGATCTCTTCGATAGTCCAGCGAGTGAGGATATCGCCGCCGACGTGGCCGACATTGCCGCTCGAGATATAAGCGGAGTAGTGGCCGTGTTCCTCAGCCTTTGCGGTAGGCAAGTAACCACCCATACCGTTGCAAAGCTGAACAACGAAGGTCTGCTCAGCATAGCTTCTTGCCTTCATACGGTTACCGTAGTCGAGGAACAGCTCAAACGGGTTGGTTGCAATAGCAATATTGCCCAAACGGATAACGTGTGCTTCGGTCGGGAATACTTCCTTGTTCTGCTGTTCACGGAAACGGTTGATAGTACCAACGTAAACGTACATCTTAGCAAGGTCGTCGAAGTTGAATTCTTTGCCTTCGTTTTCGGCGATATAAGCCTTCAGTTCTCTTACTGCCTCGTTGTACTCGGTCATAGTAGCCTTTCTCAAGGGCAGGTTAAGGGTGGCAACCTTGTGCTCCAAAATAGGTGCATTCTGAAGCTCGGTGATCTCCTCGTAAACCGATACGATCTCGTTAGCAATACGCTTGCCTACGCGGTTGCAACCGCTGACGTCGTACATCGAAGGATCAGCTTTGCGCTTGATAGGGTTAGGGCGTTTTACATTCGGATCGTCGATAGGAGTCTCGGGATCAACCCAACGAACGAGGTCTCTCGGACACTGGTCACCTGCGGCACCGCAGATACCGAGCAGGTAAATATCTTTGCCCAATTTTTCTCTAATATTGTTTTTAGCTCTGCCCCAATAGTCAGCCGAAATAAAGCTTCTCTGCTCCAAGATCTGAGCAGGGCAGGCGATGTTGGCAACAATACCGGTGAGCTTTTTATTTTTATCGAAAACGTAAAGAAGCTCAACACCCGAGTCGTTGCCGCCTTCTAAAGAATCGAAGTTGGCGGTGTTAACGTCACCCCACATCTGTGCGGTGTTATCGTCGTAAACAACACGGCGGCACATACCGACAGCGGCACGGCCGAACTCGTTGGTGTAGTAGCACTCGTCGCGGTTGTCCCAAGCCTTTTTAGCGGCTAATGCGAGTCTGTCGGTTACAAACTCGGTTGCCTCTTCACCCGTGATAACCGAGTCGTCGGGTTTGACCAACGGCTGATACTGATTGTCGGCAGGTAAGAATTCGTTTAGAGTTTTTTGAGTTTCTGCAATAGGAGCGTTTTCACGGACAAGAGTATGCGAACAATGGGTGTGAGTAACAGAAATGACTATCTTCATAGGATCTACTTCGTCACACATTTTTGCGAACTTCTCTCTTGCCATATTCAAAACGAAGTTGGGCATACCGACAAGGTCAGCCGAAATCATAATGAGCTGTTCGCCGTTGCACTCAACAGCCATAGCAGTTGCGGTGATTTCCGACTCAACGTATTCGGAAATTCTCTCAAAAAACTGACCGGCAACGCTGACTTTTTTCTCCGGAACAAGGCTTTCTTCTGCCCATCCAATCAACATTTTATCCATAACTCTTCTCCTTTAGATATTCCTTGCGATGTTTAAAGAGGCATCGTAAAGAGCGCAGAATTTTTTGTACTTTTTCAATACTTTTTCAGTAGTTTCGGGCTCGAAATGCTTTGTCATTTTGATAGACTTAGCGGCTTCTTCGAAGCTCTCTATCGCACCGTCATTAACGGCTGCAATGATTGCCGCACCGAGACAAGCAGCTTCCTTTTCCTCAGGAATGAGGATCGGAAGACCCGTAATATCAGCCTGCAGTTTGCACCAGACATCACTTTTTGCACCGCCGCCGGTGGCGATGATGCTCGAAAGCTTAGTGCCTTTTTCTGTTATGATGTCGCAATTTTTTTTAAGAACGAAAGCAACACCCTCCATAACAGCATTTGCCATATCAAAAGCGTCGTGTTCCTGCCTTAATCCCCAGAAGACACCGGTTGCATCCGAATCAAACTCAGGAGCATTTGTGCCGACCAAGTAGGGAAGGAAGATGAGGTCGTTTCCGCCACGCTCGGCAATAGTATCGTCAACCTCTTTAAAACCGACATGGGGCATACAGGTTCTCTTAAACCACTCAAGGCTGACACCGCCGCTTTCAGCAACGGGAATCATAATATGAGTGTCGGGCAAAAATCCGTAGTGCATTGCAATTCCGCTGTCCTTGGGACACGGCTCAGATGCCATTGCAGTCATAGCCATAACCGTGCCGGTCGACAAAGTGATGCCGCCGGGAGCGATATTGCCCGTGCCGATCATTCCTGCAAAATGGTCGAGAGTACCGACGTTGATGTCGGGAGCAGACTCTAATCCTAACCTTTTGGTAAGTTCGCTTGTGAGTTTGCCGGCAACCGAGCAGGGCTCACAAAGCGTCGGCAACTGGCTTTCAGTAATGCCGATGGCATCGAGCATCTTTTTCCAATAGCACTTATTGTAAATATCAAAATAGAACGAGAAGGTGGCGATAGACATATCGGCACACATAACGCCTGTGAGATAGTAGACAACATAGTCCTTAATGAGCATATAATGGGCGGCGTTGTTAAAGATCTCGGGGCGGTTATTTTTAAGCCACAAAATTTTGGTTGCGGGCCAAGTAGGCAACACAGCTTGCTGACCCGTGACTTCTTCGCATTCCTTTGCGGTAAAGTTTTTTGCCAAAACCTCACATTCGTGGACTGAACGCTCATCCATCCATGAAATGACGTTCATCATCGGTTTGCCGTCTTTATCTACAACGCAAAGCGATTCGGCTTGACCCGTAAAGGCCATCTGTCTCACCGATTTAACATTATTCTTCTGGAACATATCGCCGAGCAACGATATTAAAACCGCACAGTATGCGTTAGGATCAAACTCAACAAAGCCGTTTTCGCGTATGTACTCTACAGGTCGGCTCTGACGGTCGATAAGCTCCATCTTCTCGTTATAAATGGCAGCCTTTATATTGGTACTGCCGAGGTCTATGCCGATATACATTAAAACACCTCAAATTTTGATTACATTACCAATTCAATGTCCATCATCTTGCAGAAATCCTTGATCTCTTCAACAAAGTCACCGTAGGCCAAGATAACGTGCTGGCAAGCAACATTCTCAGCAAACTCTTCAACGGTACAGCTGTCGGGGAATACCTCAAGGCTGGGCAACTGAGGAGCAGGATCGTCCCAACCGTATTCGTTCCATGCGGGAGGATTCTTAGCTTCTGCGGTGTAGACGTGCATCTTGTACTTGCCGTTCAAATAGTACATTCTTGCGGCGGTAACGTAGCCGGTCTTTACTTTGGATACGTTAAGAAGTGAAGCGTTGAGCAGTCCGAATGCGGCAGGAAGAACGGTTACGTCGCCGTCGGTAACTGCCTTAGGCACATAGTCGGGAACACCGATGAGCATACTGTTCTCAAAGAACTCATAGTACTCGAGGTAGGGAACGGTCTGGTTAGAAAGGTACTTCATAGCAAGTTGAGTTACAGCACCCATAACGTCGTTCTCGGGAACGGTCATTACACCGTAGTAATGCTCAAGAAGCATAAATACCATTGCAGGCGGGAAGCCCATAAGCTTCTTCATACCGTCAACGTCGATCAAAGTGATTGCTTCCCAACCGCGCTCTTCGATCTTCATACCGATGGCAAGAGCGTACTTGACGCCGTTTTCGATAACGCTGTCATCGCAAGCCTTTTTGAATACCCAGTTGTCTTTAACAAATTTTACGCCTTCTGCAACCTTAGCGGCATCGAGCTTTTCCATATTCTGAACCATCTCGAGCATTTCGAAGGGTTCAACCTCAACACCGATCTGACCGCGCATAGAATTGCCCTCGAACTGAGTGCCGTAGAGCAACATATCACGGTAGCCCATAGTACCGACACGGGCGTTTCTGAGTGATGCTTTTGCACAAGCGGCTTTTAAGAAGGAATCGAGCTTCTTCAAAGGATAGGGCTTGTCAATAATGTTGTAAACATACTTAAAGGTGTAACCCAAAGCCTCGAAAGCAGGACGGATAGCAGTTGTACCTGCCTGCTCGGCGGTGGTGATGATGCGGCCGTTTTCTTTCCAACCGCAAAGACCCCAAAGAAGAATGGGAAGGTGACGGAACTTATCGGTCACGCGGATAACAGCGTGGGTGGGAACCCAACCTGCAACGCAGGTGACGATGGCGGCCATCTCATTGCCGATAAGCTTTTCGATAGCAGCGTCAGCGGTCTTGTACTCGGGATCATCGATAACGAGACCTGCGTCAATAACATCATAGCCCAACGACCGGATAACCTTGAGACCCTCGTCGTGCTTCATTTCCAATCTTTCAATAGGGGTGTTAACTTCGCCGAAGCAAATAAAACCGATTTTCATAAATCTTCTCCTTAAAAATTACTTGTCACAGTTAAGCATGGTCTTGCCTTCTCCGCAAAGACCTTCAAAGTCCTTGATGAATGCGTTTACAGCACTGTCAACAGCGGCATTCTTTATAAGACCCTCGATAACGTCAACGCCGATAGTGGCGGCACCGACACCGTATTCGCAAAGCTCCTGAACCTGCTGAGAGTTCTTAAAGCTTGCGGCAAGTATTTGAGTTTTAAGACCGTTGTTCTCAAAAATGTTCTGAATGCATTTTGTGGAGGCGATACCGTTTGCACCGAGGTTGTCGATACGGTTGACATAGGGTGCGGCATAATCTGCACCTGCTTTAGCGGCAAGGTATGCCTGAAGCGGAGTGTAGATAGCGGTGGCGGTAATGTTATAGCCTTCGCCGGACAAGATCTTCATAGCCTTTAAGCCTTCGGGAATAGTGGGGATCTTGATGTAGGTGTTCTTGCCTAAGATCTCAGCCATCTTGCGACCTTCCTCAACCATCTTATCAGCGGTTAAAGAGATGACCTGAGCGTGAAGCTCTGCATCGGGACCGATGAATTCACGAATTTCCTTCAATACCTCGTAAGGGTTGCGACCGCTTTTAGCGAGGATAGAAGGATTGGTGGTAACACCGTCTACCGGATAAAGGTCGTAGATCTCCCTGATCTTCTGAATGTTTGCATCATCAATAAGAAATTTCATAAATAACGCTCCTTAAAAATATGTAAATTTTAATTATAAACTCTTGTTGTTCAGTCTCTCACCAACGGCACCGCCCGGATGGATAAGAGCAAACTGTTCTTTTTTGTAGTCGGTCTCTTCGATTACAGCGGTCTGTAACGCGTGGAAGAGCATACACAATGCGGTGGTGCTGGTGGTACCCTGCATATTGTATTTATCGGTCTCGCGATTGACGTACTGCTTAATAACAACGTCGGCACCCTTGGCCAAAGGCGACTCCAGATTCTCGGTGATAGTGATAACCGATACACCCTTAGCCTTGCAGATGTCAAGAATAGGGAAGAGCTCTTTTGTACTTCCGCCTCTGGAGGCAAAAACCATTACGTCACCCTTTTGCAAAAAGCCCGTTGCACCGTGAACAGCCTCGGCAGGAGAAATGAATCTCGCAGGACGCTCAATACAGCACATAAGATGTGCAAAGTGCTGGCAAGCGATACCCGAATGTCCGCAACCTGCGGCACCGATACGCTCAGCAGAACTCAGTAATTCGACAGCTTTGGAAAACTGCTCTTTGTCGAGATAGGCCTTCATATTGGCGATACATTCAGCTTCGATATCGTAAGCGTTGAGTGCCGCGTTCAAGGCGTTTTCGCTGATCATTAAACATTACCCCTTTTAAACTTTATATTTATTACATAATAACACTTTTTAACGGAATCTGCAACAGTTATATTGAAATAATTGGTAAAATATTTTGCCCATTTTAAGCCTGATTTGTAGGGTTTTACAAGAGTTTGAAATATTGGGACAAATTGATAAAATGATATTGACTAAAAGTTGGAATTAAAGTATAATATTACACGAAAAATCATGAAAGAAAGTGATTCCAATGAACAAAAGAAAAGTAAACGTTCCTTTTTTCGAGATCGGTCCGAAGTCGTATCTTTACGGTGACGATATTCTCGAGTTGGCAAAGGCCGCTGATTTAGCTTCGGAAAAGTACGGTGTTGACATTATCTTCACAACTCCCGTAGTTGATATCCGCCGTGTCAAAGAAGCTACCAAGAACATTCACGTTTTTGCTCCTCACATGGACCCCATTTATCCGGGAAGAGGTTTGGCTGATATTCTCCCTGAGTCCTTGAAGGCCGCAGGCGCAGACGGTGTTATGCTCAACCACGTTGAGAAGCCTCTCACATTTGAGGTTCTCGCTGAGACTATTAAGAGAGCTGACGAGATCGGTCTTACCACCATCGTTTGCGCTGATTCTTTGGCAGATGCAAGCAAGATAGCAGGCTTGAAGCCTGACATCATCGTTGCAGAACCTTCCGAGCTTATCGGCACCGGTGTCAGCGTCGGCAAGGAATATGTTGAGGCTGCTACAAAGTCGGTCAAGGATGTTGATGCAGACATTCTGGTACTTACCGCCGCAGGTATTTCCAACGGTGAGGATGTTTATAACACCATCATCGCAGGTGCAGATGCTACCGGTTCTTCTTCGGGTGTTGCTAAGGCAGAGGACAGAGCTGCTATGGTCGATGAAATGATTGCCGCTGTTCGCCGCGCGTGGAACGAGCGTCATTAAATAACAAATAAAATTTTTGGAGGTAACAAAAATGGAATTTAAAATTTATCAGAAGGAATTGGAGCTTCAGTCCAGAGGTTGGATCCCCACTTTCCACGACATTTCTAAGGAAGTTAAGGAAATCGTTGCTGCTTCCGGTATCAAGAACGGTACTGTAGCAATCGTTTCTCACCATACTACCTGCTCGGTTATGGTTCAGGAGTGCTCGCACGATATCGACACTTTTGATCTTGAATACTTACAGCATGATCTTCTCGACATTATGAGAAAGATGATCCCCGACTTTGCTGAGGAGCATCAGTACCGTCATCCCGGTCCTATCCATGCTCAGTACGGTCGTTGGGTAAATGAGCCCGGCGACTACTCCAGCATGAACACCGACGGTCACTTGCGCAGCTGCTTCTTCGGCAGAAGCGAGACCATGACCATTAAGGACGGTCAGGTAGACGGCGGCTTGTTCGCTCATATCTACTTCATCGACTGGGATCACGTTATCGCTCGCCGCAGACAGGTCAACATCACCGTCATGGGTACTGCAGAGGATGTGGGCGACAGAAAGTGGAACGACGGCAAGGTTATCGACACCCGTCATAAGTTCACCGACGAGGAAAAGGCTTACGACGTTCATTACGATCTCCAGCAGCAGAGATAATTTAAGGTTATCAAATTTAAAAGCCGTGACTTTTGTCACGGCTTTTCTTTATCGTTTTCAAGTTTTAGGTCCGACAGAATTGCGTTCAACTCGGCACCGAGTATCAGTATTACCGCCGTCATATAAAGCCATGTCAGCAGTATTATCACCGCACCCAAAGTTCCGTATATTAACGAATAGTGTGCAAAATTTTCTATGTAGAACGAAAATCCGATACTGAGTATCATCCAGCCGAATAATGCAAAAATGATGCCCGGTAAGACGGTTTTTACCTTTGGCCGCTTATCGAGAGCGGCTGAGTAAAGTGTTCCTATTGCAACCACCATCAAAAGTGCGATCGGCAGAAATCGCAAATATTGCCATAACGTCAGTAAACTGTCGGAGGTTTGCGACGGACTTCCCACGATAAGGCTGCCGATGAAACTTAAAACCCGCTGACCCATGATGGAAAGGAGAAGGGTGAGCACTATTACCACAAGGAAAACCACTGTGTAAATGACCTGCTTTATTATGTATGCTACAGGGCGTTTCGGAGTGCCGAGGTGATATGCTCTCCTCACATCGTCCATCAGGCCTTGAGCGGCGCGCAAAGGAAACCATATTGAGAATACCAAAGAAAACCATAAAAGTGTATGGCTTGAGGTATTGGATATATAGTCAAGGTATGCCTCGATGATACCGATGATGTCACCCGGTAAGATCTGTTGTAACGCTCCGGTTATGGAATGCACATCTAAGTCCAGCAAACCGACAAGGTTAGTAATAAAAATAAGCAGAGGGAACAGCGAAAAAAGCAGATAGTAGGCCAAAGCCGCGGCATTTTTGCCGACATTGTGTTCGTAGAAATTGACAGCCAGCAAGCGCAGGGTGTTTTTCAGCATCCGTTTTGGCGGTTGCGATTGGCTGTGCTTCGGTTTTTGCATCAAATCAACTGACAACAGAATTCACCTTCACTTTAAAATGGTGTTTTGCAGTACGATCACAATTATATTATACAGCATCTGACCGGTAGTTTTCAATACCTTTTTACTTGTAAAAAACCGGCGTGCCGCAGCACGCCGGTTTTTTGTTATTCGTTATGTGTTACGTTGTAGCACAGCGTCATAAGACTGTCGCTTAAATGCACGTTTTCGACAATAATGTCGGGGAAATCAACAGATAGGTCATAATGGCTGAAGTTCCAGAAGCCTTTGACACCCAATTTTACTAAAGTTTCGGTCACATCGTGTGCCGACTCTTTAGGGATACAAAGAATCGCAATATGCGGCTTATTTTCTCGGCAGAACTCATCCAAACGGTCCATACCGTGAATAGGAAGATCCTGGATAGTCTGTCCTGAAAGAGATGGCTTCTTATCAAAGATTCCAATGAGATTAAAGCCCTTTTCGGACATATCGAAGTGCATTGTGAGAGCACGTCCCATATGACCTGCACCGATCAAAATGGCCTTTTTGGACGTTTGCAATCCCAAAATTTTGCCTATTTCATCGCGGAGCAGTTCAATATTATAGCCGTAGCCTTGCTGACCGAACTCACCGAAGCAGTTAAGGTCCTGCCTTATCTGACTTGCAGTAAGTCCCATTCTTTTTGAAAGTTCTTTAGACGAAATGCGGCTTAGTCCTTTAGTTTGCAGATCGCCTAAAAAACGGTAGTATCGGGGTAGGCGCTTGATAACAGAGTTGGAAACTGAAGTCGCCTTGAGCATTAAATTTGCTCCTTTCTTTTGACTTAATGTCTCTTACGGTGTTACTGAGCTAATTTCTTGACGGTCTCCATTACATAGTCGCCGAATTCGGTGCAGGTGCAACCGGTGTCACGGCCGGTAATGGTGAGTTTCTTCTCGGAGTACATACAGATGTCGAGAGCCTTTTCCAAAAGGTCGGCTTCGGTCTGCTTGCCGATGTGAGAGAGGAGCATTACTGCGGCTCTGAGCATCGAGCAGGGATCGGCAAACTTGTCTCTGCCTTCCAAAACCATACGGGGAGCAGAGCCGTGAATAGCCTCAAACATAGCGTATTTCTTGCCGATGTTGGCACTTCCTGCGGTGCCGACGCCACCCTGGAACTCAGCGGCTTCGTCGGTGATGATATCGCCGTAGAGGTTGGGAAGAACGAATACCTTAAAGTCTCTTCTGCGCTTCTCGTCAATGAGCTTTGCGGTGGTAATATCAATGTACCAGTCGTCGGTGGTGATCTCGGGATACTCCTTGCCGATGTTCTGGCAGATCTTCAAGAACTTACCGTCGGTAGTTTTGATTACGTTGGCCTTGGTAATGATGGAAACACGGTTCTTGCCGTTATTTCTGGCGTATTCATAAGCCAAACGTGCAATTCTCTCGCAACCTTCGGTGGTGGTTACGACAAAGTCGATGGAAAGGTCGTCGGAAACATTGAGACCCTTTGAACCTACAGCATAGCCACCCTCGGTGTTCTCACGGAAGAAGGTCCAGTCGATACCCTGCTCGGGAACACGGACGGGACGAAGGTTTGCAAAGAGGTCGAGTTCTTTACGCATTGCAACGTTGGCACTCTCGATGTTGGGCCAGGGATCGCCGGCTCTGGGAGTGGTGGTGGGTCCCTTCAAAATGACGTGACACTTTTTGAGTTCTGCCAAAACGTCATCGGGGATAGCCTTGCCGACGGCGGCACGGTTCTCAATGGTCAGTCCGTCGATCTCATTGAAAACGATCTTGCCTGCGTCAACGTCGTCCTTCAAAAGGAAGCGAAGAACACGCTCGGCTTCGTGGGTGATAACAGGACCGATACCATCACCGCCGCAAACGCCGATGATCAGTTTATCAAGATTTTTGTAATCAACAAATTCCTTTTCGGACTTGATTTTTTCAGCTCTTTCCTGCTGTTCGCGGATAAGTGCTTCAAATTTTGCAACAGATTCTTTGATTAATGCTTCATTCATAATTGACACCTCTTTATTTAGATGAAAGGCCGGTGTAGCTGAGCAGTCCGCCTGCAAGGATGATATCCTTGGAGCGACCCGAAAGCTGAGGCACGACCTCATAGGTTTCGTTGGTTGTTATGTTTTTAAGAATAACGGTCTCTCCGTTTTCAATAGACTGTCTGATGTTGGGCAGTTCAAGCTCATCAAACTGAGTGATCTTGTCGTAATCTTCTGCGTTTTTAAAGACCATCGGCACGATACCTGCGTTGATAAGGTTAGCAACGTGGATACGTGCAAACGACTTGGTGATGACTGCCTTGATACCTAAATGCAACGGAACGAGAGCGGCGTGCTCGCGTGAGGAACCCTGTCCGTAATTTTCGCCACCGATGATGATTCCCTTGCCCTCCTTGCGGCAGTTTTCGGGGAACTGCTCATCACAACGGGTGAAGCAGAAGTTGGAAAGATACGGAATGTTGGAACGGTAGGGAAGTATCTTGGCGCCTGCAGGCATAATATGGTCGGTGGTAATATTATCGCCGACCTTCAAAACTGCCTTAGCGCTGATGGTATCTGCCAAAGGTTCAGTCTTGGGGAAAGGCTTGATGTTGGGTCCGCGAAGGATCTCGACGTCCTTAGCTTCCTCAACTGATGCAGGAGCATCAACCATATTGTCATTTATAAGGAACTTGTCGGGCAGAGTGATCTTAGAGATGTCTGCGTCGAGCGTTCTCGGATCGGTGAGATAACCGGTAAGAGCCGCCGCGGCAGCAGTCTCGGGACTTACAAGGTAAACACCTGCGTCGGCAGTGCCCGAACGGCCTTCAAAGTTACGGTTGAAAGTACGAAGAGAAATACCCTTTGAATTGGGCGACTGACCCATACCGATACAAGGACCGCAAGCACATTCTAAAATTCTCGCACCTGCGGCGATGAGTTTGGAAAGCGCACCGCACTCAGCCAGCATATTGAATACCTGCTTCGAGCCGGGAGCGATACCTACAGAAACTGAAGGATCAACCGTCTTGCCATCAAATATCTCAGCGACCTTAAGCATATCGTAAAGTGAAGAGTTGGTACAGCTGCCGATAAGCACCTGGTCGACCTTCATTTTGCCGATATCGCTGATCTTTTTTACGTTATCGGGCATGTGAGGCATAGCAGCCATAGGCTCGAGCGCTGAGAGATCAATGTCGATCTCCTTGTCGTAAACTGCGTCCGCATCGCTTGAAAGTTCAGTGAAATCTTCTTCTCTGTCCTGAGCCTTTAAGAAGGCACGGGTGATCTCGTCGGAAGGGAAGATAGATGTAGTCGCACCGAGTTCCGCACCCATATTTGTAATGGTTGCACGCTCGGGAACAGAAAGTGTCTTAACACCTTCGCCTGCATATTCAACTATGTAACCGACGCCGCCTTTAACGGTCAAAATGCGTAAGACTTCCAAAATAACGTCTTTAGCCGAAACAAAGGGCGAAAGCTTGCCCGTAAGATTAACGCGGATCATACGGGGCATCGGAATGTAGTAAGCACCGCCGCCCATAGCAACCGCAACGTCCATACCGCCTGCGCCGATGGCAAGCATACCGATACCGCCGCCGGTAGGTGTGTGCGAGTCAGAGCCTATAAGTGTCTTGCCGGGCTTGCCGAAGCGTTCAAGATGAACCTGATGGCAAATGCCGTTGCCGGGTCGTGAATAGTAAATGCCGTGCTTTTTGGCGATCGACTGAATGAATCTGTGATCGTCGGCATTTTCAAACCCGGTCTGCAGAGTATTGTGGTCTATGTAAGCAACGGAACGTTCGGTTTTGACGCGGTCAACGCCCATAGCTTCAAACTCCAGGTATGCCATAGTACCTGTAGCATCCTGAGTGAGTGTTTGGTCGATTTTAATGCCTATATCCTGTCCTGCGATCATTTCGCCGTCAACAAGATGGGCCTTGATGATTTTCTGCGCGATGGTTAAACCCATTTGATTCACTCCAATATTTTAAAATACATATATATTATCCCACAAATCATCAAAATTGTCAATCATTTAACACTTTAAAATAAGAGATATTTTAAAGTTTGTTAAAAATTTTTATAAGTTTCAACGGTTTTGGCTTAAATTTCTATAATTGTTTGACTTTTTAACACGCGGTGGTATAATAATGAGGTAAAATGCATTGGGAGTTGATAAAAATGAGACTATCTACGAACACAGGACCTATATCGGGCAAATTCGGCGTTTTCAGAGCCATTGAGTTTATCAGCAATGCCGGGTTTGACTGTGTCGATATAACCAGCCCGTCAAAATGCGTTAAAAATACCGATCTGGATTATGAAAAGGTTGCGGAGCAGGTAAGGGATTTTGCCGAAGAATGCGGAATTGAGATAAACCAGACCCACGCGGTCTATCCGACTTCCTTCGAAGAAGCAGAGAAAACGGAAGCTGTTTTCGAGAGAATAGTTAAGGATATTCACGCATCGGCGATAATGGGTGCAAAGTTGGTCGTTGTGCATCCCAATCAGCATCTTTTATATAAGGAAGAGGGCAATCCCGAAATCTTGAAAGCAACGAACTATGAGTTTTATAAAAGGCTTTTGCCTTACGCTGAACAGTACAATATTAAAATAGCTATTGAAAATATGTTCCAGGGGTATGACGGCAGATGCAATGACAGTACCTGTTCGAGACCTGAGGAATTTAATGAATATGTAGATATGATGAAGGACGAGCACTTTATAGCTTGCGTTGATATCGGTCATTGCGGACTTGTCGGCGGACAGACTGCTGCAGACGTCCTGCGTGCGATGGGGCATAGGGTAAAGGCACTGCACGTTCACGATAACGATAATCGTTCTGACTATCATCTGGCACCTTTTACACCGTATTTAGGTGTTATTGATTGGGACGATGTGTGCCGTGCATTGGCTGAAATCGATTATAGCGGCGATTTCACTTTTGAGGCAAACAGCGCGTTCAAAAATGTCAATGAGGACACCGTTCAGTCACTTTGCTGTTATCTTCACGACATCGGCCGACATCTTATTGACAAAATTGAGAAATATAAATACGAAGAGTGATTTCAGCGGTCATCCGAGCTTTCGGGTGACCGCTATTTTGTCACACAATCGCGAAGGTCAAAGAAAGTCAAAAAATATTTATGAAATTTTTGTTAAAACTATTGACAAATGGAAAATTTATGCTAATATAATAATCGTTAGCACTCGTGGGCGCAGAGTGCTAACCTTGAAATAAAACTAAACGGGGTGAGGAATGGGTGGACTTAAGCGAGCGTAAGAAAATAATCTTAGCGGCACTTATAAGGAACTTTATTAAAACCGGCGAGCCGGTTGGTTCCAAGGCACTCATTGAACTCACTAATTTAGGTGTTTCGTCGGCGACGCTCAGAAATGAAATGAGCGAGCTTTGTGAGTTGGGACTGCTTGAACAGCCGCATACCTCAGCGGGCAGAGTTCCCACTTCAGTCGGCTATTCATTCTACTTCGACCGTTTGATGAACCGCCGTGATGTTCCCGATGATCTGAAGCTTATCATTGATAATATGTTGCTCGATGCCGCAAAGGACCCCGAAAATTTGGCATCTATCGCAGGTCAGTTGTTGTCCGATCTGACAGGTTTTCCTGCTATAATGGCAACTGTCACAAGGGAAGAGGCTTATGTAAGACGTGTTGAAATATTGCCGATGGGTTCAAAAACCGTGCTTTTGTTGCTGATAACTTCCGACGGTCTGGCAAGAAGCCGTATTTGCCGAAGTGTGTTTAGTCTGTCGCCCGAATTTTTGGTGCAGTTTGACCGACTGGTTTCGGTGAACATCATCGGGACCTCGCTATCGGAGTTTACACCTGCTTTCCTGCAGACTCTGGTTGCAAAAAACAGCAGTTTGGCTTTATTTATTACACCGCTTTTATCCAGCATTTTTGAAATGGTTGAGGAGCTGAGGTCGAGAACTATCAGCATAAAAGGCGAGTCAAACCTAATGAAATGCTATTCCAACGAATACGATGCAAGGGCGATCTTGGAACTGTTCACAAGGCAGGAATTGCTATTCTCGTTGCTTGCAGGAACAAGACAACGCACTGAGGTCGTTTTTGGTGATAAAACAGGTATAGACGAACTCAAACCGTCCAATATTGTAGTTGCAAAGTACGATATCGGCGGTGAGGACATCGGTCGGATCGGTGTTTTAGGACCTACTCGAATGGCCTATGAACAGCTGATACCGAGTCTTGAATACTTTGCGGGCAGACTTGGAGCCGTTATGACCCAGGCTATTCGCGACTTAGACGAAAATTATTGAAAGGAAGATAGTTTTGGCAGAAGAAAAGAACACTAACACTGCTGAGCCTTGCGAAGAGACTGCGGCGACCGAAAGCACTTCGGCGACCGAAAAGGCTCCGAAAAAGGCCAAGTCAAAAAAGCAAAGCGAGCTGGATGCTTTAAAGGCAGAACTCCAGGCACAAAAGGATCTGTTACTTCGTACTGCGGCTGAGTTTGACAACTTCAAGCGCCGCACCGAAAAGGAAAGAATTTCGGTTGCAGAGTACGCAAAGGCCGAAATGCTCAAAAACTTTTTGCCGATCTTCGACAACGTTGACCGCGCACATTCTTTCGATCCCGAAAGTGCCGATTATGCAAAGGGCATTGAGCTGACCGTTAAAATGCTCAACGAGGTCGTCGGCAAGCTGGGACTTGTTACTATCGGTGAGGTCGGTGAGACCTTTGACCCCAATCTTCATCAAGCGGTAATGCATATTGAGGACCCCGAAATGGGCGAAAACGTAATATCTCAGGTGCTTCAAAAAGGCTATAAGATCGGTGA
Source organism: Oscillospiraceae bacterium (assembly GCA_015066395.1). GTDB lineage: Bacteria > Bacillota > Clostridia > Oscillospirales > Acutalibacteraceae > UMGS172. Next base: position 44,877 of record SVOL01000010.1, on the reverse strand, counting down.
TACGGTCGTCCGTCCTGCAATGGTGCAGGTTGCAAATTAGTTTATTTAGCAGTGTTTCTGCATAAATTAAATAACAAATCAAAACTTATATATTTGAAAGGAAAATTTACTATGGGAAAAATTATTGGTATTGACTTAGGTACAACTAACTCATGCGTTGCCGTTATGGAAGGCGGCGAAGCAGTTGTTATTCCTAACGCAGAAGGCGGCAGAACCACTCCGTCTGTCGTTGCTTTTTCTAAGACCGGCGAGAGAATGGTAGGTCAGGTTGCAAAGCGTCAGGCTATCACCAACCCTGAAAGAACCATCATCTCTATTAAGCGTGAGATGGGTACCGATTACGGTGTGAACATCGACGGTAAGAAGTATACTCCTCAGGAGATATCTGCTATTATTCTGCAGAAATTGAAGGCTGATGCTGAGGCTTATCTCGGCACTCCAGTTACCGAGGCTGTTATCACAGTTCCCGCATACTTTACCGACGCTCAGCGTCAGGCAACTAAGGACGCAGGTAAGATCGCAGGTCTTGAGGTTAAGAGAATCATCAACGAGCCGACTGCCGCTGCTTTGGCTTTCGGCGTTGATAAGGAAGACGACCAGAAGGTTATGGTTTATGACCTTGGCGGCGGTACTTTCGACGTTTCCATCATCGAGATGGGTGACGGTGTTCAGGAGGTTTTGGCTACAGCCGGTAATAACAAACTCGGCGGTGACGACTTCGATAAGCGAATTATGGACTGGATGGTAGCTGACTTTAAGGCTCAGAACGGCATCGACCTTTCTACCGATAAAATGGCTATGCAGAGAATCAAGGAAGCCGCAGAAAAGGCTAAGATCGACCTTTCGGGTATGACCTCTGCCGACATCAACCTGCCCTTCTTGACCGTTGATGCAACCGGTCCCAAGCACTACGAGGCAAGCATCACAAGAGCTAAGTTCAACGAGCTTACTGCAGATCTTGTTGAGGCTACAATGGGTCCCGTTCGTCAGGCTCTCAAAGACTCCGGTCTTTCCACTAATGAGATCAATAAAGTGCTTATGGTCGGCGGTTCTTCGAGAATTCCCGCTGTCCAGGAAGCCGTTAAGAACTTCATCGGCCGTGATCCCTTCAAGGGCATCAACCCCGATGAGTGCGTAGCTTTGGGTGCCGCTTTGCAGGGCGGTGTATTAGGCGGTGACGTTAAGGGTCTCTTGCTTTTGGACGTTACTCCGTTGTCTTTGGGTATTGAAACTATGGGTGGCGTTTGCACTAAGGTCATCGACCGCAACACCACCATTCCTACCAAGAAGAGCCAGATCTTCTCAACTGCCGCTGACGGTCAGACCTCGGTTGAGGTTCACGTTCTCCAGGGTGAGAGAGAGTTCGCTAAGGATAACAAGACCTTGGGTGTATTCCACCTTGACGGTATTGCTCCTGCTCCGAGAGGTATCCCTCAGATCGAGGTTTCGTTCGACATTGATGCTAACGGTATCGTAAACGTATCGGCTAAGGACTTGGGTACCGGCAAAGAGCAGTCTATCACTATTACTTCCAGCACTAATATGTCTAAGGATGATATTGACAAGGCAGTTAAAGAGGCTGAGCAGTATGCTGCTGAGGATAAGAAGCGCCGTGAAGAGGCAGACCTCAGAAACAACGCTGATCAGTTGGTCTATACCTCTGAGAAGACCGTTGCTGACTTCGGCGATAAGCTCACAGAGGATGAAAAGAAGGATATCACCGATGCCGCAAATGCTTTGAAGGAAGCACTTAAAGGCACAGATATCGAAGCAATTAAGGCTAAGCAGGATGAACTTCAGAAGAAGGTCTATGCTGTATCCGAGAAGGTTTACAAGGCCGCTGAGGCCGCCGCTAACGCTCAGGGTGCCGCCGGTACTGACGCAGGTGCAGGTGCACCGGAAGGTAACAACGTCTATGACGCTGATTTCACCGACGTAGACGACACTAAGAAATAATTGATCGAAGTACGGACGGGTACTTAGTATCCGTCCGGCATTTACATAGATTTTGGAGGTTAAGCACTTGGCAGATAAGAAGGATTTTTATGAAGTGCTTGGAGTAGACCGAAGTGCCTCGGAGGATGAGATAAAAAAGGCCTACCGCAAAATGGCCAAAAAATATCATCCCGACCTGCATCCCGGTGATGCGGAGGCTGAAAAGAGCTTTAAAGAGGTCAATGAGGCTTACGAGGTATTGTCCGACAGCGACAAAAAGGCTCGCTATGATCAGTTCGGTCACGCGGGTGTTGACCCGAATTTCGGAGCAGGTCAAGGCAGCTACGGTGGTGGCGGTTTCGGCGGCTTCGGAGATTTCGGCGATCTCGGTGATATTTTCGGTAGCTTTTTCGGCGGCGGTTTCGGTGGCGGCGGCTTCGGCCGACAGAATCCGAATGCACCGAGAAAGGGTGCTGATACATCGGCTTCGGTTATTTTGAGTTTTGAAGAGGCCGCAAAGGGTTGTGCCAAGAAAATAAAGGTCACTCGCATTGAAAACTGTGATGATTGCGGCGGTTCGGGTGCCGAAAAGGGAACAAAAGTCAACACTTGTTCCAAGTGCGGCGGCTCGGGTCAGGTCTTTGTGACTCAGCGTACTCCGTTTGGTGCTATGCAGTCGACGGCTACCTGCGACCAGTGCCGTGGTATGGGTAAAACTATTGAAAAACCGTGCAAAAATTGTAACGGTAAGGGTCGTATCAGACACACTACAGAGCGTGAGATCAACATCCCTGCCGGTATTGACGACGGACAGACTTTAAACGTCCGTGGCGGCGGTGATGCAGGTGTTAACGGCGGTCCCGACGGTGATCTTCGTATTCACGTATCGGTTCGTCCGCATCCCGTGTTCGTTCGTGACGGATTTGATGTTTTCTGCGAGATTCCCATCACCTTTACTCAGGCGGCTTTGGGTGCTGAAATTACTGTTCCGACGCTTGACGGAAAGGTCAAATTCACTATTCACGAGGGTACACAGCCGGGTGACGAATTCAAACTTCGCGATAAGGGTATTAAGAAGCTTAATTACTCCGGTCGTGGTGATCAGTATGTCAAGATCGTCGTTGAGGTTCCTAAAAACCTTTCAAAATCTCAGAAAGAGATACTCAAAAAGTTTGATGAAACGACCGACGACGGCAGTTACAAAAAACGTAAGGATTTCTTCGATAAGTTGAAGAATATATTTAAGGATTAACAAAAAACGCCAAGGTGGAAACCTTGGCGTTTTTGTTACATAGGATAGTTTTTTGAGACTTCGGTCGGCAATATGGATACATTGAAAATAAACTTTGAGTCGGCAATTCCGAAGTTTAGTGTGTCATAGGAAAGACCGTTTTGCTTGTAATCGATCGAAACCACCGTTTTGTCCGATTGCGGCAGATCGCAGCTTTGAGCTGTGGCTCCTAACTCTTTTGGCGAATAGGGGATTGCGGAGAAATCAAACGGATCGGTTTCATTCGAAAATACGAGACCGAGTCCCGAACTGTTGCGGACATAACCCCAGCTTGTTTTATAATGATTTCCCGATTCCTGCGGTCTTATAAAATCGGTCATTTCACGGCTTACTCTGTTTGTGAATTTGCCCATGTATGATGCATTGTGCCGGTCACAGTACGAATCAAACGGACCGTAACCGAAGAATTCGACCGTGTCGAATGATTTGTCCATAGTACAGCTGAGACCGAATCTCGGCAGGTAGGAAATGTCTTTGGATCCTAACGGGTTTTCGGTAGCGAAGTTTATTCCGTTGGCTGTTTCAACTTCTGAATGCAGTTCGATAAGACCGTTCGCAAAGACCGACCATTCGACCTTGAAATTGAACAAAGGCTCGAGTCCTGCGGCGGCGATAATGCCCTTTGAAATGATCGTTACGAAGCCGTCACCCGGGTGAAGCTCGGTGTCATATTCGTGAGTTTCGGCTCTGTCAAGTCCCAACTTTCTCCATTTTTCTGACTCTTTCTTGTCGGCGTCGGTAACTGCTCGCCAGACGTTGAACTTCATTCCCGATTTGAGCAGTTCCTTGCCGTTCAATTTGAGTGACGAGAAGGCACATTCGCTCTTTTCGTAAATATACTCGAAATTATCGGTGAAGACGGCTACTGTCTTTAAATCTTCGTCGGTGAAAACACTGCCAAAGGTGAGCTTTTCCTCAAAATAACTTTCGGTAGGGAGTTTAAACTGAGTAAAACCGACAATCTCGCCGTCGGGAATAAAATCATTGCCGTAGGAAGCAAATGAAATTTTGAGATAGCAATGGCCGTCGTCCGGGATCTGATAGCCCAAAACGAGCTCTTCTTCACGCTGAGGGGGAATGGCTGTTGAGGGAATATGACCGCTTGACACGACCTCGCCGTTTCGTGTTAATTCCCAATTACCCTCAAGTCGGGACATATAGCTGAAGTTGTATCCGTTCTTAACGGTGAACCGACCTTCTTCAAGGCTTATCGGAGTGACAAGGAACGGTTTTGCAAGGTTTTTGTGATCTTTTAAAGCGGGCAGAGTTTTGCCCTCGGGATTAACAAGACCGCCTACGCCGTCAAATGTAAGGTATTTGTTCTTGCCGTTCTCGGACTTGCCGATGGAGATAGCTCTCGAACCCCATTCGTAAATAAATGCACCCGCAAAGCAGGGGAATTCATTTATCTGTTCGAAATAGCTGTACATCCTTGCAGCACCGTTGCCGGCGGTCGGACAGTATTCACTAAGCACAAAAGGCTTGTTAATGTCATGCTCGTTAATATATTGACAGATTTCACGGCAAGTGGTGAACCGGATGTTTTTCTCGCTTATAACATCGAGTGATGACGGATGGAAACGCACCGTCGAATCAATATCGTCAATAGCGGAATCCGAGTGATAGATCGCAAGTCGGGTGTTGTCCCTTGATTTAATTTCTTCAATCGCGGATTTTAAGGCACGTCCGTATCCTGAATTGTTACCGGCCGACCACATAACGATAGACGGACTGTTTTTCATAGTCTCGACCGTTGACATAACGCGGTCCAGAAGTTGCGGCTCCCACAAGGGATTGTCCACTATCAAACGGCGGTTTTGCTCGTCACCCATGCCACTGCAGTTTATCTCCGCCTCTGCGATAACGTAAAAGCCGATCTTATCGCAAAGCTCGTAAAATCTGGGCTCTGCAGGGTAATCAGCGGTGCGAATGGCGTTGATGTTGTTTCGTTTCATCATTATAAGGTCTTTTCTCATTTCCTCATACGAGTAGCAAAGACCGTTTTTGGAGCTGAAACCGTGGAAATTTACACCGAAAAGCTTTATCGGCCGACCGTTGAAGCGGAAAACGCCGTGATCACTGCTGACCGTTCTGATACCTACGGGTACGGTGATAAATTCGTTGCCGCTTTCAATTACCAACTTGTAAAGTTCGGGGTATTCGGCACTCCAGAGTCTCGGATCCTCGACCGAAAACTCAGCGGTTCCGTCATCATTGAAAACAGTAGCGTCCAGCTTTTCGCCGTTTGCGTTAAAAAGTGTTACGATCGATTCGTTGGCAATAGGTGATTCGATCTCGATCGAAATATCTGCTGTCTTATAATCATCAGAAACACAAGTTTTGACAAAAATATCCTCAACGTGACCTTTAGGGCGGACAAGCAGGTAAACATCGCGGAAAATGCCCGACATTTCCCAGTCGTCGTATGACTCTAAGTACGAGCCGTCACACCACTTGGTGACGACCGCTGTCAGTCGGTTTCTGCCCGGCTTCAAAAAACCTGTGATATCAAACTCCGAAAAGGAGTGCGAACCCTGGCTGTAGCCTGCAAATTCTCCGTTAATATAGAGATAAACGCAAGAGCTTACACCCTCGAAAACGACATATTTGCTGTAAACGTCAATATCATCGTGAATTGTGAAATCTATGGCGTAAACACCGGTAGGATTCTTTTTGGGGATATTCGGGACATCTTTAGGGAATCCGTACTGTGACTTTGAAAATTGGGGTGTGCCGTGACCCTGCAATTCCCAACAAGAGGGAACAGGAATACGCTCCCAAGATGCAATATCGGTCGATGCGTCGGTGATGTTATTCGGAATATCCTCATAAGAATCAAAAAACCTAAACGCCCATTTTCCGCCCGATAGAAGCTTAAAACGACTGCTTTCTTCGCGTGAGGTGCTGAAGACCTCATCGGGTGAGCCGAAGGGTACATAATATGCCCTCCGATGCTCGGCGTTCACATTAGTGATATTGGCATTTGAGTGGTAGCGGTCGATAATCATAGAGTACCTCCTAAATAAACCACATCTGTTATTTTGCCGTCTTTCAAATAAACTCTCGGCATTCTTATCGAAATGTTGCACATCAGTTCATAGGAAATAGTGTTGCAGATCTTTGCCAATTCGTCAAAGGTTATCGACAGTCCATCAGCCTCGCCGATAACAGTGACGACCGTGCCTATCTTTACATTTTTGATATCGGTCACGTCGATCATCATTTGGTCCATACAGATTCTGCCAACGATGGGTGCAAATTGACCGTTTACTATTACCTTGCCGCAGTTGGAGAGTGCTCTGGGATATCCGTCGGCATAGCCGAGAGGAACCGTGGCGATTATGCGTTCTGAGTTGGTCTTATAGGTTCTGCCGTAGCTTATCGGCTGACCCTTTTTAACCCTTTTTACCATTGAAACAGCCGATTTTACCGACATAACGTGTTTCTGCTCGTAGCCGATCTTTAACCCGTCAGCAGGAGAGAGACCGTAAAGAATGATACCGGGTCTTATAAGGTTTCCTTCATCAAAACTTCGCAAAGCCGAGGCCGCAGAGTTGCAACAGTGAATGTATTTGAAGGTGACGCCGTCTGATTCTAAGTCTTCAACGGTTTTTGCAAAAAGACTGTATTGACTGTTGGAAAAGGCAATGTCATCTGCGTCCTCGCTGTCGGCAGAAGAGAAATGAGTGAATATACCCTCACAAGTAAGACCGGGAAGACTCAGTGTTTTCTTAATGTTTTTTTGGAAGTCAGCGTTGTCGGACAGATCAAAACCGATTCGACCCATACCTGTATCTATTTTAAGATGGACCTTTATCACAAAAGAGTTGTCATAAGCCGCGGAAGATAACTGTTCAGCATATTCAAGACAGTATACGGCCTGGGTAATATTGAACGCGTAAAGCTGGTTGATATAAGAAGTGGGTGTGAATCCCAAAACCAAAATATCGCCCTTTATTCCGAATTTCCTAAGTTTTATTGCCTCGTTGATGTTAGAAACTGCAAAGCACGAAACGTCGTTGTCTTCATACAGCCTGGCAAGAACATTAGCACCGTGGCCGTAGGCATCAGCCTTGACGACCGCCATAATATGTCGACCGTTGGCCATTGTCTTGATATTGTTAAGATTATAAAGTGCATTATCAAGATCGATCTCGGCCCAGGCACGCTTCAAAAAGTCCATTTTTGTACTCCCTTAAAAAACTTTATAATTATTTTTAATTATACAATATTGCGACAAAATATTCAATAGAAAAACTATATAATTATTCTATTATTACCGGTAAAAAAGAAAACCGACCGGTCGTACGACCGGTCGGACAGAGAAAACGGTTTCTCTTTTGTTAGCAGCAGCCGCAATTGTCACCGCAACCGTTACCGCAGCCATTGTTACCGCAACCGTTGTTGCCGCAGCAGAAGAATACGATAATAAGAAGAATGATTATCCAGCAGCAGTTACCTGAACCGAAACCACACATGTGTTTTTCCTCCTTTCAAAGCTTCTAAGACATCTTATGACGGAACTTTAAAATGTGTTAAAAGCTTCAATCGGATTTTAAGCAAACGTGAGAAAACACGCGAAATTTAAAGATTTTTGCCGAAAATAAGAGATAAATCGAAATAGTGGCTTTTTTGACACACAATCGACGGTTATTTGACTTTGACTATCTTTGACCTATAGTGTATAATGGGTGTAACAAAATGGAAAAGGATATTGGGAGGATGATTATGAGATTAAGTGATTTGATCGCGGCTGAGATAAACAGGATGTTGGATGAGTCGGAGACTAACTCGGCAGAGATCCAGCGAAACGATTTTGCTTCGCAGATAGGTTGTGTGCCGAGTCAGATCAACTACGTTTTGTCGTCGCGGTTTATTCCTGAGCAAGGGTACATCGTCGAAAGCCGAAGAGGCGGCGGCGGTTACATCAGGATAACCCGCGTGAGCTTGGACAAATCCTCAGCGCTGATGCACATTGTCAATTCTATCGGTACCGATATTGACGATATTGCAACCCGTGTTATTCTCGATAACTGTGTGGGCGGCGGATTGCTGTCGCAGGATATCGCAAGATTGATGTATTCGGCGGTCTCGTCGCCTGTAATGCGGCAGGTGCCCGTTATAATGCGGGATTCTTTGCGTGCCGCGATCTTAAAACAAATGTTGCTTTCTGAAATTTAAGGAGATTATTTATGCTTTGTCAAAAATGCAAAAAGTCACCTGCCACAAACCATTACCATTCGGTCATCGGCGGTGTGGTGAGTGACAGTTATCTGTGTTCGGAGTGTGCCGCAGAACTGAAATTTTCTTTCTCCGACAACAGTATTTTTAAAATGTTTTCCGATATTTTGACCAATACCGTGCCTCACACGTCGGAATCGGTCAATACTAAGATGTGCGAAATCTGCAATACGACCTTCGCGGATATAAAGCGCTTTGGAAAAGTCGGTTGCTCCAACTGTTATAACGTCTTTTATGAGGAACTGAAACCATCGTTGCAACGTATTCACGGTCAGCTTCAGCATAACGGCAAGGTCCCTCGCGAAAAGAATAGGATTGAGACGGTTGAACCTTCCGGTGATGTAAGCTCTCTTAAAGTCGAATTGAAAAAGGCGATAGAGACGGAAAACTACGAAAAAGCGGCGGTCTTACGTGATGAAATAAAACGATTGGAGACAGAAGAATAATGCTTTGGTATGAACAGTCGTCGGTCGGTAATATTGTAAGCTCCAGAGTTCGTCTGGCGCGTAATCTTAAAAGTGTACCGTTTCCGTCAAAGCTTGATTTAAAGCGTTTGAGAGAGGTCAATACTAAAATATGCGATGCCGTAATGGGCTGCGGATTCCGACAGAAGCTTCGTCTGGTAGATATGGAAACTCTCGGCGAACCCGAGGCATTTGCAATGGTCGAGCGGCACATTATCAGTCCTAAATTTGCGATGTGCCGTGAGGGACGGTTTTTAATCATCTCGGATGACGAGTCAATAAGTATCATGATAGGTGAGGAGGATCATCTGCGGTTTCAGGTCATTTTGCCGGGACAACGGCTCAAAGAGGCTTTAGAACTCTGTGATGAACTGGAAACATTGGTTTCCAAAAGATTAGAGTTTGCATTCGATGAACGGTTGGGTTATCTTACCGAATGTCCGACCAATTTAGGCACGGGAATGAGAGCGTCGGTGATGCTTCATCTGCCGTTACTCGAAAGATCGGGCGAACTGAAAAGTTTGAGTGATGCCGCCTCTAAAATAGGGCTGACTTTCCGTGGATTTTACGGTGAGGGAAGCGAGTCTAAAGCGTCGCTCTATCAGTTATCCAACCAGATAACATTAGGAGTGTCGGAAAGCACGGCGATCGAAAATCTTAAAAATATCGCGATGCAGATATCCGAGCGTGAGCAAGGTCTTACTGATACTATCGACAGTATGCAACTGTATGATACAGTCTGCCGTTCGTTGGGTGTTTTAAAGTATGCAGGACTGCTTACTACAAAAGAGATGATGCGGCATCTGTCGGTTCTGATGCTGGGTATACGTGCAAAAATAGTATCGGGAAATTTGCGACCGATGGAGATATTTATAACCCAACAGCCTGCAATGATAAAACGCATTCACGGTGACTGCACACCCGATGAAAGGGATATTTTAAGGGCAAAAGCAGTTCGCCGGGTATTAAGGAGTATTGAACCTTTAGATTAAAAGGAGTGATATTTATGAAATATAATTTCGGCGGCTTTACAGGCAAAGCCAACGCCGCTTTAAATGCCGCTATCGGGGCGGCAGAAAAATGGGGTCATACCTATATCGGCAGTGAGCATATTCTTTTTGGACTGATGTCCACTGAGGATTCGGTTGCTTCCGAGGTGCTGTTTGAGCTGGGCGTTGACGAAGAAAAGATCAATGAACTGGTGCTCAGTAATATCGGAAGCGGATCGCCTACAAAACTCAGCCCTGAGCATATGACACCCAGAGCCAAAAGGATATTAGAGGTTGCTGTTTCGGGCAGTCGTGAAATGGGTAATTCCTTTGTCGGTACCGAGCATATTTTGTTAGGAATATTAAGCGAGGGTGAAAACTACGCTATCCGTTTCTTGAATGAAATGGGAGTCGACATAGCCTTGCTTACCGAAAAAACTCTGGAGGCCGCAGGTGCCGATGTCGGTACTATGGCTCATTCCAAGCCGACAAAAAAGGCTAATGACACAAAGTCAAATAATCAGAAGAGATCCAATAAAACGCCGACTGTTGACAAGTTCGGCAAGGATCTCACCGAGCTAGCACGGCAGGGCAAGATCGATCCGGTTATCGGCAGGTCGATGGAGATCGATAGGATCATTCAGATACTCTGCCGAAGGACTAAAAACAACCCTTGCCTTATCGGTGAACCGGGTGTCGGAAAGACCGCTGTTGCCGAGGGTCTGGCATTGAAGATTGCCGATGGCAACGCACCCGAACTGCTTAAAAGCAAGCGTGTTATCGCACTTGATCTGACCGGAATGATCGCGGGAACAAAGTACCGCGGAGACTTTGAGGAACGTATAAAGGCGGCCATTGATGAGGTCACTGCCTCTGACGATGTGATACTGTTTATCGATGAGATACACACTATTGTAGGTGCAGGCTCGTCGTCCGAGGGATCTATAGATGCCGCGAATATCTTAAAGCCGTCGCTTGCGCGTGGTGAGTTGCAGGTCATCGGTGCTACAACGTTGGACGAATACCGCAAGAACATCGAAAAGGATTCTGCTCTTGAACGGCGTTTTCAGCCCGTGATAGTAGGCGAGCCGAGCGAAGAGGATGCGGTCCTTATTTTAAAAGGTCTGCGAGAAAAGTATGAAGCACATCATAAGGTCAAAATAACCGACGAGGCTATCGAAGCCGCAGTCAAACTGTCGGTGAGATATATTGCTGACCGCTTTTTGCCCGATAAAGCCATTGACCTTATCGACGAAGCGGCATCGAGAGTGAGATTATCGCAATCGACCGCACCCGAAGAGGTAAAGCGTCTGGAGTCAGAGCTTCGCGAGATCGAGCAGGGAAAGAACAACGCTATTGAGTTGCAGGAGTTTGAAAAGGCCGCCGCTTTGCGTGATGAGGAACGGCAGATATCCGATCGGTTGAAGGAGCTGAAATCAGAGTGGTCGGCCTCAAAATCGGAGTACACTCACTCTGTTACTGCCGAAAATATAGCCGAGTTGGTGTCGCTAAGCACTAAGATCCCCGTCGCTCAGCTGACAGAAGAGGAAAGCGAACGACTGCTTAAATTAGAGTCGGTTCTTCATGAGCGTATTGTCGGACAAACGGAAGCGGTAACCTTGGTTTCGAAGGCTATTCGCCGCGGCAGAGTGGGCTTAAAAGACCCTAAACGACCTATCGGTTCGTTTATCTTTTTAGGACCGACCGGTGTCGGCAAGACCGAACTTTGCAAGGCGCTGGCCGAGGCTATGTTCGGCACGGAAAACGCCATTGTCCGACTCGATATGTCGGAGTATATGGAGAAGCATACCGTGTCCCGTCTTATCGGTTCGCCACCCGGATACGTAGGGTTTGACGAGGGTGGTCAGCTGACCGAAAAAATACGCAGAGCACCTTACTCTGTGGTGCTTTTTGACGAGATCGAAAAGGCTCACCCCGATGTTTTCAACGTACTTTTGCAGATACTTGAAGACGGAATCTTAACCGATGCTCAGGGACGCACCGTTAATTTTAAAAATACCGTCATAATTATGACGTCGAACCTCGGAGCAAGACACCTGACCGAGAAGAAAACAGCGTTCGGTTTCGGTGAGTCGTCGAGTGATGAAAATGCTAAAGATAAGATAATGAGCGAACTCAAAAAGGCCTTTAAACCCGAGTTTTTGAACCGCGTTGATGATGTTGTTATCTTTAATAAACTGACTAAAGACGAGATCAAGGAGATCGCAGGGAAAATGCTTAAAAATCTCTCGAGGCGTCTTGAAAATCTTAACATCAGTCTGGAGTTTGATAAGTCGGCCGTCGAAGCTATTTCTGACGCCGGGTTTGATGATGTTTACGGTGCAAGACCGTTACGGCGTGCTATTCAGAGCAAGATAGAGGACGCTTTGAGTGAGAAGATACTTGACCGTACAGTTAATAACGGTGACCGCGTTTTGTGCACCTACAGCGAGGAAAATTTCCGGTTCGTAAAACAATAGTAAACGATGCAAAAACCGCCTGCATACAATGGTATGGAGGTGGTTTTTTATGTATTCCTGTTTGGTTATTGACGGCTTTTCCGAGGACGCCGTTTTTATTGATGGCCGAACTCCGCAGGACATTTCCAAAGTGTATCTGCCGTTTTTGGTATCGCTGTTGCGTTTTAACGGAATTGAGACCGAAATTTTGAGTCAAAAAGGAATGGAGTGGGACTATCGGATAATCGGAAAAAGCGATAAAAATCTCATTTATTTGCCGCTGTTTTCGGTGGCCGAGGTTTTGGGCGAAAACATTTCCTTTATCTATACGGATTCAACTTCGCCCGAAAGTACATCCTTCAGAATAGCATCGAATATCCGTCGGAACAGTGATCTTTCTTTTCCCGATAAAATGATATTTATCAATGCACTGCACGACAAGGATAATTTCAAGCGATATTCACCGATCATAGTTGATAATATCAGACTGTCATCGGCCGAGGAAAAATTTAATTTGCAATCGCTGGAGGTGTTTAAAAGAGCCGCTGTCACAGCTAAAAGTATATGCGAACATTACGTTGGAAATTTTGAGCAGATACCATTGTGAGCTTGCGGATCTTGAAGATACTCTAATAATTTTAATATAATATATATTTTACTTGAATTGTCGCGATCAATGTGGTAATATAAACTTGTATTATTGTGTGCATTTCGGGAAAGATAATTAAAACTTGAGAAAGGGTTTTGATATGCTTTTTTATAATGCGCAAAACGGCAATAACGAGCCTTGCAATAATAATTCGGGGGATAATAAGGACCCTGATTGGCAAAAAATTGAAGAAAGCGGTTCGGTCACGGCAAAGGGCAGACATACTATTCATTGCCTGACGGTTATCGGTCAGATCGAGGGTCACAGTATCCTGCCGTCCGACGCTAAGACCACTAAGTACGAGCACATTATTCCGCAGTTAGTTTCGGTTGAGGAAAATAAGGATATTGAGGGGATGCTCATAATCCTTAATACTGTTGGCGGTGATGTCGAAGCGGGTCTGGCTTTGGCCGAGCTGATTGCAGGAATGAAAAAACCAACTGTATCTTTGGTTTTGGGCGGCGGTCATTCGATAGGTGTGCCGCTGGCTGTTTCGGCGAAATGTTCATTTATTGTGCCGTCGGCGACTATGACCGTGCATCCGGTAAGGTCGAGCGGATTGGTCTTGGGTGTTCCGCAGACTATGGATTTCTTCGAACGGATGCAAAAACGCATTACGGGGTTTGTTGCCAAGAATTCAAAGGTGGACGAAAAACGGCTCACTGATATGATGCTTAACACCGATGAACTGACCACCGATATGGGAACTGTACTGGATGGTGAGATGGCCGTTAACTGTGGCTTGATCGACAAGATAGGCAGTTTGTCGGATGCTTTAAGTGAGCTTTACAGAATGATAGATGAGTCCGAAAGGGAAGAATAGTTCTTCACTTTCGGCCCTTACATATTGAAGTTTTGAAATTTAGGAGAGTATTATGGGTAACACAAAAAAGCGTAAAACGCAGTCTAAGAACACTAAATCGAGAGCAAGAACAAGGGAGGCTATCTCAGCCGAGCGTCAGGTGACATCGGTCGTGATGTTCACCGTCTCGGTGTTTCTCTTGTTGGCGGCGATAATTCCCGGTGAAGCGGGTTGGGCTGCGATACATAACTTTATTTTGGGAGTTTTCGGGTTTTTCGGTTATGCAGTACCTTTACTTTTCGGTACGGTAGCCGTTTTGCTTGCACTGGACAAGCTGAAGGGCAAACCGCTTGTTAAGGTCGTCGGCGTTTCGGTCATACTGGTGCTCAGCTCCGCTTTTGTCAATATTCTTTTTACAAGTCCCGAGAGTGCCAATTTCGGTGATTGCATTAAGCGTGCTTATTTAGCAGGCGGTAAGGGCAGTGGCTTCTTCGGTGCCGTTTTCGGTTATCCTCTTTATGCCGCCTTTAAAAATCCCGGTGCGTGGATAATCTGTGCTTTACTTATTTTTGCGACCGTTATGATCTTATCGGGTACGACCCTTATTTCACTCTATAAAGCCATTTCCAAGCCTGTTAAAAAGACTTATGAGGCTGTTGAGAGTGTTTATAACGAAAATCTTGAGCGTAAAAGATCGGCCGCTGAGATCGATATCCCCCTGGATGACGACATCCCTGCCGACCATAAAAAAACCACAACTATCGAAGAAAAGCAGAAATCGGTCGTTAAAAAATACCGTGACCTTGATAAAGAGGAAATGGAGGACATTTCTTCCGATTCGACCGGTGAAAATGCCGCAAGAGCAGCGGCTCAGGCCGCCGTTTCCAAGACTGCCGCCGCTATTTCCGAGCGTGCCGACAGCGAGTTTGACGAAGCTAATGAAGGTAATGTGAACGATATTATCAACAAGGTCAATGCCGAGGCTGACAGTAAGGAAGGACTCAGCGAAAAGGAAACTAAAAAGTTGGAGTTGGAACTCAGCGAGGGCAGTGCAATTACCATTGAGTCGCAGGCCGCAGAGTATAAGTATCCGCCGATCTCATTGCTTGCCGAGCCTGCTGTTGAGAGTACAAAGAGCATCACTGCCGAGCTTGAGCAGACTGCAACCTTGCTTGTTGATACGTTGCGTAGTTTCGGTGTTGAGTCGAGAATCATCAACATCAGCCGAGGCCCGTCAGTAACGAGATATGAACTTCAGCCTGCCGCAGGCGTAAAGATAAGTAAGATCACCAATCTGGCCGACGATATTGCGCTTAATCTTGCTACCGCAGGTGTCAGAATCGAGGCACCTATTCCGAATAAGCCTGCTGTTGGTATCGAGGTTCCCAATAAGAATAACAGCGTCGTTAAGATCCGTGAGATCATTGATTCTCAGGCCTTTTCCAACTCCAAGAGCAAGATCTCAATGGCTCTCGGTAAGGATATTTCGGGTGAGCAGAGGGTTACCGATATTGCCAAAATGCCTCACGGACTTATCGCCGGTGCTACCGGTTCGGGTAAATCGGTATGTATCAACTCGATGATAATGAGTATTCTTTACAAGGCCACTCCCGATGAAGTAAAACTTCTTCTTATCGACCCGAAGGTTGTTGAGCTTAGTATCTACAACGGCATTCCGCATTTGATCGTTCCCGTTGTTACCGATCCGAGAAAGGCCGCAGGTGCTCTCGGTTGGGCAGTTATGGAGATGGAACGTCGCTATAAGCTTTTTGATGAGTACAAGGTAAGAAATTTGAGCGGTTATAACGAGCAGGCGGCAAAACGTGATGATATGATGAAATTGCCGCATATCGTTATCGTTATCGATGAGCTGGCTGACCTTATGATGACCTCACCGAGAGAGGTTGAGGACTCTATCTGCCGAATCGCACAGAAAGCCCGTGCCGCAGGTATGCATATGATCGTTGCTACTCAGCGTCCGTCGGTTGACGTTGTGACCGGTCTTATCAAGGCCAATATTCCGACTCGTATCGCATTTGCCGTATCCTCGCAGGTCGACAGTAAGACCATCATCGATATCGGCGGTGCCGAAAAGCTGATGGGTAAGGGCGATATGCTCTTCTTCCCGACGGGTGCAATCAAGCCCGAACGTATCCAGGGTTGCTTTGTCAGCGATGCCGAGGTCGAAAAGGTCGTTAATTACTTAAAGAGCGACCACAGAAACGAATATGACGAGGACGTTATGAACGAGATCGAGCGTCAAGCCGCCAAGGAAAAGGCCGCTAAGAGCGGAATGCCCGAAGATGCTGTTGAAGACGACGGTGATTCGATGCTTGAAGCCGCTATCGAGTGTGTTGTTGATGCAGGACAGGCTTCTACCTCGTTGTTGCAGAGAAAACTGCGTTTGGGTTACGCCAGAGCCGCAAGAATTATCGACCAGATGGAAGAAAGAGGTATAGTCGGTCCTTACGAGGGTTCAAAACCCCGTCAGGTTTTGATCTCTAAGGAACGCTTATTAGAAATGAAAGCAGGTCAGTCCGACAGTGAGTAACGGATTTTTGCCCATATCCAAAATGGATATGCTGGATAGGGGATGGGACTCGGTCGATTTTGTCATCGTTACAGGTGACGCTTACGTCGACCATCCTTCCTTTGGTACGGCGATAATCTCCCGTGTGCTTGAAAGCAAGGGTTTCAGAGTGGGTATTATCGCTCAACCCGATTGGAAAAATAAGAATAGTATAGCGGTGTTCGGAAGACCTCGTTTGGGATTTATGGTCAATTCGGGCAACATCGACTCGATGGTAAATCACTATACCGCGGCCAAAAAGCCGAGGAGTGAGGATTACTATACCCCGGGCGGTGTTGCAGGAAAACGACCCGACAGAGCAGTTACTGTTTACTGTCGTCTCGTTCGTGAGGTCTATGGGGACATTCCTTTGATAATTGGCGGGGTAGAGGCTTCTCTACGCCGCTTTGCCCATTATGACTATTGGGATGATAAGGTCATGCCGTCGATTTTAATTGATACCGATGCCGACCTTTTGAGCTTCGGCATGGGTGAGCTGCAGACAATAGAAATTGCCGAAAAATTAGCAAGCGGTGTGCCGATTAAGAGCATCACTGATGTTGACGGTACAGCTTTTGTGACCGACAGTGCTGTGGGTATTAACGCTCTCACCGTTCCGTCGTTTGAAGAAGTCTGCAATTCAAAACGGCAGTATGCTGTCGCAACCAGAATGGAATATGACGAGCAGGATGCTGTTCGCGGCAAACGTCTTTTGCAAAAGCACGGCGACCGATATGTTGTGCAGAATAAGCCGATGCGGGTGCTGACAACTACCGAGTTAGACGAGGTATATGCTTTGCCTTACGAGAGGTATTATCATCCCTCTTATGAGGCTTTGGGCGGTGTGCCGGCCATTCGTGAGGTCGAGTTTTCAGTTACCCACAATCGCGGTTGCTTCGGTGCGTGTAACTTCTGTTCGATAGCATATCATCAAGGCAGACAGATAGCAGTCAGAAGCGAGGAGTCAATTTTAAAAGAGGTTAAACTGTTGACCGAAAATCCTCATTTCAAAGGATATATTCACGACGTTGGCGGACCTACTGCCAACTTCAGAAATCCGTCGTGCGAAATGCAGGAAAAAAACGGACTTTGTAAGGGCAAGAAGTGTTTAGCTCCTAAAGTCTGCCCGAATTTAAAGGCCGACCATTCCGAGTATCTTGAGTTGCTTCGAAAGATTCGTGCCACAAAGGGTGTCAAGAAGGTATTTATCCGTTCGGGTATTCGATTTGACTATCTTTTGGAGGACAGCTCTGACGAGTTCTTTAAAGAGCTTGTCGAGCATCATGTCAGCGGTCAGTTGAAGGTGGCTCCCGAGCATTGCTCCGACTTTGTGCTTGATAAAATGGGCAAACCGCACGTTGAGACTTATAGAAAATTTGTCAAAAAGTTTTATAAACTCACAAAGGCGGTCGGTAAGGAGCAGTATCTTGTGCCGTATCTGATGTCGAGCCATCCGGGTTGCAGACTGACCGATGCTATCGACCTTGCTTTGTTTTTAAAGCAAAACCGAATGAAGCCCGAGCAGGTGCAGGATTTCTATCCGACTCCCGGCACTGTTTCGACGGCTATGTATTATACCGAGCTTGATCCTTACAGCTTGGAAAAGGTCTATGTACCGAAAACTCCTTCACAGAAGGCGGAGCAAAGGGCTCTTTTGCAGTATTTTAAACCCGAAAACCGTCAGATAGTTTTGAAGGCGTTGCGAGATGCTAATAGAACCGAGTTGATAGGGCAGGGACCCGATTGTCTCATTGCAGGTCCTAATCCAAAGGGTCAACAGAACGCAGGCGCTAAGCATAAAAACGGCAAGCCTGCTGCTAAAAAAGCCTTTAAGCCAAAGGGCAGATGGACAGGCAAATAAAATAAAAAAGGGCGGTTCACCGCCCTTTTAGATCCACAGATTACATATCTTTTGCCATCGGCATGTCATTGCTGTCGCCGGCTTCGGTAGTGTCGCGGAACAACAGAGAAATGCACCAAACAGCGGAAAGTGCAACAACTGTGTAAACGATTCGGCTAAGGAGTGCATCCTGACCGCCGAAAATCCAAGCGACCAAGTCGAATTGGAAAAGACCGATGCTGCCCCAGTTTAAACCGCCGATAATCAAGAGAATAAGACATAATTTATCAAGCATTTTATCAACTCCTTTTCTCGATAATATTATTGTCCGAATTTTATGGAATATTCAAAAGGAAAATTTATGAAGAAAAATGATATCATCGAACTGAATATTACCGATGTGACTTTGCAGGGAAGCGGTGTCGGTCATTATGACTCACTCGCTGTTTTCGTGCCTGAAACCGTCACGGGTGACAAAATAGAGGCACATATTTTAAAGGTGAAGTCAAACTGTGCATTTGCTAAGGTCCATAGGATAATTGAACCGTCAAAGAGTAGAATTGGCGTTGATTGCACAAGTTTTAAAAAGTGCGGCGGTTGTGCATTCAGACATATTAATTATAGTTTTGAGGCAGGGTTAAAGGCTAATGCGGTCAAGAATAATCTTAACCGTATAGGCGGTGTTGATCCGCAGTTTGAACCCATCACAACGCTTGCACCCGACGGCTATCGTAACAAGTGTCAGTATCCCGTGTCGAAGAATGAGGGTGGCATAGATATAGGTTTTTTTTCATCCCACAGCCACCGTGTGGTCGATTGTCCCGGTTGTAATCTGCAACCCGAGATTTTTTCAAAGGCACAAAAAGCGTTTAAAGACTTTTTGTTAAAACATAAAATCTCTGTTTATGACGAGACGACCGAAATGGGTTTAGTCAGACATTTATACCTTCGCCGAGCCAATGTGACTGAAGAAGTGATGGCTTGCGTAGTTATCAACGGCGATAAAATGCCGTTTGTGAATGAACTTGTTGACTGTTTTAAGGCCGTTTTCGGCGATGATCTAAAGTCGGTCATCATAAACATAAATAAGAAAAAGACCAATGTGATCTTAGGCGAAAAATGCGTAACCGTTTTTGGCTCCGATCATATCACCGACGTGCTGTGCGGGGTGAAGGTGAGAATATCGCCGTTGTCCTTCTATCAGGTTAATCACGATGTTGCCGAACTGCTCTATAAAAAGGCCAAAGAGTATGTAGAACCGAACGGAAAAACCGTTCTCGACCTTTATTGCGGAGCAGGGACGATCGGCCTTTCGATGGCTAAAGAGGCAAAAAGAATAATCGGTGTAGAGATAATCCCCGAAGCCGTAAAAGATGCGAAATTTAATGCAAGCACAAATGGATTTTGTAATGCAGAGTTTATCTGCGACGACGCAGCAGGTGCCGCAAAACAGCTGAGCGAAAAGGGAATAAGACCCGATGTTGTTATCCTCGATCCGCCGCGAAAGGGTTGCGACGAGGAACTGATAAGAATAGTCGCAAATGATTTCGCACCCGAAAGAGTGGTCTACGTTTCGTGCGACTCGGCAACTTTGGCTAGGGATTGCAAAATATTCAAAGCCTTAGGTTATGAAACCGTAAAAGCCGCACCGTTCGATATGTTCCCAAGAACAGGTCATGTTGAAACTGTCGCACTTTTAGTGCGAGCAGTTTCAGCGATATAAATTCCTTACGGAATTTGCGATATATACACAGTATGCGATATATCTTCGATGAGATATGTCCTGCGGACACGGATTGGAATTTATATCATATCGTAACCGAACAGAGTGAGGTTATATCGCATTTTTATAAAATATATCGCGCGAGCGAAGCGAGTATATCGCAAAAGAGGTTTAATAAAATGGATAATAAAACGATAAAGGAATTGTCGGTAGATTTGATTGTTGAGGCAACAGCAATTTGTGATAATATTAAAGGCCGTTCGGTTTTTGTGAATCAGTTGTTGAGATCGTGTTCTTCTATCGGTGCTAATTCTCATGAAGCAAAGTATGCTCAAAGTAATGCTGATTTTATAAATAAGTTGGAAATTGCTTTAAAGGAATGTTATGAGACTGAGTATTGGCTGGAAATTCTTTTTAAGGTTCAAGCCTTTGACGAAATAACATATAAAAACCTTATAAATAAATGTGGAAGCATACGAAGAAAACTTATTGCTTCTATTACCACCGTTAAAAATAAAAAGTCGTAAAAGTAAAGTTATTTAGGGGAGTTACAGCGTAATGCATAATATGAAACTTCATTCTACTCCTTTTGAAATGATAAAGAGCGGAGAAAAAACGATTGAACTCCGCTTGTTTGATGAAAAACGCCAACAAGTAAAAGTGGGTGACAAGATTATTTTTACAAATACTACCACCGGTGAAACGCTCAACAGAACCGTTGTAAAATTGCACCGCTTTGATAGTTTTGAAGAATTGTACAAGTCTTTGCCGCTTTTACAATGTGGATATACAGTAAATGATGTTGACAGTGCAAAGCCATCTGATATGGAACAGTATTATTCCGTAGCAGAGCAGAAGAAATACGGCGTTGTCGGCATTGAACTTTGCCCGTTGGAATAAATTGCTGATTAAACTGTCGCACTGTTAGAAAGAACAGTCGGGGATTAGTTAAAGGAGAAACCTATGCAAAAAACGCAAAAGAGAGCCGACCCTAAAAAGGTAGTTAAGCCCGTTCGTGTCGGCAAGGGTAACGGTTGCTCGCACTATAAGAAGTGCGGCGGTTGCCATTTGCAGAATATGACCTATGAAGAACAACTGCAATATAAGCAGGTGAAGTGCATAAATTTGCTGAAAAATTTTGGCCGCGTTAAGGAAATCATCGGAATGCAAGATCCGATGCATTACCGATGCAAGGTTCAAGCGGCTTTCGGCAGGGATAAAACCGGTATAATTTCGGGAGTTTATCAGTCCTCGACCCATAAGATAGTGCCGATCGATTCCTGTCTTATTGAAGATAAGCAGGCGGATGAGATCATTGTTACCATCCGCAAGCTCTTAAAGTCTTTCAAGTTGAAACCTTTTGACGAAAATTCGATGACCGGTTTTTTGCGGCATGTTTTAGTAAGAAAAGGCTATTATACGGGTCAAGTAATGGTCGTGCTTGTAACGGGCACACCCGTTTTCCCGTCAAGTCGTTCATTTATCAATGCATTGTTGCAACGCCACCCCGAAATTACAACGATAGTGCAAAATATCAACAACAAATTCACGAGCCTTGTTTTGGGCGAAAAGAATATAACTCTCTATGGCGAGGGTTATATCGAGGACACGATATTTGATTGTACGTTTCGTATTTCACCGCGGTCGTTTTATCAGGTAAATCCCGTGATGACGACCGTGCTTTACGGCAAGGCGATCGAATATATGGAGCTTAAAGGTACCGAGACTGTAATTGACACGTATTGCGGTACGGGCACTATCGGTATTATTGCCTCTAAAAATGCAGGCAGGGTCATAGGCGTTGAGCTTAATGCCGATGCGGTGCGTGATGCAAAGTTTAACGCAAAGCGGAACGATATTGACAACATTGAGTTTTACACGGCTGATGCGAGTGACTTCATGGTGGAAATGGCAAAGTCGGGCGAAAAGGCAGACGTTGTCATTATGGATCCGCCGCGTTCGGGCAGTGATGAGAGATTTATGTCTTCGGTCGTCACCCTTGCACCCGAAAGAGTAGTGTATGTTTCCTGTAACCCCGAAACGTTGGCCCGTGATCTCAGATACTTTACCCGAAACGGCTACAAAGTGCGCAGGATCCAACCCGTCGATATGTTCCCGCATACGAATCATGTTGAAACTGTTGCACTCTTAGTGCGAGCAGTTTCAGCGATATAAATTCCTTGCGGAATTTGCGATATATACACAGTATGCGATATATCTTCGATGAGATATGTCCTGCGGACACGGATTGAAATTTATATCATATCGCAACCGAGCAGACGGCGGCCAAGAGGCTAAGTTCTTGCCTATTGAGCTTGCAGGTCAAGACATTGGCTATCGCTGTGACCGTTGCGGTCAACTCGCACGGATTCAAAGTCATCATCTCTGTATATTTTATGTTGATTTTAAATCAAGAGGTGTTCTAAAGTTTTAAATTTAAAGGAGTTGTATTATGAAAAGATTTAAAGCACTTAAAATCATCGGCATTGTTCTTTTGAGTATCGTGTTGGTAATGACTGTTTTAAATGTCATTCCGCCGAAGAAGAACGTCGAAAGCAACCCGTTTATTGTAGCTGATGGCGAGTTGCCGATGATTGCCGCTCATCGCGGAGGAGGTCTTAATAACCCCGAAAACACTATGCTAGCGTTCCGCGAGGCTGTGAACACTATCGGTATCGATATAATCGAGAGCGATCTTTACATAACAAAAGATGGCTATCTCGTTTACAACCATGACGAGTATATCGACGAGACCTGCAATATAAATGGCGATATATCTTTGGAAGAGGTCAAAGCCTTGTGCGAGAATGAGGCTAATCGACATTATATTAAGGATATGACTTTGGCTGAGCTCCGGCAGTACAATTTTGGTTATTATTTTAAGGACAAGAGCGGCAATCGCATTTATGAAAATGCTACCGAACTTGAAGCGTTGGGTCTGCAGATCGCAACCGTTGACAAGCTGTTTCAAGAGTTCTACGAGTCGAACCCCGATTTGTTGTTTATAGTTGAGATCAAAAACAGTGGTGAGTTAGGCTTTGAGGCCTGCCGAATTCTCAATGATACTCTTAATCAGTACCCCAACTACCGCAGCAGAATCGTTGTGGGAACCTTCCACGATGAGATCGAAGAGGAACTTAAAGTAAAGTATCCCGACCTGCTTCGCGGAGCACCGACGGGAACCGCCGCAAAGTTTATTGTTACTCAGTTTTTGGGAGTAAATATTTTCGATAACGGCGACTTTGCCTGCCTGCAGATTCCTACAAGTTATGATGTCGGAATCACTTTGACACTTGACAAAGCGACCTTGATAAACCGAGCGCACAAACGAAACATTGCGGTTCAGTATTGGACCATTAACGATGCCGATGAGATGCGCCGCTTGATAGAGCTTGGATGCGACTGCATTATGACCGATGATCCGGTTTTATTAAAGCAGGTGCTTGAAGAGTATAGGTGAATATCAAAGCAAAATTTTCTAAGGCAAGCTAAATTGACCTACTGTCAGCTACTATTTAGCTTTGATATTCAAAGGTTATGTCATTAACAATTATTCACTTTATATAAAAAACGGAGACACTTTGCGAAGTGTCTCCGTTTTTTGTTTATTGGTTTATATCTCTTCCAAATGTATTATTCCCGTGGTTGTGCGAAGTTGGGCTAAAACCGCATTTCTGTGGCGGCTTCGTGTGATTTTAAGTACTGCATACATTGCCCACACTCCGTCGGTAAGCCTTGCATCATCCTCAATTTGTATCGACTCGACCGAACAGTCTAATTCGTTTGCGATTTCAATGAATTTATCAAGCTTGAGACTGTCGCCCAATATTATATGAAGGTCGAGGTATTTGTTTTTGCTATGTACCTTGTTGTCGATCCAGTTCATAGCGGTCAAGATAATGAAAACTGCCAAGCCACCGATCAACGCGGCTTCATAAAAGCCTAATCCCAACGCTAAGCCTACTGCGGCGGCCGCCCAAAGACCTGCGGCTGTTGTAAGACCCTTGATGTGGTTCTGCTTTGTGACGATTATCGTACCAGCACCCAAAAAACCGATGCCGCTGACGACCTGCGCACCCATTCGCATCGGGTCGCCTACGTTGGTGACCTGGTAGATATACTGGTTAGTGAGCATGATAAGGCAAGCACCGACCGAGACCAGCATATAGGTTCTCATACCTGCGGCCCGCTTTTTCAGTCCTCGGTCCATACCAATCAATCCGCCGCAAAGAAGGGCTGCGAGGACTCGCACCGCCACGGCCAATAATGTAACATCTCTTAATGCACCCAAAATATCAACTCCCTTAAAATAAAATATGGCTGTCTACTCGATTTTTTTCTTCCAAAAAATCGGTAGTCAACCATTTACGGTGGTTGGTAGAAACATCCGCCCTTATTGCGGATATATACCAAAATATTTAACTCTTTTATTTAATATAACACATCTTTTGTAAAAAGGGAATAGAAAATTTAAAAACTTGTACGGTTTTTGATTTTTTTACTGAAACTTGTCGCCGCCTTTTTTGTTGTATATTTGTGAAATTGATGTTATAATGGGATGGGTTAGGCGAAACAATTTTGTTTCGCCACAAAATCTTCGATTTTGCAACAAATTTTTCATAAAAATTTGTCCATCCCATTGAAATGATATCGAAGTTGCAAAATAACGTTTTAATACGTTTTTTGCAACATAGAGCCGATTTTCATCGGCTCTGTCGAGAAATTCAATTAATTTCTCGACATTCGATTATCATTATAATGTATATACATTGAGATAAAGAGGCGTTAAAATGATCATCAGAAGAGCAAGCATAAAAGATTTAGAGCGTGTGAACGAACTGTTGCGTCAGGTTTTAGAGGTGCACGCTTCCGGTCGACCTGATATCTTTATGTCAGGCAGTAAAAAGTATACCGATGAGGAGTTGCTGGCGATTTTTGAAAACGATGAAACTCCTGTTTTTGTTGCCGAGGATGAGGCTTTAGGTGTGGTCGGTTACGCTTTTTGTATTGTTAAAGAAATTTGCGGCAGTCACATTTTGCACGACAGGCGAGAACTTTATATTGACGACCTTTGCGTTGATGAGAAGTGCAGAGGTAAACATATCGGCACTGCACTTTTCCGTTTTGTTGAGGATTTTGCTAAAATAGAAGGTTTTGATGCGGTGACGCTCAACGTCTGGGCACTCAACGAATCGGCAATGAGATTTTATGAAAAGTGCGGTTTTAAACCGCTTAAAACCGTTATGGAAAAGCCCTTGGGAGAGTAATATGCAAATAAGAAAGGCTATGGCAGAGGATCTGCCGATTATTTTGGATACCTACGAGATAGCAAGGCGGTTTATGCGTGAACACGGTAACCCGTATCAATGGAGTGACAGCGGTTATCCGTCGGTTGATTTGTTGGAATGCGATATCAAGCTAAAACAGTTATATGTTTTGGAATCGGATGACGGTTTGGAAGGCGTGTTTATGTATAATGTCGGACCCGATCCAACATATCATAAAATCGATGGCGAGTGGCTGAATAGCGAACCATATTCGGTCATACATCGCATAGCGTCGAGAGGTCGCAAAAAAGGCGTTTTAAGGCTTGCGGTCGACTTTGCGACCAAATTTTCAAAAAATATTAAAATAGACACCCACGAATATAATACAGTGATGCAAAATGCGTTGCAAGGGTTAGGTTTTAAAAGATGCGGAACGATCTATCTTGAAAACGGCGATCCGCGAATCGCATATCAGCTCAAAATTTAACGGAAAGGAGGCTCGTGGCGTGACAAATGAACATTTAAAAACTTTAAGGCAAAAGGCCATGAGCCTGCCGTTGTTGCCCGGTGTTTATATTATGAAAAACAAATCGGGCGAGATAATTTATATCGGCAAAGCAAAGAAGCTTAAAAACAGGGTATCTCAGTATTTTGGAGCAGGCAATCAGCACAATGACAAGGTCAAAAAGATGGTGTCAAACGTTGAGAAGTTTGAGTATATCATCTGCGATACCGAATTTGAGGCTTTGGTGCTCGAATGCTCGCTGATAAAACAGCATTCGCCGAAGTATAACATTCTTCTGAAAGACGACAAGGGTTATCACTATATAAAAATAACCGGCGGTGATTGGCCGAATATTACGGCGAGCTTTGACAATAACGACAAATCGGCTGAATATATCGGTCCGTTTTTGTCGGGCTATGTGGTGAATGAGACCATCGACAGGGTCAAAAAGATTTTCAAAATTCCGTCTTGCGGCAAGGTCTTTCCCAGGGATATTTCAAAAACTAACCGACCGTGTCTTAACTTTCACATAAAAAACTGCTCGGCACCGTGTGCTAAAAAGATCAGTCAAAAAGATTATAAGGAGTCGGTTTTGCAGGCGATAAGGTTTTTAAAAACCGGTGCAACCGATACTTTAAAAGAACTGCGTCAGCAGATGGAAACTGCGGCTGAAAACCTTGAATTTGAACGGGCTGCAAGGCTTCGCGATGAAATCACCGCCATTGAAAAAATCAGCGACCGACAGAAGATATACAGTTCCGTTTATAAAAAGCAGGATATCATCGCTTTAGCGGTTTCCAATGAAGCCGCCTGCTTTGAGGTCTTTAATTTCGACGACGGCAAACTGTATGACAGGGAAGAGTTTATTGTTGATTCGTTATCGGCCCCCGAATCTTTGAGAAGCGAGTTTATAAAGCAGTATTACACTCTTCGTGACCGCATTCCGCCGAGAATAACCGTCGACGGCGAGGTCGAGGATAAGGAACTTATCGAAGAGTGGCTTCGTTCAAGATCGGGCAGGAATGTCACAGTTTTTGTTCCTGAAAAAGGAACTCAGGAACATCTTGTTACAATGTGCCGTAATAACGCGGCCGAGCGTCTGGCAAAACATTTGGGACGTCATTTGGGTCAGACGGCGGGTCTTGACGAGTTGGCAAGGCTGTTGGGGTTAGAGAAAATTCCCGAGTTCATCGAATCCTACGATATCTCTAATACCGCAGGCGAGAGCAACGTCGCGGGTATGGTCGTGTTCAAAAACGGCAAACCGTATAAATCGGCCTACCGTAAGTTTAAAATAAAAAGTTTTGAAGGGCAGGACGATTTCCGTTCGATGGCTGAAGTGATTGAACGTCGCTTTAATGAGTATAAGTCGGCCGAATCGCAGGACGGCTTCGGTCAACTGCCCGACCTTATCCTGCTTGACGGCGGCAAGGGTCAACTGTCGGCTGTAAAGCAGGTGCTCGATAAAATGGGCATCGATGTGCCGGTTTTCGGTATGGTCAAGGATTCGAAGCATAAAACACGGGCCGTGACGGGTGAGGGCAAGGAGATAGCCATCAAGGCTAACCGAAGTGTTTATACTCTTGTGTCAACCATTCAAGAAGAGGTCCACCGCTTTGCGATAGGCTTCCACCGTGCGTCCAGGTCGAAATCGACTGTCGGCACAATGCTCACAGAAATTGAAGGAGTGGGTGACGCTACGGCAAAAAAATTGCTTGCAAAATTCAAAACCGTAAAGGCTTTGGAGTCTGCAAGCATTGAGGATCTGAAGTCGCTCGGCATACCTTCTAAAACTGCCGAAAACATCAAGAATTTCTTTACTTCTCTGTAATTACCCCGTTTGTAAATTCTTCACCGCAGGGAGCAGGGGAATTAAAGGTCAGCGAGTAGATGTCGGTCGACCGCTCTTCAAATTTAAAACAGTTATCGTCTTTGAGGCTTGTTGAACGCATAACGATGGGAAGCGTTGACGAGCCTCTTGCTTTTTTCAAGATCTCGTTTCCGTTCTCGTTCGAGCCTAAAACGCGGATATACGGAACGGTGTCGGGAATGTCGGACTTCCTTGTTCTCAAAAAAGCCGATAAAATAAGTCGGCGGAGTCGGGCGTTCGTGTAGCGTTTTGTGGCGGTAAAATCAAGCAATTCGTCGAAATCCGAACACATTCTTGCGGCGTTGTAAAGTCGGTTTTCAATGCCTTCGCTGAGGTCGGGCAGAGCTTGATACTCTTCTTTCGGGGTTGCTCTGAGTACGGTCAAAATCGTTTTTTCAAACTTCGAAAGATCGGAAATTCGACCGCTGTCATATTCCTCTTTTAAAATGTTGAATGCAGGTTTTGGCATAAATCTTGCAACACCTAAAAGATCGCCTTTCAGTAAGGTGGCGCGAATTTTACTTGCCGAGCAGAAGTTGTTGGCTGAGGAACTGCTGTCGTGCTCGACGCCGACACGTTTTACGGCGATAAATTCTAAGTTAAGATCGAGGTCTTTTGCCGCCGAGATATACTCTAAAGCGAGAGTGTCGTTAGGGTTTCGCAAAAGGTCGCCGTTGCCACAGATTCTGTCTACTGCTTCGGCACGTGCAGCGGCCAATGTCATTCCCGAATCCAGAAGCGAGCGTAAAACAGATCTAAACTCGGCCGAACGCAAAGCATAAACGGTCTGCATTATTCTTTTTATATCACCGCATTCGCTGCCGAAAATAATGGCATCGACACTAAGGTTGGCGATAATATCCACTGCACCTTTTGCGAATTTCTGTGCCGTTGCCATTGCCCAATAGGTCGGCAATTCAACAACCAGGTCAACACCGCACGATAGTGCCTGCTTTGCTCTTGCGAACTTGGAAATAATTGCACTGTCACCGCGTTGGACCCAGTTGCCGCTAATCACTGCAACGGTGCTGTGGAATCCTAATTCGTGTGCTTTCTCTATTAAATATTTATGCCCGTTGTGAAAAGGATTGAATTCTGCAACTATTGCCGCAGTTTTCATTATAAATTCACCTCAAAAATGCTAAATTTGACTTGAAATCCAAGAAACTATAATGTATTATAGTATAGTTAAGAAGTATGCCTTTATTATATTACTTCAAAATTCAACGGATTGCAATATCCAAAACATTCGGGAGGAAGAAGTTTATGAAAATTTTGGTTGTTAACGCCGGAAGCTCGTCGCTCAAATATCAGCTTATCGATATGGACAATGAGCAGGTCATCGCAAAGGGTCTTTGTGACAAGATCGGTCTTGAGGACAGTAATGTTAAGCACAAGGCTTTTGACGGCAGAGAGTATGCGGCAGAAGTTAAGATGCCCACTCATTCCGAGGCTTTTGAGACTTTGATGTACGCTCTTATCGAGAGTGATGCAAAGGTTATCGACTCTTATGATGAGATCGGTGCTATCGGTCACCGTGTTGTTCACGGCGGTACTTATTTTGACAAGTCTTGCCTTGTTGACGATGAAGTAGCTGAGAAGGTTGAAGAACTTCGCGAGTTGGCTCCGCTTCACAACCATCCTCATTACCTCGGTATCGTTGCCTGCACCAAGACCTTTGGTAAAGAGGTTCCGCAGGTCGTTGTATTTGATACCGCTTTCCATCAGACTATGCCCGAAAAGGCATATATTTTCGGTATTCCTTATGAATATTATGAGAAGTACAAGGTTCGCCGCTACGGTGCACACGGTACTTCGCACAAGTATGTAAGCGAGCGTTGTGCCGCTATTATGGGTCGTGAAGGCGATAAAGATCTTAAGATCGTCACCTGCCACATCGGTAACGGTGCATCTATCAGCGCTGTTAAGGGCGGCGAGTGCGTAGACACCTCGATGGGCTTCACTCCGCTTGACGGTTTTATTATGGGTACCCGTTCCGGAGGTGTTGACCCTTCGGCTTTGACCTATATTGCCAACAAGGAAAATATGACTCCCGATCAGTTGTCCGATATGTGCAACAAGAAGTCGGGTCTTTTGGGTATCTCAGGCGTTTCGAGCGATAACCGTGACGTATCCGCCGCAGCCGCAGAGGGCAATCACAGAGCTGCTCTTGCTAACGAGATCCAGAGATATCAGATCGCTAAGTTTGTTGGTTCTTATATTGCCGCTATGAACGGCGCCGACGCTATCGTGTTTACCGCAGGTATCGGCGAAAACGATCCCGTACTTCGCACCGAGGTTTGCAAGCACTTTGAGTATATGGGTGTTAAGATCGACGAGGAGAAGAATAAGATCCGCGGCGAGGAAGTTGAGATCTCGACTCCCGATTCCAAGGTCAAGGTTTATATTATTCCTACCAACGAGGAATTGGCTATTGCAAAGGATACATTGGCAATCGTAAATTCTCTTTAATTGGGTGACGTTATGTTGAGTATTAAGAATGATATTCTTAGCGGCAAGTTTGATGAAACATTCAAGGTCCTCTACGGTGACATTGAATTTGCCCGTGCAAGATATTCCAAAGCAGTCGATGAGTTTGAGGCTCTTTACGGCGAGCGTGAAGTTCGTCTTTTCTCGGCTCCCGGACGTACCGAGGTCGGCGGTAACCATACCGATCATCAGCACGGCTGTGTCTTAGCAGGCAGTGTAAATCTCGACGTTATCGCAGTTGTGGCACCTACCGATGACGGCTCCATTCGTGTTAAATCGGAAGGCTATGATGAGGATGTGCTTAACATCTGTGACCTCGAGCCTAATACCGCTGAGTACGGTAAAGCGTCTGCACTTATCCGCGGTATGTGCGGTGAGTTTAAAAAGGACGGTTATAATATCGGCGGTTTTGTGGCTTATACCACTTCTAATGTGCTTAAAGGCTCGGGAATTTCGTCGTCGGCCGCTTTTGAGGTGCTTATCGGCAATATTTTGAGCGGACTTTATAATGACGGTACTGTTAGTGCGGTTGAGATCGCTAAGATCGCTCAGAGAGCCGAGAACATCTATTTCGGCAAGCCTTGCGGTCTTATGGACCAGATGGCAAGCTCGGTCGGCGGTTTTACGGGCATTGATTTTAAAGATCCTAAAAACCCTGTCATTGACAAGGTCGTTTTTGACCTTGCCGATTATAAGCATAAGCTGGTAATTATCAACACCGGTGGCAACCACGCCGATTTGACGAACGATTATGCCGATATTACTGTCGAGTGCCGTAAGGTTTCGGAGTATTTTGGCAAAACAGTTCTCCGTGATGTTGATGCCGACGCTTTTTATAAGGATATTGCCGGTGTTCGTGCGGTAGCAGGGGATAGGGCGGTACTTCGCGCTATTCATTTCTTTAACGAAAATGAGCGCGCTGTCTTTGAGAAGAAGGCTTTAGCCGAGAACAGATTTGAGGATTTTCTCAACGTCGTTAAGGAATCCGGCAACTCCTCGTTCCAGTATCTGCAGAATGTTTATTCTCCGTCGAACCCTAAAGAGCAGGGCTTGTCTTTAGGTCTCGCTATTGCTGAAAAGACGTTAAACGGCAAGGGCGCATTCCGTGTTCACGGCGGCGGTTTTGCAGGAACTATTCAAGCGTTTGTACCCGAAGAATTGCTCTCTGAATACCTTGATGCGATGACAGCTGTCTTCGGCGAAAAGGCTTGCTATGTTCTTAATATCCGACCGATCGGCGGAACCGAGATCAAAGTATAAAACAAAAGTTTGTAACGATCCCTCAAGACTGTAGGTTTTGGGGGATATTTTTGTATAATTTTTTGTCAAAAAATTAGCAATTAAGGTTGAATTTATTTGACAAATGTAGTATAATAATCGTAATTTGTGAAAATATTGTTTCAAATTCGAAAAGAGGTATAAAGTATGTTGGATTTGATCACACTTTCAGCCAAAGCTCCTGATATGGGAACTGCGGGCAACCTTGAGAAGTATGCAGGAAACGTCACGCTTAGCGGTCTGCTTATCGTTTTTGCAATGCTCGTTCTTCTGGTCGTTATTATTTCTGTTTTCGGCAGTTTGATGGACAATCTGAACGGTACAAAAAAGCCGAAGGCTCCTAAAGCCCCGAAAGCACCAAAAGCACCGAAGGTTGACAAGCCTGTTCAAAAGTCTGCTCAGCCTGCTGTTATGCAGGAAACCGAGGATGAGGGTGTCATTGCCGCTATTTCGGCAGCAATTATGATGATGTACGAGGGAACAGGTAAAAAGCCTGTTATCCGTTCGATTAAACCGGCCGCAACGTCTCGTTCAGCCTGGAAACAGGCCGGCGTTCTCAATAACGTTCGTTCGTTCTGAAGGTAGGGTGACAATATGGCTATTTTTGATACAGTTAAACAAATATTGTTAGACTCCGGCTTTATGGGCTTCTTTGATGGCGACGGCTGGAAAAACGCAATTATGATCGGTGTCGCATGTTTTCTTTTAGTGCTTGCAATTCACCCGAAGTTCCAGTTTGAGCCGCTGTTGCTCCTTCCCATCGCATTCGGTATGTTGCTCGCAAATCTTCCCGATGCAGGTATATTCCATGCCGATATTTGGAATATACCCTCTTTACATGAGATCGACGGTGTTAAGGTGGCGGGTGAGTTCGTCAATGGCATATTTGAACCGGCAAAGTATTGGACCTATCACGATGGTTCTTTCCATATTTTGGCGGGTAAAGTCTTACAGGACGGCGGTTTGTTGGATATCCTTTATTTGGGTGTTAAGGTCGGTATTTATCCTCCGCTCATCTTCCTCGGCGTCGGTGCTATGACCGACTTCGGTCCGTTGATCGCCAACCCCAAGAGTTTCCTTTTGGGTGCCGCCGCACAGTTTGGTATTTTCGTCGCTTTCTTGGGTGCCTTGGTCCTCGGTATGACTCCGCAGGAAGCCGGTTCGATCGGTATTATCGGTGGAGCTGACGGTCCTACCGCCATCTTCGTTACTTCAATTCTTGCTCCGCATAAGCTAGGCCCTATCGCTGTTGCCGCTTATTCTTATATGGCCCTCGTTCCGGTTATTCAGCCGCCTATTATGCGACTGCTTACAACTAAGAAGGAACGTGCCGTTAAGATGGCACAGCTTCGCAATGTTTCCAAGACCGAGAAGATCATTTTCCCCGTTCTTGTTACCATCGTTGTGTCGCTGTTGCTTCCCGATGCCGCAGTTTTGGTAGGTATGCTTATGCTCGGCAATCTCTTTAAAGAGTCGGGCGTTGTTGACCGTTTGGCCAAGACTGCTCAGAATGAGTTGATGAACATTGTTGTTATCTTCTTGGGACTTACGGTCGGTGCTACCACTACGGGCGCAGCCTTCCTGACTGCCGATACTCTTAAGATCATCGCTTTGGGTCTCTTTGCCTTTGCATTCGGTACTTCAGGCGGCGTTCTGTTCGGTAAGGTTATGTATATCGTTACCAAGGGTAAGATCAATCCGCTTATCGGTGCTGCCGGTGTTTCGGCTGTTCCTATGGCCGCTCGTGTTGCTCAGAAGGTCGGTCGTGAGGAGAATCCCAACAACTATCTCCTTATGCATGCAATGGGTCCGAACGTCGCAGGTGTTATCGGCTCGGCCGTTGCCGCAGGCGTTCTGCTTACACTTTTGTAATTTTTTATAAACCAAAAGCCACTGTCAAATCGACAGTGGCTTTTTTGTTGACCTAAAACGCGGTTTACTTATTTTCGATCAAGTCCTTCATATCATAAAGACCGGCGGGTTTGCCTGCTATAAATACCGCGGCGTTTACAGCACCGACTGCAAAAACTTCTTTGGAATATGCCGAGTGCGAGAGTGTGATGACTTCGTCGTGTCCTGCGAAGATAACATCGTGGTCACCGACAATACTGCCGCCTCGGACAGCGTGCATTCCTATTTCGTTGGCTGAACGCCTTTCTCTTATAGAGTGGCGGTCATAAACGTATTTGTATTTGTTGTCATTTGCTTCGTTGATAGCGTTTGCCAACATAATAGCAGTTCCGCTCGGAGCGTCAACCTTTTGGTTGTGGTGCTTTTCGACGATCTCAACATCAAATCCGCCGCCCAGGATCTTTGACGCTGTAACCGCTAAAGAGCAGAGCAAATTGATGCCTAACGACATATTGAAGGTGAAGAAAACGGGAATCGCCTTTGCGGCTTCTTTAATATTTGCTATATCGGCTTCGGAGTAGCCGGTCGTTGCAATAACGATCGGAGTCTTGGTCGCCACGGCATATTCCAAAAGATCGGGCAGAGAAGAGGGATTGGAGAAATCAACAATAACATCTCCGCCGTTTACCTCGCCGATAGTGTCGAATGTAGGAAACGGATTATCGATCTTGTTGTAAACGTCAACTCCGGCAAAAATGGAACAGTCCTCATGGGTGTTAATGGCAGATGCTACTGCTCTTCCCATTTTGCCGTTGCAACCGTTAATTATTATCTTGGTCATTTTATTCTCCTTTAAAAAGAGCCGAAGCAGTGGTACTTCGGCTCATCTTTTATTTCAAAAGTCCGTGTTTAATAAGTTCCTGACGCAGAGCTTCTCGGGCATTATCGGTCATGGGATAAAGCGGCATTCTGAGAGGTCCCATATTAAGACCCATCATATTCATCGCTTCTTTTACGGGGATGGGGTTAACGTCGCTGAAAAGTGCATTGATGAGGCTGACATATTTTAACTGCAGGTCTCTGGCCTTTTGAACGTTACCCTTGAAGTACTCTTCGCAGATGCTGTGCGTCTCTTTCGGCAAAATGTTTGAGAGTACCGAAATAACACCGATACCGCCTAACGACAGGATGGGAATTATCTGGTCGTCGTTACCGGAATAGATATCCAAATCATCACCGCAAAGACTTTTAGTGACTGCGACCGACGAAATATCTCCGTTCGCTTCTTTTGCGGCAACAATGTTTTCGTGCTTTGCCAATTCCTTGTATGTCTCGGGCTTTATAGCGGTACCTGTGCGGCTCGGAACATTGTAAAGAATGATCGGTGTTTTAACGCGGTCTGCAACGTAAAAATAATGGTTGATAAGACCGTTTTGCGAGGTCTTGTTGTAATAGGGTGTGACCATCAGAAGACCGTCAACGCCGACAGACTCAGCGTGCTGAGAAAGCTGAGCGGCATACATGGTGTCATTACTGCCGGTGCCGGCAATAATGGGAACACGGCCGTTTGCGTGCTTTACAGCCTCTTCCAAAAGTCGGCAATGCTCGTCATTGTCCAAAGTGGCTGATTCGCCGGTAGTGCCGCAAATGACGAGTGCGTCAACACCGCCGTCGATCTGCTCGTCGATAAGCTGACGGAATCGGGGGTAGTTTACCGAACAGTCGTCATTAAACGGAGTAACGAGAGCAGTAGCACATCCCGTGAAAATTCTCTTTTTCATAAAAAACACTCCTTAAAAAATAGAGTCGGATTAATCAAAATAACCTTTAGCTGCAAGCAATTCGGCAAGCAAAACTCCACCGCCTGCGGCACCGCGAAGTGTATTGTGTGAAAGGCAAACGAATTTGTAGTCGTACTGAGTATCCTCGCGCAGACGACCGATGGAAATAGCCATACCGCCTTCCAAGTCACGGTTAAGCTTGGACTGAGGCATATTGTCCTCAACAAAATAGTTAAGGAACTGCTTTGGGGCACTGGGAAGCTCCAACTCCTGAGCGGCACCCTTGTATTCCGCCCAGATCTTCAAGATCTGCTCCTTAGTGGGCTTTTTGTTGAAGCGAACGAAAACAGCGGCCATGTGTCCGTCAGAAACAGGAACACGCAAGCACTGTGCAGTGAAGTGAGGCTTATCGGCGTTGACGATCTCGCCGTTTTCAATGTGACCCCAGATCTTTAAAGGCTCCTTCTCACTCTTTTCCTCTTCGCCGCCGATGAAGGGAATCACGTTATCGACGATCTCGGGGAAGGTCTCAAAAGTCTTACCCGCACCGGAAATTGCCTGGTATGTGCAAACGAGTGCATCTTCAACACCGAAATCCTTATCCAAAGGATAAAGGGCAGGGACATAACTCTGCAACGAGCAGTTGGATTTAACAGCAACAAAACCGCGTTTTGTGCCGAGTCTCTTTCTCTGTGCTTCAATTATCTCGATGTGGTCTGCATTGATCTCAGGAACTACCATCGGAACGTCGGGAGTGAAGCGGTGAGCCGAGTTGTTGGAGATAACAGGGCATTCGTGTTTGGCATAAGCCTCTTCCAAAGCCTTGATCTCATCCTTTTTCATATTGACTGCACAGAAAACGAAATCAACGCTCTTTGCGATCGCGTCAATATCTTCCTCTGCATTCATAA
Source organism: Oscillospiraceae bacterium (assembly GCA_015066395.1). Lineage (GTDB taxonomy): Bacteria > Bacillota > Clostridia > Oscillospirales > Acutalibacteraceae > UMGS172. The sequence goes on along the minus strand of SVOL01000010.1, from coordinate 8,962 downwards.
TGATCATATCGCTGAATTTTTCGGGCATAGCGGTCTTCATTGCCCAACGGTTGCCAACGGCTTCTTTGTAGGTTTTACCCGCGCTTCTGCCGCTTGCGGCCAAGACCTTGACTTCGAACCAAGGATGGTTTTCCAAAAGCGTTGCAAAACGCTGACCGACCATACCGGTTGCACCAATAATACCAACATTATACTTTTTCATTATGTATCACCTTTTAAAGTTTTTTATATAAAATAATGGTTGATAAATCCTGCAAATTGCACTATAATAGGCAATGCAGTCTTTTATCCTATAAATTATACATTTATGAAGTATATTTGTCAAATACATTTTATGTAACTTTGGAAATTTTGTGTTTTTTCGGAGAAACGGTATGAAAAAGAGCGATTTTTATTATGATTTACCCGAAAATTTAATAGCCCAGACGCCGGTAGAGCCCAGGACGTCATCAAGGTTGCTTGTGGTCAATAAACTTGACAAGACATACAGCGACAAGGGATTTGTAGATCTTATTGATTACTTAAACCCCGGTGATTGTCTTATTATGAACGATACAAGGGTCTTGCCTGCACGTATTTTCGGTACTCGTACCGATACGGGCTCGGTAGTTGAGTTTGTTTTGCTAAAACAGCACGGTCTTGACGTGTGGGAATGTTTGGCAGGTCCCGGTAAAAAAGCGAAAGTCGGCAAGGTCTTCAGGTTCAATGACGAGCTCTCGTGCGAGGTCGTTGATATTGTTGACGAGGGTAACCGATTGGTCAAATTTATCTATGACGGCGTATTCTTTGATATTCTCGACCGTGTCGGTCAGATGCCGTTGCCACCATATATTACCGAAAAATTAGAGGACAAGGAACGTTATCAGACTGTTTATTCCAGGGATCCCGGTTCTGCGGCCGCTCCGACAGCAGGACTGCATTTCACAAAGGAATACATCGAGAAGATACGGCAAAAGGGCATAAATGTCGGGTTTGTCACCCTCAATGTCGGATTGGGCACATTCAGACCCGTAAAGGCTGATGATATCAAGGATCATATAATGCATTCCGAGCATTATTTTATTCCTCAAAAAACGGCTGATCTTATCAATGAGACCCAAAAAAACGGCGGTAGGGTTATCTGTGTAGGTACGACCTCCTGCAGAACGCTTGAGAGTGCCGTCGCCAAGGGCGAAATAAAGGAATGCAGTGATGATACAAGTATCTTTATTTATCCCGGTTACGAGTTTAAGTGTATGGACGGTCTTTTGACCAATTTCCACCTGCCTGAGAGTACACTGATAATGCTTGTCAGTGCATTTGCGGGTTATGATCTTACAATGGAAGCGTATAAGCACGCCGTGGAAGAAAAGTATAGATTTTTTTCATTCGGAGACGCGATGTTGATAGTATAAAAGATTTGTACTATCAACAGAGAAGAGATAATAGAGAAAAGATAAGAGAAAATGAGGCTTTTTGCTTTGGCAAAAAGCAACCATTTCTGTTCACTCTTCACTTTTATCTTTTCACTCATCGAAGTTTTGCATCTTATATGCTATAAACTTCGATGACGCGATGCTCATCCTCTAAAGGATGGGCAGGTAAGAAGTAAGGGGTAATAGTGAAGAGGTAAGGTGTCGGCTTTGCCGACGGATTAAATAAAAAGGAATTAATTTATGTTTAAAGTTTTAAAACAAGAGGGAAGAGCCAGAAGGGCTGAGTTTACTACAGTTCACGGCACGGTGCAGACACCAGCGTTTATGAATGTTGCTACCTGTGCCGCTATCAAAGGCGGCGTTTCGGCCTTTGATATGAATGATGACCTGCGTACTCAGGTTATGCTTTGCAATACCTATCACCTGCATTTAAGACCGGGTGATGATCTTGTCAAAAAGATGGGCGGACTGCATAAATTCACGGGCTGGCAGAAGCCGATTTTGACCGACAGCGGCGGCTTTCAGGTCTTCTCGCTTTCGTCTTTGAGAAAAATAACCGAGGAAGGTGTTACCTTCAGCTCGCATATTGACGGCAAAAAGATATTTATGGGACCCGAGGAGAGTATGACTATTCAGTCAAACTTAGGTTCGACCATTGCGATGGCTTTTGACGAATGCGTTGAAAATCCTGCCGAGCACTCTTATTCCAAGCAGTCGTGCGACCGAACTGTCCGTTGGCTCAAACGGTGTAAGATAAAAATGGATAAGCTGAATGCTATGGAGGGTACTATTAACCCTCATCAGATGCTTTTCGGTATCAATCAGGGCTGTACCTATGATGACCTTAGAGTTGAACATATGAAGCAGATAAGGGAACTCGATTTAGAGGGCTATGCCATCGGCGGTCTTGCTGTCGGAGAGCCTGCCGAGGTTATGTACCACGTTATCGAAACGGTTGAGCCGTTTATGCCCTCTGAAAAGCCGCGTTATCTTATGGGTGTCGGTACTCCCGTTAATATTATTGAGGGTGTCAGCCGTGGTGTTGACCTCTTCGACTGCGTAATGCCGAGCAGAAATGCAAGGCACGGTCACTTGTTCACCTGGAACGGTATAATCAACATCAACAATGAGAAATATAAGGACGATCCCGATCCGATCGAGGTCGGCTGTCAGTGTCCTGCTTGCAAAAAGCATTCAAAGGCTTACATCCGTCATCTTATCAAAGCAGGCGAGATGCTGGGTCAGAGATTGACGGTCGAGCATAATCTCTATTTCTACAACACTTTGATGGAGAAGATCCGTGAAAACCTTGATAACGGCACATTTGAGGCTTTTAAAAATGAAAATATTGTTAAATTGGGCAGAAGAATCTAATTTTCACTTGCAAATTACGTCTGGTTAGTGTAAAATATCATTATTAAATTTCGGAGGTATAAAAAAATGGGCGGTACAGGATCACTTCTTTATATGTTGTTTATGGTTGCTATCTTCGGCGGTATCATCTTCTTTATGAACCGTTCGCAGAAGAAAAAGCAGAAGAAGGAAGAAGAACAGAGAAACAATGTTCAGATCGGTGACGAGATCGTTACCATCGGCGGTTGGGTAGTAAAGGTCGTTTCCATTAAGGATGACTGCTTTATCGTTGAGTCTCCCGTTGATCATTCCAAGCAGATGATCAAAAAATGGGCACTTTCTTCTAACAACACCATTCACGAAGAAACTGCTGACAAGAAGTAATATTCTTCTTCACCGTTCCGTATGTATGTACGGGACGGTGTTTTTTTATGAAAAATTATGAAGTCGGAACTAAAGTTTTCTTAAAATCGGCAGGCATCGGTGCCGTTATCTCACATATTTCGGCGGTCTTGCTTATTGTTATAGCGGCGTTGATCGTTTCTTCTGTAAACACAGGCGAAGCTGTTATCGGTGTTATCTCGCTTGTGATTCTCGCCGTTTCGGCGTTTTTGGGAGGTTTTTTCGCCGCAAAGATATTAAAGTGCAAGGCGCTCTTTGTGAGTCTTGCCTCAGGCGGATTTTATTATTTGAGCCTGGCTGTGCTTTCGGCGGCGATCAGCGTTGACAGCTTCGGCAAAATGTTTTTATTGAAGTTGGCGTTGACGGTCATCTTCTCGGCTTTAGGAGGAATCGTTACCACTTTTAAAGAAAAGACTGTGGTTTGAATATGATCGCGGTTTTCGTGCATAATACTTCCGAAAGGATGGTTTTATGATCGAAAAGGATACTATTAAACTGCTTCGTGAGTGCGATGCAGGTGTCAAAATGGGTGTGTCGTCTATCGACGATGTTGTCGACTACGTTCACAACAGCGATTTTAAAAGAAGGTTGCAGTCCTGCAAGGATGAGCACAACGAACTCAAAAAGCAGATCGATGAGTCGCTAAAGGATTTTCACGACGAGGGCAAGGATCCTAATCCCGTAGCCAAAGGTATGTCGTGGATGAAGACCAATGTTAAGCTCATTATGGATGAGTCCGATAATACTATCGCCGACCTTATGACTGATGGCTGCAATATGGGGGTTAAATCGCTGAATAGATATCTCAACCAGTATAAAGCGGCTGACGAAAACTCGAAGGATATTGCCAAAAGACTTATAAACTTAGAAGAAAAGTTGGCTGTAGATATAAGAGATTATCTGTAAATAAATACTGCTTTGAGGTGTTGTTATGGTGAAAAGAGTGTTGGTTGCAGTGCTTGTGCTTGCAATAGTGACCGTTACTGTTTCGGCACTGTCAAAAGGGATAGGAAATAACTTCAATGCCGCTGCCGCAAGACCGTCGGACAGCGGCGTTATTATAATCGACGCCGGCCACGGCGGATTTGACGGCGGTGCGGTGGCTTTTGACGGAACTCTCGAAAAGGACCTTAATTTAGAGGTTGCTTTAGAGCTCCAACGTGTGGCTAAAGCATTGGGCTTTGCGACCGTTATGGTGAGAACGACCGACAAATCGACCGACTCTGACGGCGAGCAATCGGGCAGCAAAAAAGTCAAGGATCTTAAAAACCGTTTGCAACTGATGAATAAATACAGCAACTCGGTATTTATTAGTATACATATGAACAAGTACAGCACCTCACAGCCAAACGGCACGCAGGTGTTTTATTCGCCGTTCGAGGGATCCAAGGAATTGGCAGAGAGTATTCAGAATTCGGTTGCGCAAAAGGTTCAACCGAACAATAAACGGGTAATAAAACCCGCCACGAGGGATATTTACCTTTTATACAACGCTACGACACCTGCGGTGATAGTGGAATGCGGATTTTTGAGCAATCCGAGCGACCTTGAAAATTTGTGTTCAAAAAATTACAGAAATGAGTTGGCATTTGCGATTCTTTGCGGTATAATGGTTAATGGGAGTCGAAACAGTACTGTTTCGACACAAAATCTTTGATTTTGTCACAAATTTTCAAAGAAAATTTGCCATTAACCATTGAAATGATTGCCATGCAAAATTAAATTCAAAATTTAATTTTGTGAAAGCCACTGCAAAGTGGCTTGTCGAAACGCATTTTGGCGTTTCGACTGACTACAATCATTATAATGAATTCAAGCAAGGCTTGAATCCAGTTAAATTTGCTCATGCTCAGCTAAATTGAGCTTACGCTCAGCTAAATTTGGGCGTACCCAAGCTAAATGTGCGATGCACGCTTTAAGCGATCAAAACCAAAAGGAGAATTGCAATGCCGCAGAAGTTGAAAACCTCTTATGTCTGCTCCGAGTGCGGATATTCATCGCCGAAGTGGTCGGGTCAATGTCCCGGTTGCCGCGCGTGGAATACGATGAATGAGGAGATAGTCGAGGCGACAAAAAAGATCGCTTCTGTCTTAAAACCTCTAAAAAACGCTCAGGTGCTTTCCGTGTCCGATATCTCGACTGAGGATGAGATTAGATATGATACGGGCATCGGTGAATTGAACAGGGTCTTGGGCGGTGGTCTCGTTAAAGGCTCAGTCGTTTTGTTGTCGGGTGATCCCGGTATCGGCAAGTCGACTATACTGATGCAAGCCTGCGGTTCGCTTTGCAAGAATAAAAAGGTTTTGTACGTTTCGGGCGAGGAATCGGCAAAACAGCTTAAACTCCGAGCTGACCGATTGGGTGTTGACAGCGACGATCTGCTTGTTATGACCGAGACCGACGTTGAAACCGTTGCCGAATACATAAGACAGCAGAAACCTGACATTGTGATGATCGACTCGATACAGACTATGAATCATTCGGATATTCAGTCCTCGTCGGGAAGTGTCACGCAGGTCAGAGAATGCACCAACATTCTCTTGCGTGTTGGCAAGTCGTTGGAAATTCCTATTATAATCGTCGGTCACGTTAATAAGGACGGTGCTATCGCCGGACCCAAAGTAATGGAGCATATCGTTGATGCCGTGCTTTACTTTGAGGGTGAGAGGAATTACTCTTACAGAATTTTAAGAGCGGTCAAAAACCGTTTCGGTTCGACCAATGAGATCGGCGTTTTTGAAATGTCGGATAACGGACTTAACGAGGTTGAAAATCCGTCGGCGGCTCTGCTTTCTGAGCGTAATGTCAACATTTCGGGCAACTGTATTGCTTGTGTAATGGAAGGCTCAAGGCCGATATTGGCCGAGGTTCAAAGCCTTGTTTCGGCTTCCGGTTATGGTAACGCGCGAAGAATGTCAACGGGTTTCGACCTTAATCGATTGAACCTCATTTTAGCGGTGTTGGAAAAGCGTTTAGGCTTTAAGTTCTCGGCGGCTGATACATATCTTAATATAGTCGGCGGTCTGAAAATTGATGAGCCTGCGGCCGATTTGAGCGTGGCGCTGGCTCTTATCTCCGGCATTGTGGACAAGCCTGTACCTGAGGACACCGTGGCTATCGGCGAGATCGGACTTTCGGGCGAAGTCAGGTCGGTGTCGAGAATAAGTTCCAGAATTTCAGAGGCTGCCCGTTTGGGCTTTAAAAAGTGTATAGTTCCTAAATCCTCTTTGCAGAATTTAAAGGGCGATTACGGAATTGCTATTGTAGGTGTTCGGCATATTCGCGAGGCCGAAGCAAATGTGTTTTAAAGGAGTGGCGGTATGATATTTAATAATGTTGAACTGCATAATGTTGACGCGGTGGGTGAGGGTGAATTCGGCACGGTGATGTACCGTGTTCCCGAAGAAACACGTCAACAGCTCAACGCCAGAGCGAGAGACGTTGTAGTGCCCTATACTACGGGTGTTGAGATCCGTTTTGTTATGAACTCAGATAAGGCGGTCGTAAAACTTTATGTTGTCGGAACCGATCCGTATGCATATTTACCTTTGCAGCTTTATTACGGCGGTGTGGCTTCGGGTTGGGTCTGGTTTGACCCGATGAACCTTAACGTCGGACTTAATGAGATCGTTATCAATAAACCCAAGGGAATAGAAAAGCTTATAGAAAAATCCAATGCCGAGGGTCACGCTTTTGATTGCTCGGTTATCCGTTTGTTACTGCCTTCTACTAAGATGCAGTTTGTTGGTGTTGAGGGTGATGTGAGACCGCCTAAAGATAACGAAAAACCTCAAAAAAAGGTGCTGTTCTACGGTTCTTCAATAACTCACGGCTCGCTGTCCTGCCTCACAAGTAATACCTTTGTAAACATTCTCGGTGCCGAGATGAACGCCGAGGTTTTTAATAAAGGCTTCCCGGGCTCGTGTCATGTCAGTCACGCAATGAGCGATTACGTCGCTTCCAGAAGCGACTGCGACTATGCGGTTTGTGAGGTTGCAACTAATGTTTATAAGACTATTCCCGATGCCGAACTGGTTGAGAGAATAGAGTATCTTATAAAGACGTATAAGAATGCAAATCCTGATAAGCCGTTGGTGATAATTGATAATCTCATTGTATCAACCCGTACTGAACCCAGCCGTAAGTTGGTGAGACAGGCGATAAGAAATGCCGGTTGTGATGGGGTTTTATACATAAACGGCAAGAAACTGCTCACAACCAATAAATACGTTATGGCCGACTTCACACACCCGACTCCTATGGGTCAGTTTACTATTGCGATGAACCTTTTGAAGATCCTGAGATCCAAGGGCTTAGCGTAAACTTTTGCGAAAATATGCAAGATATAATAAAAGACTTGCATTTTTATTCACTCGGTGCTATACTGAGTATGTAAAAATGTTTTTGGAGGAATTTTATAATGAAAAAGATTTTATCATTAGTTCTTTGCATCGTTATGGTGCTCGGCATCTGCGCAATGGCAGGCTGCGGTAAGAAGGAAGACAACAAGCTCACAATGGCTACTAACGCCGCTTTCCCTCCGTATGAATATAAAGAGGGCAACGGCTTCGCAGGCATTGACGTTGAGATTGCGGGTCTTATTGCCGAAAAACTTGGTATGGAACTCGAAATCGTTGACATTGAATTCGGTGCTATTGTTGCAGGTGTTCAGTCCGGTAAGTACGATATGGGTATGGCCGGAATGACCGTTACCGAAGACCGCAAAGCAAGTGTTGATTTCTCTAACACTTATGCTACCGGTATTCAGTCTGTTATTGTAGCCGGTGACAGCACCTATACTTCTTATGAAGACTTCTATACCGGTTTCGATGCAGAAGGCAATCCTACCGGTGTTAAGGAAAACATAAAGATCGGTGTTCAGCAGGACACTACCGGTGACATTTATTCTTCGGATGTACCTGCAAAGTGGGGCTTTGGTGAAGCAAATGTTATCAGATATAAGACCGGTGCTGAGGCTATTGAAGCACTCAAGAGCGGTAAGGTTACCGCAGTTATCATTGATAACGAGCCGGCTAAGTCTTTCGTTGCATCTAATCCCGGACTTAAGATACTCGATGGCGCATACACCGAGGAAGATTACGCTATCTGCGTTTCCAAGGAAAACAAGGAGCTTCTCGAGAAGATCAACAAGGCACTTGATGAATTGAAGGCCGAGGGCAAGATCGACGCTATTGTTAACAAGTACATCAAGTAATCGTCTGTTGCTTAAAGTTTGTGCACGGGTGGCGGAAACGCTGCCCGTGTTTTTGAGTATTTCGGTTAAAATGGAGGTTGCAAATGGCTGAATGGTTTGCTGATTTAAAAGCAGAGTTTGTTCTTAATTTTGTTAAGGACGATCGTTGGAAATGGCTGTATGAAGGATTTATGAATACTCTTAAGATCACATTTTTTGCATTGATCTTAGGTGTTGTTATTGGTGTTTTGATTGCTACTATTCGTTCAACATATGATAAAAACAGGGAGTCTTTAAAAAAACGCGGCGGCATTTCTTACTTTTTGATGTGGTTGCTGAATTTAGTATCCAACATTTATCTTACTGTTATTCGCGGAACTCCGGTCGTTGTTCAGTTGTTGATAATGTATTTTATCATTTTTGCGTCTTGGACGGACGGAACTATGGTTGCGATAATCGCATTTGGTATAAATTGTACAGTGTAGTATGATTATATACAGGTAGTGCAAGATGATTGTATACAGTTTTGTGATATAATAAAGGCAAGAAAATGACCGCAAAGGAGGTTGTTCGAATGCCTTGGAAGGACAAAACTGTG
>SVOL01000021.1 GCA_015066395.1 Oscillospiraceae bacterium | reverse complement strand
TGAGCCGCGCGCCGCTTTTGGAAGCCTCTCTCCGCTACGCTCCGTTCGGCTTCCAAAAGCGTAAAGATTGAACATAAAATGTGTATACAATCCTCTTGCACAATTGTTTACAATCTTGCTCTTGACAAAGTATGCCGGTCCCTACAACGAAACCTCATCGTCGCAACTTGCAATCAACCGCCAAACATCCTTTTAAAAGCTTGCGACGAAGCCATTGAGGTATAATCATCGCCGGCCACGATAATATGGTCAACAAGATTGATACCTATAGCACCCAAGGTCTTTATCAACTCCTGCGTTGCATTGATATCACTCTGCGACGGTAACGCAATGCCGCCGGGATGGTTGTGAGCTATTACCACCGCGGAAGTAAGCGGGTATTTCATCGCCGTCTCAACTATCTTGCGGAAGTTCACCACGACCTGTGCAACGTCACCCTCGCAAACAGCTTCGGAACACAGCACTCTGCAACGGTTATCCAGGTAGATAGCCATTACCCTTTCGTTCAAATACCCTTCGAACATCTTAACAAAATAATTGCCGCACTCTTTTGGGCTGTTAAGCCTATCGGCCTTATTGCTTTGAGTGTGATAAACGCGGCTGAGCGGCAGTATCATCTTGATAAGCGTCGCCGTGTTCTGAGTAATGCCCGGCACCTTTACAAGCTCATCCTCGCTCGCCTCGAATACCGCGGCAAACGAGCCGAAATGATCGATGAGTGAATGCGCCAACTCATTCGTATCCTTTCTCGGCACCGAGTAGTAGAGCAACATCTCAAGCATCTCGTGAGGATGCATATTATCAAAGCCGGACTTGCGGAATTTCTCCCTCATACGGTCGCGATGACCGTCGTGCAGTCCGCCCGACTTCTTCTTTTGCCCTTCTTCTTTGTTACGTATTATTGCCATAAAGAGTTTCCTTTGCTGAAATGATATTCTAAATATACCATTCAATTCCAACTTTTTCAAGCCGAAAACGAAATAAACTATTGAATAAAGCCTCTCTTGGTGATAAAATATAAAAGTAAGATTTTGAAATTCACAACGGAGGAAAGAAAATGGATAGCTCTTGTTCCGTTTCCGCCGGCATCGTTACATACAACAGCTGCGATAAGATCGGTGATGCCGTGCTTTCGGTTACGAAGCACACCGAAAACTGCACATTATATATTTCGGACAACGGCTCGACCGATAACACACTCGGTATTGTAAAAGAATATGCTCCCGACGCTGTCATATTGGAAAACAAAGAAAACCTCGGTTTCGGTGCAGCTCACAACAAGGTGATCCCGCTTCTCAACTCCCGATATCACGCCGTCATCAACCCCGATATCATTTTCGATTACGACGTTATCGGAGAGATCTGCGAATACTTAGACTCCCACCCGGAAGCGGTTATGGCAACTCCGAAGATCTTAAATCCCGACGGCACCGAGCAATGCTTGCCGAAACGAATGCCTACTTTAAAGTATTTATTTGCAAGAAGGCTTCATCTGTCGCAAAAAATAGCCGACGAATATACAAGAGCCAACGAAAATCTCAGTGAGCCGACTGTTATTGATTTCTGCACAGGCTGTTTCTTTGTCATCCGTACGGAAGTTTTCAAAAAATTAGGCGGTTTTGACGACCGTTTCTTTATGTATTTTGAGGATACGGACCTGACACAACGTGCCAAAGAATACGGTAGCGTTATATTCTTGCCCGGTTCACACGTTACCCACCTTTGGGAAAAAAGCAGTGCAAAAAGTTTAAAATACTTTATGATACATCTGAAATCGACCTTCCGGTTTTTCTGGAAATACCGCAAAAAGCGAGGAACGAACAAATGAAAATAGTTATCACCGGTTGCAACGGCCAGTTGGGAAACTCGTTGCAGACACTTCTAAAAAAAGATAACAGCGCCATCGGTAAGATACCTGAAGTATACAGGGACTGTGATATCTTCCCTGTTGACGTCGACACGCTCGACATTGGCGATGCCAAAGCTGTTGAGACTTATATTAAAAAGGTCCATCCAGACCTTATCATCAACTGTGCCGCGATGACCAATGTTGACGGTTGTGAGACCGATTTAGAACTCGCCGACCGCGTCAACGCCGAGGGTCCTAAAAATCTGGCGGTTGCGGCAAACGAGGTGGGTGCAAAATTGGTACACATATCCACCGACTACGTTTTCAGAGGCGATGCCACCACTCCGTATGTAGAGACAGATGAATGTGACCCTGTCACCGCTTACGGCAGCAGCAAACGCAAGGGCGAGATCAACGTGCTCGAAAACTTGGAGCGCTCGTTTATTTTAAGAACCTCGTGGCTCTACGGTCTTGTCGGTTCAAACTTTGTAAAGACCATTCGTCGAGTAGCCAAAGAAAAGGGCGTTTTGAAGGTCGTTGACGATCAGCGAGGAAATCCCACCAACGCCGACGACCTGGCTTACCATATCTTAGCAGTAGCAGACACCGAAAACTACGGCATTTATCATTGCACAGGCTCAGGTGAATGCTCGTGGTACGACTTTGCCTGCAAGATACTGGAGTACTCGAATATCCCTTGCGATATTTCTCCCTGCTCCACCGAGGAATCGGGCAGAAAAGCCAAAAGACCCGCCTACTCTTCTTTGAGGAACCTCAAATTAGAAGAGACTGTCGGCGACAAAATGCGCGACTGGCAGGAAGCATTGAAAGAATATATCATAAATTTAGACAACGCAGAAGCCGCAAATTAAAGGAGAAGAAAAATGGGTAAGTTTAATTTTATAAAGACCGACATTGAGGGCGTTATGATTATTGAGCCGACCGCTTTCGGCGACGACCGCGGTTATTTTATGGAGACCTATCAGTACAACGATTTTGCGGCTGCCGGCATCGACGTAAAGTTCGTTCAGGACAACCAGTCGATGTCCAAAAAAGGCGTTTTGAGGGGCTTGCACTTCCAAAAGCAGTTCCCTCAGTCAAAGCTGGTCCGCGTTATCCGCGGCGAGGTTTACGACGTTGCGGTAGACCTGCGTGAAGGCAGTCCTACATACGGCAAATACGTGGGCGTTCTGCTGTCGGCCGAGAACAAGCGTCAGTTCTTTATCCCTAAAAACTTCGCTCACGGTTTTTTAGTCGTTTCCGACGAAGCCGAGTTTGTATATAAGGTAGACGACTTCTATCACCCGAACGACGAAGGCGGTCTTTTGTGGAACGACCCGACCGTCGGCGTCGAATGGCCTATCGAAGACGGAATGGAAATAATCCTTTCCGAAAAGGACAAGATCAACCCGACCTTGGAGAATATCAAGAAGTAAAAAAAACGCAGGTCAAAGACCTGCGTTTTTTATTGTCGTTCCATCCTGCCAACTATTTTCCATTTTCTTTATCGTATATTCTTTCAATGTTTTAAGCAACCCTTCATCAACATTTGGATATATACAATCCTGACACATACCTGATACATCAATGCTAATTTCTTTAAGTACGCATTCCCCATTTTTTTGATATATACACATATAATTTTCACAATTCATCTTCATCACCAAGAAAAGTATACTACACTCACAAGCAAAATGCAACCATAAAATGGTTATATATTTATAACCACCATTTGAACATAATATTTAGGGAGATGATATTATGTTTAAAGTTCAAAAAGAATTAAAATCAGCCAATATCCCCAGAACCGTCAGATTTACGGAGCCCCTGTTTGAAGAATTAAACAAGGTTGCGGCTGACAACAATATTTCATTCAACCTCTTGGTTCTGCAGTGTTGCAGATATGCTTTGGACAATCTTAAAGAAGAAAGTTAAAAAACGCAGGTCTTTGACCTGCGTTTTTTAATTTATTTCGGTTGTTCCTTACTGCCTAACGGAATTATTTTCTCAAAAAGGCAGGTATAATTTGCAGTGACTAATCGATCCTCGTGCAGAGAGCCAAAGTACCAATGTTTAAACTCGACCGATTTTGCCAATTCTCCGAAATAGCCGTTCAGTTTATTAACATTGTCGGGTTGACCTTTTCTGAGCAACATCGCGCTTTTAACAAGCAACGGTGGCTCGTGAGTTATGATGTAATCGACCTTTAACCCTGCTTCGTCCAGATTTTTAGCGCCTTCAGCCAGTTGACGCGGTGTCGGCAACTCCTCACGGAACCAGATGCCCGAGCCTTCTGCACTTCTCATCAAGCGGTCATCGCTCTCACCGCCGCCGAAGGTAAATATCTTAATGCCCTCGATATTAAATATCTGACCCCGCATCAAATGAAACAGATTGCCGCTGATCCTATGAACATGACCGCCGTTCCATATAGTCTCACGGCACTTGTTTATAGTGGTGAAATTCTCGTGAGTTCCGTCGACAAAGCAAACGGTAAACTTGCGGCTGCCAAGATATTCGATAACACTCTTTTCACGTTTTCCGCCATCCCAGAGATAACCGAAATCACCGCATACAATAAGAATATCATCGGGCTTGAGTTTACGCCATTGAGCGTCATAAAGCCTCGATTCATCGCCGTGCATATCGCCGGTAACATATATCATCACGTTTCACCAACTTTTTTTAGAAAATTCTCTTTTATTTATAAAGAATAACTGTTATAATGATTATACTATCATTCTTATCACTTTTCAAGGAGAAAGAAATGTTTAAGAAGTTTTTTTGTATATGCTTCTCAATTATTATCGTTTTAGCTGTGGCGGTAACACCTGCCGCCGCTTATGTTCCCTCTTCGTTTGAGGTCGATGCTGAGGGTGCGTTACTTATAAATATGGATACCGGAGACCGCATTTATCAGAAGAACGCTGACAAGCGGCTCTACCCTGCTTCGCTCACTAAGCTGATGACAGCCTTAGTGCTTTATGAATCGGTCGCCGACCTTGATAACACAGTGTTTACAGTCTCGGAGTACGCTATCCGCAGTCTTGACGGCACCGACTCTTCGACCGGCGGACTTAAGATCGGCGAACAGCTCACAGCCAAACAGATGCTCTATGTCCTGCTTTTATCCTCTGCCAACGAGGGCGCAAATGCTATCGCTGAGGGTGTTTCGGGCAGTATCGAGGCTTATGTTGAAAAGATGAACCAAAAGGCCGCAGCATTAGGTATGACCAACACCCATTATGCCAACGCTCACGGTCTGCACGATGTTATGCACTACACAACGGTCAACGATATGTACCGTTTGGCCACCGCGGTGCTGAATGTGCCGTTACTTAAGGACATCTGCTATTCGACCAAATACACACTTCCCGCCACAAATATGAGCGGTCAGAGAACTTATACGACCACCAACTACCTGATGCTCAATAACGGACTTAAGTGCACCGCCGACAAGTACAAGAATCAGAGTTATTATTACAAATACGCCAAAGGTGTGAAAACGGGTTACACCGACCCTGCAGGTCGCTGTCTTGTGTCGACCGCGTCGAAAAACGGCTACAACTATATGTGTATTCTGATGAACAGTCCGGTTTACGATACGGCAAACCGCAAGATCCGCATTGAGTTCGGTGACTCGAAAGCTCTCTACGAATGGGCATTCAACGATTTCGAGTACAAATCGGTTCTCAGCGGCGGTCAGATAATCGACGAGCTTCCCGTTGAGCTTTCGTGGGATACCGACTACGTATCGGTCGCTCCCGAAAAGGGACTTTCTGCCGTAGTTCCCAAAGATGCCGACACTTCGACCACAAGTTTGCAGATCCGATGGGATAAGGATCGCGTACAAGCACCCGTTAAAAAAGGCGATGTTTTGGGCGAGTGCGACGTCATCTACGCAGGTGAAGTTTTGGGAACGGTGAAGTTGGTCGCAACCCACGATGTCGAACGCAGCACACTCCTCTACCTCGGCAACGCCGTCGGAAACTTTTTTAAAACCGTGTTCAGCTCTACACCCTTCCTAATCATTTTGGGTGTTATAGTCGGTGCAGTTGTTGTGTTCATCATCAGCTGTATAATCCTTAATTCACCAAAAAAACGAAGAAGAAGATACTAAACAATAAACGGACCGATCACTCGGTCCGTTTTGTTATAGCCCTTTCATACTACATCGGCTAAATCATCATAATTTATACACACAAAGGCAGTGCTAAAACTTCTCTTCGGCTCCCTCTGATGAGGGAGGCATTACTACTATATGCGTCATCACGAACTGTTAATACCCTAATTTCTACAATCCCAACAGCCGCTCGGCGGTTTTGTGTAAAATGAGTTCCTTTTGCTCCGCTGTCAAATCGAGAGACTTTAAAACTCCCAACTCCTCACTCGCCTTTGACCACGGCGAATCGGAACCGAACATTATTTTTTCGGCCCCGTGCTTTTCAACTATCTTCATAAACTGCTCGTTTGAGTAGTACTTGAATCCCATAGAGGTGTCGAGATACACATCGGTACCTGCCAAGTGCTTATAGACCTCATCCCATTGCTTTTGTCCACCCAAATGCGCCGCAACCAGTACTCCGCCTTTCATCTCTCCGGCGATATTCGCAAACTGCTCGGGACTCGAATGGAATGGCGGCGGAAACGCAGGATCAAATCCGGCATGATGAATGATTATAAGACCCTTCGAAAAGGCGTAATCATAGATCTTCAGCATCTCGGGCGCATCAACATAAAACTGCTGATACTCGCAGTGCATTTTTATACCCTTAAGACCCAACGAACAAATAAAATCAATATCTCTTTTGTAGTCGTCGGTCGCGGGATGAAATCCGCCGAACGAAATGATGCGGTCGGACTGAATACCTGCCGCCCACTCGTTAACAGTCTTCAGCTGCGACGGCTTTGTAAGCACCGGCTGAACGACCGAAATGTCGACGCCGAACTTGTCCATATTGTCAACGAGACCTTTAACTGTGCCATCGGCACAAGGCTCATATATCCTGCCGCAAGCCTCATAAAGCGAGTTGACAGCTCTTTTAGCTATCGAGTCGGCAAAACAATGAGTATGAAAATCTATTACCATTTTATCACCTTTTGATCAGTATACATTTATTTTACCACGAATATCACAAAAAACAACCAAGTTTGTAAGATTTGTTGCTTGATATTTAAGCCCGTTTCGTTTAATATAAAGTAAACGACTTGAAAGGAGCATTGTATGAGATCGTTCACAGTAAACAAAAACGACGCGGGACAAAGAATGGATAAATTTGTCCAGAAGGCTGCGCCGATGCTCCCTCAGTCTTTGCTTTATAAATACATAAGGCTTAAAAGAATTAAGCTCAACGGCAAGCGGTGCGAGATCAACACGCGGCTTAGCGTCGGCGATTCTGTCGAGATGTATATCAACGACGAGTTTTTCGAGTCAAAAGCACCGAAGTACGATTTTATGTCGGCCTCAAACAGTGTTGACGTGGTTTACGAGGATGAGAACATCATTCTCGTTGACAAAAAGCAAGGTCTGCTCGTTCACCCGGACGAGAACGAGTATAACGACACGCTGATCGCAAGGATCCAGCGTTATCTTTATGAAAAAGGCGAATATGACCCGGAGGCCGAAAACAGCTTTAAGCCGTCGCTTGCCAACCGAATAGACCGCAACACAGGCGGTATCGTCATTGCCGCGAAAAATGCCGAGGCTTTAAGGATACTCTGCGACAAGATAAAATACCGTGAGATCGATAAGTGGTATCTGGCCGTTGTTCACGGCAAAATGCCCAAACGTGAGGACACACTCGAGGGATTCCTTGAGAAAAACGAGGCTAAAAATCAGGTGTATATCAAATCCGCGATGACTGCCGATACACGCTCGATTAAAACTAAGTATTCAGTCCTTGCAGAAAAAGACGGACTGTCACTGCTGAAGGTCGAACTGCTGACGGGCAGAACCCACCAGATAAGAGCGCACTTGGCATCGATCGGACACCCTCTGCTTGGTGACGGAAAGTACGGCAAACTCAAAAACGATAAAGCACAAGGCTTTAATAAACAGGCACTTTACTCCTTTAGATTACGGTTTAATTTCACCACAGAGGCAGGCATTCTGGAATATTTAAACGGCAAGACCTTCGAAGCCAACACAGTCTGGTTTGCCGACAAACTCTTCCCGGAGTGTAAGTATAAAAAGCATTAAAAGCATAAAAAACAAAAAGCGGTTGGGTCTCCCCAACCGCTTGTTTGGTTTAATGCTTTTTCTTAAAATCAGCCTATCATATCAACACTTACAACTTCTTCACCTGAAGCAACGATTCTGTTATAAGCCAAGGTTGCCACTGCAAGATCCGGACATCCCATACCAACAAGCTGGCAGATAATACGCTGTTCGCTGTTATCGCGTCCTTTTTTAATGCCTGCAACTACATCGGGCAATTCGGCATCAAAAGATTCTGCTGTGATCTCACCGGTGTGTGCCATGTTAAGGAACTGGCCTCTGTGCATACCCTGTGCAATATTGTCAAGATAAATCTTGTCAAACTTGCGAGCGATATCATCATCAACCTCATGGAACGAGCCCATCGGTAAAACGAGACAACCTTTTTTGCACCAGGGTTCTTCAACCAAAACAGCATCTGCGGTCGTGAGTGTAATAATAACATCCGATTCCTTACATGCTTCCTCAATGCTCTCATAAGGCGTGATCTTAAAATCAGCATCGGGGAAATATTTAGCAAATCCTTCTCTTGCTTCGGGTCTGATGTCACAAACACGAAGTTCACCGATCTTGTGAGTACGGCGAATGCACTCAATAGAGTAATAAGCCTGACGTCCTGCACCGATAACGGTGATCACATCACTTTTTGCGGCAAGATATTTCATTGCAACAGCAGGCTGTGCACCTGTACGTGCATCAGAAATCCAGTCTCCGCACATTAATGCTTTCAAATCGCCGTTAGAGGGATCTGTCAAAAGCAGATTGGCTCGGATGAAGGGCAGATTGTTTTTAGGGTTGTCGGAATAACCACCAACGACCTTAATACCTGCCGAATTCAACGGATGAATATACGACGGCATAGAATTGAACCAACCGTTTACACCCAGGCTGCTCATATCGGTTGTGATTTTGGAAGGCATAACGATATTCTTTTCGCCATACCATTTCCAGGTGTTTTCAACGCACTCGATTACATCCTCAATAGATACATACTTTTGAACCATTTTGTTTGTGATAATAAGAGAATCCATAACTTTAACTCCTTAATTCAAACTACTGTACAAATGAATTGTAAATACAACCCATGTACCGAAATAAATTCTACTTTTCTTTAAAAAGTAAAGCAATTGCAGAAATTATTTATTATGGACAAAACAACTGTTTTATGGTATACTTTACTAAAATGAAATTAAAAAGAGGAAAAAATATGTCTGCAACGCTAATCACATTTGAAAAACAACTTGAATTTGGATTTGCTCATCACACATATTGGAATAACCCTTACCAAATTCAAACCGAGTTGCAACACAGTTTTGTTATTCTTTATGTCAAATCCGGTGAATTGAAGGCAAAAATCTATGATAAAGTCTTTGCGGCGCCCACGGGAAGTTTACTGATCTTGTTCAGGCATTTTCCGTTTGAGCTTTATACAGAAGACGGTGCTGCGCAGGATTATTGCAGCATTAAAGTATACACGGACTATACCTTTTCGCTTATGGAGGATAACGAAGATTTTCCAAAAAACTTTACGGGACTTGCTCTTCCCGTTGTTGTTCCACCCGGAGCAGAAACTGAAAGCATTAAAAGAGATATGTTTTCGATCATTTCACATCTTTCGATTTCTCGAGATACCTATGGCTTTTATGCCTCTATGACGATGTGTGGAATTTTGTCAAAATTAGATATGTTTTATCGTCAGAAACTGCATAAAGGTAAGACCGCATCATCGTATTGGGAGTACAAAATCAAGCGCTATCTGGCTGAAAACATTTCGCGTCAGGTTTCTTTAAAAGAACTTTCCAAGGCTCTCGGCAAGACACCCAATTATCTTAACAACGTTTTCACTGAGGCTAACGGCACGAGCATACACCAATACATTAATTATGAAAAGATGCACCATGTCGCAACGCTTATGGAAATGCGAGGTCTTTCTTTTGGCGTCGCGTGTGAAAATGTCGGGATCACAGATGTTTCACACGGCTACCGCTTGTTTAAAAAGCATATGGGCGTAACGCCAAAAGCATATATCGATTCAGAACGTTTTACGTTTGAAAATCAACCGTAGTACACTAACAAAACAGCACACCTCAAAACGAGGTGTGCTGTTTTTATGGAACAAGCCCTTTTAATGTCATCATGAGCGAAGCGAAGGATCTTAATAGAATAATTGGGGTTATTTCAAGATCCTTCTCATACGTTCAGAATGACGATAGAGTGAGTTTTATTTCGCAAAAGGCATTTATGCCTTCCCTACGGTGACTCCTCGAACTTTACAACGTAGGGAACGGATTTATCCGTTCCGCGGAAGGGGTTTGCCCCTTCCGTCAAAAACAAAGCGGACGATCGCTCATCCGCTTTGTGATGATTTTACATAATACTATTAATCAGACAGCTTTATAAGTAACTTCAACCTTCTGGATTCTGTAGTGTCCGGGAGAATCGGGGTTAGTAACTACCAATTCATTCGAGCCGATTACGGTAACTGTGGTCTCAGTTGTTGCAACGCCTTCAACAGTACCTGCAGAGAAGGCTGTATTGGTCTTGAACTTGTTGGAACTATGTAAAGTAAACTTTACAGAAACAAGCTCATAACCATAGGGAACAGCAATGGTAAGGGTATTCTTACCGTAAATTCTAATACCTTTACCGGTAGCATAGTATCTCGGCGGAGTGCTACCATTGTTCTTAACAGCAGAAATCGTCACATCGTTAACAGTAACAGAACTGAAATCGGCACCGTTTTTATAGCCAAGGTCTTCAAAGGCAATTGTCTCCGATTTATCGGCTATTTTACTGCTAATATCGTCATACGACGCACAACCCACATAGGTATATGTAGTTATGCTATTGACTGTTACGTACATTGCAAAAAGAAAGTCCTCTGCCTCAAATCCGTCAAGGTCTCGTAAACACAACTGATATTGATAGCCATCAATCTCTTCAGCTGCACCGTAAACAGAACTCTTATAAACCGGCTGCTTATAAGTGTACTGTGAAGAAATATACCAGTCAGCCGCAAGGTCAGGAGCAATACGCGGTACGATAACAAAGCCAATCTCCGACGCCGCCTCAACTGTTCCCTTTGACAATGCACCTCTGGCACGAATACCCGTGGAATCCAATCGAACCGAGAAGGCATTATCAGCAGCAACCTCAATAGGGGCAGGCACGAGTACGTCACCGGCTTCTGCTTCAACGTACTCACCGGGGAAATGCAGCTTGCCGTTCTTGTCGGTAAAATAACCGGACGTTGCAGGAACCTTGATCTTGCCATCAGTAATAGCAATATCTTCACCCACAACTAATTCATGATAATTATAATGCCACGTAGCCCTAAATAACACATCGTTATCAGGGGCAATTAATATAAGTGCCCAATCTGTTTCATCGCCAGCAAACCAAATATCTTTAAGATTTGCGCAATCCCCGAATGCATACGTGCCGATACTTTCTACGCTTTCGGGAAGAACAATGCTAGTTAAACCTTCGCATAAAGCAAAAGCTTCGTCATATATTTCCCTAACACTATTTGGTATAGTATACGCGCCAACCTTGCCTTCGGGATACTTTAAAAGAACAGTTTTATCTTTATTAAACAAGACACCATCCTGAGATGAAAAATATTTATTTTCTATAGGAACACTTATATCAACAAGTTTTCTACAGAGTTTAAAAGGTAACTCACCAAGAAGTTCAACGTTTTTACCAAAGACTACACTCGTTAGATTTTCGCAGTAAAAGAACGCGCCATTGCCAATACTTGTAACACTATCAGGAATAGTAATATTGGCAAATCCGCAACTATCAAAGGCATGTCTACCAATGCTTGTAACACTGTCTGGAATTACAATACTCTTTAAATTAAAAGCGTAACAGAACATGGTTTCACTGACACTTGTAACGCCTTTTTCTATAACAACATTTTCCAGTTTTGTGTTTTCCCCAAATGCGTGATCTCCCATATTTGTTACACTTCCGGGTATGACAACACTGACAAGTCCGGTTGCACAAAACGCGCCATTGCCAATACTCGTAACACTATTAGGTATAGTAACATTTGTGAGACCATAGCATCCCGAAAATGCTGAGTCACCAATGCTTGTCACACTGTTAGGGATGATAACACGTGTGAGACCTGTGCAATTACAAAACACGTTATCACCAACACTTGTCACGCCATCCACAATTATAACCTCAGTTATATCTATTCCCCACGGTGCGGAACCATTATAATCATATTCATAATCACCCATCTTACCGTTACCGCTAATGGTGAGTTCGGTGCCGTTGAGGATCCAAGTACAATCACCGGTTGTGCCGGAAGTCGCCGCAAAAACCGGCAATTCAATGCCAATGAACATACCAAACACTACCGCCAATGTCAAAACGATACTTAAAATCTTCTTCATTTTTATTCTCCTTTCGGGGATCACGCGTTCTTACATATCCCATTATTGCAAATGATACTGCAATTTGCGGTATTTGTCAATACCGCATTTCGCAGTAGGGTATAATGTAATGAAGAGGTGTGTTTATGTATCGTAGAATCCGTGAATTACGCGAAGACAATGATCTCACGCAAAAGCAGGTATGCAAAGAACTTAACTGTTCACAGCAGGTTTACAGCAACTACGAACTTGGCCAACGCGATATTCCCACCGACATTCTTATTAAGATCTCGCGATTTTACAACGTCTCTATCGATTATGTTTTAGAAATCACCAATAACCCCGAAATCAACCCGTAAGATCACCCGATTTTGCGGGTTTAATTTTTTAAATATGAGTCAATCAAAACCCAAGAGTGATGCTCTACCCTACAAGTAAATTTAAAAATTTCACCGTAGGGGCGATTATCGATCGCCCGCACACATTATTTTAAATTAAAACGGAACGGATATATCCGTTGTAGGGACCGGCGTCTCTGTCAAGAGCAAGATTGTAAACAATTGTGCAAGAGGATTGTATACACATTTTATGTTCAATCTTTACGCTTTTGGAAGCCGAACGGAGCGTAGCGGAGAGAGGCTTCCAAAAGCGGCGCGCGGCTCA
>SVOL01000001.1 GCA_015066395.1 Oscillospiraceae bacterium | reverse complement strand
TACTTCTGTAGTATTGTTCGGTGCATTCGCAATGCTCGCAGCTGCAGCATTCGTACTTGTAATCGCAAGACGTAAGGCTGTTAAGTAATTCACCTTTCATAGGCGGTGGGCAACCACCGCCTATATAGTTTTAAGGAGTAATTCAGTTAATGAAGAAATTGTTAAACCGTCTTTTTGGAGACAAGGTTACCGTGAAGAATCAGACCATCATTCTTGTGGCCGCGAGTTTGGCATTGGTTATATCTTTAATATGTATATTGTATCCGATTCTGGCTCCGAAACCGGTTAAACTCCCTGTTGTTTCTTCGTCAGATACCGCGTCGTCGGACGAGCCGCAGATGTTGCCTGATATGGCGGCATTATATGCTCAGAACTCCGATATCGTGGGTTGGGTCAAGATCGAGGGTACTAATATCGATCATCCCTTGATGTTCACACCCGATGATGAAGAAAAGTATATGTATAAGAGTTTTGACGGCAGTTACAATATCAATGGCGTTCCGTTCCTTGATAAGGACTGCAGTATGGAGCCCGAGAGTGATAACCTCATCTTCTACGGACATAATATGAAGCTCGGAGGCATGTTCCACGACCTGCTCAATTATAAGAAGGAGAGTTATTGGAAGGAGCATCCGACCATTACCTTCAAGACCTTGTATGAGGAGCGCACTTACGAGATAATCGGTGCGTTCAAGGACCGCGTGTATTATGCTCACGAGGATGTTTTTAAGTTCTATCAGTTTATAGACGTAGAAACCGAAGAGGATTTCAATGAGGCGATCGCCTATTTCAAGAAGAAAACACCGTATGATATGGGCGTTGAGGCTGAATACGGAGACCGGTTTTTAACCTTAGTCACCTGTGCTTACCACCATAAATACGGACGTTATGTGGTCATCGCACGTGAGATCACAAACGATCAGACAACTAGTGATCCGACTGCAAGCAGTCAAACAACTGTTGATACAACATCAAGTGTTCAATAAATAATCCCCGGCTCAAGGGCTAAAAACCCTTCGAGTCGGGGAGCTGTTTTATTAGTGTTTTTTATACTCAATATAATAGCAGTTGTTCAGTTTGCCGTATTGGAGTATGGCAGAACGGACTTTTTGGTGCAAGTCGCGAAAGCCGGCTTAGGTCAAGACCGGTTAATAAAACAACCCCGCCGATCATTCGGCGGGGTTGTTGCGTTGTTGCGAAACTTTTAGTCCTGTTTTGTTTTTGTTTCTTCCGTGCGTTTTACCAAGCCTGCCACATCGGAGACTGGCAGGGAAAATACGATGCCCTGTGCCTGTTTTTGCATACCCATTTGCTGATACAAGGCATGGAGCACCTGATCGCGAATATCCTTTTCCACTACTATCATTAGGATCTCCTTGTCCGAATGAATGGTAATGCCGAAAAAGGCTGCATCCTTCTCACGTGCAACGCCGCGGCCGTTGATAATGGTTCCGCCTTGTGCACCGTGCTCACGGGCTACATCCATAGCGTCCTCCGCATAGCCTGCGTTGACTATAGCAAAAATCACTTCATGGTTATTGGTCGTCATAGCAAATCCTCCCTGCCTTGCTTATTATTGCTCAGGAACTGATACATATTTACACCGATCACTCCCGATAGGGGTACGGCAAAGGCGATTCCCTTGCCATTTCTGATGGTTCTAAATTTCTCTTCCAGACATTTCATAATAGGGTCTACCATATCCTCGCGCACTACGCTCAACAGCACGGCTTTGTGGATATTCAGTCCCAGCATATCTATGATTTCAGAGTGGGCAGTACCTTTGCCGCCGGTAGCCATTTGGAAATTCACTTCGAATTGGCTCAGCACATCAAGGTAGAACTCGGCTTTGGAACGGTCAACGACCGAGATCACCAGTTTCAGAGTTTTGATTGCTGACCTATTGACTGTATTTGCCATATACCTGCCTCCTTACATAAAGTTGATGATCTGTTCGTCATCAGCCTGCAAGATCCGCTGCATTGCCTGTCTTTCCTTGATCTTGTTGGACACGATCGCCTTGAAGCCTAAAAGCTGGATGGTGATGAGAGGAGCCATAGCAACTAACGCCACCACTCCGAAACCGTCGCGCAGTACCGCGTTTTCTCCCTGCAAGACCACACATACGCCGACGGCAAACGGCAGAATAAAGCCGGAGGTCATCGGACCGCTGGCAACACCGCCGGAGTCAAATGCGATGGCGGTATACACCGGTGGGACAAACAAGGACAGAGCAAGCGAAATAAAATATCCGGGGACAATATAATATACCAGGGAAAAGTCGAAGATTATTCGCACCACGCTCAAGGCGATGGCCGCACCCACACCGAAGCAAAGGCCGATCATCATAGATTTCTTTTTTACATAGCCGCCGGTTACTTCTTCGACCTGGGTGTTAAGCACATGGATGGCAGGTTCTGCCAAAACAACCAAAATACCCATTACCAGCGCGAGACCAACCAATAAGGCGGGATGGAGCAACGACATTTGTAATCCCATTTTATAACCCATGGGCATATAGCCCACGTTGACACCGGTAAGGAACAAGACTAATCCTAAATATGTAAACACAACGCCAGTTCCGATCTTCACAAGCTGGCGTTTGGGAAGCTTCAGGAAGAAAACTTGACACAAAAGAAAGAAAAGTACGATCAACCCAAGGGCAACGGCTACTTCTTTAGCTACGTGGCCGGCATTTTCCAGGTATGCTCCAAGGACGTCACTACCTTGCGAGCCGTAGTTTACGGTGTAGCTCAGATCGTTGTCGGCAAAGATACCCAGCACCAGCACCGCAAGAATGGGACCAATAGAGCAAAGGGCAACCAGACCGAAGCTGTTTTCCTGACTGTGGCGGTCGCCTAAAACACTGGAGATACCGACGCCCAACGCCATAATAAATGGTACGGTGATAGGGCCGGTAGTCACACCGCCTGAGTCAAAGGCCATAGGCAAAAGATCTGTATTGTCGTTGACAGCAAGCATCAGTGCTAATGCAAACAGCAGCATATAAAAGAGCATCAGCAGACTGGAAAGCCGCTTTTTAAATACGATACGCATAATGGCGAAGAGCAAAAATGTACCGACACCGAAGCCGACCACATATACCAGCAGTTTGCCATTCATAACGGAACTGACCTGGTTGGCCAAGACCTGCAGGTCGGGCTCGGCAATGGTTATCAACATACCCAACACAAAGCACACGGATAATAACAGCCACAGCTTTTTTTGCCGGGATAGACCTGCACCAACGTGAGTGCCCATAGGCGTCATGGCGATATCTGCACCCAAATTAAAAAAACCGATTCCTAAGACCAGCAGAACGGCACCAACCGCAAAGCCCACCATCTCTTGGGTATTAAAGGAAAAACCGGGAAGGAGCGAAACCAAATACACTATAAGAGTGATCGGCAGTGCCGAAACCAATGCCTCCCGAATTTTTACCCATAATTCTTTCAATTTGCTTCACCTGCCCGAAATTTTGATTTTATTGCAATGTATATATTCAATTACCTGCGGTAATTGTTGGCGGATCTTTTGAATCCGCAGTCGAAATCACGATTTGTAGTTGTCTACGTTAATATAACTGCTATATCTATAATAGTATACCATATAAAGCCGTTTTTGCAAACCTGGAAATTATGAATAATTTGCAAACATAAACTATTTTCAACCCGATCCTGTTACAGTAGGCACCTACACCGTTCAACAAACTTCATTTCGGGGTACAAAGTGTGGTGTAAAGAGTAAAAATGAGGTGAATTTCCACCTTATTTTTTTGAATTGTTGTAAAAGATACTTGACAGACTCGGTGTTACGAAATAAAATATAAATTAGCATTATTTGTCGTAAGGACAAGGCACTTTAAAGGGGGCTGCTTATGGATTCAATGTTGGCTTTTTGGAATCAGATGACGGCAAATCCATTGCTGTTTATTGCAGTAATGTTGACACTGGGCGTCATATTAGTAAACGGTTGGACTGATGCACCTAACGCCATTGCCACCTGTGTTGTAACAAGATGTATGCCGCCGAAAGCGGCGATACTGATGGCGGCGGTTTTTAATTTCTTGGGTGTTTTTGTGATGACTCTTGTCAACGCAAAGGTCGCCGAGACCATCACAAAGATGGTTGATTTCGGAACTGATCCCGATAAAGCGATAATCGCGTTGAGTGCGGCATTGTTTGCTATCGTTCTTTGGGCTACGCTCGCTTGGGTGTTTGGTATTCCGACAAGTGAAAGTCACGCACTGATAGCCGGACTTACGGGTAGTGCGATCGCTCTCCATAACAGCCTTGACGGTGTTAACGGCGGTGAGTGGGTAAAGGTCGTTTACGGTATCGGCGTTTCGGTTGTACTTGGTTTTGGCCTCGGCTGGCTGGTATGCAAGCTTGTTACTAAGATATTCTACAAAGCAAACCGACCGAAGACCGAGCCGTTTTTCAGAGGAGCACAGATTGCAGGTGCGGCATATTCTGCGTTTATGCACGGTGCTCAGGACGGTCAGAAGTTTATGGGTGTTGTTCTTTTGTGCGTTTATATGTCGCATGGACAGGCTTTGCCGAAGGATCTTGACATTGCAAACGATTATTTGTGGCTTATGATCCTCTGCTCGTCAATAATGGCTTTGGGTACTGCGATGGGCGGTAAGAAGATCATCAAGTCTGTCGGTATGGACATGGTAAAACTTGAAAAATATCAAGGCTTCTCGGCTGACTTGGCTGCTTCAACCTCGTTGTTGCTCTGTTCGGTATTCAGCCTTCCTGTATCGACAACTCACGCAAAGACCACCGCTATTATGGGTGTTGGCGCGGTTAAGCGCGTGTCGGCCATCAATTTCTCAGTCGTAAAGGAAATGGTGATGACTTGGGTGCTCACCTTCCCGGGATGCGGCCTGGTCGGATTTTTGATGACAAAATTATTTATGTACATATTCACCTGATAGAAAGGATGTTCAAAAATGGCTAAAGGCGATAAATTTTATTTTGAGAATTTCATAGAAAGCACCGAACTTTCGAAGAAGGCGGCACTGTATCTGGTAGAGTGCCTTGAGAACTATGACCCCGAAAAAATTGAAGAAATGCTCGAAAAAATGCACGAGATCGAGCACAGTGCAGACGGCAAGAAGCACGAGATGAGCGAGGCACTTGTAAAGGCGTTCGTTACTCCCGTCGACCGTGAGGATCTTGCGATGCTGAGCAGTAACCTCGACCAGGTGACCGATCATATCGAAGAAATTTTGCAGAAACTCTATATTTATAATATCGAGTCTGTTGAACCTGAGATCGTTGAGTTTGCCAAGAAGCTTGTCAGATCCTGCGAGTTGCTTTGCGAGTTGATGGTTGAGTTCGAGAACTTTAAGAGATCGAAGAAGATCAAGCCGCTCATTATCACCCTTAATGATGTTGAGGAAGAATGCGATACATTGTATCTTACCTCGATGCGTAAGATTTCAAAGAACCCGACCGATGCATATACCGCTATTTCCATGTGCAAGATATTTGACTGCTTCGAGGCCTGTGCCGATGCTTGTGAGCATGCGAGTGAGTGTGTCGATACGGTAATCATGAAGAATACCTGATTAAGATTCAAACAAAAAGACATCGGAGTGAAACCACTCCGATGTCTTTTTATATCTTCAAGGCAATATTAATTTGACAGAGATCAACCATCAATGCGAAGCAATATAATGTACCTTTGGGCGAATAAACTTGCCAAGTTTATTGCACCCGATTTAATGGCAAGCCGTTCTGTGATGCCGTTTTATATGCTTGAAATTTCCATAGGTCTCGTTTACTATTTCAAAATAAGAGAAGGTGTTGTCATATTTTGACACGATTTTTTGAAAATCGTTAAGCTGATGCTTGTTGATTATACAGATCAAAACTGTTTTTTTTGCACCTGTATATGTTCCGATCGCATCAATTTCCGTGCAACCATGATGAAGGTTTTGGGTGATTTCCTCGACAAATTCATCACGATGAGAGGTGATAACGGTAAATTTATATGCGGTCTTTGTGGTCTTTAATAATAAGTTTCCGACAAAGGTCGAAACAAAGCAATAAATGATACAAAATGCCATCGGTTTGTAATTAAATATGTTTTCTGAATATACAAAAATCGACGCGATAGCAACGATCGCATTTAATGTAAAGGTGACGAAAAAGAAATTAGTGCCGGGCTTTATCTTGTTAATATAGCGCGCAACGATATCCGTTCCTCCCGTTGATGCGTTGTTTTTAAAGCATATACCGTACACAAAACCCGCCAGTACGCCGCTTAAAATCACGGGATAAATTGTGTCGTGACCGAGGGTGACGTATTGTATAAACGATAGATCGGAATTTTGCAGGAGTAAAAACGAGGAGGAATAAGCAAGGGCGAACAAAAGGGTTTTTACAGCAAAGTCCTTTTGCACCAAAAAATACGAGAGGATCGATAACGGAACATTGATCAATAATGACATATAGCTGATACTAAATCCGGTTTTATATTGTATCATAGTGGCTATGCCGTTTAATCCTGCAGGTGCGAAATTGTTTGTAACGATAAAAATATAGTACACAAAAGCCAAAATAACAGCACTGAAAACTATCAGAAAATGATTCCATATTTTATGCATAGAGCTCACCTTTATTCTTCTAATATATCAGTCCAATTCCACAACACCGTATCCGCGGTCATCTATGGTTATTTTTGTTCCGTAGGACGCAGACATTTTTGACAGTCTTTCAATAATTCCGTGCTGTGTAGAGAATCGCGGGTTTCCGTTTCGCCATACAGGCTCATCAAACTGCAGTTCAATGGGCATTAATTCCAGCCGGGTCAAAACGCCATTTTCCATTTCGAAATAGGGAATGACTGATTCCAGCATTCTGCGGTCGCGCATCAAACCTCTTGTGTAGTTGTTGCTGCGCTTGCAGAAAAACTCTCGCATTGTGCTGTCGCTTGTCAATCCTTTACTTGCAAACATTTCTTCGGGTGCAAAGGGAATGCATTCGTTGTGAATGACGAAATCGCCCAAAGAATAAAAAATAGGACGGTTTTTGTAAATTTCAATCGGTCGCAGAAGGTGCGGTCCGTGACCGATTACTGCGTGGGCACCTGCATCAATACACTTATGAGCGAATTCCTGCAAAAAGTCGGCAGGATTTTCTTTGCTGTCACCGGACACTTCGTGAGAATGGATAGAAATCAAAATATAATCCGCCTGCATCTGGGCTTCGTAAATAGATTTTTCGATTCTGCTCATATCCTCGGCGTTTGGGTGGGTTATATAGCGCGTCTCTTTTCCCACTTTAAACTGCAGATCCTTAAGAACGGCTGTGCCATCGGGCATTGGAATCGGAGTTATGAGAATTGATGGAAACGAACAGTTTGCATCAAATTTATGTCTTTTGGATGTGCTCGATTTTAATGAAACGCAAACACTATGCCTATACTATAAAAAATCCGCAGCCTATGGAAATGTGAAACATTTTTTGGAGTTTTTCATAAATAGAGCTTTATAACACTCCGCACAGTAAAAAGTAAATGGAAGCAGTATAAATCTCCACCATTTACAAATAATAGTATCACGATTTGAATTTAAAGGAGATTTATATATGAAAGCAACAGGGATAGTTCGTAGAATAGACGACCTCGGCAGGGTCGTTATTCCGAAAGAGATCAGAAGAACAATGCGGATTCGAGAGGGAGACCCGCTGGATAACTCATTGACACTAGAGGAAAAGTTTGCGATTGCAGTACATAGTATTTTGAAACGATACAAAGAACAAGCGAGGTGAATTTCACCTCGCTTTTGTAGTTAATGTAATACTTTATCTGTTATGTCAATCAAAGTTTCGAAATCGACCGGCAACTCTTCTTGGCTATCATAGACATCAGATGTGTATGCTCTAAAAAGAGTATAGTCCGAAGCAAATTCTTGCACAGAATAGTAAACAGCACTATCGTGTGGATATCCAAATAAGGTAATGCGTCCCGTATAATTTTCATCAGTATAAACCGCTATGACAAAACCCGATAACAATGGTTGAGTTTCAATGATTCTTCTTTGAATTGTGTATTGCAGTTTTTCTATAGGAATATTATTTTTTCCTGTTTTTCCTGCAAAATAGAATGTAGCAATACCTGTTACAATTTCTATTGCACACATAATGGCGAATATTGTCCAATCAATGTTGCTGAATTCGTACATTTCTCTTTCGCCGGTCAAAAAAACTGTGATAAAGATAATGATAAACATTAGAGCAACACCGGAACAAACATATATAAGCCCGTTCTTTTTGGTTGCTTTTAAGTTGTTTAACTTTTCTATCAGTATTTCAGGTTGTTCAGTTACCTCAAATGGAATATTCCGTCGAATAATTGAAGCGAGTGGCCAAGAATTCTCGATACCCATTATGGTGTGGGTTTTACCATCTTCTAATTGAATTATCAAGGTATTAACTCGAGCTACAGCAAAAACTACATCCGAAAGTTTGCAATCAATTTTACCAAACCAATGGTACTTTGCTTTGATTGAATCTTCATCAATGTGAATAAATGCACCGAAATTTAGTAACCAAGATGGAATAACAACCAAAATAATAAGAATGCCCATAATTAAAAAGGTTAGCAATTCACTGGTTGCCTCAGGGTCAACTATATTTAGAAAAATATATAGACCGATAAAAAATAAACCACAAGCAGATAATAGAAAAAGCCAAATATTAAATTTCTTTCGGAGAAACATACCTTCCACAAAATCACCGCCTTTGATTTATTATAACATAACTACTCTAAAAAGTAAATTCAAACAGTATAAATCTCCACCATTTACAAATAATAGTATCACGATTTGAATTTAAAGGAGATTTATATATGAAAGCAACAGGAATAGTTCGTAGAATAGACGACCTCGGCAGGGTCGTTATTCCGAAAGAGATCAGAAGAACAATGCGGATTCGAGAGGGAGACCCGCTTGAGATATACACCGCCGGGGATGGGGAGGTTATATTTAAAAAATACTCGCCGATCGGGGAATTGTCGACTACTGCGGTGCAGTATGCCGAGGCAATGATCAAGCACACATCTTGTCCGGTCGTGATCTGTGACCGTGACCACTGTGTTGCCGCCGCAGGCGTTTCCAAGCGTGAAGTGTTGGAGCGGCGATTGTCAAGAGAGCTTGAGGAGCTTATCGAGTCACGCAGTACCTACATTTACGAACCCGGCAAAATCTCGCCCATGGCAGCTTTAGAAGGTTTTGACCGCGAGGTCGCTATTGCTGTTCCCATCTTAGCAGCTGGCGATATTTCGGGTGCGGTGGTTTTATTAAGAAATTCCGACACAGCACCAACCGAGATCGACATCAACCTTACAAAGGTTGCGGCCGGCTTTCTGGCAAAACAAATGGAAGAATAAATTGAGCTTCGGGCTATCTGCTGTGGCAGTGGGCTCGAAGTTGTTTTTTTATTGTGATATATGCTATACTGTCTTGTGGTGTGGGAACGGCGTTACAAAAACGACAGCAAGACGATTGCTCGGCTGTGGACCACAAAAGGCCGTGCTTCAACACGGCGAACGGCTGTGCCGTTCACAAGGCGGCCGCCTTGCTTTTGTGATCGATTTTTTTACAAACCGCCAACCTTTAAGAAATTCTTGCTACTATATTATCAAACGGTACCGGAGTAATAAAAATGGATAAGCAAAATGTTGATAAGATCATAACAGAATACTTCCGTAAGATCTATGGCTTTGCTATAAAGAAGTCGTATTCCTATGACGAGGCCGAGGATTTGTGTTCGGAGATATTGAAAGAGGTCTACATTTCCCTTTTGAAAGCCAAAGAGGTCATCAATCTCGAAGGGTACATCTGGCGTATCAGCGAGCATACATATTCAAAGTATGTTGCACATAAAAAGCGACACGAAGGTGTTTCGATCGATGGACTGCAGATAGCCACTTTTGACGATTACTCGCTTGAAAACGAGGAAGAGATCAAACGTTTGCGTAGGGAAGTAGCGTTTCTTAATCAAAAGCGTCGCGAGATTGTTTACCGTTTTTATTATGAGAACAAGCCGATTTCGGTGATTTCCAAGGAATTGGGAATCCTTGAAGGCACAATAAAATGGCATTTAAACAAAGCAAGAAACGAATTAAAGGAGGCTTTTTCTATGGAAAGAAAAATCGGAAAATTAGGGCTGTCACCCATAACAGCTTTACAAATCGGTCATGGCGGTTATCTCGGTTCAGGCGGAGGTCCTGAGGAGTATCTTGGAGACAAACTGAGCCTTAATATTGTCTACAGCGTCTACCATTCACCTAAGACTATCGAGGAAATAGCCGAGGAATTGGGAATTACACCGGTATTTATCGAAGATAAGATCGCGTTACTTGAGAATAACGGTTTTCTTGTTAAAACCAAGGGCGAACGGTATACAACATTTGTTTGGTTCAATGCTGAAAGTTATTCTCAAGAGCTGGAGGATAACAAGCTGAAGCTTCAGTTGGAGATCGCGAGAGAGTTGGCAGAAAGTTATGTGCCGCTTGTGAGAAAATCGGTTAAGGATGTTAAGGACGTTTATATTCCGAGCGGGAACCGTGAGCTTTTTGAGGCAGCAGTTGTGTTCTATGCGATTTCCAATAAATGCAGAATACCGATAGACAAGGATCTGTCGGAATATTATATCAAGACCCTGGCAGGCGGCAAGTACATCGCCTATGTAAATACCGAATCCAAATGTTCCGATCCGGAATATGTTTCCGAGCTTCAGTTGCCTTCTTATTGGGCGTGCGGCGATATGCAAAGACAATCAGGGAGATACTCTGCGGTTTATTCGTGGTCGATAGACAGTCGATACAGTTCGAGAAAGGGCGGTTGGGTAAACAATCTTACTGCAGATTATGAATCTATTTATCAGATTTTAACGGGAATTATGGAAAATGACCCGGACAAGCGAGAGAAACTCGAGCGTCTTGAAAAAAGGAAATTCCTCACAGAGGATAACAAAGTAAACATTATGATGGTCAAGGGCGAAGCGAAGGAGTTTTTTGCCAGGATACCTGCTTTAGATGGGGAATTTAAAGAAAGGTTGGCAGGCAAGGCGCTTGAATTTGCGATGCAGGAGGCCAAAAGTTATCCGCCGCAGATGCAGGATCTAATTGTGGGTCAGGGCGTTAGTGATCTGATCGACAGAACGGTGGGACTGATGGTTTTGGATATTCTGTATTCAAACGGTACGTTCAAACCGTTGACAGAAAATGAAAGAGTCGCATCAAATCTTCTTATGTTTTCGGACATTTTACCGTAAAAAGTTAAACGGCGGCAAGGATTCCTTGCCGCCGGTGTTATTATTTAATTTTGAATAGTTTTTTTGCGTTTTCTGCCGTAATATCGATAACTTCTTCCGTGCTCATACCCTTTATTTCCGCCAATTTTTCGGCGGTGTAGTAGATAAGGCTTGAGTTACACTGTTTACCTCTGAATGGCACGGGAGACAGGTAAGGAGCGTCGGTTTCGAGCAGTATCCTTTCAATCGGAACCGCCTCGGCCACCTCAACGAGCTTGCGTGCGTTCTTAAAGGTGATGACTCCGCCGATGCCGATATACATTCCGAGTTTCACTATCTCCAACGCTGTCTCGACACTGCCCGAAAAGCAATGGAGCGAGCCTTTCGGTCGGGTTTCCTGCAGGATTTCGAGCGTATCGCCGTGAGCCTCGCGGTCGTGAACGATAACGGGCAACCCCATTTCGTTCGCAATCTCGCATTGACGGCGGAAAACTTTGTGTTGTAAGGTCTTCTGCTCGGTCGACCAGTAGTAGTCGAGTCCAATTTCGCCGACAGCTACGACCGACGGCTGTTTTAAAAGTGCTTTCAAGCGTTCCTCATCGAGCGGTTCACCCTTGGTTTCTACCGTTTCGGGATGCACGCCGATAGCGGTGTAGCAGTTGGGATGATTTTTAGCGATCTCAAGGCATTTTTCGGCCGACCTATAGAGGTCGGTCGAATTGTTTATAATGTATCCAACACCCATTTTGCCGATTTCGGTCAACAACTCATCTCTTTTTCCGTCAAAGGATTCGTCATCATAATGAGCGTGAGTGTCGAAAATCGAGTAGGGCAGGGCTGTTTTTTGATTCTCGAACAGCATTATCTTATCTTGCTGCCCGACGGAATATTGTCGGCGAAAATAACCTTAACGTCATCCTCATCGCAGTCGGCTGCAAGGATCATACCGCAGGACTCAACGCCACATAAGACAGCCGGCTTCAAGTTTGCAACGCAGATAACGGTGTGACCGATAAGGTCGTCGGGAGTGTACCATTTTGCTATGCCCGAAGCGACAATGCGCTCTTTTCCGCTTCCGTCATCGAGTGTGAGTTTCAAAAGTTTCTTTGCCTTTTTAACCGGCTCGCAGGCTACTACCTTGCAAGCTCTGAGGTCAACCTTTGCAAAATCGTCGATGCCTATTTCCGAAAGGAATGCGACATTCTCGCGCTTTGCATTAGCCTTTTCTGCGGTGGCAATTTTAGCGTTCATTTCGGCCTCGAGTTCCGCTAAGACCTTTGCAGTGTCAAGACGGGCAAAGAGCGGTGAACCTTCGCCTACTGTATAGCTTTCTACCGCACCGAATACGAGGTCACTAACAGAGCAGTTGATCTGCTCGGTGATCTTTTCGGAGCTTTCAGGGCAGATGGGGAACAACAGCTCGGCAATGATACGAATGCCCTCAAGCAGGTTGTAAAGCACGGCGTTAAGACGGTCGCGGTCAGCCTCATTCTTAGCCAGCGACCAAGGCATGGTCTCGTCAATATACTTGTTGCAACGGCGAGCAAGGCTCATAACAGTCTCGCAAACATCGGCGTTGCGGTAAGCGTCCATAAGTGTATCGTACTTCTCTACAACAGACTTCGCGGTTTCCTTGAGTTCCTTATCGAACTCGTCGAAGTCAGCAGTAGGCTTAGTAACGGTGCCGCCGAAGTACTTGTTCGTCATTGCCACCGTGCGGTTGACAAGGTTGCCCAAAGTGTTTGCAAGGTCGGTGTTGTACTTATTAATAAAGTTTTCATAGGTGATAACGCCGTCCTGAGCAAAAGGCATTTCGGACAAGAGATAGTATCTTACGGCATCGGTGCCGAATTTGGCTACCATTTCGTCGGCGTAGATGACGTTGCCCTTGGATTTACTCATCTTATCATCACCCGAAAGCAACCACGGATGAGCCAACAACTGCTTCGGCAACGGCAGATCCAAAGCCATCAAAATAATGGGCCAATAGATTGAATGGAAGCGGACAATATCCTTGCCGATAACGTGAAGATCGGCAGGCCAATTTTTGTCGAACAGGTCACTACTGCCGTCAGGATTGTAGCCGATACCTGTGATATAGTTAGTCAAAGCGTCAAGCCAGACGTAGATGACGTGTTTGGGATCGAACTCAACGGGGATACCCCAGGTGAACGACGAACGGGAAACACAAAGGTCGGCAAGACCGGGTTTGATGAAGTTGTTTATCATCTCGGCCTTGCGGCTTGCAGGCTGGAAGAAGTCGGGATTGCTGTCGAAATATTCAACAAGCTTGTCCTGATACTTGCTGAGTTTTAAGAAGTAAGCTTCTTCTTTTGAATCAATGCAATCTCTGCCGCAGTCGGGGCATTTGCCGTCTTTTAACTGCGACGAAGTGAAAAAAGACTCACAAGGCACACAGTATTTGCCCTCGTACTCGCTTTTATAGATGTCGCCCTTTTCATAGAGCTTTACAAAGATCTTCTTAACGGCATCCTCGTGGTCCTTATCGGTAGTGCGGATGAATCGGTCGTAGGTGACGTTAAGGCAGTCCCAAACCGATTTGATCTCACCTGCAACATTATCGACCAAGGCTTTTGGGGTCAGTCCCATTTCTTTGGCGTTTTCCTCAATCTTCTGACCGTGCTCGTCAGAGCCGGTGAGGAAGTGAACGTCAAAGCCCTTTTTACGCTTGTAGCGAGCGATCATATCGGCCAGAACGATGTCATAAGAGTTGCCGATGTGAGGCTTTTTGGAAGCGTAGGCGATAGCCGTTGTGATGTAAAATTTCTTGTTTTCCATTTTGTTTATTTCCTTTCGATAAGTACGGCGAATGAGCCGTACTTAGATATTCAAAACACCCGAATGTAAGGTGTTTTATAAGTTGTTAAGATAGTCCATAATATCGCAAAACTCTTCTGCTACTGTGTCCTTTTTGAGGTATAAGGGATGGTGCGGGTGGCCTTTGGATTTCGACTTTGTTCCCAAAGTGTACCACTTTGCGTTGTACCGCTCGCCGATCTCGATCATCGATCTCACACAATCCTTCAAATACGGGCGTTTTTCGATTATCGTTCCCCAAGCCGCCCAGATGCTCGGAGTGTGACCCTCACAGAGCGAGAGGATATACTCGAACGCCTGCATATTTTCTGTGTGCAGTTTCTCGTTCAGCTCTTTTGACATATCGTTAGGGTCGGTCGCCCTTTGCGGATAGACGTTGAACATTATAAATGAATCGTAACCGTTAAAAGCCGCCAACCTCTCAACACTTTTTAAGGTGTTGTCAAGGTTGTCGGGTTCGGCGGTGGAGGGGTTGATGCCGATACAGATAAGCGGATTTTTACCCTTTGTGCCTAAAATGTAACGGTATTCGGAATATCTGCAGGGAACATACAGCCAACGCTTAGAATCGTAATCCTTTTCTATTGACTGTTCCTCTTTTAACGCGT
Source organism: Oscillospiraceae bacterium (assembly GCA_015066395.1). Lineage (GTDB taxonomy): Bacteria > Bacillota > Clostridia > Oscillospirales > Acutalibacteraceae > UMGS172. The sequence continues at coordinate 186,964 of SVOL01000001.1, read as the reverse complement.
CTTTAAACTTCAGTATTTCACACTCGCTAAAATCTTTTGGAATGTGCATGGTTTAACCTATTGTCGGCAACTGAGCCTCGTCGGAGAACTCGATAAACGGGTTGCCGTTTTCGTCAAACTGAATTTTTAAAACAACGTATGTAGAGGTGAAATACTCGTCGCTCGTAGTACCCCAGCGGTCGCCGAAGTAGTAATATTCTGTCTCTCCGTTATTCTCTACGGGAAGAATGAAGGACGACTGGCTTCTGAAGGTCAGTTCGTCACCGAAATTTGAAAGGAGCGACCATCTGCCTTCGATGCCGTCTTTTGCATAAGCGTAGCAACCTTGATTCGGTCTCCAACCACTGCAGGCAGAGGAGATGAGGAAGGTTCTGTCGTCCTTTTTAAAGAACGCGGGAGCCTCTCTCGACTGGTTTTGATAAAGGACGTTTACGACCTTGTCGACACTCATGAGGTCTTCGGTCATACGGTATACGTAAAGGTCCTTGTTATCTCTTGAAGCTGAAGCAAAGTACACTTCACCGTTTTCTTTATATACGGTGCAATCGCGCGACATATTGCCGAAAGGTCTGAAACTGCCGTGGTAAACGAAATCACCGTCGGGAGTATCGCAGGAAGCAACCGCACAGGCGGCGTCGTTGTAGTTAAGACCGTTTTCGTAGTGCATCCACATAACGTATTTGCCGGTCTTTTCGCAGTAGAGCACCTTCGGTCTTTCAACATTTATAAGCAGTTTTTCTTCGTTTATAACGCGTTTCAAACCGCCGCGGGTGAACTCGCCCAAATCACTTAAAGGAGTGAAGAGTTTTAAGTTTGCGTTCTCAACATAGGTTTTTTTGGCTTCACTTCTTGATGTGAGAACGTGGTTTCTGAACTCGAAGGTTTTGAAATCTTTGGTTCGGTAGCAGGAAACGTAGATGTCGTCACTGCGGTTTTCACCGTACCAATAATAGTAGTCATCGACCTTTAATATCCAACCGCCGTGAGCGTGGATAATATTCCCGTCTGTATCATACCAAAATTCGCCGTTTTTCATAAATTTTCTCTCCTTTAAGTTCAATATCAATCCATACCCTTACCACAGCAACGTTTGTATTTCAAACCGCTTCCGCAAGGACACAGAGAATTTTTGCTTACAACACCTTTACCTCTTACGGTGGTGTTCTTTACGCCGGTTTCTTCTTCGGCAACCTTTTCGCGCTTTATTTCCTCATCTTTTCTGCGGATACGGACATTGAGCACCATTTTGGTGGTGTCCTCGCGGATAGACTCGGTCATCGCATTGAACATATCATAGCTTTCGTTTCTGTATGCTACAACAGGGTCATGCTGACCGTAGGCACGAAGACCGATGCCCTGACGGAGGTCATCCATTGCATCGATATGGTCCATCCAATGGGTGTCAACACTGCGGAGGAGCATTACTCGCTCGACTTCACGCATCATCTCAGAGCCAAACTCTTCTTCCTTTGCGGAGTAGATGCTTTCGGCTTTATCCTTGATAATATCTGCAACCGCTTTGCGGTCAAGCGTGTTAAGTTCATCGGTTGTGAATTTAAGGTCGTCTTCATTTAAAAGCCAACCTAAAAGGTGGTTGCGAAGACCGTCCAAATTCCAATCGTCGGGAATATCGTCGGTGAGATAGAGGTTCACAGTTGAGTCAACGGTGTCCTCAACCATCTTCCAGACGGTATCTTTAATATCCTCACCGTCAAGAACGCGGTTACGCTGAGTGTAGATCAACTCACGCTGACGGTTCATAACGTCGTCATAGTCAAGAACGCTCTTACGGATTGCGAAGTTGCGTGATTCGATCCTCTGCTGAGCTCCTTCGATAGAACGTGCAAGCAGGCTGACCTCAATAGGCATATTTTCGTCGACGTTGAGAACGCTCATCATATTGTATACTCGCTCGCCGCCAAAGAGTCGCATAAGGTCGTCTTCCAAAGAGATGAAGAATCGGCTGCAACCGGGGTCACCCTGACGGCCTGAACGGCCGCGGAGCTGGTTGTCGATACGTCTCGATTCGTGTCGTTCCGTACCGATGATGAAGAGACCGCCTGCATTTCTTACCTTTTCAGCTTCAGGTGCTATCTCGGCTTTGTATTGCTCGTTAAAGGTTTTAAACTCTGCACGGGCCTTTAAAATATCAGCATCGTCGGTGTCGGCAAAGCCGGTAGCCTCTGAGATCAGTTCTTCTGAGTAGCCTAACTTTCTAAGTTCCGATTTTGCCAAGTATTCCGCATTACCGCCGAGCATAATATCGGTTCCTCGACCTGCCATATTGGTGGCGATGGTGACAGCGCCGAATTTACCCGCCTGGGCGATTATCTCGGCTTCCTTGTCGTGGTATTTGGCGTTAAGAACGTTGTGCTTTATACCGTGGCGCTTAAGCATTGCACTCAAAAGCTCGGATTTTTCAATCGAAATAGTACCGACCAGCACGGGTTGACCCTTTTTATGGCATTCAATGATGTTTTCAATAACCGCGTTGAACTTGGCCTTTTCGGCCTTGTAAACAACGTCGGTCATATCCTCACGGACAACGGGTTTGTTAGTAGGGATCTCGATGACGTCAAGTCCGTAAATGGTCTTGAATTCCTGCTCCTCGGTCATAGCGGTACCCGTCATACCCGACAGCTTCGAGTAAAGACGGAAATAGTTCTGGAAGGTGATGGTGGCAAGAGTTTTTGATTCGTGGGCGACCTTGACACCTTCTTTGGCTTCAATAGCCTGGTGCAGACCTTCGTTATAACGGCGGCCGTACATAATACGTCCCGTAAATTCATCAATGATAAGTACTTCGCCGTCTTTTACAATGTAGTCAACATCGCGTCGCATAATTCCGTGAGCGCGGATAGCCTGACGGATGTGATGTGAGATGGTAGAATTTTCGGGATCGTTGAGGTTTTCCAAATTGAAGAAAGCTTCAGCCTTGGCAACACCGTTGGGAGTAAGAGTACAGGTCTTGGCCTTTTCGTCGACAACGTAATCGCCGTCAAAATGCTGTTCCTCGTCGGTCTTTTTGTCGTCGGTCTCACGGATGCGGTCGCATTTAAGACCCTTTGCAAACTTATTTGCGGAAATGTAAAGGTCAGAGGACTTGTCACCTCTGCCCGAAATTATAAGCGGAGTTCTCGCTTCGTCGATAAGGATCGAGTCGACCTCATCGACTATAGCGAAGTTGTGACCTCTCTGCACACGTTGTTCCTTGTAGATGACCATATTGTCGCGGAGATAGTCAAAGCCCAATTCGTTGTTGGTGCAGTAGGTGATGTCGGCTTCATAGGCAGCCTTTTTAGCATCGTTATCCATACCGGGAACAACAAGGCCGACTGTCAGTCCTAAGAAGTTATAGATCTTGCCCATCCACTCACTGTCTCTGCGTGCAAGATAGTCGTTGACTGTAACAATGTGAACGCCCTTGCCCGACAGTGCGTTTAAGTAGGCAGGGAGAGTAGCGACCAAGGTCTTACCCTCACCTGTACGCATTTCGCTGATTCGACCCTGATGAAGAATGATACCACCCAAGATCTGAACAGGAAAGTGCTTCATCGACAATACTCGCCAACCGGCCTCACGGCAAACGGCAAAGGCATCGGGCAACAAGGAGTCCAGCGGCACGCCTTCTTTGACCTGAGCTTTGAATTTCTCGGTCATACCTCGAAGTTCGTCATCCGAAAATGCAGAGTATTTAGATTCTAAATCCAACACCGCCTTTTGCAGCGGCATAATACGTTTGATTTCCTTTTCACTGTAATTTCCGAAAAGCTTTTGTAATAAACCCATTTTTTTCTCCTTAAAGCAATCAATATAAAACCCATAAAAGGTAATCTTTTACATATACATTGTTATTTTACCACATCCGGAATAAAATTAAAACAGTTTTCTTACAATATTAAATAAAAATTTATAAATAATTTTGTTGATTTAAAGCGGTTTTTGTTGTATACTTGTAAACATGAATTTTTAAAATAAAATCGGAGGAAAAATATATGTACGGAAACATTTTAGATACGGTTGGTTTTGTTAAAGCCGCCGACAAAGAAGTCGGCGAAGCAATGGCTCTGGAACTCGGACGTCAGCAGAGTAATATTGAGCTTATCGCTTCCGAAAACTTTGTTTCGCCTGCAGTTATGGCTGCAATGGGTTCGGTGCTCACAAACAAATATGCAGAGGGCTATCCCGGCAAGCGTTACTACGGCGGTTGCCAGTATGTTGATATTGTCGAGGACATTGCAAGAAGCCGTGCCTGTGAGTTGTTCGGTGCCAAATTTGCCAACGTTCAGCCGCATTCGGGCGCTCAGGCTAATCAGGCTGTATATTTGGCGGTTTTGGAGCATGGCGATACCGTTATGGGTATGAACCTTGCTCACGGCGGACATCTTACTCACGGCTCACCGGTCAACAGCTCGGGCAAGTTCTATAACTTTGTGCCTTACGGCGTTGGTGAAGACGGTTTTATTGATTACGACGAGATGAGAAAGATCGCAAAAGAGTGCTCACCTAAGCTTATCGTTGCAGGTGCTTCGGCTTATGCCAGAGAAATCAAGTTTGACGTGATCGCCGAGATCGCAAAAGAGGTCGGTGCTCTCTTTATGGTCGATATGGCTCATATCGCAGGTCTTGTCGCCGCGGGATTGCACCAGAATCCCGTAGAGTACGCCGACATAGTTACCACAACTACTCACAAAACTCTTCGCGGACCCAGAGGCGGACTTATCCTTTGCAATGATGAAGAAATTTACAAAGCTATCAACAAGGCTGTTTTCCCGGGTAACCAGGGCGGACCTTTGATGCATGTTATCGCAGGCAAGGCTGTTTGTTTCGGCGAAGCATTGACTGATGAATTTAAAGTTTATCAGCAGCAGATCGTAAAGAATGCTGCTGCTTTGGCAGAGTCGCTTAAAGAAAACGGAATCAACCTTGTTTCCGACGGAACGGATAACCATCTCTGTCTTTTGGACCTTCGCGGCACAGGTGTTACCGGTAAAGAGTTGGAGCACAGACTCGACGAGGTCAACATTACCGCTAATAAGAATGCAATTCCCAATGACCCCGAAAAGCCGTTTGTTACAAGCGGTGTTCGTCTCGGCGCTCCTGCCGCAACCACTCGCGGTCTTAAGGAAGAGGATTTTACCGAGATCGGTCGCCTGATCGCTCTTTGTGTTAAGGATTTTGATGCAAAACGTGACGAGATAAAGGCATCGGTTGCCGCCATTTGCGAAAAATACCCGCTTTACAGATGATTTGGCTTGATTTTACATTCATTTCGGTTTAAACTATCTTTAAATAAAGTTCGGAGGAAGTAAAAATGTTAGTATCAGCAAAAGAAATGTTAACTAAGGCTAAGGCCGGCAAGTATGCAGTCGGTCAGTTCAACATCAACAATCTTGAGTGGACAAAGGCTATTCTTCTTACTGCAGAAGAGCTGAAGTCTCCCGTTATTCTCGGTGTTTCCGAGGGTGCAGGTAAGTATATGTGCGGTTATACCACTGTTGTTGGAATGGTAAACGGTATGATCAACGAGCTTGGCATTACCGTTCCCGTAGCACTCCATCTTGACCACGGTTCTTACGAAGGTGCTAAGAAGTGCATCGAAGCAGGCTTCTCGTCTGTAATGTTTGACGGTTCGCATTATCCTATTGAGGAAAATATCGAAAAGACCAAGGAATTGGTTGCTATTTGTGAGGAAAAGGGTCTTTCTTTGGAGGCTGAAGTCGGTTCTATCGGCGGCGAGGAAGATGGCGTTGTCGGTGCAGGCGAATGTGCTGATCCTAACGAGTGCAAGATGATTGCTGATCTGGGCGTTACAATGCTGGCTGCAGGTATCGGTAACATTCACGGCAAGTATCCTGCAAACTGGGCAGGCTTGAGCTTCGAGACTCTCGATGCTATTCAGCAGCTTACAGGCGATATGCCGCTTGTTCTCCACGGCGGTACAGGCATCCCTGCCGATATGATCGCCAAGGCAATTTCTTTGGGTGTTTCCAAGATCAATGTTAACACCGAATGCCAGTTGGCATTTGCCGCCGCAACCAGAGAATATATTGAGGCAGGTAAGGATCTTCAGGGTAAGGGCTTCGACCCCAGAAAGTTACTCGCTCCCGGCTTTGAGGCTATCAAGGCTACCGTTAAAGAAAAGATGGAACTCTTCGGTTCGGTCGGCAAGGCTTAATCGAACTTTTAAACAGCAACACGGCACTCGTTCGAGTGCCGTGTTTTACTGTATTTAAAACAAAAAGAGATGCCTCGGGAGACTTTTTCACGAAGTCTGCCGCGAGGCATCTCTTTTACTGTAATTTACATTCTCAAAGCGGCACCGACAGCTGCGAGTTTCTTCATGATCTTAGAAACCGCGTTGTCGATCATTTCATCGTTTAAGGTCGATTCGGCCGAGCGAAGAGTTACTCTGTAAGCCATACTCTTCTTGCCTTCGGCGATCTGCGAGCCTGTGTAGATGTCAAACAACTCGACCTTTTCGCACAGCCTGCCTGCACCGTCGCGGATAGCCTTATCAAGCGCACCGGCAGGAGTGTCGATGTCACAGATGAGTGCCAAATCGCGCTCAACAGCAGGGAACTTGGGCAACGGCTTGTAGGTAACCCTTGGTGTCTCCAACGTGTAAAGTTTATCTATTGCGATCTCGGCAATGTAGCAACGGTCGTCGATGCCGTAATCTGCGGCAACGGCAGGGTGTACCTCACCGAAAGTAGCGACGGTATCGTTACCCAACTTCATAACGGCACTACGGCCGGGATGGAGATAAGGTTCATTTGCCACCTCAACTGTGTAAGGACGGTTGGTAAAGCTCGAAACGATGAGTTCAACGATTCCCTTCAAAGCGAAGAAATCGACTTCTGCACCGTACATACCCAAAATGAGTGCAGGAACCTCCAACGGCTGTTCGGATACCGGAAGAGCCTTAGGAATGAATACCTTGCTCAACTCAAAGAGCTTTGCATCGGCGTTCTTTCTCGAATAGTTGGTGCCGAGTACAGTCAGCATACTTGTGGTCAACTGAGTACGCATTGTTGAATACTCATCACCCAAGGGGTTGAGAATAGTAACGGCGTTACGGCGTGCATCGTCATCGGTCAAACGAAGAGCATCAATAGCTTTGCTTCCGATAAAGGAATAGGTGGTGATCTCGTTAAAGCCGTTCGAGAGCAACTGTGCCTTGATACCGTCGGCCTTGATTCTTTCGGGCAGTTTTCTGCCGCGGACGATCGAGCCTTTCATAGTGCTGCCGATGATGTGGTCATAGCCGAAAATTCGCATAACCTCTTCGGCGATATCGGCTCTGCCCTCAACATCGTCACGGAAGGACGGAACCTTGCACTCGAGCACACCGTTGTTAAGCACGGTGTCGATCTGCAAGGAGTTAAGGATCTCAACCATACGCTCAGCAGGGATAGTAAGACCTAAAAGTGCATTTACATCGTCGACCGCGACCTTTAAATCACGCTTTTCGGGCAATCCGGCGTTAAGGTCGACCTCACCGCTTACGACTTCACCTGCTCCCAGCTCTTCAATAAGCTGTAAAGCACGGTCCATAGCGTATTTTACGGTGATAATGTCTACACCGCGCTCAAAACGACCGCTGGATTCGGTACGGACACCGAGTTTGCGAGCAGTTTTTCTGACGCTGTCACGGCGGAATTTGGCACACTCAAGGAAGATCGTAGTCGTATCGTCCTTGATCTCGCTGTTGAGTCCTCCCATAATACCGGCAAGACACGAAGGCTCTTTACCGTCGGCGATGACCAGCATTTCAGGGCTCAACTCGTGCTCTTTTTCGTCGAGAGTAGTGATCTTTTCGCCTTCTTCGGCGTTTCTTACGATGATCTTATGCTCAGCGACGTCGCGAAGGTCAAAAGCGTGCATCGGCTGACCGGTCTCGAGCATTACAAAGTTTGTAATATCAACTATATTGCTGATAGGTCTCATACCTGCGGCGATAAGACATTGCTTCATCCATTCGGGCGACTCGCCGATCTTGACATTCTTTATAATTCTGCCATGATAACGCGGACAAAGTTCCAAATTGCGATTTTCAACCGTAATATAGTCGGAAATATCCTCGCCGACCTCTTTATAACAAGGCTTAGGCTCCAAGAATTCCTTGCCGAGAACGACTGCGGCTTCGCGGGCAATACCCAAAACGCTTTGACAGTCGGGGCGGTTAGCGGTGATCTTAAAGTCAATGATGTAATCTTCTAATCCCAAAACCTCTTTCATATCGGTGCCGGGAACACCTGCATCGGGCTTTAAGATCATAATTCCGTAAACAGATGCACCGGGATAATCGGCCTCGGTCAGGCAAAGTTCTTCACCGGAACAGAGCATACCGTTTGACGGCACACCGCGAAGCTTGCCTTTTTTGATGTGCATACCGTTCGGCAGATAGGAATCGTGCAGAGCGGCAGGAACGAGGTCACCCTCATTAACGTTCTGAGCACCTGTGACTATCTGTACAAGCTCATCTTGTCCACAATCGATCTGGCAGATGAACATGTGGTCGGAGTCAGGATGACGCTCCATTTTAACGACCTTACCGACAACGACGTTTTTCATATTTTCGCCGAGGTTTACGATCTCTTCTACCTCAAAGCCTGCCATAACCATTTTGTCGCACAGTTCCTCGACGGGAACACAAATATCAACGTATTTTTTAAGCCAGCTTAAACTTACTTTCATTTCGTTCCCCTCCTTTAAAACTGCTTCAAGAAGCGAAGATCGTTTTCAAACAACAATCGAATATCGCTGATCTTATAACGTGTGGTAGTAAGACGGTCCAGACCGATACCGAATGCAAAACCCGTATACTCCTCAGGGTCGATTCCGCAAGCCTTGAGAACTCTTGGATGAACCATACCTGCACCTAAGATCTCGATCCAGCCGCTGCCCTTGCATACGCGGCAACCTTTACCCTTACATTCGGAGCAGGTTACGTCGACCTCAACCGAAGGCTCGGTGAAGGGGAAGAAGGACGGACGGAATTTTACCTCGGTGTCCTTGCCGTAAATTTCGTGAGCGAACTGTTCCAAAACACCTTTAAGATCACACATTGTAATGTTTTTGTCAACAACGAGACCCTCGATCTGGTGGAAGACGGGAGAATGGGTCGCATCGACTTCATCAGCACGGTAAACGCGTCCGGGGCAGATGATCTTGATAGGCGGCTTTCTGTTTTCCATTGTACGGATCTGTGCGGCCGAAGTCTGGGTTCTTAAGAGCAGATTTTCTGCCAAATAGAATGTGTCCTGCATATCGCGTGCGGGATGGTCTGCAGGAACATTCAACGCCTCAAAATTATAAAAATCGGTCTCAACTTCCGGTCCGTCAACAACGTCGAAGCCCATCGACTGGAAAATGTCGATCATATCGTTAAGTACAGTGTTGAGCGGATGCAGTTTGCCGACCGTGGCAGGCTTTGAGGGCAGGGTGACGTCAATAGTCTCTGCCTTCAGTCGCTCCTCTGCGGCCTTTTCCTTGAAATTTTTGGAAGCTTTGGCGATAGCCTCCTCCAATTCGGCCTTTGCGCTGTTGACAAGCTGACCCATAACAGGTCTTTCTTCGGGAGAAAGAGAACCCATCTGCTTTAAAATCGCGGTGAGTTCACCCTTTTTGCCGAGGTACTTAACGCGGATCTCGTCGATCTGCTTTTCGTCTTTGGCTTCTGCCACGGCGGCAAGAGCCAAAACCTTCAGTTCTTCTAATTTCTGTTTCATTTTATCCTCCTATAACCGTTTTAACAAATGACGGCAAAAAAAGACTTCGCCCCTACTGAAAGGGACGAAGTCTGAAAATCAAACTCCGTGGTACCACCCACATTTTTGTTCTGAAAACCAGAGCAAACACTCTTTTTGCCTTTAACGGTGCCATCCGTCGAAACCTACTGCAACTTCAATTTCGCCGCTCCGAAGGGAACTTCGCCGCATTTTCACTCAATGCACTTTCAGCCTAAGGTGCAAATCTCTGTCTGAGGTCGAAAACGGTTACTTTTCTTCATCAATGCGTTTAATGAGGTTCTGCAACGCAGAAATCATTTGTTAGAATGATTATACAACATCTTTTTTTATTTTGCAAGAGTTAATTTATTTATTGCGTTTAGGTTTCCTTTTCGGCAACTGCAACCTCTGTATTACCCCGACCAATTTACTGGAGATCAGCACGCTCAAAAGCGAAAATAGGATGCGTTTTAAGGGAATATAGGTGAGCGACAAGCCTAATACCGTTACGTCGAAGATGAAGTATATCCATTCGATCTTAAGCCGGCTTATTTTTGAAAGGCTTAAGGCTAAAGCATCGTCACCGCCGGGAGCACCGCCCGAACGAACGCTGATACCGACACCGACGCCGACGAATACGGCACCTAAAACAGCGGCAAGCAACGGATAGTTCCCGATCCCGGGGAAAATAGGCGGAAACAGCTCAAAAATCGCATAAGACAGCGAAAACGCGCCGCCGGATATAAGCGAGTAAACAATAAAATCGCTGCCCAAGAGGGCAAGACCGACGGCGTAGCACACCGCGTTCATAATCAATCCGGAAACTGCGGGTGAAATATTGAACCAATGGTCGAAAAGCAGTTCCAACCCCAGAATACCGCCTTCGGTCACTTTGGAAAACGAGTGTATATTGTAAAGTCCGAAAGCCAGTATCATACTGCCTAAAGCCGCCAAAAGGCAGCCTTTTATGGTTATTTTATTAAAAATCTTCAGTTTCAAGCTATCACCTGAATGTTAGTATTTAAAAATATCCGTGTTTCGCAACACGGATATTTTCTGTTCTGTTTCATTATCGGCTACCTTTTAAGCCTTTCTGCACGCTCGGCCGAGTAGATGTGTCTTAGTTCGCGTTCGTCAACGCCGATGCCGCTGAAGACGAACAGTATAATCATACCTGTCTGTATCCATACCACGGTTGTATCCATAAGTCCGTAGCAGGCAATGGCAATGAAAAGTGCTGTTATAAACGTCGTGATAACATAACTATGGCCCCGGCTTTTCAGCTCATCGTGGCATTTAAAAATTGTTTTGAAGAACGACACAAAGTATGTGCCGAGCAACAAGGTTCCGACGATACCGAAGGACACGAGACTTTCGAGCAAAAGATTGTGCGAAAGAGCGGCTTTGTAAAGTTCGGGTCTTGTTGCGACCATTTGATTGTAAAGGAAGCGGTAACTGAAAAATCCGCGGCCGAAGAAGGGCGCTTCTTTTATCTGCTCAATGGCGAACGACCAGATCTTTACGCGGTTGTCGGTCGTTTCCGAGACCTCACCCAAACGGGGAACCAGTCCGGGAATAAGGATAACAGCCACACCCGCAAGAGCGACAACGCCCATAAAGATGGCCAACAGTTTATACTCGTGATTAAGTATAAGCAGCAGGAAAATGCCGATGAAGATAACAAGCCACAACGCCATACTGCCGCAAAGGTAGATGCTTATCGCCATAAAGACCGCGGCGGCGTAGTAGAGAGCTAAAAATTTTGCTCTTGTGACCGCCTTGTAGGCACAGATAAGTATGACCAGCGCTGTCGCCGTGCCGAAAAAGTTGGGGTTAGTGAAAAATCCCTGGCAACGGTAGGTTGGGTCCTCAATATGCACAATGCGTTCGATAATACAACCGACGGTTCCTGCAACACCCGAAATTATGAGGCAGTTGAGTACAGACTCAAAAAACTTCTTTGTGGCTAAAGCTCTGGCAACGGCACTGACGACAAGCATTGCCGCAAAAACGCCGCCTCTGAGCAGGCCGGTATAGTTGCCGTAGCAAATTGCCACGACACTTGTAAGTACGATAAATGCCGCTAAAATCACCGAGCTGCCCGTGGCAAATATCTTGTCTCTTGTTCCGGGCAAGATCAGGAAAGAAATGCCGACAACGGCAATTACTGCACCTGAAACGTAAAAGGAAAGAAATGAGCAAAGGGCAATGAGGTACATCAGTTTGTGTGCAAAATGCCCCACGGTGTTTTTCCTTAATGCGGTATCATTGCTTTGCGAAATATGATCGGAACCTTTTTTCATCGGTTCACCATCCTTGCAAGAACGGCGGCGATGACCATAAATACCGACTGGAAGATAACCGAGCTCAACGAGGTCAGCAATACCGTCTGGTTGACAGCGGTAAGATAGAGTATCGAAATAACACCCAGAACGGCGGCAATAACATAAAGAACGGTAAGAACCGACATTGCACCCTTGAGGTTTATTGATGATGCAACTGCAGAAAACAGACCGCAGATGTTTTTACCGTAACCGGCGGGTGCCGAAACGGTCTCGGTCTCGGCAATGGCTTTTTCATAATCCAATCGGCCGTTGTGACGCATGACCTTAACGGCATCGTTCGGCAGACCGAAGTAGTCACAGATCATTATATCGGAAGCATTGGCATCCTCGGGGTAGACTACAACCGTCATACCGGTATCGCACACACTGCGAAGCTCACGGGTTATTTTTTCGTCTGCTTCGTATTTTACGATAAAGAGCAGGCAGGGAATACCGTCACAGGCAACGTAAACGGGGAAGTAGCCGTTTCGGAGTATCTTCTGGTCGACCGAAGCAGGTGGAACGGCAACGTTATGACCCTGCATAAGATTGCGGTTGCCGATAAGTACGGTCAACTCGCCGATCCAGCCGGTGATGCCCATTTTATTCTCATACTGAACACCGGTAACTTCGGGAAGTGTTGTGTCCTTAGAGGTTTTGATAATGTTTTTGAATATCGGAGCCAACGGGCTGTTTGCGGCAATAGCTACAGCGGCGGCGTTCATAATGGAATGTCCGACCTCGTTACTGCTCAAAGGCTTCATATCGTAAAGAGTTACCGTGCCCTCGGGGAAAAGATCGGAGGTCTTGACGCCGATAACATTGGCTTTATTGAGTTTATATGCACCTCTGTAGCCGGCCAGCATTGCACCGTAGTTGTTGGCCTTTTTAGAGGCTAAATACATAGGCATTTCGGCTGTCATTACAGCACAGGCAGGGTAGCAGGCACAAAGCACGAGCGTACCCATGGTAAGTCCTTCGCCGAGTCCTAAAACGATGCCGATAACAAGACCAATCAACAATGCGACAGCAAGACCTGCACCTAAAAGGATGCGGGCTTTTAAATCAAACGGGCTCTTGTAGCCGCAGTTTCTCATATAATGCTTGATGTTGACAGCCTTGCGGCCGACGAGCGTAATGCTTTCGCCGTCAACAGCTCCGGAGGAAATGCTGGCAGAAGTAGTACCTTCGGTGGCGACTACAGCGTTTTTTTGCTCGGAATTGGCAATGATTTCTAATCCTTTGAGTGTTCTTCTTGAACGCAGCAGCTTAAAAAGAGCATTGGCCGAGATCAAGAAGGCTGCGGCACCGGTTATACCGGAATATGCACCGTCATAAACAAAGCAGGAAACGATATTCTGTATAAGTGTTACGATCGCGGCTGCCGACACACAGGAGTCGAAACCGAATTTGCGATCGCTGAAATGCTTCAGATCAAAGAAAATGCGGTAGTTAAAGCAGATAACGGCTACCAACAGTAAAAGGTTGATAAAACCGACTGCCGAAGTTCCCAGCGTGTTGGTCAACACGGAGACCAAAGCCATAAATGCGGTCGCAACGAACGAAAGAGCGGTAAACATCGAACCGACGGCACACTCTTCCATCAGTTTTGTGCGCAACGATGCCGCATCGTCAAGGGTCTTATAGTCCTTGAGACCTTTAAGCTCCTTGTCTTCGGTCTCGTAGTAGGGCAGTTCTTCAACGCCGTCTTCTTCGTCGTCCGTTTCGTCATCATCCTCATCAAAGATAACGGGAGCGGAAAAATCGCTGTCCGCCTTTTGTGAGATAATGGCTGAAAGATCGTCAAATTCGGGCGTGCCGCCGAACACAACGGTACTGCCGAGATCTTCTTCCGTGTTCTCTTCTGCAGAGTCGGTCTGCATTATGGTCGGTTCACTGTCGGGTTCGATTATTTCAACGTCCAAATGGACCTCGCTGAGTATTTCCTCAGCCGTTTCAATGTCGAGAGTTTCTTCAACTTTCGCGGCGTCGACCTCGACAACAACATCCTTTTCGGGAGCATATATTTTGACCGATTCCTCTTCTTCTGTAAAGAGTTCGGCGTCAATACCGGCTTCTTCCAGAGCCATCGGGATCTCTTCGACGGGGATCTCCGGCTCTTCGGCCTCTGCTTCTTCCTCAACGGGTACGCTCTCCGTATCCACTTCGGCCGGTGCGGTGAAGGTGTTTAAGATGACCTCGGCTTCGGGCTCTAAGATCTCTTCGGTAGGAACTTGTAAAACCTCGGGCTCTACCTCTTCATCGGTGACGACCAGTTCTTCGGGGTTGGATTCGACCTCAGGAAAGTTGTGCTCGCTCTTTAACCGACGGATGATATCGTCAACATCAACTGCACTCACGGCATCAGCGGCCTCTAACGGCTTGTAGTATTCCTCGGTGGTAAAGGCTTCAAAAGCCTTTTCGTCGTAATGAACACCGGTGGTGGCAAGGTCGACAGCCTTTTTACACTTGGCTAAGAAATCGTCATCCTCCAAAGGAGGTGTTTTAGTTTCGGCGGTCTCTTTCGGTGCCGGCACCGTCTCGGTTTCGGCTTTGGTTTCAACCTCCGCAGCCGATCGTTTGGCAGTAGCCCAAGAGGGAACGTATGTCTCCTCTTCCTCTACTGTGGCTTTGAACTTTAATTGCTCATAGACCGAGTTTGGTGTGCGGTCGGAGGACATAGGTATTTCCTCAGGCTGCTCTGAACCGGCAATCTCGTCGGCGGTAAAGGCGTGAGGAGCACCTGCTTTTTGGCGGAGATTCTTTTTGAAAGGCGAATCGTCCATCAGGTAAAAATCGTCATCATCTGTAAAAAGATTGTTATTGTGACCGTCCTGGTCGTTGAGTTTTTTCTTTCCGAAAAGTCCCACTTGAATTTCCCCTTTTAAAATGTTCTAAATCATTTAATAGGCTTGATTCCCTGACGCTGTCTGGCGGCTTCGTACATTAGTATGCCTGCGGCAACCGAAGCATTAAGAGAATTTATCTCTCCAACCATAGGCATTGCAACTGTTTTGTCACATTTTTTTAACACCAAAGGACCGACACCGCGGCCTTCGTTACCGATAACAAAAGCGGTAGCACCCGTGTAGTCGGTCTGACACCACGGCTCACCGCCCATATCGGCGGCATATATCCAGAGTCCCTTTTCTTTCAATTCGTCGATAATCGACGGAATGTTAGTCACACGTGCTACCCTCATATATTCCAGAGCACCGGCCGAGGATTTTGCAACAACGGCGTTGAGCGATGCACTTCTTCTTTTTGGAATAATGATTCCGTGAACCGCACAAGCCTCAGCAGTACGGATGATCGCACCTAAGTTGTGAGGGTCCTCTATTTCGTCGCAGATAACGATAAACGGCGGTTCGTTTTTTGAAGCCGCATAGTCTAAAATATCATCGATCGTGCAGTAGGTGTGAGCCGCGACTATCAACGCAACGCCCTGGTGTGATGCACCGCCGCTCATAAAGTCGAGCTTCTGAGGAGAGACCTCTTTAACGAGTATCCCTCTTTCGCGGCATTTTGCAACGATCGCTCTTGTGGAGCCGGTGTTGGCACCGTGGGCAATGAGCAGCTTGTCTATTTCGCGACCCGAACGTAAAGCCTCGGCAACGGGATTGCGACCGACGATAACGTTCTCGTCACGGGTGCGTTCATCGTCGCGGGATATATTTTCATTTTCAAATTCGCGCATAGTTTATGTCCTTTTAGCATATTCTTCACCGGTGAGTGCTTCGAACGAGGTCTTAACTGCGTCTTCGCTCATATCACAGGCGAGGTCATAGATGGGTGTGTTTCTCACAAAGCCGTCAAGCAGATAGACCATACGGTCGAGAGCGTCTTTTTGGTCGGGTATCTGGGTCTGCTTCAAAATAAAGGTCACGGCTTTGCCTGTTTCGCTTAAATCAATGGTGTTTTTTAGTCCTCTGTGCAGTAGGGCTACACCGCCTACGGGAATGAGCACATCGCTGTTTAGAGAGGTCTTTCCGCTCCACGGAGTTCCGCAGGCGTAATAAGTGCCGTCGATCAGTCGGATGGCCGGTTTGTCGTCATTTATAAACTCTACTTCGGGAATAAATTTTTTCCAAAGTCCCGTATGTGTGGACTTGCCTGTACCCGGATCGGCCGTGAAGAGGTAGGCCTTGCCGCGGTAGCCGATGCAGGAGGAGTGGAGCAAAAATCCGTTGTGATTAAGCAGCTTGTAGTAGAACATGATCGCTGTGCCCATATATTCGGCGGTCGCTCTCGGCACTACGGGGACCTTTTCGATCATTTTGTCGATAGTTTCCTCTGTTAAATCGAATTTTATATCGGCTTCACCGCTAAAATCGTGAAGATATTTTTCACTTCGTTCGGTCAATAACGGGTATTTCGGCTCGAATTCTACCTTCAAACCGGCAATCAGATATTTTGGCATCACATACGCCCCCATTTATACATACATTCTCATTTTATATAATACCTTAAATCGACCTAAAAGTCAAACACAAATAACAAAATAAGAGGGTTTATAATGCCATATTTTTGGCAAAGATAAAAAAGAAAGGAGATATGATATGATACAGCAGATAAGAGGAATGGAAGTTCTTGATTCAAGAGGCAATCCGACAGTTGCCGCTGAGGTGACGTTGACCGACGGGACAAGGGCCGTGGCTATTGCTCCGTCGGGTGCTTCGACGGGAAAGTTTGAGGCACACGAGCTTCGTGACGGCGGCGAGCGTTACAGCGGAAAGGGTGTTACCAACGCGGTCGAGGTCATCAATTCGACTTTATCGCCGGCTCTTTGTAAACTTGGCACGCTCAATCAGCGAAAGATCGACCGCGAAATGTTAAAAATCGACGGTACCGACACAAAGTCGCGACTCGGAGCCAACGCCATCCTGGCAACTTCAATGGCTATTGCCCGTGCCGCGGCGAGACACTACCGTGTACCGTTGTACCGATATTTAGGCGGTATCAATGCTCTTAAAACACCCAGCCCGATGATGAATATCTTAAACGGCGGTGTACACGCCGACAATAACTTGGATATTCAGGAGTTTATGATAGTGCCGCTCAAAGGCACCTTCCAAGAGAAGCTTCGCACGGGCGTTGAGATATATCATACGTTAAAAAGCATTCTCAAAGCCAACGGAAAGTCAACGGCCGTCGGCGACGAAGGCGGTTTCGCACCTGACCTTAATGATGACCGCGAGGCCATTGAATATATTTTAAGAGCAATATCCGAAGCGGGTTATTCGACCGAAGATGTCAAATTGGCATTAGACGTGGCATCAAGCGAATGGTATAACGGCACCGATTATGTTTTACCGAAGTCGGGTGAGACGCTCTCTTCCAAAGCACTGACTGAGAGGTTGGATTCGCTGATTTCCGATTTTCCCATTATGTCTGTAGAGGACGGTTTGGCAGAGGACGATTACTCCGGTTGGAAGTCGCTTACCGAAAGCTTGTCGAGCAAAGCTATGCTCGTAGGCGACGATCTTTTTGTTACAAATCCGCAGAGATTCACAAGCGGAATTGACCGGGGAATTGCTAATTCGATTTTGGTAAAACTCAACCAGATAGGCACGCTGACCGAGACTTTGCAGGTCGTTGAGATAGCAAAAAGCCACGGCTATACCCCTATAATCTCTCATCGTTCGGGTGAGACCGAGGACACCTTTATTGCCGATCTGTCGGTGGCGGTAGGAGCCGAGTTTATAAAGTCGGGAGCGCCCTGCCGAACCGACCGCACTGCAAAATACAACCGACTTTTGAAGATCGAGTCGGAGATTCTTTAGTAAAACACAACCAAAACACATTAAACGTCATTCTGAGCGAAGCGAAGAATCTTGAAATTTTTCAAAAGATTCTTCGGTCGCCATGCTCCCTCAGAATGACACAAACGTATTATCAACTGTCATCCTGAGCGAAGCGAAGGATCTTTTAAAGGATGCTTCAACGCTCAGGGTGACTTATTGTTTTATGGCGATTCACTTTCTTGACAACTTATAGTGATTGTGATAAAATTTTTATGTATGTATCAATTTCGAGGAGTGAGCAAAATGGAAACAACGGTTGCGGCGGTTGCAACACCGTCGGGTCACGGCGGCTTAGGCGCTGTCAGAATTTCGGGCGTTGATGCTTTTTCGATCGCGGATAAAGTGTTTTGCTCTGTATCCGCAAGAAAAATTGCCGATACTGCAGGGTACCGTGCGCTTTTCGGTAAGGTTGTCAATGACGGCGAGGCTGTTGATGAGGCCGTGGCTCTCGTTTTCCGCGCCCCCAAAAGTTATACAGGTGAAAATGTTGTCGAAATTTCGGTTCACGGCGGCGATTTTGTCGTCAATCGTGTTTTGCGCGCAGTCTTAGATGCCGGTGCTGTTTTGGCTGAACCAGGTGAGTTCACGAAACGTGCATATTTAAACGGAAAAATGGATCTTTCGCAAGCCGAAGCGGTTATGGATATCATTTCAGCAGAAGGCGATGAGGCTCTAAGAGCCGGTCTGGAACAATTAGGCGGTACCGTTACCAAAAAATGTCTTGAAATAAAGGAGAAAATGACCTTTGCCGCCGCTACGGTTGCGGCATTCAGCGATTTCCCCGATGAGGAGCCCGAGTTCAGCGGAATAGACAAGCTGGGCTCCCGTTTGGAAGAGATAAAAGTGGAACTTGAAAAGTTGGTTAGCGACTATGACGTAGGACGAATGGTGAAAAACGGAATCAACGCAGTTATAGTCGGTCCGCCGAATGCAGGAAAATCTACTTTAATGAACCTTTTATCGGGGTTTGAAAAGTCGATAGTAACACCGGTTGCCGGTACTACCCGAGACGTAGTTGAGGAAACGGTCAATTTAGGGTCGGTGACCCTGAAGCTCTGCGATACCGCAGGCATTCGTGACACCGAGGACACGGTTGAGAAGATCGGTGTCGAGCGGTCGAGATCGCGAATGGATACCGCTGATCTTGTGCTGGCGGTTTTTGACGGTTCTGACGGTTTTACGGCAGAGGACGAAGCGTTGTCAGACTCATTAAACCGTGATATTTCGCTGGTGGTTTTCAACAAGTCCGATAAGGGTCAGCCTGATGTGTCGCCGGCCGAGAAAAGGGGCTTGCAATGGGTCGTTATGTCGGCCGAAAACGGAACGGGATTGGATAAACTGCAGGAGAAAATAATGCAACTTACCAAAACCGCCAATCTTAACGGCAAGGCAGCCGTTTATCTTAACGAACGTCAGCGAAACTGTGCAAAGCGGTCGCTAAAGTGCATAAATGAGGCCATTGACTGTGCCGGTGTCGGCTTCACGGTCGATGCCGTCGGTGTGCTTATTGACGATGCTTTGTCGGCTTTGATGGAGATCACGGGTGAGAGGGTCACAGTTGAGGTCGCTAACGAAGTGTTTAAAAGATTTTGTGTTGGAAAATAGAGGAATAAAATGAGTTATTTTGCCGGAAATTATGACTGCGTCGTTGTCGGTGCAGGTCATGCGGGTATTGAAGCGGCTTTGGCACCGGCGAGGCTGGGGTTAAGGACTGCGATATTTACAATAAATATGGATTCGGTCGGCAATATGCCCTGCAATCCGTCGATTGGCGGAACTGCTAAAGGACATCTTGTGCGAGAGATTGACGCTTTGGGCGGAGAGATGGCCGTTGCGGCCGATAAAAACACGTTGCAGACGAGAATGCTCAACCGAGGAAAAGGTCCCGCGGTGCATTCTTTGCGCGCTCAGGTCGACCGCCGTGCATACAGCGGATATATGAAGCACACTCTCGAATTGCAGGAGAATTTGGATCTTAAGCAGGCCGAGATCGTTGACCTGTTCAAAGAGGGTGACGGATGGCATTGTGTGACGCATCTTGGTGCGGAATATGTCGCAAAAACCGTTATTTTGGCGACGGGTACATATTTAAAGGGCAAAATTTACGTCGGTGAGTACAGTTTCGAAAGCGGTCCTGACGGAATGTTCCCTGCTAATGGACTCAACAATGCTTTGTTGAAGTTAGGGTTACCGATGCGGCTGTTCAAAACCGGTACTCCTGCAAGAGTATTGCGTTCGAGCATTGATTTTTCAGAGTTGGAGGTTCAGCCTGGCGACAGAGAGATAACACCCTTCAGCTACTCGACCGACCCTGAGACTATTGATAACAGCGCGGTTTGCTATATTTCTTATACCAATGACCGCACAAAAGAGGTTATTTTAAGAAATCTTCATCGTTCACCGCTCTACGGCGGTGTGATCGAGGGTATTGGACCTCGTTATTGCCCGAGTTTAGAGGATAAGATAGTTCGTTTTGCCGACAAGGAACGGCATCAGTTGTTTATTGAGCCTTGCGGCAAGGATACCGAGGAAATGTACCTGCAGGGTATGTCCTCATCCCTGCCTGAAGAGGTGCAGATCGAGTTTTACAAGACTATAAAAGGTCTTGAAAACGTCAAGGTGATGCGAAACGCGTATGCTATTGAGTATTCGTGTATTGATCCTCTGAGCTTAAAACCCACTTTGGAATGCAAGCAGTATGACGGATTGTTCGGAGCAGGTCAGTTCAACGGTTCATCGGGTTATGAGGAAGCGGCGGCTCAAGGCTTGGTAGCCGGAATCAATGCCGCGATGAAGGTAAAAGGTCTCGAGCCGTTAGTGCTGCCGAGGTCAAATTCATATATTGGTACGCTTATTGACGATCTTTGCACAAAGGGCTGTTCAGATCCTTACAGAATGATGACCTCACGTTCGGAATACCGCCTTGTTTTAAGGCAGGATAATGCCGACGAGCGATTGATGCCGATAGGGTATGAAATAGGTCTTATATCGGAAGAAAGATATAACGCCTTTAAAGAGCGTTGCGAGCTTAAAGAAAAAGAAATAGAGCGGTTGGAGACCACTTACGTTTCACCGACCGAGGAAATAGGCGATATGCTGGCGGCAAAGGGTACAGCACCGCTTAAAACGGGTGCAAGCCTTGCAGATCTTATCCGCCGTCCGCAGGTTGATTATAAATCGTTGGCACCGTTTGACAGGCAGAGACCCTCGTTGCCGGAAGAGGTTGCATTAAAGGTTGAGACCGAGATAAAATATGCGGGCTATATTGAGCGACAGCTCATACAGGTCAAGGAGTTGCAAAGGTTAGAGAGCCGAGCAATCCCGGAGAGTATCGATTATGACGATGTCAAGGGACTGCGATTGGAAGCTGTAGAGAAGCTTAAAAAGGTAATGCCTTTGAGCGTCGGTCAGGCATCGAGAATATCGGGCGTAAGTCCTGCAGACATATCGGTGCTGCTTATTTATCTTGATAAGAAAAAGGGTGAAAATTTATGAAAATAGCCGTTTTTACAGGTGCTTCAAGCGGTATGGGCCGCGAGTTTGTGCGTCAGATAGTACGGGAAGAAAAATTTGACGAGATATGGGTCATCGCCCGACGTGTCGACCGTCTGGAATCCTTGAAAAACGAGGTCGACGTGCCGGTCAGATGCTTGGGCTTGGACTTAACAAGACCCGAATCTATCGAAAGTTACAAAGCGCTTTTGGAAGAACTGAAACCCGAAGTAAAAGTTTTGGTAAATGCCAGCGGATACGGCAAATTCGGTGCTTTTCTTGACTTGGGATTAGAGGAACAGCTGGGGATGGTTGACCTTAACAGCAAGGCCTTGGTGGCGGTCACCTACGTTACCGCTCCGTATCTCGGCAAGGGTTCAAAGGTGTACCAGGTCGACTCGCTGTCGTCGTTCCAGCCTGTGCCTTATATAGGTGTTTACGGAGCGACTAAGGCGTTTGTCTTAAGCTTTACAAGAGCGGTTAATGCCGAATGGCGTCATACGGGTATTAAGATGATGGCGGTTTGCCCGGGTTGGGTCAAGACCGAGTTTTTTGATACTGCCGTTGTAGATGAAAGCGTAATTACATACTATAATCAGTTCTTCACTTCGGAGCAGGTCGTAAAAAGAGCACTCCGCGATATGAAGAAAGGCAAGGATGTTTCGGTCTGCGGTTGGAAGATAAGAGCACAGGTGTTGCTCACCAAACTCTTACCGCATAAATTGGTTATGAAGATCTGGTTGAAACAGCAGAACAAGAAATAAAAAAACGGCCGATGGCCGTTTTTTATTTAGTGAATAGTTAATAGTGAAGAGTGAAAAGGTAAGGTGTCGGCAGAGCCGACGGGATAAAAAGTGAAGAGGTAAGAGTGAATAGTGAAAAGGTAAGGTGTCGGCCAAGCCGACGATTATTAGATCATATAATATATTAACTATTGACAAATCGTAATTACTGTGGTATAATCGCCACAGTAAGAAAAGGAACTGACGGAAGAGTGGGGCAACCCGCTCTTCATTGTTTGTTGGGACAAAATAATATGAGGTGATGAATTTGGCACAAAATCCTACTGCGGCAAAGGTCGCTGCACTCATTAAAGAACCTATTGAGGGTCTGGGTTTGAGACTTTGGACGGTTAAGTTCGTAAAAGAGGGTGCTTCCTGGTACTTGAGAGTGTTTATCGACAGCGATGATGGAATTGGCATTGACCAGTGTGTTGAGGTTTCACACCTCATTGACCCGATAATTGATGAAGCCGACCCGATAGCGGTAAGCTACTGTTTAGAGGTCTGCTCACCCGGTTTGGAGCGTGAACTCACAGAAGATTGGCACTTTGAGCGTTATATAGGTGCTCCCGTTACCGTGAAGCTTATCCGTCCGCGCGACAATAAGCGTGAGTTTAAAGGTGAGCTTAAAAAGTATGACGGTTCGGTCACCGTTCTTTGTGACGGCGAGGAACTCGAATTTACAAAAGCTGAATTAGTAAGTGTGCGTCTTGATGACGCTGATATTTAATTTACGGAGGAATTGACTATGGCAAGAGCTAAGAAAAAAGAAACAGTTGTTGACAATACCGCAGAAATTTTTGAAGCGTTGAAGCTTATGGCGGAAGAGAGCGGTATCCCCGAAGGATATCTCGCTGAGCGGATCAAGACCGCAATCATCGGTGCCGCTAAAAAGGATTACGGCGGTCGTGACGTGGTTTTCTGTGAGATGGATATCGATAAGAAGATCTTTAAGGTATACGTTCGCAAGACTGTAGTATCTGAGATCGAGGATGAATACACTCAGATAATGTTGGAGGATGCGATCAAGGTCGATACAGCCGCCACCGTCGGTGAGTTTGTTGACATTCCTTTAGAGACCAGAAAGTTCGGTCGAATCGTAGCCCAGAACGCCAAGCACGTTATCCGTCAGGGTGTTAAAGAGGCTGAGCGCGGTCAGACTTACGAGGAATTCCAGAGCCGCAACAAGGAACTCGTTACCGCCATTGTTCAGCGTATCGATCCCAAGACCGGCAACGCTACCATTTCTATCGGCCGCGGCGAAGCAGTACTTCCCAAGGTCGAGCAGGTTCCCGATGAGGTACTTACCGAAGGCGACCACATCAAGGTATACATCGTTGACGTTAAGAATGAGGACAGAGGTCCGAGAGCTATGATCTCGAGAACCCATCCCGGTCTTGTCAAGCGTATGTTTGAGACCGAGGTTCCGGAAATTTATGACGGCACTATTGAGATCAAGGCTATTTCCCGCCAGGCCGGTTCCAGAACCAAGATGGCTGTCTGGTCGCAGAACCCCGATGTTGACGCCGTCGGCGCTTGCATCGGTCAGCGCGGTGCCCGTGTCAACACTATCGTTGAGGAACTCGGCGGAGAGAAGATAGATATTGTTAAATATTCCGAAGATCCTGCCGCATTTATAACCGAAGCCTTGTCACCTGCAAAGGTACTCTCGGTCGAGGTTGTAAGCGAGGATCCCAAGTCCTGCAAGGTTACCGTTCCCGATTCTCAGTTGAGTCTCGCTATCGGTAATAAGGGTCAGAACGTGCGTCTTGCCGCAAAGCTTACCGGTTGGAAGATAGACATTCATCCCGAAAGCGGATTCTACGGCGAAGGTGACGACAGCGTCGAAGCCTGACAGTCTTAATATTTTAAGGAGATTTGTATGAAAAAGAGCCAACCTTTAAGACAGTGCACAGGTTGCCAGGAAATGCGTCCAAAATCCGAATTATTGAGGGTCGTTCGTACTCCCGAGGGCAATATAACGCTTGACCGATCGGGCAAATTGAACGGACGCGGTGCATATATTTGTAATAATGTCGAATGTTATAAAAAAGCGGTCAAAGCCCGCCGATTTGAGAAGGCGTTTTCTATGCAGATCCCCGAAGCAGTAGTCGCACAGATAGCAAAGGAGTTGGGACAAAATGAGCAATGATCCCATCCTGTCGCGGTTAGGATTTGCAAGAAAGGCCGGCAAGCTCACGCTGGGATTTTCAAAATCCAAAGAGGCTTGTCAAAACGGCAAGGCAAAGCTGATAGTCGTGGCGTCGGACGTATCGTATAAGTCCGAAAAGGAAATAAGGTTTTTCGCAGGCACAAGCGTGCCGGTCGTGAATTTAAACGCGACTATGGACGAACTGTCGGCGGCACTTGGAATGAGAGCCGGCATCGTTGCGGTGACCGATCAAGGGTTTGCTACTTCTATTGCTGAGCAGATTTAAGGAGGAATTGATTATGCTGATTAAATATAAAATCCACGAACTGTCAAAGGACTTTGAAGTTTCCAGCAAGGATATTATCACTCTTTTGAAGGACAAAATGGGTGTCGATAAAAAGAGCCAGACCTCTTTGGAGGATACAGAATTAAACTTCGTGTTTGATCATCTTACCAAGCAGCACTCCGTCAAGAGTTTTGATGAATATTTTGCCGCAGGCAAGGTGGCAAGAGAAAAGAGAGCACAGGAGAAAAAGGCCGAAAAGGATCGAAAATTGGCCGAGCAGATGGCTATTTTAGAACAGTTTAAGGCCGCTCAGGAAGCCGAAAAGGCCAAGAATGCTCCGAAGCCCGAATCTAAGGCTGAGACTAAACCTGCACCTAAAGCAGAGTCTAAAGTCGCTCCTAAGGTCGAACCCAAGACAGCACCCAAAGCCGCTCCCAAGGCCGCACCGAAGGTTGAAGAGACAAAGGAGCCGAAGGTTCAGAGAGAGCCTATCAATATTCCGCCCAGACCTAAAAAGGAGAAAAAGGGCGAGGCTCCCAACCGCGGACCGGTTGAGATCCGCAAGGTCGATACCCGCGCATCTAATATTAACATTGATAAGTACAACGAGAGGTATGAGAACATCGCTCCTGCCAACTCGATGAAGGACAATCACCAGCGCAAGCAGAAGATCAAGCAGAAGTCGCAGGATTATCGCCGTCCGCAGGGTGCGAAGAGAGAGACCGAGGCCGACAAGCTTCGCAGACTCCAGCTTGAGAAGATCAAGAAGACTCCCATTACCGTAACCATCGGTGATGAGATGACGGTCGCAGAGCTTGCCGCCGCTATGAAGAAGACCGCCGCCGAGGTCATCAAGCAGTTGATGAAGCTCGGTATGCTGGTCACCGCTAACCAGACTATAGACTACGAGACCGCTGAGATCGTTGCAACCGAGATGGGATGCAAGGTTCAGCGTGAAGTCGTTGTTACTATTGAAGAGAGAATTATGGACATCTCGGAGGATACAGAGGAGACCTTGAAGCCCCGTAACCCCATCGTTGTTGTTATGGGTCACGTTGACCACGGTAAGACCTCGCTTCTCGATGCTATTCGTAACTCTAAGGTTACTGCAGGTGAGGCCGGCGGTATTACCCAGCACATCGGTGCTTACAGAGTAAACCACGAAGGCAATGAGATCACCTTCCTTGATACTCCCGGTCACGCCGCATTTACGTCGATGCGTCAGAGAGGTGCAATGGCTACCGATATTGCAATATTGGTGGTAGCTGCTGACGACGGTATTATGCCGCAGACCATTGAGGCTATAAACCACGCAAAGGCCGCAAAGGTTCAGATCATCGTTGCTATCAATAAGATGGATAAGCCCGAGGCTAATCCCGACCGTATTAAGCAGCAGTTGACTGAGCACGGTCTTGTCCCCGAAGAGTGGGGTGGTGATATTATCTGTGTTCCTGTTTCGGCAAAGACCCACGACGGTATTGATGAACTTCTTGCTAACGTGCTCTTGATTGCTGAAATGCAAGAGTTGAAGGCTAACCCCGACCGCCGCGGTAAGGGTGTTGTTATCGAAGCCCGTCTCGATAAGGGCAGAGGTCCTGTTGCAACCCTTCTGGTTCAGAATGGTACTCTTCGTTCGGGTGACATTATTGTTGCCGGCTCGGCTGTCGGTCGTGTTCGTGTAATGCTTGACGAAAACGGTAAGACCGTTAAAGAAGCAGGTCCCAGCTGTCCTGTTGAGATCACAGGTCTTGACGAGGTTCCGTCGGCAGGCGATAACTTTGACGCCGTATCGGATGAGCGATTGGCTCGTCAGTTGGTCGAACAGCGTAAGCAGAAGGCTAAGGAAGAGGTCTTCAAGGCCTCTCAGAAAGTCACACTCGATAATCTCTTCAGCCAGTTGGCTGAGGGTGAACTCAAAGATCTTAACGTTATCGTTAAGGCTGACGTTCAGGGCTCGGTTGAGGCTATCAAAGAAAACCTTATTAAGCTTTCCAACGAGGAAGTCAGAGTTAATGTTATCCATGGCGGCGTAGGTGCCATCAACGAATCGGATGAAATGCTGGCCGCAACGTCGGGTGCTATCATTGTAGGCTTTAACGTAAGACCCGATCCCGTTGCAAAAGAAGCCGCTGAGCGTGATGGCGTTGATATCCGTCTTTACAGAGTTATTTACGACTGCCTTGACGAGATAACCGCCGCTATGAAGGGTATGCTTGCACCCAAGTTCCGTGAGAACATTTTGGGTACACTTGAGGTTCGTCAGACCTATAAGGTATCGGGCATCGGTACCATCGCAGGCTGTTACGTCAAGAGCGGTAAGATAACCCGTGACTCGAAGGTTCGCGTTGTACGTGACGGTATTGTTGTTGCCGAAGACGATATTGCTTCGCTTCGCCGCTTTAAGGACGACGTTAAGGAAGTCGTCGACGGCTACGAGTGCGGTGTTGGTTTAAATAAGTTTGGCGACATTAAGGAAGGCGACATTTTCGAAGCCTTTATTATGGAAGAATACAGAGATTAAAAAAGACCCAAGCCTGCCTTTTGGCAGGCTTGGATTTAAAGAGGATAAAATATGCCAAGTTTTAAATTAGGAAGAGCAACCTCGGATATTCAAAGAGAGCTTTGCGATCTGCTTCGTGGGGTCAAGGATCCCAGAGTCAGCAAGCTGTTAAGCGTTGTCAAGGTCGATCTTTCGGCTGATCTCAGCTATGCTACTGTTTATGTCAGTGCCATTGAAGGCTATGACAAAACGGTTGAGAGTGTTAAGGGTCTTAAAAATGCCGCGGGATTTTTGCGCCGCGAGCTGGGACTTCGTTTGAAGCTCCGCAAGACTCCCGAACTTCGGTTTGTGGCTGATGATTCTATCGAGCACAGCGCTCATATTGCGCGCATTCTTGATTCTCTGCCCGAGATAAAGATGCAAGAGGGCGAAGAATGAGTTGCCGCAAAATTGACGCCAAAAAAGCGGCCGAGTTTTTAAAAGAAAATGACGATTTCTATATCCTGACCCATTCGAATCCCGATGGTGATACGGTAGGGTCGGGTTATGCTCTTAATGCCGTTTTAAAGGCGATGGGCAAGCGGTCGGCAGTGCTGTGCGGTGATCCGATCCCGTCGAAACTCAAGGTTTTAGAGAGTGACGAATCGATCTGTTTTGAGCCGAAAACGATAGTCGCTGTCGATATTGCCGATGAACGCCTTTTGGGTAGTTTAAAAGAGCGGTTTTCGGGTAAGATCGACCTTTGTATTGATCATCACGGCAGTAATAATGAGTATGCTAAAATGCTGTATTTAGAGGCCGATTCGGCTTCCTGCTGTGAGTGCGTTTTCGAGGTCGTCAAGCTGTTGGGTGCTCGCGTTACACCCAAAATCGCATCGGCGCTGTACCTCGGAATGGCGACCGATACAGGTTGTTTTAAATACTCCTCAACAACGCCCAGAACCCACCGAATGGCGGCTGAGTTGATGGAGCAGGGTGCTGATTTTGACGGAATCAACCGTTCGTTTTTTGATACAAAATCTAAGGCACGGTTAGAACTTGAACGTGCTGTGCTTGACAGTGTCGAGTATTTGTACGGCGGCAGGTGTGCCGCTGTTACTATCACCCGTGATATGATTGAATCCACGGGTTGTGAGCAGACCGATCTTGATTCGGTATCGTCTTTACCCAGAGAGATCGAGGGCGTTGAAGTGGGTGTCACCATAAAGGAACAGCAAAGCGGTGCATACAGAGTGTCATTGCGAACTCACGAGCCGTATGATGCCTCCGAAATCGGTAAAGCGTTCGGCGGCGGCGGTCACAAGCGTGCCGCAGGCTGTGAGTTCAAGTGTTCGCTCAGTGATGCAAGGGCCGCACTTTTTTCAAAGATCGGTGAGGTTTTGGAGGAAACAAAATGAACGGACTTGTTTTGCTTAATAAGCCGCAAGGGTTCACTTCCTTTAAAGCCGCGGCTGTGGTAAGAAGGGTTTACGGAATAAAAAGGGTCGGTCATACCGGCACGCTTGACCCGTTGGCAACGGGTGTTTTACCGATACTTATCGGTCGTGCCACAAGGCTTTGTGCCTATTGTCTTGAAGCCGACAAACGCTACACAGCGACCGTGAGATTGGGATTGACAACCAATTCTTTGGACATCACCGGCGAGGTGCTGACAGAGCAAGAAGTAGATGTTTCCGACGAGCAGTTGATGTCGGCTATCGGGCATTTTAAAGGCGAGTACGACCAGATGCCGCCGATGTTTTCGGCATTAAAAAAGGACGGAGTAAGACTCTACGACTTGGCCCGTCAAGGTATCGAGGTCGAGCGAACTCCGAGACGTGTTAATATCAAGGAGATCAATCTTTTGGAGCGTAGCGGCAACGATTTCAAGATCGACGTGTTGTGCTCAAAGGGCACTTATATTCGTTCGCTCAGCGATGACATGGGTCGGTTTTTAGGCTGCGGAGCGGTTATGACCGAGCTTGTAAGAACCAAGACGGCTCAGTTTAATATCAATGAGTGTGTCACGGTCGAGCAGCTGGAAAAAGACCCCAAAGGCTGTCTTCTGTCGCCCGAACGTGTGGTCGAACATTTGCGTTCGGTCGATTACGCTGAGGCTCAAGGGTCAAGATTTTTGCACGGTGCCGAGATCGACGTAAAAAGAATAAAGTTTTACGGCGATGCTATAGGCGGTGAGTTGTTCCGCGTTCGCTGTAACGGTCAGTTTTTAGGATTGGCCGAATACTTGGCTGACAGTAATTCTCTTAAAACCAGGTGTGTTGTAGTTGATTGATTTAAGGAGGAGTAGAAGTGACAGACAAGAAAAGTGTAGTGGCTTTGGGCACTTTTGACGGACTGCATAAGGGTCATTTGTCGGTGCTGTCGGCGGCACTGGAATTCGAAAGTTTAACGCCTGTCGCTGTGACTTTTCCTGAACCGCCGAAAAGGCGGCAAAACGGCAACGTCGGCATGCTTATGACGAGTGAGGAAAAGAACGCCGCGCTGCAGAAAATGGGTTTTTTAGTTAAAGAACTCGACTATGATGCCATTCATACTCTTTTGCCAAAGGAGTATCTCGACAGTCTTTTTAAAGAACTTAATGTGGCGGCCGCGGTCTGTGGCACAAATCACCGTTTTGGCAAAAACGGAGCAGGAAACGCCGCTTTTTTGAAGACTTATTGCGAGGCACACGGTGCAGAAGCGGTTGTCTGCCCTGATCTTGAAATTGATGGACAAGAGGTCTCGTCGTCGCTTATCCGTGAACTTCTGGCAAAGGGCGAGATCGAGTCGGCGAATAAGCTGCTTGGACGTCCGTTTTCCTTTAAGTCCGAGGTTTTTCATGGCGAACAGCGAGGCAGAACCATCGGCTTCCCGACTGCTAACCAGATGCTGGACGAGCGGTTAGTCGTGCCGAAATTCGGTGTTTATGCCACATCGGTCTTTATAAACGGCAGGCAATATGCCGGCGTCACGAATATAGGTATAAGACCGATGTTCCAATTAAAAAAACCGCAGAGTGAGACCCACATCTGCGATTTTGATTCCGATATTTACGGCAAGGTTATTGAGGTGAAACTGCTTAAATATTTGAGGGAAGAGGAACATTTCGGCAGTCTTGAAGCCTTAAAAAACGCCATTTCCAACGACGCAGAGCAGGCTAAAAAGGTATTTAGTGAAATAGGTTTATAACAATAGCAGACTAAAGGGTTTTCCTTTAGTCTGCTATTTTGTTATTTTTCGTCGACATTTATATTTACGACCTTGAAGATCTCGGTTTCGTCATCTGATACGTCGGCGGTATCGGGAATGCTGTTGGAATCAGCGGCTTTGAAACAGTAGAGCGAAATAAATGCCGCGAAAATTCCGCCTGCCAGGAGTGCTGCCGGCGATACGCAGGAGGCGGTCAGATTTGCTGACTTACCGACTGCCCAAACGATGAATTCCGGCACAAGAGACGCGAAGCAAAGCGTCGATGCCACAAGTCCTGACATATAGAGCAATTTGGCACTCCGCGATTGGTCGACACCGCTTTTGAGTTTAGCGAACGACAGGAAAAAGAGAATGCAAAATACGATCGCAAAGGTCTCTAAAACCGTTCTCAGACGTAAAGGTCTTGTGGTGTAGTAAAAGTATGACAGTATAAACTCCCACGCCCAGACAATGACTAAAAAGAGAGCACCGAAACGTGGAAATTCATAACCTTTAAATTCCGTAAAGCCGTACAGCACCGAGGTTGCCGCGGCCAAAACCGAAACGAGCGCGGTGAAAATGCCCGAGGTGTTTGTCATAAAGGATATAAGCCCGCTTATAAGATAAAGTCCGCCGACAAGGCAGGAAATAATAAGGCAGGGATAGCTGTTTTCCTCTACCTCGCGAAGTTTGCGCGGTTTAAAAAGAGAGGTCGCGAAAAGAGCGCCTATAAGCAGAGCGCCTAAAACGCCGAATACTATGTTAACAGGCATAGTATCAGGCTTTAAAAAAGCCGTTTCGCTTTCGGTAAAGAGAAGGATCTGTATGGTCCTCAGTGCAATAAAGACGATATTGCCGATAAAATAAATTAAAGTTGTCAACCAATGTTTCAACTTAAAGCCTCCTAAAGTTCTTAAACGGACAATCATTACATATTATGTACTAAAATATTGTATTATTTTTAACGTCGTTTGTCAATGAAAATGTGAAAGTAAGGTAGGACTATGAGAGGAATTTATATAGGAGTCATAGCGGTGCTGTTTTTAGGAATGGTGCTGTTTCCGCTTTGCTCGATGGAAAAAACCGTTTTGCCGAAACCGCCGTCGCCGCTTGTATCCGAACCGTCGACAAGCGGAGAGACCTTTAAGGTGAAGCTCAGTGAAGAGGGAAAAATAATCGAACTGTCGTTAAAGGATTACATAGTGGGAGTGGTGTGTGCTGAAATGCCCGCCGAATATCAGCCCGAGGCATTAAAGGCGCAGGCTGTAGCGGCCTATACTTTTGCGCTTTACAGAAAGCAGGAAAACACCGACAAGGATTACGATATCACCGACAGCACAACTCCCGATCAGGCCTATATGACCGATGCTGATTTTAAAAAAAGAGAGGGTAGTAATTACGAAGCGTACAAGGCCAAAATAACGGCGGCAGTCGATGCGGTTTTCGGACAGGTTATTACCCATGAGGGCAAGGTGGTCCTGCCTATTTATCACGACATTTCGGGTGGCAAAACCGAGAGTGCTGAGGTGCTCTGGGGTGGAAGCTACCCTTATTTGCAATCGGTCGAAAGTGTCGGCGACCTTTTGAGTCCGCAGTATCTAAGCGAAAAGTCGGTTACCGGCGATGAGTTGAGATCGGCACTGAGTGACCGTAAGATCACCTTTTCGGAAAACGCGAGCGAGTGGTTCGGTAACATCAAGCGGTCGGAATCCGGAACCGTACTATCGGTCGATGTCTGCGGCGTTTCTTTAAAAGGAAGCGATCTTAGGACGGCGTTGTCGCTGAGAAGTGCCAACTTTGATGTTTCGTATTCCGACAGCTCGTTTCAATTCTCGGTCCGCGGTCACGGACACGGAGTCGGAATGAGCCAATACGGTGCACAGTTTATGGCTTTGCAGGGAAGCGATTACAAGGAGATACTGCAATGGTATTACCGCGGTTGCGAAATAGGTTGAAAAGTTTTATAATAGGAGTATAATTAGTGTAAGAAATTGGAATAATAAGGAAGTAGAAAGGGTGAGAGGTATGAAGATCGCGGTTATTCTGACCGGTGGTACAATCGGCAGCAGAGTGCAGAACGGATTTTTATCACCGTCTGACGGGTGCGGCTATTTATTGCTCCAAAATTATATAAGAGAACACGGTGGCGGAGTTGAGTTTGTCATAACCGAGCCGTATACTTCGCTCAGCGAGACCTTGAACGCAAAGAAGCTGAATCTGCTTATTGACGAGGTCACTTCCAAGCCGCAACAGGAGTTTGACGGCATTATCGTCACCCACGGAACCGACACTTTGCAATATTCGGCGGCGGCGTTAAGCCTTGCGGTTGAACCGAAGATGCCGATATGCGTTGTCAGCAGCAACTATTCACTCGGTGATGAGAGAGCCAATGGCAATGACAACTTTTTTGCCGCAGTTGAACTTATAAAAACCGGCGAAAAGGGTGTGTTTGTTTGCTACCGAAATATGGACGGCAGAATGTATTACCATAAAGGCGATGAGCTTTTAAGGCATCCCGAGATGTCGGATGAGGTGTTTAGCATAGGCGGTCCGTACGGCGAGATGATTGACGGACGGATCGAGTTTTTTAAGAAAAACGACAGCATGGTGATCGTAAAAGGAGCACATTTTGTCGAGGCACCCGGAGTTTTGAGCGTTTCGGCACGACCTGAGGACACCTTCGGTTACTGCCTTGACGGTGTAAAAGCGATTTTGTTGCAGCCGTATCATTCGGGCACTCTGGATGTTGAGTCGCTGTCATTCAGAAAGTTTTGTTCGGATGCGGCGGCGAGGAATATACCCATTTTTGTATCCGATATTTTAGAGGGCGATCAGTATGCAACCTCAAAGCAGTTTTGTGAGTTGGGCGTTATTCCGCTTAAAACCACGCCTTCCTCAGCGGCGTATATGAAGCTTTGGCTGGCAGTGTCGTTGAAGCTGGATATCAAAAAGTTTATGTGTTGTTAATAGAAAACACCGCAAGGTTGCAATCCTCGCGGTGTTTGTGGTATATTTAATACGGTGATAAACGTGGAGTTACCGAAAAGAAAACCAAACAGATTAAAGGAATATGATTACAGCAGCAACGGATATTATTTTGTGATGTTGTGCGTTAAGAATAAACAAAAAATTTTGTGGGATATTGTAGAGGACGTCGAGGGCGCCGTCCTCTACAAATGCAAAAATACCTCGGGTGGTATCGGGGTTTAAAAGACTCGTTAATCAAGAAGCGGGATGTAATATTTTTCGGCGTACTTACCATGATCACATCATCCGCAATGAAAGGGATTATCGTGAGGTATGGAATTATATTGACGGCAATCCGAATGAATGGTCAAGGGACGAGCTTTATATTTGAGTTTAAGAGGTGACGGTATGTATATCTGGATAGGAATAAATGTTGACGGTCAACTAAGCGACATCAAAGAAAAAGCAATGAAGATCGACAGAGAGTTGGAGTTCAAGAACTCCTGCTTTACTCTGCCGTTACATATTTCGCTTAAGATCTCTTTTCCGATGGAAAACGGCGATTTTGAGGCGGTGATCGGGGATATCACCGATTATTACAAGTCAATAAAACCGTTTCATATTGGCGTTAAAGGTTTGGAAAAGGACGAAAATATCGCCTGGATACGAATGGTAAACAACGCTGAGATCCATAAAATTCACGATGATCTCAATGAAATGCTGTTGCAAAAATACAAAGTTGGGTTGCACGAATACGATCTTGACTACAAGTTCCACACAACGCTTTTTATGGATGATGACGCGGACAAAATAAGCAGGGCTTACGACCTGATAAAGGACGTCGCATTGCCTGAAACGCTTTACATTAACCGGTTCCTCATCGGGACTTCGCAAAGTGGGTCTTTGGGAACCTATTCCGTTTATAGAGAAATAAAGGTATAAAAAATGCTCACCGAAACGGTGAGCATTTTTAAATTATTTATTGTTATACTTTTCAACAACATTCTTGATGCGGTCGATGGGATTCAACAGCGAGCTGATGGAGTTGTCGTAGTTGATGGTGTCGATGAGGTATGCGACATACTTCGACATATCAACACGGCTGTACCATTCGCGCTTCATAAGCTCTTCGTCACCGTATACTAAGTTGGTGGTGAAGATCTTGTCGATAAGTCCGTCCTTGTAGTACTGGTCAAACTTGTCATAACCTTCAACAAAGAGACCGAAGGTGGTGAACGCGAACACACGGTTGCAACCCTTTGCCTTAAGCTTTTCGGCGATGTCGAGAAGCGAATCGCCCGAGGAGATCATATCATCAACAATAATAAGGTCCTTGCCCTTAACATCATTACCCAGGAACTCGTGAGCCTCGATGGGGTTTCGACCGTTGACAACTACCGAGTAGTTTCTGCGCTTGTAGAACATACCAAGCTCAACACCCAAAACAGAGGAGTAGTAGATACAGCGGGACATTGCGCCCTCGTCGGGAGAAACGATCATCAAATGGTCGCGGTCGATCTTGATATCGGGAACGGCCTTTAAAAGTGCCTTTATCATCTGATAGGTTGGCTGAACATTATCAAATCCACCTAAAGGGATCGCGTTGCAGATTCTCGGGTCGTGAGCGTCAAAGGTGATGATATTCTTGACGCCTAAAGACTGAAGTTCCTGCAGAGCCATTGCACAGTCGAGCGACTCACGGGCACTTCTTCTGTGCTGTCTGCCCTCATAGAGCATCGGCATAATAACGTTGATACGTCTCGCCTTGCCGCCCAAAGCCGCGATAACACGTTTTAAGTCCTGAAAATGATCGTCGGGACTCATCGGTACGGTCTGTCCGTACATTTTATATGTAACACCGTAGTTGAAGCAGTCACAGATTATAAAGGCATCAAGACCTCTGGCTGTATGCTCGATAAGACCTTTAGCCTCACCGGTTCCGAAACGCGGGCACTGGGGATGGATAACAAAGGTGTGTTCGTCGGGCATGCCTCTCCACTGCTGCAAATAGTAATCAACCTTGGATGCAAATTCCTCACAGCCACGCATTGCGATAATGGTCATATCGCCGTAAGGAAGATGTTTGAAAGATGACATAGGCATAGTGTTGACCTCCAAAACAAAAATGATGTAGATATAATAGCATAAACACGGCTTTAATAAAAGACTTTTTTTGAAGATTTTTAGAATATTTTGTATTTTTTTAATTTTGGCTCAAATCTTGAAAAAATATAACTCTGTACTTGCTTTAACTCTTGCATTTTGGTATAATTAAATAAATATTGTCGGATAGTGTGCACTTTAGGTGCGACAGATACCGATTGACCGAAACTTTAAAGAAAAGGTGATAAAAATGAAGGTTGCTTTGTTGGCCTTTACTCCCAATCCTGAGTTTACTATCGCTTCGGCGGCGAGGCTTTGCTATTCTGCCGCAAGTATTGATGAATTGCAGGAAAAGCTGACGCCCGAGAAGACCTCGGCTTTTGTCGATATGCTGTCGGAGATAGGTCACGAAAGTCCTATTGAGCACGCGTCGTTCACCTTCGGCATTGAGGGTGTATCGCGAGTTTTGCTGGCACAGATAACACGTCACAGGATCGCATCCTTTTCGGTGCAGAGTCAGCGTTACGTCGCCGAGGACCAGTTTGAGTTTGTTACTCCGCCTGAGATCGAGAATGACCCCGAGGCCAAAGCCCTCTTTATTGAATCAATGAAGAAGGATCAGGAGTATTACGACCGACTGACCGAGATTTTGAAGAAAAAGCATAAAGCCGAAATGCTTGCCGGCGGTATGGACGAGCGTGCGGCTGAACGTGCCGCCGAGAAAAAGGCCATTGAGGATGCACGTTTTGTTCTGCCTAACGCTTGCGACACCAAAATGATAATCACAATGAACGCGAGAAGTTTGCACAATTTCTTCCGCCACCGTTGCTGTAACCGTGCTCAGTGGGAGATAAGGGACTTAGCAGAGCAGATGCTGATGCTTTGCCGTGAGGCCGCACCGTATCTTTTCAAAAATGCCGGTCCGTCCTGCCTTACGGGTCCTTGCCCCGAAGGCAAAATGACCTGCGGAAAAATATCAGAAATGCGTGAGCATTACAAAGTAAAGTAAGTAAAATAAAGGAATTTGTTATGGGAAAGCTTATTGTTATTGAAGGACTTGACGGTTGCGGAAAGTCAACACAGATCGAGCGTTTGCCCGAGGTTTTGAGTGCTAAAGGGCTTAGTTCCAAGATCATTTCGTTCCCCGATTATAAGGATCCGTCGAGCACGCTGGTCAGAATGTATCTGGGCGGTGAGTTCGGTGATAAGCCTGATGCGGTCAACGCCTATGCTGCGTCGCTTTTCTACGCGGTTGACCGATATGCAAGCTACAAGCGTCATTGGGCTGATTACTATAATGACGGCGGTGTTGTTATCAGTGGCCGTTATGTTGAGTCGAATGCCTATCACCAGATGGCAAAGCTACCCGAGAGTGAGTGGGAGAAGTATCTGGATTGGCTTTATGAGACCGAGTATGAGAAGACTGCCATTCCGAAACCTGACTTGGTTATTTTCCTCGATATGCCTTTAGAGGTTGCATCTGCTATGATGTCGGGAAGATACTGCGGTGATGAGTCTAAAAGGGATATTCACGAAAAGGATAAGCAGTATTTAGCCGCTTGCCGCAAGGCCGCAAAGTTTGCCGCTAAAAGGTGCGGTTGGACAGTGATCAGCTGTGCCGAAAACGGCGCACCGAGAACTATTGAAGCAATTTCAGAGGATATTGCAGCTTGCGTTTTGAACGCAGTAAAATAAGGAGTAATTATGTATTATATGTTTTTAGCCAGCGGTTTTGAGGAGACCGAAGCACTGGCTCCGCTTGATATATTGCGTCGATGTGACATTGAGGTCTACACCGTCGGTGTGGGTGCTAAGGTCATCACCGGTGCCCACAATATTCCCGTTGTAGCCGATGTTATTGACTGTGAGGTAGCACCCGACAAGGATTGTGAGGGCATCATTCTGCCCGGCGGTATGCCAGGCACGTTGAATCTTGAAAAGGCCGAGTCGGTGCAAAAGTTTATTGACTACTGTGTTCAAAACAATAAACTTATCGGTGCTATTTGTGCCGCCCCCTCTATCTTGGGACACAAAGGTCTGTTAGAGGGCAAAAAGGCGGTTTGCTTCCCCGGATTCGAGGAGCAGTTGTTAGGTGCCGAAGTGTCGGATCTGGGTGTTGTTACCGACGATAACATTATCACGGGTTGTGCGGCAGGTGTCGCTCTTGAGTTCGGATTTGAGTTGGTCAAATACATCAGCGGCGAAGAGATCGCCGAGCATTATAAAGGAACCTTATTATGCGACCGACGGATATAAGGCAGTATAAGACGGAACTGCGCAACTTTATAAAGGAAGAACGCCGTAATCTTGACGTGCAGGAAAAGGCGAATTTGGATAGCGGAGTTTGCCGAAACGTTGCCCGTCTTTATCAGTACAGATCGGCCAAAACAATTTTGGTCTATGTGTCGACACCTATCGAGGTCGACACCCATAGGATAATTGAGAACGCTTTAGCTGGCGGCAAGCGCGTTGCTGTGCCGAGGTGTATCCCTGAAACCCGGTTGATGGAGTTTCATTATATCAATTCGATGTCGGAATTAAAGCCCGGCACCTTCGGCGTATTGGAGCCGGATGAAACCGCACCGACCGTGGATAATTTTGACGGTTGTCTTATGCTGTTGCCCGCGTTGTCGCTTGACTATTTAGGCTTCCGCTTGGGCTACGGCAAGGGATATTATGACCGCTATATGTCGCGCTATACCGGCGCTTGTGCGGGCATCTGCTATTCGATGGATGTCCGTCGGCATATGTATCACGGCAGGTATGACCGACCGGTCGATGTTATAGTCACTGAACGCTGGATAAAGGACGTAAGTGCCAGACGCTCGGTTGAACGTAAGAAGTTTTCGCGTTGACGATGGTTTTAAACGTTGACGAAAGGACGGTTTAAAATGGACGAATTCAAGGAAAACAAAAAAGAAAACGCCGAAGAGGAAGTTGAATTTTTCGAGCTTCAAAGATCGGAAGTTGACGATACTCCCGGCAGGCTCGATGACAGCAATCTGAGTGATGATTTTGTTATCGGAAAGGACTTTTTTATAGATAGCTTTGAGGCTGATGCTCTGAGTGCTGAGGAGCAAAAGCCTATTGTTAAAAAAAGTAAACATAAGAAAAACCGCAAGAAAAACGGTTGCCTTGTGTCGGCTGTCTGGATGGTTGTTATTCTGGTCGTAGCATTGTTTGCGGCCGGTGTGTTGCTTTTTGTTGGAATGGATTACTTAGGTATCAGTCTCGCTTCCAATGCCGAGGTCGACGTTCAGGTGAATATCGCCGACGGCAGTAGTGCAGGCGAGATCACAAAGCAGCTTAAAAAAGCCGGTATTGTTGACAGTTCTTTCGCTTTTCGTTTTTATGCAAAACAGGGTGGATATGACAGCAAGTTTAAAAGCGGCATATTTTATTTTAATAAGCAGGACAGTTATGAGGAGATCGTTTCTCAGCTTATAAAGGGCGGTGCAAAAGCCAATGAGGTGCAGGTCACTATCCCCGAAGGCTGGACGGTCGACGAGATCGCAAAGCGACTTGAGGAAAACGGTGTCTGCACGGCTGATCAGTTTATAGAGGCTGTAAATGAGGCATCAAGCAGTAAGTATAACTATCGGTTTATGACCGGGATCAAGAGTCCGGTTGACGGTGTCCGCTATAAATTAGAGGGTTATTTGTTTCCCGATACCTACAAGTTCTACAATACGAATAATAAGTCGGGTGCCGAAATGGCCATTAGAAAAATGCTCGAGAATACAAACCTTAAACTGACCGATGAGATGTACAAACGGGCTGAGGAATTAGGTTATTCGATGCACGATATCCTGACTTTGGCATCGGTGATCGAAATGGAAGCCAGCGTTGCCGATTATGTGGACAAATGCCGTGTTTCTGCCGTGTTCCACAACAGGCTTAATAATTGGACAAATCCGAAATTGCAGTCCGACCCAACCACAAAATATCCGTATAATACCGAAAAGTACGATACATATAAGATAGTTGGATTGGCACCCGGTGCTTACTGTTCACCGTCGCTGGAGTCGATAAAGGCGGCTTTATGGCCGGATGAGGCTTGCAAGGCGTACTATTTCGTCACGGATACAGAAATGAACTTCTATTTTAGCGAGACCTATGACGCTCATAATGCCATAATCAGAAAACTCAAAAAAGAAGGAAAATGGGCATAATGGAAAATTTTAAAAAGCCGGAAGTGCTGTGCCCTGCAGGTGATCTTATAAGACTTAAAGCCGCCGTTGACTTCGGTGCTGACGCGGTCTACCTTGCAGGTGAAGAGTTCGGTATGCGCACCGCCGCCACCAATTTCGGCAAAGAGGATATGAAAAAAGGCGTTGACTACGCTCATAAAAACGGAGTAAAGGTGTTCGTCACCTGCAACACTTTACCCCATAATGATGAAATACCGCGGTTGCCTGCTTTTTTGGAAAGTCTTGCAGAGGTGTGCGTTGACGGCATCATTGCTTCGGATATCGGCACTATCGGTATGGTGAAAAAATATTGTCCTAATCAGGAATTACACGTTTCGGTACAGTCGGGCATTGTGAATTATGAGACCGCGAGAGCGTTCTACGATATGGGTGCTAAGCGTATCGTTGCCGCGAGGGAATTGAGCCTTGAGGAAATTGCAGAGATCCGTGCAAAGACACCAAAGGAGTTGGATATCGAGGCTTTTACTCACGGTGCGATGTGTGTTTCCTTTTCGGCGAGATGCTTGCTTTCTTCATATATGACCGGTCGAGATGCTAACCGTGGAGATTGTGCTCAGTCCTGCCGATGGAGCTACTCTTTAATGGAAAAGACCCGTGAGGGCAGGTTTTACGATATAACCGAGACCGACAAGGGCACGTATATCCTTAATGCCGACGATCTTTGTATGGCTGAACATATTGCCGATATGGTGCGAGCCGGTGTTCACAGTTTTAAGATAGAGGGCAGAGCAAAGTCGCATTATTACACTGCTGTTACGGCCAATGCTTATCGCGGCGCGATGGATGCGTTCCTTGCAAACCCCAAAGAACCTGTGCCGCAATGGGTTATGGATGAGCTTAATAAAATAAGCCACCGACCGTATTCGACAGGTTTTTACTACGGTCGACCCGATAATTCGCAGACCTATCTTAACGCAGGTTATATGCGCGATTACTCGGTTGCGGGCATCGTTACGGGATATGACGACGGAATGGTGCTTTTGGAACTTAAAAACAAGTTTTTAAAGGGTCAGGAGCTTGATTGCCTCGAGCCTCGTTCCATGCCGTTCACTATTGTGGCTGATGAGATGTACGACGGCGAAGGTAACGCTATCGACTCTGCACCGCATCCGACGATGACGGTGAAATTGCCGTATCCGCGACCGATAAAGG
Organism: Oscillospiraceae bacterium; assembly: GCA_015066395.1. Classification (GTDB taxonomy): domain Bacteria; phylum Bacillota; class Clostridia; order Oscillospirales; family Acutalibacteraceae; genus UMGS172. Next base: position 146,289 of record SVOL01000001.1, on the reverse strand, counting down.
TCGGCTCTCTACTTAGAATGAAAACCGAATAAATGATTAAAATCACCCTTGCTTTGGAATACTAAGCAGGGTGATTTTTTATGTTTTCTAAAAGAGCGTTGAGCGTGTTTTTAAGTCTTAGTGTGCTTTTTGCAATCTGCATTGCAAGGGTTTTTACGGTAGCCTCGAATGAGAAACTTTCCACGGCCGCCGTCAAGCAGTCGACAAGGGTCAAAACGGTGAGTGCACTCAGAGGTACTGTTTATGATGTCAACGGTGTGCCGTTGACTAATATCGCAAACAGAACGGTGACGGTGATCTTCCCCAGCGAAAAAGGTGCCGTTGCCGCCGGTCAGTTGCTAAAGGGTGATGAATTGGAAAATGCACTCAAGACCTTGCGAAGCGGAACTCCCGTGATAGTCGATAAAGCACCGGAGTTTGAAATGAGCGGTGCGGTCACGGTGTCTGTCCCCAAACGGTATTCGGGGGTCTTGAGCCATATTATCGGTTACACCGACAATTCGGGTCACGGTGTTACGGGTATCGAAAAAGGGTTCGACAGCCTGCTTTATTCTGAAAAAGGCGTGGAGTTTTCCTACACGACCGACTCCAACGGACGTATGATAGAGGGAATGGGCTGGAGTATAGACCGCGGCAAAAATTTGGGGTCGGTAACGCTCACTATTGACAGTCGGTTGCAGTCGTTGGCAGAAAGAGCGTTAAAGAATGTGGGGCGGGGTGCTGTTGTTATAATGGATGCCAAAACTTCGGAAATCAGAGCGTTGGTCAGTACGCCGTCATTTTCTTATGATGATTTGGAAGGCTCGTTGACCGCTTCCGATTCGCCGTTTATCAACCGAGCTTTGTGTTCATATAATGTCGGCTCGGTGTTTAAGCCAATCGTTGCGGCGGCCGCCATCGAAAACGGAATGGGTGATTATAAATACACCTGCGAGGGTGTTATAACGGTCGATGGTAAGGACTTCAGATGCAACAGTTCTATAGGTCACGGAGAGGTGGATCTGGAAACGGCTCTTGCTAAGTCCTGCAACACCTATTTTTACACTCTCGCGATGAAATTGGGAGCCGATGCGGTATATGATGTTGTTTCGGGCTTTAAGTTCGACAGTTCGCTTGACTTGGGTGGCGAGATAACTGCTGGCAGCGGAAAATTGCCCTTAAAGACCGCTCTCGCCAACTCAAGAGCGGCGTTGATAAATTTATCGATAGGGCAGGGTGATCTGATGGTTACACCGGTGGCGATGAGCCTTTTGTATTCAAGCATAGTCAACGGCGGCGAATATTGCCTGCCGAAAATAGTCAAGAGTTACCGCTTCGGCAGTGAAGAAACGGTGGTGTCAGCATCTCCGCCGACCGTTGCGATGAGCAGATCGACCGCCGACCTTTTAAAGTCGTATTTAAAGACCGCGTTAATGTCGGGAACGGGAAGCGGCGCATATATTGCAGGAGTTGATGCCGGCGGTAAGACGGGCACTGCTCAGACCGGCTGGAAAGACGGTGACCGACATATTTTAAACGGCTGGTTTTGCGGTTTTTTCGAGGGTGAAGAAGATTACGTAATCACCGTTGTTCGGGAAGATGTGAGTTCAGGTTCTAACGACTGCGCACCGATTTTCAAAACAATAACCGAAGAAATGAAGATTTTGCACTTTTAAGGTGATTTTACTTCCTTTTTGCTACTCAAACTGTGTTGACAAACTCGGAAGATACTATTATAATATTAAGTTGGAGTATGATGAGAAATTGTGTGCAAATGCAGTTTCTTTAATGACAAATTTCCTTTGAAAAAGGATGGGAGTTTTTTAAAATGAAATGGACATCACTCAATGAATTAAGAGAAAAATATCTCTCGTTTTTTGAGAGCAAGGGACACCTTCGTTTGGGCAGTTATCCGCTTGTTCCTCAAAATGATAAATCCTTGTTGCTCATAAATTCGGGTATGGCGCCGATGAAGAAGTTCTTTACCGGTGAGGTCGTGCCGCCTAAGAACCGTGTCACCACCTGCCAGAAGTGCATTCGTACACCCGACCTCGAAAGGGTCGGTCACACCGCACGTCACGGTACATATTTTGAGATGCTCGGTAACTTCTCGTTCGGTGACTACTTTAAAGAAGAGGCTATCGCTTGGGCATGGGAATTCTTGACCGTAACGCTGGAGATCCCCGAAAACCTTTTGTGGCCGTCTATTTATGAAAATGACGAAGAGGCTTATGATATCTGGACTAAAAAGATCGGCGTAGACCCCAATCACGTGGTCCGTCTCGGCAAGGCCGACAACTTCTGGGAGCACGGCTCCGGTCCTTGCGGCCCTTGTTCGGAGATATACTTCGACCGCGGCGAAAAGTACGGTTGCGGTAGTCCCGATTGCAAGCCCGGTTGCGATTGTGACCGTTATATGGAGATCTGGAACAACGTCTTCTCGCAGTTTAATAACGACGGCAACGGCAACTACACCGAACTCAAGCAGAAGAATATCGATACCGGTATGGGTCTTGAGCGTCTGGCTTGCGTTTTGCAGGGTGTGGACAACCTCTTTGAGGTTGACACCGTTCGCAATATCCTCAATAAGGTCTGCGAGATCGCAGGTAAGACATACGGCAACGATGCCAAAAATGATGTTTCTATTCGTGTTGTCACCGACCATTTGAGAGGTGCGACCTTTATGATCTGTGACGGTGTTTTGCCGTCAAATGAGGGCAGAGGATACGTTCTTCGCCGCTTGCTTCGCCGTGCCGCACGTCACGGAAAACTGTTGGGCATCAACCGTATGTTCCTTTGCGAGATCTGCGATCAGGTCATTGCTGAGAACAAGGATGCCTATCCGGAGTTGGTCGAAAAGAGTGATATGATCAAGAAGATCATCGCCGTTGAAGAGGAAAACTTCGGCAAGACTATCGACCAGGGTCTTAAAATGCTTGACGAGATCACCGCTTCGGGAGACGGAAAGGTCCTCTCGGGTGCCGATGCGTTTAAGTTGAATGATACCTACGGTTTCCCGCTGGATATTACCAAGGATATTCTTGAAGAAAAGGGCTGGACCGTCGATGAGGACGAGTTCCATCGCCTTATGACCGAGCAGAAGCAGAGAGCCAGAGATGCCAGAAAGGCCGCTGACGGTGAATCATGGAAGAGCAATGAGTTGACCTTTGACGGTGTTTCGGCCACCGAGTTTGTAGGATACTCTGAAGATGAGTGCGAAGCTACCGTTCTTGATATCGTGGTAGACGGCGAACATGTTGAGTCTGCAGAAGATTCAAAGGCGGTCATCGTACTTGATAGGACCGTTCTTTACGCCGAGAGCGGCGGTCAGGTCGGCGACGAGGGTGAACTTTTGCTTGACACCGCCAAGATCGCTGTTAATGATGTTAAAAAGAATGCCAGCGGCATTTTTATGCATTATGCCACTGTTCTTGATGGTACCGTTTCTGTCGGTGACAGGGTAGTTGCTAAGATCAATACAGAACGTCGCACGGCAATTCGCCGCAATCATACAGCTGCTCACCTTTTGCAGGCAGGTCTTCGTGCCGTGCTTGGCACTCACGTTGAGCAGGCAGGTCAGTTGGTTAATGAATCGGCCGTAAGATTTGATTTTACCCACTTCCAGGGCCTTACTTCTGAGGAACTCTCGGCCGTCGAAGGCTTCGTGAATGAGGCTATTTTGGCCGCGATCGAGGTCGAAAATAAGGAAATGCCTATTGACGAAGCAAGAGCAATGGGTGCTATGGCTTTGTTTGGTGAGAAGTACGGAGATGTCGTTCGCGTTGTAAATGTTCCCTCAAAATCGGTTGAACTTTGCGGCGGTACTCATATTGATAACACTGCTAAGATCGGTCTTTTCAAGATCGTTTCCGAATCGTCGGTCGCTTCGGGCGTCAGACGTATAGAGGCCGTTACAGGTCGCGGTGTGCTCGAGCTTATTGATAAATACATCGGTGAGGTTAACACCGCCGCCGCTGTATTGAAGCTCAATAACCCGTCGGAGCTCGCTAAAAAGTGTGAGCAGATCTCCAACGAACTCAAAGCAAAGGATAAGGAGATCGAGAAGCTTAATTCCAAGCTGGCCGCTTTAAAGGTCGGCGAGTTGGTCGCTTCGGCTGTCGCGGTCGGTAGTGTAAAACTCATTACTGCAAAGCTTGAAAACGCCGGTAGCGAGACTCTTCGCAGTATGGGCGACAAGATTCGCGATCTTGATAGTTCGGCTGTAGCAGTGTTGGCTGACGTTAAGGGTGACTCGGTTACATTTGCCGCTACCGCAGGTAAAGATGCACAAGGTGCAGGCGTTATGTCGGGTAAATTGGTTGCCGCAGTAGCCGCTATCGCAGGCGGTAAGGGCGGCGGACGTCCTGACTTTGCGATGGCAGGTGCTAAGGATGTTTCTAAGGTCGACGAGGCCTTGACCGAGGCTCTGGCTATAGTACAGGGAATGTTAAAATGATAGAGGTGCAAAAATGGACTGTTTGTTTTGTAAAATAGTCGCCGGTGAAATACCCTCGACCAAGATATACGAGGATGAGAATGTCTACGCTTTCGCGGATATTGATCCGCAGGCTCCGTTCCACGCTATTATCGTTCCTAAAACTCACATCAAGTGTGCCGATGAAATAACCGCTGAAAACAGTTTTCTTATCGCCAAGGTCTTTGAGGCGGTTGCAAAGATAGCACGGGAACAAGGGCTTGATAAGGGTTACCGTGTTGTCAACAACTGCGGCGAAGAAGGCGGTCAGACCGTCGGTCATATTCATTTTCATCTGTTGGCGAGAAGAAATCTTGCCTGGCCTCCGGGCTGATATAGTTTTTATATAAAAGGGGATTTTGAAATGGAAAAGTTTTATGAGTTGAAGATCGCAGGACTTACCCGTAAATTGCCGCTTTGTGAGGTCAGCGACAAGTTGGATATCGCCGCATTTATCATCTTCGGCGATGTTGAAATGACCATTGAGGGCTGCAAGGAATTACTTAAAAAGGTCAAGGAGTTTGACGTTATTGCAACCCCCGAGGCAAAGAGTATTCCGCTGGCTTATGAAATGTCCCGTCAGTCGGGCAAGCCGTATGTTGTTGCCCGCAAGGGTACCAAGGTTTATATGAAGAACCCGATTTCGGTCGATGTTACATCTATCACTACACAGCACGAACAGCATCTTTACTTCGGTCAGGATGAGGTGGACCGTTTAAAGGGTAAAAGAGTGCTTATTGTTGATGACGTTATCAGTACCGGCGAGTCGCTTACAGCAATGCGTGAATTAGTTGAGCGAGCAGGCGGCATTATTTCCGACAGCTGTGCATTTTTGGCTGAGGGCGATGCCGCAAATCGTGATGACATCGTGTTCTTGGAACCGCTGCCGTTGTTCTTTAAATAAGTTTTAAATCCGCAGTCAGAAGACTGCGGATTTTTTTGTGCAAAATAAAAACCCACGGAATTTTCCGTGGGTTTTGTTTGACTTTAAGTAGAACTTACTTAAGCTCAACCTTAGCGCCAACTTCTTCGAGCTTAGCCTTGATAGCTTCAGCGTCTTCCTTAGAAGCAGCTTCCTTAAGGGTCTTGGGAGCGCCGTCAACAACAGCCTTTGCGTCTGCAAGGCCGAGACCGGTAATCTCACGAACAACCTTGATAACCTTGATCTTCTCTGCGCCTGCCTCAGCAAGAACAACGTCGAACTCGGTCTTCTCTTCTGCTGCGGGAGCTGCTGCTGCGGGACCTGCAACTGCTACTGCTGCTGCTGCAGAAACGCCAAACTCCTCTTCTACTGCGTGTACGAGCTCAGAAAGCTCAAGAACGGTCATAGCTTTGATTTCTTCAATCATTGCTGCAATTTTCTCAGATGCCATTTTATTTTCCTCCAAATGTTTTTATTTTTTAAAATTTATCCTGCTCTATTATTCTGCTGCAGGTGCGCACTGCTCGCCGTCCTTATCCACGATAGCCTGGATAACACGTGCGAATGCGGAGATGGGTGCATTGAATGCGTTGCAAACTGTAGCAAGGAGAACCTCTCTTGTGGGAAGCTTAGCAAGGCTTTCAATGGTAGCAAGATCGATAACCTTTCCGTCGAGGAAGCCGGTCTTGATCTTGAAGGTTTCGCTCTTTTCGGCATAGTTGTTAAGGATTCTTGCTGCTGCAACGTGATCATCAGCGCTGGTAGCAAGAGCAGTAGTGCCGTTGAAGAAGGGCTCCATTTCACTGAGATCGGTACCCTCTACTGCTTTGCGAAGGATAGTGTTCTTAACTACAGTGTAGTTAACACCGGCTTCGCGGAGCTCTTTACGGAGCTTGGTGTCATCAGCAACCGAAATACCGCTGTACTCAACCAAAACACCGGCGCAAGCGCCTTCAACTCTGGCCTTGATATCAGCAACCTGCTGCTTCTTGACGTCTAAAACCATCTGACTGGGCAAAGTATTCACCTCCGATGAATTAAAAAAGTGCCTGTTCCAAAGCGGACAGGCACATAAAGATACAATCAGTTATGTGTTCAATCCTCGGCTGGCAGACCGCAGTCTTTACGCTAACGCACCAACTGTCTTTGGAATCAACATTAGTATACTATCACAATTAAAGGGTTTTGTCAAGGATTATTTTTAAAATTTGCAAATTACGCTCTTCTTGCTTTAAGGGTTATTCCTTCGCGTCGATAGATACGGCGTTTTATGATAAGATATATCACAAACAGTACGATAAAGGTGATCGTCCAGGTGATGGGGTAGGAGTAGTAGAGCGTCTGTACAGAGTGATATTTTTTGAAAACAGTGTAGATCCAGACAATTCTCAGTCCGCACACGCCGATTATTGAAGTCAGCATCGGTACAAATGAATATCCCAAGCCTCGCATTGTGCCGGCCATAACATCCATCAGTCCTGCCGTGAAGAAGGTAAGACCGAATATGTTAAGACGGACAAGACCGGCTTTAATAACCTCGGGGTCGTTTGAATATATGCCGAGCAGTGGCTTTCCAAAAAGGAGCATAACAGCACCCATGATCACTCCCGACACAACGACGGCACCAAGGGCTCTTGTGACGATCTTACCGATCTCTTTGTACCGTTTTGCACCGCAAAATTGTCCCGTAAAGGTTATTGCCGCCTGATGGAATGCGTTCATAACAACAAATGCGAAGCCTTCAATGTTGAGCGAGATGCCGTTGCCGGTTATTATATTGAGGTTGAATTCATTGATCGATGACTGTATAAGCACGTTTGAAATGGAAAAAAGGATGCCTTGAATTCCCGCCGGAAGACCAATTTTTATAATCAGACGGATTTTATCTACGGAAATTTTCAGGTTACTTAAGTCTAATCGGTAGTTTTCCTTTGTGGTTAGCAGATGGTGAAGCACAAATACAGAGGATACTACCTGCGAAGCGGTCGTGGCAATAGCGACACCTGCGACGCTCATTTTTAGCACGATGACCATAAAAAGATTAAGTATGACGTTGACGATTCCCGCGATCGTGAGATATACCATCGGCTTTACAGTGTTGCCTACTGCTCTTAAAACACTGCTTCCAAAATTGTAGAGCATTATAAACGGTGCACCAAGGAAGTAAATTTTAAGATAGACCTCAGCCATAGGGAGAACTTCCGGGTCAGCATTCATCAAAATCAGCATTGGTCGTGCAAGCGGAATACCGATAGCGGCAATGATCACACCGCTCAAAAACGCTATTATAATCGAGGTCCTGACAGCACTTTTGACGTCTTCGTCATTTTTTGCACCGATGTAACGGGCAACAATGACGTTAGCACCGATAGAAAAACCGACAAAAAGATTGACAATGAGGTTTATGAGCGAACCCGTAGAGACAACTGCTCCCTGTGCGATAGAGCCTGTCACCTTATCGAATTTGCCGACAATAACGAGGTCTGCGGCATTGAAAAGTAGCTGCAGAACGCTGGACAGCATTAAAGGAACGGCAAAAATGATCATATTTTTGAGCAAGCTGCCACTTAACAAATCTTTTTTATCATGTATCATTTTTGTTACTCCTTTAATTTTTTAAAATATAAGGGTCGTGCTTTTTGGCACGACCCGAATGTTAAATCAATTAAGCACCGTACTTAGAGGCGTTAACCTTAATTCCGGGGCCCATGGTTGTTGCAACAACGCAGGACTTGATATACTGACCCTTTGCTGCAGCAGGCTTTGCCTTAGCAACAGCGGTGAGCAGGGTATCAAAGTTCTCCTGGAGCTTCTCAGCACCGAAGGACACCTTGCCGATAGGGCAGTGGATGATGTTCTGCTTGTCAAGACGGTACTCGATCTTACCGGCCTTTGCTTCGGTGACAGCCTTAGCAACGTCGGGGGTAACAGTACCGGCCTTGGGGTTAGGCATAAGTCCGCGAGGACCTAAGACCTTACCGAGACGGCCAACGAGACCCATCATATCGGGCGATGCGATAACAACATCGAATTCCATCCAGTTTTCGTTCTGGATCTTAGCGACCATATCCTCTGCACCAACATAATCAGCGCCTGCATCTAAAGCAGCCTGAGCCTTGTCTTCCTTGCAGAAAACGAGGGTGCGAACGGTCTTACCGGTTCCGTTGGGGAGAACTACAGCGCCGCGAACCTGCTGGTCAGCGTGACGAGAGTCAACACCAAGACGGATATGAGCTTCGATGGTCTCATCGAATTTAGCAGTTTTAGTTTTAATAGCAAGCTCCATAGCCTCTGCGAGGTCGTACTGCTTGCTCGAGTCTACAAGCTGTGCGCTTGCGACATACTTTTTACCATGTTTCATTTCAATTTCCTCCCAAATAAGTGGTTAAATCGGATATTTCCTCCCACAGGGGAGCATTAGTCAACAACAACGACACCCATACTGCGTGCAGTACCTGCTACCATGGACATGGCAGCCTCAAGGCTTGCTGCATTAAGGTCGGGCATCTTTGTCTCTGCGATCTTCTGAACCTGCTCCTTAGTGATAGTGGCAACCTTGTTCTTGTTAGGAACGCCGGAAGCGGTCTCAATTCCGCAAGCCTTCTTGATAAGAACGGCTGCAGGAGGAGTCTTGGTGATGAAGGTAAAGGAACGGTCGGCGTAAACGGTGATGATAACAGGAATAATAAGACCTACATCATTCTTGGTACGCTCGTTGAATTCCTTGGTGAATGCCATAATGTTAACGCCGTGCTGACCGAGTGCAGGACCAACAGGCGGTGCCGGAGTTGCTTTTCCGGCGGGGATCTGAAGTTTAATATAGCCAGTAATTTTTTGTGCCATAACTTGCACCTCCAAAATTTGTGGTCGCCGCGAAAATTTCGCTTACGGAACACGTTAGTAAAGAATTTAAGTGTCCCTCCCACTTGTGGCACCCTAAATAAGGGTGTGACGGCTTAGTAAGCCGATATTAGTCTCTAATAAGTTCGATCTGGTTGAGTTCGAGTTCGACGGGTGTTTCACGTCCGAGCATCGAAATGATAACGCGAACGCTGTTAGCTTCGGTATCGATTTCATCAACCTTGCCCTGGAAGCCGTTAAGCGGACCGTCGATAATGTTGACGGCATCGCCGACCGAATATGCAACCTCAACACTGCGCTTTCCAATGCCTAAGTTGGCGACTTCCTCGTCAGTAAGCGGCACGGGCTTTGAAGCCGGGCCTACGAAACCTGTGCAGCCGCGAGTGTTGCGGACAACGTACCAGGAGTCGTCGGTAACGATCATTTTGATCATTACGTAACCGGGGAAGATCTTTCTTTCAACAGTTTTTTCCTTACCATCGGCAGTGATTTCGGTAACTGTCTCGGTGGGGATCATGATCTCTTGAATAAGATCCTGCATACCGCGGTTTTCGACCATTTTTTCAAGGTCGGTCATAACCTTATTTTCATAGCCTGAATATGTGTGTACTACGTACCACTTGGCTTCTTCAAAATCTGCCATATCGGACCTCCAACCGGATTACTTTCCGAGGATAAGATTTACAAGAGCGCCAAGACCAAAGTCGAACAGGCAAACGATCACAGTGAGAATTGCACACATAACGAGAACGATAAGTGTGTTTTTAAGAACACTGCGGGTGTTGGGCCAAACGATCTTCGCAACTTCGCCCTTATAATCTTTAAGGAACTTGACAAATTTCTTAAGGATGGTAGCATTACCGCTCGCTGCGCAATCAAGCTTATCCGAGATAAGCAAATATGCTACAGAAGAAACAAAGCTCAAGCCAATAGCGAGGCATATGAGCAACGGAGCGTTGTTGAGATATCTAACGGTTTCAAAACCTGCAAAGCCCTGAGTATCAAGGAATTTGTTGGCAGAGGAGCAAGCAATAACGATCATATAGATAGTTGTAAATGCTCCGAAACCGCAGGTTGCCCATCTGGTCTTCTTATACTTGAACGACAAAGCTCCGAACAAAGTAGTCAAAGCAGTTGTGATCATCATAAGAAGGATGTCAGCGGATTTACCGACCTCATGACCGTTGAACTTTGTGCCAAAGGCAAACTCAGCACCGGTACGAGCAACAACGCCTTCAATAACATTGTTTATCTCGCCGAAGTCGATGAATACAAAAAGGGCCAACGCAGCCACGCCGAAAAGAACGGTCAGTACACGGAAAATGTTATTTAATACTTTCATTGTGTACCTCCTTACTTCGTTTCTTTGTGAACGGTGTGCTTTTTGCAGAATCTGCAATACTTATTCATTTCAAGACGATCGGGATCGTTCTTCTTGTTCTTCATAGTATTGTAGTTTCTCTGCTTGCATTCTGTACAAGCTAATGTGATTTTTACTCTCATGACGGCACCTCCCGTTTTACGGAAATAGATTTTGTTCCCTTTAAAAGACAGGGAACTCGGCCTCCCTCGTTTCACGGCAATCGCCGCTCGGAAAACAACATATAGTGTCATTTTCGAAAGCGCAATCAAGCGGTTGTGATCGCTCGTAGAAAATAAGTCTTTAACCAAAAAAAGACCCTTGCAGAGGTATTGCAATTATAGCACACCTCGTGTCAAAGGTCAAGTGTTTTTTTAGACTTTCAACGCATATAATACTTATTTATGGTACGTTCCGCCTTGTGTTATTTTGAACGAGCGGTAGAGCTGTTCCAAAAGCATAATGCGCGCCAGCTGGTGCGGAAAGGTCATCGGTGACATTGACATTTTGAAGTCGGCACGTAATTTGACCCGATCATTAAGACCGTAGGAGCTTCCAATGATGAAAACTATATGGCTTGAGCCCGACACCGCGACTGTCTCAATTCTTTTCGACAACTCTTCGCTGGAGACGAGCCTTCCTTCGATGCACATAGGAACGACGTATGCACCGTTCGGAACAAGTGAAAGTATTTTATCGGCCTCAGCGTTCAAGGCGTTTTCAACTTCGGATTGCTTAGGGCTGTCGGGCAAACGTACGGGCTCGAGTTCGGTTATCTCCAGTTTGCAAAAGGATTTCAGCCGCTTTTCGTATTCGGCTGAGGCTTCGCGGAGATATTTTTCTTTCAAACGCCCTAAGGCGATGATGGTTATTTTAAGCATTGTTGCCTCCTCTAAAAAAGGATGACCTTGCCGTTTTTAGGCGGTGCCACGTATAGTATGTAGTCGTCATTCTCGCGAAATCCGTTGTCCATTAATGCCGCAACAGCACAGCTTTTAGCGATGTCAGGGTCGTTGTTCTCGCGGCTCAGGTGTCCTAAAATTATTCTTGTTGTGCCGTTTTTAACAAGCTTCGGCAATTCTTTTGCACATAAGACGTTGGAAAGGTGACCGTGGTCGCTCAAAATTCTGCGTTTCAAGTGTTCGGGGTAGCTGCCTTTTTGCAGCATCGTGATGTCATGATTGGATTCGAGCAGTACCGCTACGGAACCGGTGATTGCCAGACGCACTTCTTCGGAGACGACTCCCAAGTCGGTGCAGATACTGCATCTCGTTTCATCGGGCAGGGTGATGACGTATCCGCAAGAACCCGGACAGTCGTGGCTCGTGGGGAAGGATCTTACCGAAAAATTGCCGATCGCGATATCGCCCTCTATAATATGTATATCCTTCGGGCAGTTGCAGGCGCTTTTAACAATGCCGTCGACCGTCTCCTTTGTCGCAAAGGTGGGTATTGAATACTTGTCGGCAAAAACACGCAGACCGCTTATATGGTCGATGTGGTTGTGTGTTATGAAGATTCCGCAGATTGATTGCGGGTCGATAGCGGCATCGGCCAATGCGTTTGTAATTGCCCTTGCACTTATACCCGCATCAACAAGCAGACCCTGCCTGCCGTGACCGATATAGGTGCAGTTGCCCGAACTTCCGCTTGCAATGGGGAATATCCTGCTCATAACACACTTCCTTTCCAATAGTTTAAAAAAGACCTATCCGATGAAAGGATAGGTCGGATCTTTAGGTTATATTACCGAACGGATGATGCCCGATTCGATAAACTCGACACGGCGGATGTTGGCACCGACAGCCGACAGCTTTTCAACAATGTTGTCGTAGCCGCGGTCGATAAATTCAACATTTTCGATCTCGGTCGTGCCGTTGGTTGCAAGACCTGCAAGTACCATAGCGGCACCGGCTCTTAAGTCAGTGGCCTTTACAGGTGCGGCGATGAAATTTTCAACGCCGGTGATGATCGCAACCTTGCCGTCGACCTTTATCTTAGCACCCATAAGGGTCAGCTGGTCAACATATCTGAAGCGGTTATCCCAAACACCCTCGGTCATAACGCTGACACCGTCGGATAAAGCCAGAAAAGCAGTCATCTGCGGTTGCATATCGGTGGGAAAACCGGGGTGAGGCATTGTGAGCACGTTGCAGGCTTTGGGTCGACCGTTGGACCTGACTAATACAGCTTCGTCAAACTCCTCAACGGTAACTCCGGCTTCAATAAGCTTTGCCGAAATTGATTCCAGATGTTTCGGAATTACGTTTGTAATCATTAATTCGCCGCCTGAAATGGCCGCGGCGATCATATATGTTCCTGCCTCGATCTGGTCGGGGATAATGCTGTAGGTCGTGCCGTGCAGTGTGTCCACACCGCGGATCTTGATAACATCGGTACCGGCACCCATAATGTTGGCACCCATAGAGTTCAAGAAGTTGGCAAGGTCAACGATATGCGGTTCCCTTGCGGCGTTTTCGATAATAGTAAGACCTTTGGCCTTAACTGCGGCAAGAATAATATTGACCGTTGCACCGACCGAGACCTTATCAAGATAAATAGAACTGCCGACAAGCTCCTTGGCTCTGGCATTTACCATACCGTTGTCAATAGTAACGGTGGCACCCAAAGCCTCAAAGCCTTTGATGTGCTGGTCAATAGGACGGACACCGAAATCGCATCCACCCGGAGGAGCAACGCGAGCTCTCTTGAACCGACCCAGCATAGCGCCGATAAAGTAGCTGCTGGCACGCATTTTTGACGACATTTCGGATGATAAAACGTATGAATTTATATGTTTAGGATCGATCTCCACCGTATTGTCGTTGATGACCTTGACGGTGGCGCCGAGTTCATAAAGAATGCGGACAATAACGTTGACGTCGGAGATGGCAGGAATATTTTCAATTCTGCAAACACCGTCGCACAGTAAAACGGCAGGGAGAATTGCCACGGCGGCGTTTTTAGCACCGCTGACCTGTATTTCACCCTTAAGGCGGATACCGCCGTTTATAACGATTTTCTCCACAGGACGCACTCCCAACTTTTATAAGATCACAGAATTATTATAGTCTTAAATCAGACAATAAAATCTGCCAAAATTTAAAAATCGCACAAACGCCCACATTTGCACAATATCACAAATCTATTATACACGACAAATAACCGTTTGTCAAACATATTATCAATATATTTGATAAACGGTTATTACGCTACACAATATTTTGTTTTCTTGCTGTTTACAACTCATTTCGACCTTCTAAAGCTCGCGACAGGGTTATCTCATCAGCGTGCTCTAAATTGCCGCCGACGGGTATACCGTAGGCAAGACGGGTCACCTTGATGCCCATTGATTTTACGAGCCTCGAAATATAGCTTGCGGTGGCTTCACCTTCGACGGTCGGATTGGTAGCAACGATTATTTCATTAACCGTGCCGTCAGCCAGCCTTGCCATCAGTTCCTTGATCTTTATCTGCTCGGGACCAATGCCGTCAAGCGGGGAAACCGCACCGTGCAAAACGTGGTACAGTCCTTTATATTCACGGGTGCGTTCGAACGCCAAAACATCGCCTGCATCCTCAACAACGCAGATAACGGATCGGTCGCGGCCTGTGTCGGAGCAAACGGCACAAATCTCGCTGTCGGTAAGATTCTGACAAACGGAGCAGTAGCGGATCTTACTGCCGGCCTCCATCAATGCCGATGCAAACTTTTCGGCCATATTGTCCTGCCTTGTAATAACGTAGTAGGCAAGCCGACGCGCAGTTTTTTTGCCTATGCCGGGCAGACGTTCAAACTGCTCGCAGAGTTTTTCAAGCGGAGCAACTGTGTAATCCATTAAAACAACCCCGGAATGTTAAGTCCGCCTGTGATGGCACCCATTTCCGTTTCCTGAGTTTCGGCTATATTTTTGACAACCTCGTTGATGGCAATGGTGATAAAGTCTTCAAGCATCTCAATGTCATCGGGATCGACAGCCTCGGGGTCAATGGTGATCTTTTTTAGCTCGTGACGGCCGTTCATAGTGACCTCGACTAAGCCGTTACCGGCTGTTGCCGTAAAGTCACGTTCTTCGATCTCAGCCTGCAGATTCTGCATATCTTCCTGCATTTTCTGGACCTGCTTTAACATCTGTGCCTGACTTTGATTATTAGCACCGGGAATTCTTGCTTTCATAATTTATACTCCTTAATTTTCGGGAACTTCAAGTGTTTTCAACCTGTTGATGATCTCATTCAGCGGATCGGTCGATTCCGATTGCTGCTGTCTTTTGTAGGGACCTAAACGGTAGGATCTGCCGACGACTGTTTGCAATGCAAGCTTTATCTGGTTGCGGTAGAAAGGATCGCTTCCCCGCATAAATGAGAAGAATTGCTGATCCTCGCAGTCGATAAGCAGGGTGTCACCCTTTAAATAAGCCTTTGAACCGAAGAGTGAAACAGCCAACAGCGGCGTTGTGCCCTGCAACTCGTCTATCACGTCTGCCCACGCATCAAACTTCTCTATTTTGTCGGTTTTTGTTTCAGTTGCGGTAGGAGCGGACTCGTTTGTGCCAATATCATTCATCGGGACTACTTCGGGTTTATCGGATATTACGGTGGGAATCGGTGGTTCGTATGTTTCTTCGATAGCGGTTTTGGGTTCTTCCGCTTCTTTTTCGGTAGCAGAAGCGGTCGCGGCAGCGGCAGCGTAAGGTGCGGTCACGGTAATAGGAGCACCGTATTTCATCATACGTTCTAATTTTTCGAGCCGCTGTAGCAGTGCCGACGGAGAATTATCAAGCGTCGGATTGCAAAGCGTTACTATCGCCATTTCAAACTCGGTCCTGCGGTCGGAAGTACTCATTCGGTCCAAACAGTCGGCCAGCACTCTGACAGCGTTAAGAATACTCTCTATCCCGATATCTTTGCTTTGAGCCTGCAGTTCCTTTAAAGATTCGGCTGTGCAAACGATAAGAGATGTCGGATCTTTGACCGTTTTTGCGATCATAAGGTTGCGGTAATGGGTAATCATCTCAGAGCAAAGTCGGGTCAGATCGACCGCGTTTTTGTGAAGCTCGTCGATCTTTGCCAATGCTCCTGCGATATTACCTTCGGCAATAAAGTTGGTCAATGCGGCACAGTAGTTACTGCCCGCTAAAGAACAGACCTGTAAAACATCGTTGCCGGTGATGTGTCGGCTTCTGGCGGCACAAAGGTCTAAGGTCGAGAGAGCATCTCGCATTCCGCCGTCGCAAAGTCGGGCGATCATATCAGCCGCAGAGGTGTCAATAGTAAAGCCTTCTTTTTCTGCGATATATTGGATCCGGCCGGAAATGGCCTCTAAGCTGATCCTATGGAAATCAAACCTCTGGCAACGCGAAAGAATGGTTGCGGGAAGCTTGTGGACCTCGGTGGTCGCCAGAATGAAGATTATGTGTGCAGGCGGTTCCTCAAGTGTCTTAAGAAGTGCGTTAAAAGCACCGATGGACAGCATGTGAACCTCGTCGATAATATAAACACGGTACTTCGAGCTGGTCGGAGTGTAGTTGACCTGCTCTTTTAAGTCGCGGATGTTGTCAACGCCCGTATTTGAAGCGGCGTCGATCTCAACGATATCCAGCACGTCGCCGTTTTCTATTGCCTTGCAGGAGTCACACTCACCGCAGGCATCACCCTGCTCGCTGTTAAGGCAGTTGACGGCTTTAGCCAAAATTTTGGCACAGCTGGTCTTACCCGTTCCTCTCGGACCCGTGAAAAGATAAGAGTGGAATATCTTGCCCGTTTTGAGCTCGTTTTTCAATATTTCGGTTATATGTTCCTGACCGACAACGCCCGAAAAGTCATGCGGTCTGTATTTACGATATAAAGCCTGATACATTTATTCCACTCCCTTAAATATTCAAATAAAGGTACGCCCTTAGACGTACGAACGACCGAGTTGGCTGCGGCACACGAGAAAATCCGCTTAATGCTGCTCGGTTCCCCGCCTGACATGGTTCACGGCGTCCCGTCGCACAGGACCCGACCGTTCGCACGCCTAAAAGCGTACCTTATTGTGTATTATACTACACATTTTAAATTTAATCAACTGTTTTTTACAGTAATTTAAACTCTTTAATCAACTCATTTTTGGTTGAAAAGTAGTAGCGGTTAGTGTATAATGGCTATATTAACATTTAAGAGATGAAATTTTGAAACGGAGAACAGAAATGTCCGATATTGAAAATAGATTTTTGGAGTTAAGGCGTGATATAATCCGTAAATATTTTAAAAGAATGAACAACAGGCAGTTTGAGGGTGTTGTGACCGCCAAAGGCCCCGTGCTTATTTTAGCCGGAGCAGGCTCGGGTAAAACAACGGTACTTGTAAACAGAATTGCTTCTCTTGTTCGTTTCGGTGATGCATACAATTCTACAGAAGTGCCGCCGTTTATAAACGAGTCCACCTTGTCTGAACTTCAGTCAGACCTTACCAACGGTGAGCCCGACTGGCGTTTGCTCGGCGTTGATACGGCCAAGCCGTGGGAGATATTGGCAATCACCTTTACCAATAAGGCGGCCAACGAGTTAAAGGAGCGAATCGCCGCCATGCTCGGTGATGAAGCGTTGGATATCTGGGCAGGAACTTTTCACTCCGTTTGCGGAAAGATACTCAGAAAATTCGGCGACCGATTGGGATTCTCAAGTCATTTCACTATCTATGATACCGACGACCAAAAACGGGTTATGAAAGAGGTCTATAAAAACCTAAACATAGACGAGAAGATAATTCCCGTAAAGTCGGCGTTGTCAGTCATTAGTAACGCTAAGGACAATCTTATTGACCCCGAAGAGTTTATTTCGGAGAATATGGGCGATGTCAGGCTTTCCAAGATAGGACGTGCCTACAAAGCCTACAGGGAAGCACTTATTAACGCCGACGCGATGGATTTTGACGATATGATCGTCAACACCGTAAAATTGTTGCGGCAAAATGATGATGTTCTCGAATATTATAAGCGGAAGTTCAAATACATAATGGTGGACGAGTATCAGGATACCAACCACGCACAGTATGTTTTGGTCAGCACTCTTGCCGAGGGTCATCGCAACATCTGTGTTGTCGGTGATGACGACCAGAGTATTTACCGTTTCCGCGGTGCGACGATCGAGAATATTTTGAGCTTTGAGGAGCAGTATCCGGATGCCAAGGTCATCCGCTTAGAGCAGAATTATCGTTCGACTTCGATAATCCTTGATGCCGCTAATGCCGTTATTGCGAATAATCAGGCACGAAAGGGCAAGAATCTTTGGACCGACAAGGACGGCGGAGAGAAAATTGAGGTTTATACCGCACCTGATGAAAAGGGTGAGGCTTCACACGTTGTTGACAGTATCTTAAACTATGTTGCCGCAGGCGGAAAATACTCCGACAACGCCATTCTTTACCGAATGAACGCTCAGTCGAACTCATTGGAAAATGTTATGGCACGCTCGGGTGTGCCGTACAGAGTTTTAGCGGGTCACAGATTCTATGACCGCAAGGAGATCAAGGACGTTATTGCGTATCTTAATGTTATCGCAAATCATTCTGACCGTGTTCGTCTGACCCGAATCATCAACGAGCCGAAACGGGGAATAGGTGATACTACCGTTAAAAATGCGTTGGAGATCGCCGACAGTTTAGGAATGTCGTTGTTCGAGGTGTTTGAGCGTGCAGATGAGTTCAGCAGTATCTCCAGAGCCGCGACAAAGCTCAAGAACTTTACTGTGATGATAAATGAGCTGAGCGAGAAAATTGATGAGATGCCGATAGCTGAACTTTTTAGTGAAATGCTTGACAAGTCGGGATATATGCTGTCGCTTATCGCCGAGGGCAAAGAGGGGGCAGACCGAGTCGACAATGTCAAGGAATTGGCATCGAGTATCGCTCAGTACGAAAAGGAGAACGAGAACCCCAGCCTTACGGGATTTTTGGAAGAAGTGGCATTGATCAGTGACATCGATCAGTTTGACCCTGATGCCGACGCGGTCGTGCTAATGACCGTTCACTCGGCCAAAGGTCTGGAGTTCAACAATGTTTACCTTGTTGGTATGGAAGAGGGAATCTTCCCCGGAAATCAGTCGGTCTACGGCACTCCCGAGGATATTGAAGAGGAACGCCGACTTGCATACGTTGCGATAACGAGAGCTCGGGAAAGGCTCTATATTTCTAATGCCTATACGCGTTTGCTTTACGGTCAAACAGGGAGAAATCTGCCGTCGAGGTTCTTGGAAGAGGTGCCGAAAGACCTCTGCAATATAAAGAGTGTTTCGCGAGTTGGTGGCGGCTATTCGGGTGCCGAGTTCCGCTACGGCTCGTCGAGCGGAGGATTTTCGCAGGGCAGAGGTTATGGCGGCTACGGTTCCAAAGCATACGACTCCGACGACGCCTTCGGGGTCATCAACCGACAAAGAAGCGTATCGAGTCCTTATGCCAATCGGCGACCTACATCAACACCGGCCGCTGCTCCCAAACAGAGCTTTTCTGTAGGTAATAGGGTTAAGCACAAAGCGTTCGGCGAGGGAATGATACTTTCGGCAACACCGATGGGCAACGACACGCTTTTGGAGATTGCTTTTGACACTAAAGGTACCAAAAAGCTGATGGCAAACTTCGCTAAATTGGAGAAAATCTAAATTTTCAAAAAAACACTTGTAAAAGAACATCTGTTGTTGTAAAATAATTATAAAGAGAGGTGCTTATTATGAATGGAAGCAATCAGAACACAATTACCTTCAGCCTCGGCAACGAACAGGAGCAGGAGGTAAGGAGAATTATGCTCGAGGTTTATAACGCTTTGAAAGAAAAGGGTTATAATCCTGTCAATCAGATCGTCGGTTATATTATGTCGGAGGATCCGACCTATATCACCACGCATAATAATGCACGTAATTTAATAAGACGTGTCGACCGCGACATTTTGTTGCAGATGCTCGTCAAGTATTACCTAACACACTGATGAACAAACCGACCCCGAGTTTAACTCGGGGTCGGTTTTTAGGTAAGAGTGAAGAGGTAAGGTGTGCCTACGGCACGAATTATATAATTGTAAATATCGTAAACTTGTCATCCTGAACGCAGTGAAGGATCTTGCGAAAAAATTCTTTGCCATGCTCAGAGTGACAACGTTTCCGTGAGTGCCGACATAAAATGTTGTTACGTTCTCTTCTTCTATTAAATATTTAATTGTATCATAAATTGATGCAAAATTACTTTCCGAAAAATCGGTGTGTCCAATAAATGTGCATGCCGGCATAAACATCACCCTTTCAAAATGTTTTAAGGGAAATTCCCTTAAAAGCCAATAAGGCATATTCCCTTAAGACATAATAGCCTCAAGAGGTGATGATGTTGTTTAAACGTATACGTGACCTTCGCGAGGATCGAGACATTAAGCAAAAACAAATAGCAGAATATTTGCAGATCCATCAGACAACATATTCCGATTAGGAATTAGGAAACTTGAATGTTCCTGTTGATGTGCTTATTCGTTTGGCGAAATTTTATAACACCAGCATTGATTATATTGTAGGTTTGACTGATAATACGGAACCGTACAAATAAAACAATCCCCGATGTTTTTTGAAACATCGGGGATCTATGATTTTAAAATTTAAGCAGTCTTCTTAGCGGTTAAAAGTTTGATAACAACAAGCGTGAGGAGCATCAGAGCAATAGCGATGGGAAGTGCAATCAGCCAGTTCTGAATGAAACCTGTGATGATGTAGCTTACAAATGATACAACCGCAACAGTAATAGCGTAGGGCAACTGGGTCGAAACGTGGTTGACGTGCTCGCACTGTGCACCTGCCGACGACATAATGGTGGTATCCGAAATAGGTGAGCAGTGGTCACCGCAAACCGCACCTGCAAGGCAGGCCGACATACCGATTACCATCAATTCGCTTCCTGCGGGGAAAACGGACAAAACGATAGGAATAAGGATACCGAAGGTTCCCCACGAGGTTCCGGTTGCAAATGCGATACCGCAGGCAACAAGGAAGATGATGGCGGGCAGGAAGTTGTGAAGTGCGCCGGCGTTTGCCAAAGCGTTCTCAACGAAGGTATCCGAACCGAGCAAGCCGGTCATATTCTTTAAAGCGGTAGCCATGGTGAGAATGAGGATCGCGGGAACCATTGCAATAAAGCCCTTAGGAATGCAGGACATTGCCTCTTTGAAGGTTACAAGGCGGCGGCAGATAACGTAGATAACGGTTACGAGCAAAGCAACTATGCCGCCCAAGGGCAAGCCGATAGTGGCATCGGTATCGCCGAAGGCACCGATAAAATCGCCCTTGAAATCACTGCCTGCAGTGAAGAATCCACCCACATAAATGAGGGCAAATACAGAAACTATGATAAGTACAACGATGGGGAGAATGAGGTCAATAACACGACCTCTTGAATCCTCTTCAACCTCGCTCTCGTCGCTCATAACTTCGCCGCCGAAGGTGAAGAGGTCACCGTTCAACGCGTTCTCTTCGTGCTTCTTCATAGGACCGAAGTCGAACTTCATAAGAGTGATAGCCACTACGAAAATGAGGGTTAAAAGTGAATAGAAATTATAGGGAATAGCCTTGCAGAAGAGGGCTAAGCTGGAGATCTCGTTTCCGGCCGCATCGGTAATACCTGCGGTATACTCCGAAACAGCGGCTGCCCAGGAAGAGATAGGAGCGATCATACAAATAGGCGCTGCAGTAGCGTCGATAATATACGAAAGCTTAGCACGGCTGACCTTGTGAGCGTCGGTAACAGGACGCATAACAGAGCCGACGGTAAGGCAGTTGAAATAGTCATCGATAAAGATGAGAACACCTAAAATGAATGTGCAAATAATAGCACCGACCTTCGATTTGATGTGGGTCTTAGCCCACTCACCAAAGGCGCGTGAACCGCCGGTCTTGTTGATGAGTGCAACCATAATACCGAGGATAACGAGGAAGACGAAGATACCTGCCGTACCCGAAACAGCGGCAATAAGTCCGTCCTGAACGAGCGAATCAACAGTACCGACGATGTTGAAGTTACTGTAGAACAAAGCACCGACCAAAATACCCACAAACAAAGAGCTGTAGACTTCCTTGGTTACAAGTGCGAGAACAATGGCTACCAGCGGAGGCACGAGTGACCAGAAGGTAGCGATGAACGGATTTGCAGCGGAGGCATCGCCGTCGGTTGCAAAAACCGTTACGGTAGACATAAGACAAAGCAGTACTACCGTTGCAATGATAAGAAACTTCTTTTTCATTTTGCTTACTCCTTAAAAATAAATTTTCGACCGCACTCCGATTGGATGCGATCGAAAATTCCTCAAAACTCTTTCGATAGCTCTCCACCGGACTGTGACAGTACGCGACATATTCTGACGCATACCAACCTGCAAACTGCGGAAACATTTTGCAGATTTCGGCGGTGCATCCTTTCGCAATCGGCATTTCCGTGCCTTTTTGACGCTACTTTTATGTACCGCGACCTCTATCTTTTTTCGTAACTTTTCGCTACGATTAGTGTTATTATACAATTATTCGACCGAAATTGTCAATAGGAACATTAAAACAGTGGAGTTGAGTGGTCTCTTAATACAAGAAAAACGCGGTGGAAAGCCACCGCGTTTTCTTATCTGTACTTGCTTAAATTGCTGAAATTGTCTTTGCCCGCTGTGCATAAGGGACACTTGAATTCCTCTTCGTTGAGGTCAACAAATTTAGTTCCGGGTTTTACTCCCAAAGCGGCGTCGCCGTCCTGTTCGTCGTAGACCCAGCCGCAAACGTCACAGCGGAATTTCATAAAAGGTTTCATAAGGATTCCTCTGAATGATCAAACTATCGGCTCGAAATCCTCAGCGCCGTGTTTACACAAGGGACAGATGAAATCGTCGGGAAGGGTGTCACCCTCATAAACGTATCCGCAGACCTTGCATCTGTAGCCATTTTTCTTTTCAGCATCCTGAGGCCGGGGCTTGATATCGGAGTGGTAGTAGGAATAGGTTGCAGATGACTCGGTGTTGAGCACTTTTGCTTCGGTCACTTCGGCCACAAACAGAGTGTGGCTGCCGCAATCGACGGTCTCTAAAACCTTGCAGCTAAAGTAAGCGTTGGCTTTAGTTATATATGCAACGCCGTTTTCGGACACAGCATAATCCGTAAAACGGTCAAACTTATCGACCGTTCTGCCGCTTCTGAATCCAAAATGCTTAAAGAGCTCAAAATCTGTGCTTTCGGTGAGCACCGACAGATTGAAAATACCGGTCTTTTCAATCATATCGTGAGTGAGGTTCTGTCGGTTTACAGCAATACTTACTTTAAACGGAGCGTTCGACACCTGCATTGCGGTGTTGATGATACAGCCGTTCTGTTTCGAGTCGTTTGCGGTAAGCACAAACAGTCCGCAGGCAATTTTTTCAAAGGCCTTTGAGTCTACCGAATCCGAGCTTGCGGCATTAGCCACGCTGTTGTTGAGTGATTGAGCGATCTCTTCACAAAGTGCGTCTAAATCATGTTCCTGTGCTTCGCCTAAAGTCGAGCGGATCGAAACCGTGTTTTCGAGCACCGTTAAATTTTTGCAGCCTTCCAAAATTCCACGCATTTGTTTTCCGCTGGTTGCAGCCCACGAGCCGTTTTCCATAAACGCAACCGTGCGGTTCTGGAGAGAGTGTGCAACTAAATCGCGGAGCAACTCCTCCATACTAATAAATATTCCCCCATTATAGGTCGAAGATGCAAACACGAGGTGACTCCATTTAAAGGAAGCGGCGACAATTTCCGAAGCAGGATCGACCGAAACATCAAACATTTCGGTTTTCACACCCTTTTCACGAAGCCGAGATGCCAATATTTCGGCGGCGTTTTCGGTGTTGCCGTAAATGGAAGCATAGGCGATCATAACTCCGTTTTCTTCGGGAGTGTAGGTGCTCCATTTGAGATATTTTTCAAGATACTTATTAAAACCTTTTCTCCAGACAAAGCCGTGCAACGGGCATACGTAATTAAGCGGCAGACCAGCCAATTTTTTGAGAGCTGTCGCCACCTGCATACCGTATTTTCCTACGATGTTGCCGTAGTATCTTCTGGCTTCGTCGAGATAATCACGCCAAAAATCGACCTCGTCGGCAAAAAGTGCACCGTTTAAAGCACCGAACACGCCGAATGCATCGGCCGAGAACAGCACGCCGTCGGTTTTATCATAGGTGAACATAACTTCGGGCCAGTGCACCATCGGAGCGTTGAAAAACTGAAATTCGTGGACACCTGAGTTGAAAACACTTTTCTCGTCGACGATATATGCACGGCTCGAAATGTCGGTCTTGAAGAATTGATCTATCAGCTGTGCCGATTTCGCGTTGCAGACTACGGTTGTTTCGGGGTGCTTTTCGAGCAACAGTCCTAAAGTTGCCGAATGGTCGGGTTCCATGTGCTGGATCACCACGAAGTCAAGCGGTCTTCCGCCAAGAAGGTGTTTAAGATTTTCAAAAAACACGGGTGCCACTTTAGCGTCGACAGTGTCGAAAAGCACGGTCGATTCATCCAAAAGGAGGTAGGAGTTGTAGGATACGCCTTTGGGGACTGAATAAACTCCTTCAAATAAGGAAAGTCTGCGGTCGTTGCCGCCCACCCACCAGAGGTCATCGGTTATTTTTCTTGTGCAGAACATAAGATCTTCCTTTTCAATGTCGGTTTAAAATTTTTAAATGCGGTTTACTTATTATAGAATAACCGATTATTTCGTTTCCGTCAAGATTTTCTGCAAACAAATCGATGCCTGTTATTTGCAAATTTTCGTAGGTCGAGTAGTAGTATATTCCGCTGTCAAGATCCATGCACGAAGAGTAGACCGTGATATGGTAGTTTCCGTCGTCGGTCGTTATTGCGCCTTTTGGTTGTGCGACGGTGCTTAAAATACGGAAGAACTGATTGATTCGGGACTCTGTGTCGTTGTCGCATACCGAATGTTTTTTAAAAAACGCGGCTCTGACAAAGCGCGAAAGCGAAGAGCCGTCACCGGGCAGACCGAATGCACCCAAACCTTTGCTGTAAAGCGGAGTCGGCAAATCGTAACGGTTTTCGGGTGTGGAGTTTGAAAGGTTTAAATAGTTTTGCAGATTGTTTAGTTGAAGCTCAAAACGCGGATTGTTTGTGAGTACTCCCACAGGGTTTTCGTAGATCTTCAAGCCTTCTTTTAACGGCTCGATAACTATCGAGCGCTCCTTGTCGGACAGTATCCAATGAAGCGGAGTTAAAGGGTATTTTTCATTGAAGTTTCGGTTCTCGAGATTGATGTTTTTGAGCAATTCCAATGCTTCTAAGACGCTGGCGCACTGTGACAAAAGATATGGGATAAGCTCAAAGGGCGATACGTTTAAACCATCGGACTTTGGTTCATTATAAAAGGCGTTGCCGGGGAAATTAAGTCCGGCTATAGAAAGTCCTTTTTCATTAGCGGCATCGTAGTAAAGCGGATAACCGTCGACTGCTGTAGCCATACCGATCATGGCATATTGCCCATTCTTTAAAACGGGTGCTTTAAATTCCCAATCGAAACCTCTCGGTGTTACGGTCACGGCTTCGTTATAGTGGTATTCCAAATCAAGGTTTCGGCCGAACAAATGGCCCATATTATTAAAATGAATAGCGGTACACATAAAAATTCTCCTTCATAAAAGGTTTAACCGTAATTTCATAAAATAATTCAGTGTAAAAAAATAAAGCACCGAAGATGATATGCACCCCCAAAGTCAGACACTTTGGGGTTCATGTCAGAATCGGTGCTTTATTTTGTTTCGTGAAATTTATCTGTTAAGAATAAGCTCGGTGAGTTTAACGGGTTCGACGATCTTGCCGTCCTTGTAAACTCTCATATTGCCCGAAGCGATCTCGTCGATGAGAACGACTTCGCCGTTGTTGTAGCCGAACTCGAACTTGATGTCCCAAAGGTCAAGGCCGATGGATTTGAGGTCGTCAGCAACGATCTTGGTGATCTTTAAGGTCTGCTCCTTCATACTCTCAAACATTTCGGGTGTCATAACGCCCAAAACTGCCAAGCCTTCGCCGGTTACCAGCGGATCGCCCTTTGCGTCGTTCTTGAAGGTACACTCAACATATCCGCCCTCGATAACGGTGCCGTCCTTGATGTACTCGCCGTATCTGCGGATAAAGCTGCCGGTAGCAACCAGTCGGCAGATAACTTCAAGACCGTTACCGCCCTGAGCCTTGCCGAGGCATTCTGCAGGAAGGACTTCCATAGTAGCATTCTCGATGTCAGCCGATACATAGTGGGTCTTGATGCCGGCCTTTTTGCAGAGCTCGAAATAGTAGACCGAGGTCTTGAGGTTGGCCTGTCCGATACCCTCAATAGTCAAACCGACGGCGTTCTCACCCGGATCAAAAACACCGTCCTTGCCGGTGCAATCGTCCTTAAACTTCAAAAGAACGTTACCGTTTTCCAAAGCATAAACGTCTTTTGTCTTACCTTTGTAAGTCAATGTCATAAAATCAAGTCCTTTCTTTTAGAGCAACCAGGATTTTTTAATAAAAACATTTTAGCACAAAATCTTATAATGTAAAGAATTTTTTTAAAATTTTCTGAACTTTTTTCTAAGCCTTAGATCTCGTCCCACATCTGGCTGAATTCTTTTAAAACAAGACCGGGGTTTTTATCGAGTGCCCAACCTATCTCATATTCGGCGGTGAAGAGCAAAAGATTGCGGCCTTTCGCATCCTGCACCCACTTGGTTGCCTGCATAAGGTTAAGGGTTTTGGGGTCGAGATCGGTGTTTTCAATAAAGCGGACGAGTGAATGCGGAGTGTCCTGGCGGTTGTATTTTACGCCATATTCCGACTCCATTCTAAACTGCAGAACGTCAAATTGAAGCATACCGACAACGCCGACATAAACACGCTCAAGACCCGAACCGGGCAAGAAGAACATCTGAATGGCACCCTCTTGAGCGATCTGGGTAATGCCTTTTGCGAACTGCTTACGCTTGAGCGAATCGACCTGCTCAACAATGGCAAAATGCTCTGGAGCAAAGGTAGGAATGCCTGCGTACTGTACCTTCATACCCTTTTCGCAGATGGTGTCACCGATCGAGAACACACCGGGATCGAAAACGCCGATTATATCGCCGGCATACGCTTCGTCGATGACCTCGCGTTCCTCGGCCATCATCTGCTGAGGACGTGAGAGTTTAATAGGTCTGCCGGCCTGAACGTGGAAATATTCCTTGGAACGCTCGAATTTGCCCGAGCAGATCCTCATAAATGCAATTCTGTCGCGGTGAGCCTTGTTCATATTGGCCTGGATCTTGAAAACAAAAGCCGAAAACTGCTCGGTTTCGGGTGCTATCTTTTCGTCACCCGAACGGTAGGAAAGCGGAGGGGTGGTCATTTTAAGGAAATTTTCCAAAAACGGTTCAATACCGAAGTTGTTAAGAGCAGAACCGAAGAACACGGGTGACAATTCGCCGCAACGCACCTTTTCGAGATCAAAGTCGAAGCTTGCACCGTCGAGCAGCTCGATCTGGTCAACGAGGTCGCGTCGGGCATATTCGCCGATAAGCGAATCCAACTTTTCGGTCTCTGTCAGCTCGCATTCGATGGCTTCAAGCCGTTTGTCGCCGCTGTGGAACTCGGAAAAGGTCAAAATTCGACGCTTTTCGCGGTCAAAAACACCCTTGAAATCCTGTCCGCAGCCGATGGGCCAGTTCATAGGATAAGTGCCGATTCCGAACTCCTTTTCAAGTTCGTCAAGTAGTTCAAACGGATCTCTTGCCTCGCGGTCGAGCTTGTTTATAAATGTAAAGATGGGAATGTGACGCATTGCACAGACCTTAAAGAGCTTTCTGGTCTGCGGCTCGATACCCTTTGCGGCGTCGATAACCATAACAACGCTGTCGGCCGCCGTCAAGGTGCGGTAGGTATCCTCCGAGAAGTCCTGGTGACCCGGGGTGTCGAGAATGTTGATGCAGTATCCGTCATACTCAAACTGCAGAACAGAAGAGGTGATGGAAATACCTCTCTTTTTCTCGATCTCCATCCAGTCGGAAACCGCGTGGCGGTCGTTCTGTTTACCCTTAACCGAGCCTGCCGACTGAATTGCTCTTCCGTAAAGGAGCAACTTTTCGGTCAAAGTGGTCTTACCGGCGTCAGGGTGGGAGATGATGGCGAATGTGCGTCGTCTTAAAATTTCGTCTTTGATGTTAGGCATATTATCCCTCAAACTCAAAATATTTTTACAAACAAATAGTTTACCACAGCATCGGTAAAAATTCAACTCAAATATATAAAGTACTGTGAAAACTTAAAATTGCCGTATTGACAAGAGCCGTTATGGGTGATAAAATTTAATGTAAATTAAAAATTGTAACACTTAAGTGTTATTTTAGGAGGATAATCATGGCAAAGAAGGATATTAACTGGGGCGAATTAGGTTTCGGTTATGTTAAGACCGATTACCGTTTTGTCGCTAATTTTAAGGATGGTAAATGGGATGACGGTGCTTTAATAGAGGATGAAAACATCGTTATCAACGAGTGTGCAGGTGTTTTGCAGTATGCACAGACCTGCTTTGAAGGCTTAAAGGCCTACACCACAGAGGACGGCAAGATCGTTTGTTTCCGTCCCGACCTCAATGCTCAGCGTATGGCTGATTCGTGCGAGAGGCTTAAGATGCCGGTATTCCCGGTTGAAAAGTTCGTTGAAGCAGTTGAGAAGGTCGTCGCCGCCAATGCCGATTGGGTACCGCCTTACGGCTCGGGTGCAACTCTTTATTTGCGTCCTTATATGTTCGGAAGCAACGCCGTTATCGGTGTAAAGCCCGCTACCGAGTATCAGTTCAGAATTTTTGCAACACCTGTTGGTCCTTACTTCAAGGGCGGTGTCAAGCCGTTGACTCTTCGTATCAGCGACCTTGACCGTGCCGCACCGAAAGGTACAGGTCACATCAAGGCAGGTCTTAACTATGCAATGAGCCTTTATAATATTGTAGACGCTCACGACAACGGTTTTGATGAGAATATGTATGTAGACTCTGCCACCAGAACCTGCATTGAGGAGACCGGCGGTGCAAACATCATCTTCGTTACTAAAGATGGCAAGGTCGTAACTCCCAAGTCGGGCACCATTCTTCCTTCCATTACCCGTCGTTCGTTGATGATCGTTGCTAAGGACTATTTGGGTCTTGAGGTTGAAGAGCGTGAGATTAAGGTTTCGGAGCTTTCCGATTTCGCCGAGTGCGGTCTTTGCGGAACAGCGGCTGTTATCTCGCCGGTCGGCAAGGTCGTTGACCATGGTAAGGAGATCTGCTTCCCTGCAGGTATGACCGAGATGGGTCCTGTAACCAAGAAGCTTTATGAAACTCTTACCGGTATCCAGATGGGCCGACTTCCCGCACCCGAAGGCTGGATCAAGGAAATTAAATAAATGTAAAGTTCAAAGCCCTTCGTTCTTTTTAAACGAAGGGCTTTGGCTTTGGTTTTGGATTTGGTTAAAAATGTATAAAAACACTATTAAATGTGCAAATATACATTAAAAACGCATATTTTTTCATAAATTTTCAATAATTTTGCATAAAAATGAATATTTTTGCAAAAATTCTTCAAAAAACACTTGATTTTTAAAATAGTGAGTGTATAATACTTTGTATAGTAAATTTTCTTGAAGGAGATTTTAAAAAATGGGTAACATTAAAAAGGTTGTTCTTGCCTATTCGGGCGGACTTGATACATCGATCATTATCCCTTGGCTTAAAGAGAACTATGATAACTGTGAGGTCGTCGCTGTTTCGGGTGACGTCGGACAGGGAACCGAGCTTGACGGTCTTGAGGAAAAGGCTATTAAGACCGGTGCTTCTAAGCTTTATGTTCTTGATCTTAAGAAAGAATATGTTGAGGATTATATCTGGCCTTGCCTTAAAGCAGGCGCTGATTATGAGAGTTATCTGCTTGGCACCTCACATGCCCGTCCCTGCATTGCAAAGGGTCTTGCCGAGATAGCACTTAAAGAGGGTGCTGACGCTATCTGCCACGGTTGTACCGGCAAGGGTAACGACCAGGTCAGATTTGAGTTGACCTTGAAGGCTTTTGCTCCCGATCTTAAGATCATCGCTCCCTGGAGAGAGTGGGATATTAAGTCCCGTGAAGAGGAGATCGAGTATGCCGAGGCACACAATATTCCTTTGAAGATAAACAGAGAGACCAACTACTCTAAGGATAAGAACGTATGGCATCTTTCTCACGAGGGCATGGATCTTGAGGATCCTGCAAACGAGCCGCTTTATAATAAGAAAGGCTTCCTTGAGATGGGTGTATCTCCCGAGCAGGCTCCCGACGTTCCCACCTACATCACCCTTCACTTTGAAAAGGGTGTTCCGACCGCTATCGACGGTGTCGAGATGGACGGACTTAAAATCGTTGAGACCCTTAACGACATCGGCGGCAAGAACGGCGTAGGTCTTCTCGATATCGTTGAAAACCGTTTGGTCGGTATGAAGAGCCGCGGCGTTTATGAGACTCCCGGCGGTGCTATTCTTTATAAGGCACACGAGATCTTGGAAATGCTTACTCTCGACCGTGAGACCTCTCACTATAAGAAGCTTGTCGCTCAGAAGTTCGGTGAGCTTGTATACTTCGGTCAGTGGTTCACACCGCTTCGTGAGGCTCTGTCGGCCTTTGTTGACAAGACTCAGGAGAACGTCACAGGCGACGTAAAGCTCAAGCTTTACAAGGGCAATATCATTAATACAGGCGTTACCTCGCCGTACTCTTTGTATGACGACGAGATCGCATCTTTCGGCGATGACGAGGGCGCTTACGATCAGACCGATTCGGCAGGCTTTATCAACCTCTTCGGTCTTCCCATCAAGGTCCAGGCAAAACTCAACAAGAAGTTGGGCAAATAATAAAATAAACACGACGCAGTGGGGTCACTCACTGCGCCGTATGTTAATTTGAGGGTGTTTTTATGAAACTTTGGGCAGGCAGATTTAAAAAAGAACTTGACCCGACGACTAATGACTTTAACCGTTCGTTGCCTTTTGACAGCCGAATGTACCGTTCGGACATCGAGGGTTCGATCGCGCATGCGACAATGCTCGGCGAATGCGGTATTATCCCAACGGAAGACAAAGAAAAGATAATCGCAGGGCTTGAAGGTATTTTGAGTGATATTGAATCGGGAAAGCTTCAGTTCGACGATGTTTCGGAGGACATTCACACCTTTGTTGAGGCTGAGCTTACTAAGCGTATCGGTGATGCAGGCAAGCGTCTCCACACTGCCAGAAGCCGTAACGATCAGGTCGCCCTTGATATAAGACTGCATTTAAGGCACGAGTGCGATGAGCTTGTTGCAATGCTCAAAAACCTCATTTCGGTTTTAGGGAATAAGGCGGAGCAGTACAGTGAGACCGTTATGCCGGGTTACACTCATCTTCAGCGTGCACAGCCCATAGTTTTCGGTCATCAGCTGTTGGCTTATGCTGAGATGTTTATGCGTGATATTGACCGCATAAAGGACTGCAAAAAGCGTATGAACGTATCTCCTTTGGGCTCGGCCGCTTTGGCAGGAACGACCTATCCGCTCGACCGCGAAAAGGTGGCAAAATTACTTGAAATGAACGGTGTTACGAGAAACAGTCTTGACGGCGTTTCCGACCGTGATTTCGTGTTGGAACTGGCATCGGCGATGTCTATTATTATGGTGCATCTTTCCCGCTTTGCCGAAGAGATAATCCTCTGGAGTAGTTTTGAGTTCAAGTTTATCGAACTTGACGACGCTTTCTCGACCGGCTCGTCGATAATGCCGCAGAAGAAAAACCCCGATATTGCCGAGCTTGTTCGCGGTAAGTCGGGTCGCGTCTTCGGCGACAATATGGCATTGCTTACCGCTATGAAGGCTATACCGTTGGCTTATAATAAAGATATGCAGGAGGACAAAGAGGCAATTTTCGATGCTATCGACACGGTCGAAAAGTGTCTTGCGGCCTTTACACCGATGCTTGATACTATGAAGGTAAATGCCAAGAATATGAGAAAGGCCGCGGCAGGCGGATTTATCAATGCTACTGACTGTGCGGATTTCCTTGTATCCAAAGGATTACCCTTCAGAGATGCCTACAAGGCGACAGGAGAGTTGGTTGCACGTTGCATCGAGCTGTCGACAACTTTAGAGGAACTGCCTTTGGAGGAATACATTAAGGTTTGTGACCTTTTTGACGATGAGGTTTATAAAGCGATCGACCTGGATAAATGTGTTTCCGACCGTACAGTCTACGGCGGTCCTGCACCGAGTCAGGTGAAACTTCAGGCGGCTGAATTAAAGAAAAGAGTAAATGATATCTAACATCACCTCGGGTGGCTCGGCTGCCCGAGGTTTTTTTAGTCAATTTTCAGTAGAAATTTTTGTTAAATAAAAAACAATTTTTGCAGAATTGCTATTGTGTTTTGTAGAAAAAACGTGTATAATGAATTAAATCAGTTGACGGGTGTTGAATGGGATGCTACAAAGTGTGGCATCGTGTTCAATGCCCGGCGGCTAAGAGAAAGGAGAAGAAGGTTATGAATTATTCTATTGAAGTTCAAAACATGTGCACTGTAGCCAAGGGTCCGCACCACGGTCCGGCTCCTATCCCCGAAGAGGGCAAATGGGTACAGGCAAAAGAAATTAAGGACATTTCTGCTTACACTCACGGTGTGGGCTGGTGTGCTCCTCAGCAGGGTGCCTGCAAACTTTCCCTTAACGTTAAAGAGGGTATCATTGAGGAGGCTTTGGTTGAGACTATCGGTTGCTCCGGTATGACTCACTCTGCAGCTATGGCTGCTGAAATTCTCCCCGGCAAGACCCTTTTGGAGGCTCTTAATACCGACCTCGTTTGCGATGCTATCAACACCGCTATGCGTGAGTTGTTCTTGCAGATCGTTTACGGTCGTTCGCAGTCCGCTTTCTCGGAAGACGGTCTCGTAATCGGCGCAGGTATGGAAGACCTCGGTAAGGGTGAGCGTTCCATGGTCGGTACTATGTACGGTACTAAGGCCAAGGGCGTTAGATACCTTGAGATGACCGAAGGCTATTGCACCAGAATGGCTCTTGACGAGAACGATGAGGTTATCGGCTATGAGTTCGTGTCGTTAGGCAAGATGACCGACTTTATCAAGAAGGGTATGGAGCCTAACGAGGCTTACGAAAAATCTAAGGGTACATACGGTAGATTTGCAGATGCTGCAAAGTATATCGACCCGAGAAAAGAATAAGGAGGTACGCCACAATGAGTTTGTTTGAAGGTTACGAAAGAAGAATAGACAAGATCAACGGCGTGCTCCAGGAGTACGGCATCAAGTCTGTTGAAGAGTGTAAGGAAATCACTTTGGCAAAGGGTATCGACTGTGATAAGATCATCAGAGAGACCCAGCCTATTTGCTTTGAAAACGCTGTTTGGGCATACACCGTAGGTTGTGCCATTGCTATCAAGAAGGGCTGCACCAAGGCTGCTGACGCTGCTGCTGCTATTGGTATCGGTCTTCAGGCTTTCTGTATCCCCGGCTCTGTTGCTGAGAACCGCAAGGTTGGTCTCGGTCACGGTAATTTGGGCAAAATGCTCCTTTCTGAGGAGACTGAGTGCTTCTGCTTCCTGGCAGGTCATGAGTCTTTCGCTGCTGCTGAGGGCGCTATTAAGATCGCTCTTAACGCTAACAAGGTTCGCGTTCAGCCGCTCCGCGTTATCCTTAACGGTCTCGGTAAGGATGCCGCTTATATCATTTCGAGAATCAACGGCTTTACTTATGTAGAGACCGAGTTTGATCCGTACGCTGAGGAAGTTAAGGTCATCAGCGAGAAGGCTTTCTCCAACGGTCCTCGTGCTAACGTCAAGTGCTACGGTTCTGATAACGTTCCCGAAGGTGTTGCTATTATGAAGCTTGAGAAGGTTGGCGTTTCCATCACCGGTAACTCCACCAACCCCACAAGATTCCAGCATCCTGTTGCAGGTACCTATAAGAAGTGGTGCTATGAGAACGGTGTTAACTACTTCTCTGTAGCTTCCGGCGGCGGTACAGGTAGAACTCTCCATCCCGATAATATGGCTGCAGGTCCTGCTTCCTACGGTATGACTGATACAATGGGCCGTATGCACGGCGATGCTCAGTTTGCAGGTTCTTCTTCCGTTCCTGCTCACGTAGAGATGATGGGTCTTATCGGTGCTGGTAACAACCCCATGGTTGGTATGACCGTTGCATGCGCAGTTGCTATCGAAGAAGCAAGCAAATAATATTTTCGTTTAAATTAACAAGGCTTGAGGTGAAAACCTCAAGCCTTGCTTTTTAGTTTATTTTATTGGCCGTATCAGATCAAAAATTGATTTTGATAAAGTATAAGGGATTAAACCATTTCTGATTATCTTCGGCAGTGAGAAGAGATATTTTATTTGTAACGGTCGCATTATTGCAACTACGAACAACTAATCCCATATAGAGTGTTGAGGGAATATCGTTTTGTTTGAAGAATTTCTCTGTGAAAACTGTTGTTACACGGTATCCATTGTCCAATTTTTTGAATTCAGCCTTTATTAAATCATTGGAAACTACGTTTTCGTTTAATATATCAAACGGGACTATTTTAAATTGCTTATCGATTGCTTTTGGAAACAAATAAATGCTATTGTAAGAATACGGTTGTGTTTCGCACAGCATTATGTGAATGCCATCACTTGAGTGAGTATCGTAGTTCTCCGCCTCGCTATAGCACAAATCGCTATCACTTACAGTGAATGTGAGCTTTAAGTCGTCAGTTTTAACAATATTACATTCACAGCCGAAACAATCCGGGGTATCCACGACTCTTCCGGGAGAACGATTGGGATTATAGTTTAGACAAAACGAAGCTTTCGCATTCTGCGACAAATCGAGCTGTTTGGCGCCTTTCCAAAATTTATCGACATACTTACCAATTGCTGTTTGCATACCTTCGCCGGAAAAATATATGTCGAAAAAACTCTCATATTGTTTATATTCATCCGAATTGTTATAGTTTAAACCGGAAATTGCTTTTATAACACTTTCGGGGAAAACGCTGGGGAATATATCAATTATGTTATATACCATTTCACAGAAGAGGATGTTTAGATTTTGGTGCCTTAACTCTTCTAGTACCGCTCCCCAGTTTATCGAGTCGAAATATCTCTTTGAGTAGAGTGCTATTTCGTAAGCTCTGGCAAAGAAACGATTTGTTCTTGGCGGATATTTTTGCGAGAACAAAAGAAGAAAAAAGCAGTTGCTGCTACTATGATACGACATGGTGTGCATATACAGATGGTATAACATGTGTATGAATGTTGTAGTTGTATCAAAAGTACATATATCTATCCCCGATATCGAAATGGTTTGCGTGTGTGATAGTAAAAAAGTTTCATCAATATCAGCGAAAGCATCGAGAATATGTTTGTGTAGTTCTAAATTCACTCTTCCTTTGAATAGCGTAAAATGATGCTCATCAGAAGGATCACCTGAGAGCGACAGCGTATATTCGTTTTGTTCCAAAATAGCAAGTGCCCGGTCAAAATCCTGCTCATATACAAATATATCGATATCGTTAAAATATCTGACATAGATGTTATCATATAGCTGATGTGCTAGAACAGAACCTTTAAAAGCAATGTATTTAATGCCATTCTCATTGAATTTTTGACAGACTTTCAGCAATTCACCGTGTAGTAGCATAACATTTGCTTTATTTCGTAAATAGCGAAAATCGTGGGAGTTGATTCTATAAATAAACTGTAAATGATTATTTGTTATAATGCTGTTAAACTCTTTTTCGCCGTGTTCACCGTGAATGTTATAAATATAATTTTTAAGTAAATTTTCCATTGCGTTCGCCGCTTGTAAGTTCATTTAGTAAGAGAGTTTTAAGGTTTTCTTTGTGCTCTATTAAACACTTTAGATCATTTGGGACAATTAGTCTATAAAATGTTAAATCTAACGGCGCTTTCAAATCAAGTGATTTAACAATAAGGGAATGAGGCATATGAGAAACACCTACCAAATTTGCCTTGAAAACGCTATTTAATGTCAAAGAATTGGTCACCCGTTGCACTTTAAACTCCGGTTCATTTGACCGTGAAACGTGAAAAACTGCATTTATTTTAGCGAAAGGAATATGGTTCTCGAATTTTATATAGGATTTTCCAGCAGCATTTTTCTCTTCTAATGTGTTTAGATTCAAGTGTGATACCGTTTCGGGCGTTTGTTTTATCAATTGGTGTGCACTATATCCGTAGGAGTTTCTATCGATACAAATAGTATCATCACCAAAGATCGCAAAGTCATCCATATTGCCCAGTAATTCCGTTATAGTGCTTTTGCCGGCGCCCTTGTTTCCGGTGATACAAAAAATTTGTCCGTTGTGTAATAACGAGCAGGCGTGATACAAAAGGCTGTCTTTGCATAAAAAGTACACGGAAAAGGGAATGTTGAACAGCGTTGAGAAAAAAGCTTCAAAGTCTTTTGCGACGCATGTGATCAATTGCCGTTCAGGGAAAACGCAGTATTTTGCCAAGTGAATAAGGTTTATTTCGAAGTGGTCATCGTGTTCTATTATACCAATGTTTTCGTCAGTTATTGTTTTATATTCCACATGAATTTGCAGATCGACGTTGAAAGGTTTGTCAATCTCGTTTAACAGAGGCATATTAACGCTTGAAGCAACTGTTTTTCCGTAAATGATATAATAAAACATCCATTTAAACCTTTCAGTTAGTATAGTGCTTGGCCTGTGCTGTATACATCGCATTATATTCGGGCGATTCTTTTAAAAGGTTTTGATGAGTATCAAATCCTAATATCTTTTTATCACCGATATGTATAACCTTGTCGGCGTACTTTGCAACAGACAATCTGTGTGAAATATAGAAAACGGTTTTGCCTTTTAATGCACTGTTGAATGTTTGTATAAGCTCATCTTCTGCGAAAGCATCCAATGCACTCGAGGGTTCGTCAAGTATAACAATAGGCGAGTCCTTATACAAAACTCGTGCTAAAGCCAATTTTTGCAGCTCGCCGCCGGAAAGCAGAACGCCGTTTTTGTCAAGTATTTTGCCTAAAGGGGTACGTATTCCCAGTGGTAACGATTCTATTTTGGGCCCTAAGCCGGCTTTGGTCAAAGCGTCCAATATTTTTTGCTCGGTTTCGGGGGAACCATCAAACTCACCCATAACCACGTTTTCAGCGATGGTCAGGCAATAGTATTTGTAGTCCTGGAAAACAATACCAATATTGTTTCGATAACTTTGATATTCAATATCTTTAATGTTTGTGCCCATGTACTCGAGCGAACCGTCTGTCACATCGTATAAACGGCAGATCAATTTTGTCAACGTGGTTTTACCGGCACCGTTTGCTCCTACTACAACGTAGAATTTACCTTCTTCAACACTTAAATTGACATTTTCGAGTGCCATGGTCGATGCGCCGGGGTATTTAAAGCTAACGTCCTTAAGCTCGAAAATGGGCGAAGAAACGGCAATTTGGTCAGCAGGAGTGCCCTTGCCGGGGACGGCAATAACATTTTCAGCGGTCATATACTCTCTGAAAAACTGCACATGGGCACTGTTTTCGCCAAAATCTATAAAGCCGCGTGCGATGTTGCTTATTGAATCAGAAAAGGTTTTAAAAGTTGACGTGATAAGCGTGAAATTTGCAAATGATAAGCCATAAAAGATCACCTGTATAGTTGCAAATCCATATAAAAATACACTTTCGGCAGCACCGAGAACGGTACGGATTAAACCTGTGTTTAATTCGCTATTGGTTAATTTCACCATAAGATGGTGCGATCTGTCCATACACTGATTATATTTGCGTACGGCCCAGTCAGCAATGGAATACATTCGCATGTCATTGACGTAAGCCTCATCAATCAACATGCCCATATAGTATGAGATTTCTGTTTCAATAGGAGCCATGTCAACGGAGTTATTAAATCTCTTCTTTTTGTCTGATGCGACGGTAATGATTTTAAATGCACTAATCAGTAAGATAACTAAGTAGACCCACCAGGAAAACGCAGATAATAAGTACATTACCGAAAAAAGAGATATAAATGACGAAATACAGGAAAATGCAATATCAAGATATCTGACTGCACGATTGTTATGTATTGCCTGAGAAGCCATGTTTTTCTTTTGCATCATGTCCGGGATGAACAGTATTTCGTAATCCATATTTACTGTTTTAGAGTTAAACTGGAATACCAAATAATTCCTGAACAGGTCTTCTGCCACTCCAAGAGACCTGGTTATCACGCCGCGGATAATACCATAGGACAGGACGGA
This sequence comes from Oscillospiraceae bacterium, assembly GCA_015066395.1. Classification (GTDB taxonomy): domain Bacteria; phylum Bacillota; class Clostridia; order Oscillospirales; family Acutalibacteraceae; genus UMGS172. Next base: position 108,378 of record SVOL01000001.1, on the reverse strand, counting down.
TAATGCGAATGTTCCGATGGTTATTGCGGAGGCCTTAAAGTCCTTGAGTGTGACGTAGTCAATTAAAACCTTTATTATATAGGTATTTAAAGGGGTTATTATACCACCCAAAAAAGCAAGAACCAACTTGCCCCAAAACAACGATTTTTTATAGTTCCACATTGCGCGGAACATATAGATAAGGTTTGAAAAGATGTTTTTGATTTTAGACATAGAGAATCTCCTTTAGTGGGTGGGGCGGAGCAACGCCCTTTAAAAGCGTTGCTCCGCAGTTTGGATTTACGAGCATGCTCCTACGTTTATACACGCCGTTTGAGGCTCGTCGCAGTGACAGTCGCAGCCAATACCGAAGCCCATAGGCTCAACAATGCCACGTTGCTTTACATCCATATTAACACCTCCTTTAAAATTAATCAACAGAAATTATTCAAAAATCCTTCGATTTCCGCATGTATGATGTCAGTGTTGCAGAAAGCGTGTCCTAATTGGATGATCGATTTTGGGCATCGTTTACCAAAACACAAAGGCAGAGCTTTGCATTCCCTGCATTTTTCAAAGGCAAGATAATCATTGTATACCCAATTATAATAGTTGTTACTATTGAATGAATATGTGCCGTCTTCTTTAAGCTGCCCGATTACATTCTCGGGCGAGTCCAAAGCGAATGAACACTTCAAGATTTGCTTTTTCTCATCAAATATGAAATGATTTGGCTTTGATGCGTAGCATATACGGCTGCACGGAAGTAGGCGGGTTGTCGTATTGGAGCAGGTCAAGCCGTTTTCTTTTATTAATTGTGCTATGTCAATATCCAAAACAAGCTCTTCCATACCGCATACAGTTTCCGGTGTTTGCTCATTTCCGTGATCTTTTATAGTCTCATAGTAGATATTTATACGGTCGTCTTTCAAATTTTTGCCCACGAATTCATAAAATTCTACTAAGCTTTCCGCCACATCAATATTGTAATTGGTTCTCAGGGTTACTCTAAATGGCTTGTTCGTAGAGGTCATGTATTTAAGATTATCTATGATTCTTTCCCATGACGGTTTTCCGGAGGCCAAGGGTCTCATCTTATCGTGGGTATATGACATACCGTCGATCGATATTTGATAAGAATCACAATTAAGCCTAATGAGCTTATCGAACAACTTTGGAGTGAGAAGATAGCCGTTTGTCGACATTCCGGCGGTAAATGTGATTTCTTTGCGTTTGGTGCTGAGCTTTGCTAACAATGATTTTAATTTTTTTAAAAAATCGCAAATTTTTTCACCTTCTATTAAGGGTTCTCCACCAAAGAAAGTGACGTGCACGCTATTGAATTTGTTTGTCAGCAACTTGTTTTCAATGAACATTAAAATCGCTTGGTAATCGCTGCTGTCCATTTTTTCGTCAACATGTGGCTGTCCGCAATAAACACAACGGAAGTTGCATTGGCGTGTGACTATTAGCATTATTTCAAGCTTGTCTGATCTATTTATGTATTCCTCGTATAAATGACGGACAAGTAAACTTTCATCAGTGTTTTCATCAACGAAAATTTGATTGTCAGTCAAAATGTTGAAAAAGTCATTATCTTCGTATTCAAAGGAGTCGCGGTTTAATACCGACTTCAACATTTCTATGTATTTCTCCTCGTGTAAATGCACAACAGAGCCACTCAAAGAACTATATGCGATGTAGTTCCCGTTTTCTTTTTCAACAAAAAAAGAATATTTACTTTTCTGCAATTTACGCATTATAAAACCTCCATAAAAAACTCTTTTGTTCAATAACCATATTTTGTCGAAAATGTCAAGAAAATCCAAAAAATTGTCGTTTGCCGGATTCCCCTGAGGGTTTACTGCAATCGAATGTGTCTTGAAAATATTTTTCAAAATTAAAATAACTCTTGCTTTTATTATTATTTGTGCTATAATTGTTATGGTTAAATGGTTTATTGTCTATATTTTTATATTGAAAGGTTAGTGAGTCTTAATGCAGAGAGTCTTAAGCGTCGTTTTATCACTCGCGATTATGCTTACGTTGATAGCAGCTGTGCCGGTGACAGTATCGGCGGCTGACACACCGTCAACAAGCCTGTCGTTCTATAGCAGAACGCTTGCGTTGGAGGATAATCTCACAATCGACTATAATATCAATGCCACATTATTTACCGAGGTTGGATATACTGACCCGTATGTGGTTTTTGAGTTTAACGGTCAGCAGACTACTGTTACTTCCTACCGCGTCAAGGATGGCAAGTATTCATTTTCTTTCGAAAACATTGCTCCTAACCAGATGAAAGATACAATTAAGGCAACGCTTTATGCTACTTATAATGGTACTACGTATTCTGCCGCTGCTCCCGACTACAGCGTTGCACAGTATTGTTATACTATGCTTGGCAGGGCAACGGGCAGTGAGTATGCTGAATTCAGAACCTTACTTGTTGATCTTTTGCAGTATGGTGCCGCATCGCAGATATATGCCGGTTATAAGACTGATGATCTGGCAAATGCGGAGCTTACTCCTGAACAGCGTGCAATGGGAACTTCAACCACTCCGAGTCTCGGAAGTGCTTTGGATGCGGAGTTTGCTGTTGTACCGAACCCTACGGTTTCATGGCGTAGCGTAAGCCTTGTGCTTGATAGTGCTATTGTTATTCGTTATAAAATCAATGCTGCAACATCGGAAAATCTTAGCGCGAAAATCACGACCGATAGCGATCAGGAATGGACGATTGACGGAAGCGAGTTTGTTCGTGCATCCGAAGGTGTTTACAACATTGAATTCAGTGGACTTGACGCAGGACAGATGCGTGATAACGTATATATCACTATCTTTGACGGTGATACCGCAGTAAGTAACACGCTTTGTTATAGCGTTGAAACATATGTGTATAACAAACAGAATAACGGAGATACAAATTTCGTTAATCTTATTATAGCAATGATGAGATATGGTGATTCAGCTTATGATTATATAACTGAGGATGCACCCGATAATTCTGAAGATCCTGATGAGGGATGGTCTGACTGGTGGACTCCTGAGTACTGATTCGATCCCGACTTTCAAAATATTTAAGGAGTATCAAAATGAGATACGAAGAGCCGCAGATGGAAATAACCTTGATTGAGGCTGAAGATATTATAACCTCAAGCACAGAGGATCTGGATAAGGGTTGGTCTGATTGGTGGACACCTGAGTTTTAAATTGTAAGAATAAATAAGTTTAAAATATATTTGATATAAAGATTTGAAAGGAGATAGGACAATGAAATATATTGAGCCTAAGATTGAAATTACCATTTTCGAAAAGGAAGATATCGTTACTAAAATCTCGCTCGAGGAAGACATTATAGGCTACAACGAAAATGATACTCAGGATGCTTTTAACCCCTAAGTTTAAAAGGGCTGTCGTGACGTGCGGCAGCCCTTTAAAAATACGGAGATGAATATGTATAAGTTTATCTTGAAGTTGGCCGATTTGCCTGTTGAAATCAACAGTCGATATAACTTTTCGCGAAACAAGGTCAAGGAGTATGTTACAGCTGACAGCAACGCTGTGTTATCGGCACGAGTGCCGGATGCGGCGCTCTGTGAAGCAGAACAGGAAAATGTTGAGAATAGGTCGTCGGCGTATGTTGAATGGGTGTGCATCTACCGCGAAATTGCAGAGCAGATACCGCACTATGACCGAGTGGTTATGCACGGCGCGGTCATAGCGTATAAGGGCGAAGCATTTATGTTTACGGCACCCAGCGGAACGGGCAAGTCGACCCATATCGCACTCTGGAAGTCGATGTTCGGCGAGGATGTTGAGATCATCAATGGCGACAAGCCGATTTTAAAGATCACCGACAGCGGTGTTACCGCCTATGGAACACCCTGGTCAGGTAAAGAGGGTTGGCACAGCAACGTCGCTGCGCCGCTAAAGGGCATTTGTCTGTTAAAACGCGGCAAGCTCAACAAAATAAAGCGTATAGACGCTGCAGAGTGTTTGTCGCAGTTACTGCGGCAGGTGTACTTACCCAAAAACGAAGCGGCGGCCGAAAAGACTCTTGAACTTTTTGGTAAATTAGTCGAAACGGTTCCGATATATGTGTTGGAATGTGATATTTCTGAGACGGCTGTGATGACGGCATTTGGCGCGATGGTCGGATGCTGTACGGAAAGGGAAGAAGATGCAGATTAAAAAGGGTTTTGTTATGCAAAAAATAGCGGGAAGAACCGTTGTAGTGAGCACAGGTGAATTGAGCAAAGAGTTTCACGGTATGATAGAACTCAACGAGACCGCCGCGTTTATCTGGAACGGCGTAGCTGAGGGAAAACAGCCGCAGTTTATTGCCGAGGAGTTATCTTCGGAGTATGGCATTGCCCTCGAAAAGGCACAGAACGATGTCGGCAAAATGATCGATCAGATGATTGCCGGTGGAGTTGTTGAAGATGCTTGAAACAGTCAGTCCCGAACAGGTCTTAGCCGAAAAAGGCTTTTTTATCAAGACCATCGCCGGAACCAGTATGCGGCCGTTGTTGCTTGACAGAACCGACACCGTCGTTATTGAACCGATAACGGCTCCTTTTAAAAAATACGACGTTGTGCTTTACAGACGCCAAAAGCAACTTGTGTTGCATCGGATCATCAAGGTCGTACCTGATTTTTGCTTTATTCGAGGTGATAATTGTATCGAAACAGAAATGGTGCACAATGCACAGATAATCGGTATAATGACTAAGTTTTGTCACAAGGGCAAGGAGTACAGTGCTAACGACAGAGGGTACAAGTTTTACTCACATCTGTGGGTCGCACTGCACGTCGTGGTGGCGTTTTATCACAGAGTGAAATCATTTCTTTACCGCGCTGCCCGCAAGCTAAAAAGAGATAAATAGAAATACACCGTCACATTAGCGTGTTTTCCGTTAAGGATAACACACTAATGTGACGGTGTATTTTTGTTTGTTAATCAAGTTTTTGAATATTACTGCCGTCGATCCGCATTCGGTAGTAGCCGTCTATGGAAGAACCGTAGGTGGCATTTGATTTATAGGTGACGTAATAGACCCAGTCGCCAACAACGCTCAAGGAAGCACAGACCTGGGGTGTTAATTTTTGGAAGCCGGTTCCGTCCGTGCGTATTCTGCAAATTGAACTTCCGCCGTTGGCGTTTATATAATATATCCAATTGTCGGCAATATTTATATGCATCGCACCGCTGTATACCAGCGTACGGCTGTCGGTGCCGTTTATTTTTTCCTTCCGTAGCGTGCCAGAAGTGTATTTATAACCTTTATACATCAGCAGTTCCTGCGAAGGAACATTGGTATAGCATCGGGCATTCTGCCCGTTGAGGTTGGCGTAGTATGTATCGATGTTGTTGCCCCAATAAATGCCGTCTTCGGTGATGCAAAGGTTACCGATGACCTCGGAAATAAGCAGAATCTTCTCCGAACCGTCGGTTTTCATCCTGTAGAGATAACGCGAACCGGCGTCCACATAATATAAATAGTTATTGTACAGTACAACTTCAAGGACGTTGGTTGCAAGCGTTTGGGTCGCTGTGCCGTTGGCGCGCATTTTCATTAGTGAACCACTCCAACAGCAGTATATCCAGCCGTTGCGGACGTTGATATTGCTGACCATCCAGTTGAAAATCCTTTCCGGATCATCGCTGTTGCTCCGAATCCTATAAAGACCCGTTATGGTCGAGTAGTATATCCAATCTTCCTCAATAGCCGCCTTGCCGCCGTTGTGAAGATTGCCGGTGGTGTTTCCGAAAACATTAGGATCATTAACACTCGGCAGAGGGGAAGGCTTTGATATTGTGTCTTTGCTTGAGGTTCCCGGTACAGACGAGGAAACGGTGATTTCTAAAGCAGAGTGTGTGGTATCGTTTTTCGAGGGACTTTCGACGGTCCCAGAGGTTACAGAGCTTGTCCTTTGGTTATCCAAGTCATCGGGATCGAGGTTTATATAGCCGGATTTGACCCCGTTTGTACCGCCGCAACCGCTGAGTACGGCCGCTATCGTCATCACAGCAAGAAGAATACTGACGATATTCAGTAACGGCTGTTTGAGCGACTTCATACCACACCTCCTTTACGTGAAATGCAAAGTCCTTAGATCACGTGAGCTTAATTGTTAGGCAGAGCATCAATATCTAGCAGAATGTCGCTTTCACCCATAACGGAAGGAAGCTTGCCATCCCATTTGTTCCACTTTACGTAGTCTATGTAGTCGGGAGAAGAAGCCAGAGCGTCCTGAATAAGCTTGATGCTCTCAGCCTCGGCCTGAGCCTGGGTGACCTTCTGCTTGGCTTCTACCTCGATACGGGCCAGATCCTGCTCAGCCTTAAGAGCGTTCTGCTGTGCGGTCTGCTTGGCTTCAACAGCGGCGTTGAACTCTTCCGAGAAATCGAAGTTGACGATGTTGAAGATCTCAACTGTTATGCCGTAGGAGCTGATCTTTTCTGACAAGGCGGCCTTGATGGCCTCACCGACGGTCTGTCTTTTGGTGATAAGCTCTTCCGCTGTGTACTGGGCTGAAACAGCCTTTATGCTTTCCTGGATCGCAGGAACGATAACTACGTTCTGATAGTCCATTCCCACATTTTTGTAAAGCGTAGCCGATGAAGTGTTATTGACCCGGTAGTTTACGGCAACGACATAAGAAACGATCTGAAGGTCGTTAGAGGATGCGGTGCCCGATGCCTCGGTCTTTTGTGTGCGGTTGTTCATCTGAATGACCTGCTGTGCGAAGGGTATCTTGAAGTGGATACCTTCGGCCAAGACCTTGTCTGAAACGGCGCCAAAGGTCGTAACGACACCGGTCTGTCCTGCACCGACAACAGTAAAGCAGGAGAAGCCTATAATGGCGACGAAAACAGCTACCACGCCAATGATCACTAACTTTTTGATTTTCTTGTTATTCATAATTTTTCTCCTTTGATTTTGAGTTCACTCCGATCAACATCGGCAAAATCTTTGCTATTGCAAAAAAGACCCACACACAGTTTAACTGTGCATGAGCCTCATTCTTTAAAGATATACCGAAGAGAACGCCGTGGTGACGGTAATATCTCACGCTTTTTTAATGCGCGCGGAATTACTCACTCATTGGTATAAATGATAACATTTTTGTGCACTTTTGTCAAGAAAAGTAACAAAAATGTAACCTTTTATAAAACGTACAACAAAATGCAGAAAAATTGCAAGATACTGCCCATTACTACAAACAGGTGAAAAACAGAGTGCATATAGCGGTGCTTTTTTCCTAATCCGTAAAGCACGGCACCGACTGTGTAGGAGATACCGCCTAAAAGCAGGTACATCAGTCCGCCGAAAGGAATGGCCGAGATCGCGGTTTTGGCCGCGAAGATGATGCACCAACCGAGTCCGATATAGCATATCATTGAAAAAACGGCGTATTTTTTATGGTCTATGGCGGTAAAAACGACTGCGAGGGCGGAAATGCCCCAAACGATACCGAATAAGATCCAGGCGGTAATTGGAGCGACTGCCCGTATCGAGCAGAGAAGGATAGGCGTATAGGTGCCTGAGATCAGGAAGTATATGGTGCAATGGTCGAGCACCTGCATTACCTTTTTGGCGGTCGAGTTTCTAAGACCGTGGTAGATGCTGGACATCGAGTAGAGTGATATCAGAGAAGCACCGTAGATCGCACTTCCGACAACTCCCCAGACGTTGTGCTTTATTGCGGCGAATACGACGCACAGCACGAGTGCTGCGATGCCGAAGCCGCCGCCGACGATATGCGAGGCCATATTGAAGATCTCTTCACCCTTGGTGTAGTCGGGTAAAACGCGGTCGCAAAGCTTAGTCCTTTCCATTAGCGTTCCTTTCCTATAAAGAAGAGAGCGAGGGTGCCGGGACCGGAATGTGCACCGATGACAGGACCGACATCGGCGATGTATGAAACGGTCGCGCCGTAGGAATTATTAAGAATATTCGCGAGCTCACGAGCGTCTTCAAGGCAATCGCCGTGAGAAATGTATACATCTTTTGACTCGAGTTCTTCAGCCAGTTCCCCGTATTTATCGGCCAATGCTTTGATTGCATTTTTGCGGCCTCTTACCTTGGAAACGCTGACGAGATGACCCTCGTTATCTACGTGCAGTACGGGTTTGATGTTCAATAGTCCGCCAACGAAAGCAACCGCAGAACTTACGCGTCCGCCGCGCTTGAGATAGACAAGATCATCAACGGTGAACCAATGGCACAGCTTAAGCTTGTTGTTTTCAACGTATTCGGCAATTTCGGAGAGGGTTTTACCTTCTGACTTCATTCGTGCGGCCAGCATAACGAGAAGACCTTGACCCGCCGAAGCGGCAAGTGTGTCGATCACAACGATTCGGGAATCGGGATAATCGGCAGACAGCTCCTCAGCGGCGATTTTGGCCGAGTTGCAGGTGGTGCTCAGTCCCGTTGAGAATCCTAAATAGAGAATGTCTTTGCCTTCTCTCAAGTAACCCTCAAAAAAGTCTTTAAAACCCGCCACATTCACGGCTGAGGTTTTTGCAGTTTCGCCTGCACGCATTCTTTTATAGAAGTCGGCGGCCGAAATTTCGGTGTTTAGTATTTCCTTTGCTTCACCGTCGAACAAAAGCGACAGTGAGATAGCATCGATGCCGTTTTTCTTTAGGGTTTCAGCATCAATGTCACAGGCCGAATCGGTGAGTAAAATAAATTCGTTCATTATTAAATGCCTCCAAAAGTATTTGCAATTATGTGTCCGGTAATATAATACACCCAGGTGCCGCGATAGTCACTAAACTGTTGTGATTTTGCGGTAGCGAGGTCGGGTTTGGCCCAGTAGAGTTGCAATTCTACTGCTCTACTGCGGGTAGAATTGTTGAAAAAAGCTATTGAAATTGCGAAATTTATGTGATATACTGGTTTCACGGCGGCGGTAAAGAAACCGCCGGAACGCCGCAGGCGTTTTTGAAAATCGGAGATTTTCCCGTGAAACCTGAGAATTAAAAATATTGCGTAGCGGAGCGGCGAATGGTTTTGCAGCTTTTAAGGCAGGCATATATTATTTCGCCATGCGGCGATGGAGAAAAGAGGTGGCGTCGGTGGATGAGCTTAAAGGCATAATAGCCAAGAATATTGTTGATTTGAGAAAATCGAATAATCTGACTCAGGCAGAGTTAGCGGAGAAGCTTAATTATTCCGATAAGGCTGTTTCCAAGTGGGAGCGTGGGGAGTCGATACCCGATGTTTCGGTCTTGAAGAGCATTGCCGATCTGTTTTCGGTCAAGGTCGACTATTTGCTGACTGAGGATCATAGCGATGAGCATGATGTCATCAAAAAGGTCAGCCGCCGTGAACGCCGAAACCGAATAATGATCACCGGCATCAGCATTGTGTTGGTTTGGCTCGTGGCTACGTTGGTGTTCTCAAACCTCGGGCTGTTTTTCAAAGATATTGACGGAATGTGGCTGGCATTTGTCTATGCCGTGCCCGCATCAAGCATTGTCTGGCTGGTTTTTAATACGTTGTGGTTTAACAAACGGTTCAATTTTGCGATCATTTCATTTTTGCTTTGGTCGACGCTGGCGGCGATATTCTTAACAGCCGCGAATTTTGATATATACCCGTGGTTGCTGTTTTTTGTAGGCGTTCCTGCACAGATTATTATTGGGCTTTGGTCGGGTATTAAAATCAAGCGAAAGAGAAAAATCTGAATTTGCGGCGGCATTTGCCGCCTTTTCGGGGGTGTAGCTCAGCTGGGAGAGCGTACGGTTCGCATCCGTAAGGTCGGGAGTTCGATCCTCCTCATCTCCACCAAAATCGGCAGGGTTCTTTAGAGCCTTGTCGATTTTACTTTTCACTTATTTTCGAAACTTGTCAAGATTAGTGGACAGATAAAAGAGTGAAAAGCGTACAAGGAGTCCGATACGCGGACAGTTTTTATCCAAAGCGTATGCAATGACATATCATAGTTGGCAGTATTCACGGCATAATAAAAAGACAGGTTTCGTTGAAACCTGTCTTTTTATTATTTCATATTTTCGGCATACCGCACGGTTTCCATTGCGTCCTTGGCGTAGCGGTCGGCACCGATCATCTCGGCGTAAGACGCGGTTAAAACTGCACCGCCGACAATCGTTTTACACCACGGTGCGGCTGTCTTCAAGAGTTTTATCGTCTCTTCCATAGCGGGTACGGTAGTAGTCATTAATGCACTGAGTCCCACCAATGGAGCGTGCAGTTCTACTGTCTTTTCGACTATCACCTGCGGATCGACATCCTTGCCAAGATCGACTACATTATATCCGTAATTCTCGAGCAGAAGTTTTACTATATTCTTGCCGATATCGTGGATATCACCCTTGACGGTTGCCAGCACGACCGTGGCTTTAGAATGGGCGTTGTCGGTCTTAACTGCGGCTTTGATCTTTTCGAACGCGGCTTTTGCGGCTTCAGCACTCATCAAAAGTCCCGGCAGATAGACTGTTTTGTTTTCAAAACCAAGACCTACTTCATCGAGTGCGGGGATTATCTCATCCTGCACGATTTTTAAAGGATCAACAGTCGCCAACAACTCGGCGGTGATTACGGCTGACTGATCCTTTAAACCTTTTATGATTGCCGTCTGCAGTTCTGAGCCTTTCTTGCTGTCGTTTGGATGCTTGCCCGTCGCGGTTGCAACGGCGGTGGCCGTCGGCAGGTTTTCGGCAAACTCAATATACTGTCGGCAGTTTTCATCTAGCCCGTTCAAGGCACAGTAGGCGTGATAAGCCTTCATCATCTCGTCGGAGTAGGGGTTCATGATCGCGGCCGACAGACCCTTTGAGAGGCTCTGCGTGAAAAAGGAAGCGGTTATAACATCCCTCTGCGGCAGTCCGAACGATACGTTTGAAACACCCAAAGAGGTCTTGCAATGAAGATTTGTTGTAATGAGCTCGACCGCTTTCAATGTTTCTAAACCTGCGTTACGGTCGGCACTGACGGTCATTGCCAGCGGGTCGAAAATGATATCCTTTTTGTCTATTCCGTATTCGTCGGCCACTTTAAGGATGTTTTCGGCGATCTTAAGACGGTCTTCCGCCTTTTCGGGGATTCCGTTTTCGTCTAAAGTCAATGCTACTATCAAACCGCCGTACTTTCGGGCCAGCGGGAACACGGCGTGCATATTTTCAGCCTTACCGTTGACCGAGTTTATCATAGCCTTGCCGTTGTAACGGCGAAGTGCCGACTCCATTGCTATTGTGTCAGATGTGTCGATCTGCAACGGCAGGTCTGTGACCGACTGCAGTTCGCAAACCGCCTCGGTCATCATTTTGACTTCGTCTATTTCGGGGAGACCTACGTTAACATCAAGGATATCAACGCCTCTGTCAGACTGCGCGATGCCCTCGTTTAAAATATAATCAATATCGTTGGCACGGAGTGCTTCTTTAAAACGCTTTTTACCCGTGGGGTTTATACGCTCACCGATAAGTATTGGCTTTTCGCCGAATTCCACAGCGTGGGTGTACGAAGAAACAAGGGTGTGATGCTTTTGCTCTGCGGGTTTTGGGGTGAGATCCTTTGTTTTGTTATAAAGAGCCTTTATATGCTCGGGCGTCGTTCCGCAGCATCCGCCGACAATGAGCACACCTTTTTGGCACATTGCGGCAACATCTTCGGCGAATTCGTTTGGCTTGAGGTCGAAGACCGTTTTGCCATCCACCGATCTCGGTAGACCTGCGTTAGGCTTTAAAATCACGGGCACCGAGGCAAATTTTAAGTATTTTTCAACAACACCGAAAAGCGCTTTGGGGCCCAAAGAGCAGTTGACACCGACAGCATCGACTTTGAGACCCTCTAACATTGCGACCATTGCGGACGGATCGGCACCGGTCATCAATTTTCCGTCTTCCGAATAGGCGTTGGAAACAAAGACAGGCAACGAGCAGGTCTCTTTTGCGGCTAAAACCGCGGCTTTGGTTTCGTAAGAGTCATTCATCGTCTCGATAAATATAAGATCTGCACCGTATTTGGCACCCAATGCAATGGTTTTTTTGAAAACATTTACTGCATCTTCAAAGTCAAGATCGCCCAAAGGTTTGAGCATTCTGCCTGTAGGACCGATATCGAGCGCGATCCACTTTTCGTCCGGAGATGTGCTGACATCCGATGCTTTTTTTGCATTTGCAACAGCCGATTTTATTATGTTTTCCAACTCTTCTTCGGAGAATTTTAAAATATTCGCACCAAAAGTATTGGTGTTGACAACATTACTACCGGCATCAAAATAGCTTTTATGAATGGCGACGATCTCCTCGGGGTGGCTTAGGTTCCAAAGCTCGGGATATTCGCCGGGTCTTAGTCCTTTTTCCTGCAAAAGAGTACCCATTCCGCCGTCAAGGTAGAGAAGATGGTTCTTTAAATAGTCTGTTATTTTCATAATTTCTCCCGTTAACAAATTCCGATGATCGCCGTGACCGATTTTTGCGGTGACATCAGGAGACTTTCGTTTAAGGTCAGTCCGATCCTGCGGCTACAGTCTAAAACTTTAAATATATCGCGCTGCATTTTCAAATCGAGATCTCCGTAGCCCGGGCTGAAGCGTGGTTTTGTAGATGTGTATTTTGCTGTTATATCGCGGTTAAAGGTATCGCAAAGGCTCTCTATCCGTTCGTTGCCTATGGCTTGCAAAACCAGAGCTTTGGCAGGGGACATCTTAGCGTATCTGGTCGCTAAAATGTCAAATTTGACACCGATGGTTGCGGCAAATATGACGGCCTTTTTAGCCTTGCAAAGATTTTTTGCAAGGTCGGATGAAGTCGCTCGACAAACCTTAAAATCAATGCTGTTTCCGCTGGCCGTGACCGCAAATTCACCGTAGCAGACCTTGTAGCTCAAAACCGATTCGACCTCTTTTAAGGTCTCGTCGATCAAGGTTTTAAGTTCTTCCGTTTCACACTCTGCATTTAAATATCTTAAGATCTCCTTGCGGTTTACAGGCGGTGCTGTGTATACAAGAGAGTTGATCACAGTTTCCATAATTAACCCAAAATATCCGACAGATTGGCGCTTATTTTTGCCGCGACGTCGGGTTTGTTCATCGAATAGACGTGAACATTTGTGATGCCGTTGGCAAAAAGATCGATTATCTGGTCGGTCGCATAGGCTATGCCTGCTTGCTTCATAGCGTCGGGCGAAGAGCCAAATTTGTCAACAAGACTCTTAAATCGTTGGGGAACAAATGAACCCGACAGCTTTATTGCCCGTTCGATCTGGTTGCCGTTGGTAATCGGCATAATGCCGGGAATTATAGGTACTGTTATACCGGCTTCACGTATCTTATAAAGGAAATTATAGAGCAGGTTGTTGTCAAAAAACATCTGCGTGGTGAGGAAGGAACAGCCCGCTTCGACCTTGGCCTTCAAGAATTTTATATCGTCCTTTTGATTATCACTTTCGGGATGGATCTCGGGATAGCAGGCACCGCCGATACAAAAATCGCCGTGCTCCTTTATATCGCGTATCAGATCGGTCGCGTGACGGTATGCCCAGTTTTTGCGGTCTTGCTGTTCCATTTCGGGGGTCAGATCACCGCGGAGAGCCATTATGTTTTCTATTCCTGCCGCTTTCATTTCTTCTATTTTTGCTAAAACGGTCTCCTTGGTCGACGATACGCAGGTCAAGTGTGCTACAGTCGGCACGCCGTGCTGAGCCTTGATGTTTTTGGCAATATCTAAGGTATAACGGCTGGTTCCGCCGCCTGCGCCGTATGTAACACTCATAAAAGAAGGCTTTAGTTTTGCGATCTCTTCGGTGGCTGCTTTAACGCTGTCGAAACCGGAGTCAGTTTTCGGAGGAAACACCTCGAAGGACAACGACAGCTTTTCACCGTTTAAAATTTCGGTCAGTTTCATAATTTCTCACACCCTTACTTTAACGAATATTTTATCACGAATGTACGCGGTATTCAACAAAAAGTTTTATTTTCGTTGTGTGAGGCTTTATACTTGGGTTATTTTAATTTTAAATTACAAATTTTTATTGTTTTCTCAAAAGATTTGCAATATAATAAAATTGCAGTATGCGTGAAAAGAGGGTTACTATGGCAAAACGCACTAAAAAAAGGATATTTGAAATTGACCCGTATCTCGAACCGTTTGAGGGAGATCTCGAGTTAAGACGCGATCTTTACGAGACCAAGCGTCGCGAGCTTTTGGGCTCTGCAAGAAGTCTTAAAACAGTTGCGAACGGGCATAAGTATTTTGGTTTTCACCGTACGCGCAGCGGTTGGGTATACAGAGAGTGGGCACCTGCCGCAGAGAGGATGTATCTGACCGGAGATTTTAACGGTTGGGACGTTGAAGCCTGTCCGATGACACGCCTTCCTGACGGTGTATTTGAGGTCGAGATCGCAGGTCGTAACACCTTAAAACCGGGGGACAAGGTACAGGCTGTTGTTGTTCACAACGGTGAGTATCTGCGTCGCATTCCGCTTTATGCCACACGTGTTGTGCAGGATCCGGTGACCTACCTTTGGTGTGCTGAAATTGAAGACACTTTTGCCGAATTCCCGTGGACCGACGAGGGCTTTAAGCCTGAAAAAGTACCGTTCATCTATGAGTGTCATATCGGTATGTCGAGTGAAGAAGGCGCCATCGCGACCTATTCCTATTTCCGCGAGAATGTTTTGCCCAGAATAAAGGAGTTGGGCTACAACACCATTCAGATAATGGCTATTATGGAGCATCCTTATTACGGCTCTTTTGGCTATCAGGTTTCTAACTTTTTTGCCGCGAGTTCAAGGTACGGTACAAGCCGGGACTTAAAAGAACTTATCAATGCCGCTCACGAAATGGGCATAGCGGTGTTGCTTGATGTCGTTCATTCTCACGCCGTTAAAAACACTAACGAAGGACTTAACGAGTTTGATGGAACGGTTTATCAGTTCTTCCACGCAGGTGGAAAGGGAGATCATTCTGCCTGGGGAACAAAGCTTTTTAACTACGGCAAAAACGAAGTTTTGCATTTCCTTTTATCCAATCTTAAATATTGGATGGAGACCTTCCATTTTGACGGTTTCCGTTTTGACGGTGTGACCTCTATGCTTTACCACGACCACGGTCTTGGAAGTGCTTTTACAAGCTATGATATGTACTTTTCGATGAATACCGATATTGAGGCGGTCACATACCTGCAGTTAGCCAACGAGTTGGTGCATGAGTTAAACCCCAATGCCCTCACGATTGCTGAGGATATGTCGGGAATGCCCGGTATGTGTTTGCCGCTTAAAGATTACGGTTTAGGCTTTGATTACCGTCTTTCGATGGGTGTGCCGGATCTTTGGATAAAAACGCTTAAAGAAAGTACTGATGAAAATTGGGATATAATGAAGCTCTGGTATGAGCTTGTCGGTCGCAGACCCGAGGAGAAGAACATCGGTTACTGCGAATCACACGATCAGGCTTTAGTGGGCGATAAGACCATTATGTTCCGCCTTTGCGATGCCGATATGTATTGGCACATGAACAAGTTTGATCCGAGCCTTGTTATTGACCGCGGAATAGCACTTCACAAGATGATACGGCTTGTCACGGCATCTTTGGCAGGCGAAGGCTATCTCAATTTTATGGGTAATGAGTTCGGACATCCCGAGTGGATAGACTTCCCGCGTGAGGGTAACGGTTGGAACTACCATTATTGCCGCAGGCAGTGGAGTCTTGTTGATAACAAGGACCTTCGGTTCTGTGAGCTCAATGAGTTTGATAAGGCGATGGTGAAGCTTCTTAAAGAAAATGATCTTATGGAGTTAAAACCCATCAATCGCTGGATGCATCAGGATGACAAGATACTTATTTACTCCAAAGGCGACTATGTCTTTGCGTTCAACTTCCATCCGTGGAAATCGTTTGACGGGTATTTCGTTCCGACAGGTGAAGAGGGTGAGTACAGCGTTGTGCTGTCGAGTGATGACGGTATTTTTGGCGGTCATTCACGGGTCGATACGGCTGTTAAATACAAAGCCGAGACGACTCCCGCAGATTGGAAAGGCTTTAACTGCTATCTGCCTAACCGCACCGCAATAGTGTTTAAGAAAAAATAGAAAAACGGCTCACCGAATGGTGAGCCGTTTTTGACTGTAAATTAAAATGTTTAATAGTAAAAATACTTGTAAAACTTTGGATATGCATTTAAAAACTGCTGCAGAGTCACCCGTGTTTTAGAACCGGGGTCGTTTACTGTGAAATTGGATGCCGAAAGGACATCTCCGCCCTTATAACCCGTGACGACTACCCAGTGCTGTGAACCGTAGGAGTTCTTGGCACCGAATAAAACTGGTTTACCGTTTTGGAGTTGAGTGTAGATCTTACTAAGGTAATTGGAACTGCTTGTGACACTCGTATAATTGCTCGGCCAGTAAACGCTGCCCGAAGAGGTGTACTTCAGCTTCTTCGACATCGCATCGGGATAGATAGTTGTACCCGTTCTGTAGGACTCCATCATAGCGATCGCGGTCGTGGCACAGCCTATTTTGGAGATCGTTTTACCGGAACTTCCGATCTTCACATTCGCCCAACGGCTGTCGGTTTGTTTGAAGCTCGGCACATTAAGGGATATTGCCTTATAGTTGGTTGACGGTGTATCGGTATTGCTAAGGTACTTTGAACTCACAAATCCGACTTTGTTTCCGCTGTGAAGCACTCTGCTCCAACCGTTAGAGGTTGAAATCACAATAACAATGTCGCCTTTTTTGAGAGTGCCGATTATTGAGTATCCGGTGCCTGCATTTTCCCGTATGTTAAGCGTCGAAGCGTTGACAGTTTTAACGTCCTTAGACACAACGGTTATATAATTTTTATGGCAGTAGCCGTATTCATCTTTTTGGTATTCGACCCGCCACCAGTCACCCGAAAGGGATATAAGGGTGAGGTAACGTCCGTTGCCAAGAGTCTTCAAAATGGAGGAGGAAGTAGAAGCTTCTTTACGCACGTTGATCCAACCGCTGCCGATAGTGACCATTCCGGCTTTAGAGGTTGCGGTGGCTTTAGAATCTACTGTCGCGGCTTTTGGCGTTGCAGGAGTTATCACAAAACACAAAACCAATAAGACCGATAAAATACACATAAATTTCTTTTTCATTCTTTCACCTCAATTCGTGCTAATGTGCACGTAAATTTTAACACATAACTTACTGTTCGGGAATACTCCAAATACTGGAGAAGCTAAGAAATGAAACTTGAAAGAGCGTGTATAAGGTGGTATTATAATTATAAAGATTTTGGTTTTCATCAAAGACTCAGTTGGAATTACAAAGGATTTTGCGTGAGATGCGAAGGTGATCTTATGAAAAAGAAGGCTTTAATAGTATTGTCGATCTTGCTTGGTTCTTTGCTTACTTTGGGTGTATTGGTCGCTGTTCTTCTTTGGAACGGCGTTATTTTGCTTAATAATCCGTCTAAGGAAGAATACCCGGTAAGAGGTGTTGATGTTTCGGCCTATCAAGGTGAAATTGATTGGAAAACGCTATCGGGTCAAGGTATTGATTTTGCTTTTATCAAATCCACAGAGGGAAGCAGTTTTCGGGATAGACATTTCGGGTTTAACTGGGAGCAGGCACAAAAAACAGAACTGTCGGTAGGAGCATATCATTTTTTCAGTTTTGATAGTGCAGGGGTAACGCAGGCTGAAAATTTTATTAATGCGGTAATACCGTTTGACGGGATGTTGCCGCCGGTTATTGACATTGAGTTTTACGGCGATAAAGAAAAGAATCCACCGTCAAGGGCAGATGTCGGTGTGCAGTTAAAAGCCATGCTTAATGCTTTGGAGGAACATTACGGTTTAAAACCCATAATTTACGCCACCAAGGAGTCGTATGAACTTTATCTTGACGGTGATTATGCCGAGTATGATATCTGGATACGAGATGTTATCGGAGAACCTTCTTTATCAGACGGAAGACAATGGACTTTCTGGCAGTATACCAACCGCGAGACGCTGGACGGCTACAAAGGTGAAGAAAAGTATATTGATGTTAATGTTTTTAATGGCGACCTTGCAGAGTTCTTGAGTTATCCGAGGTATAAGAGGTGAGGATATGTCGGAATTAAAGGGAAAAGAGGCGTTGGACAGTGCGCTTTCGGTACTGTTTTCAATTGCGTTGTGTCTTTTGATTCTCACCTTTTCGATCGGGTTGCCTATCTACTGCCGACCGTTTTATTATGCCCACATTGAACCGTTGGGGCTTGCGGCACAGACGGGGTACAGCAAAACCGAGATAAAGGCCGCTTTTAATGAACTGTTGGATTATCTGACTCTGCCCGGTCAAGAGTTTTCAACGGGTGTGATGGCTTTTTCCCGGTCGGGGAAGGCCCATTTCGCCGATTGCAAGATGTTATTTGATCTTAATCTGATTATATTTTCGGCATCATTGGCAACGGTCGTGACCTTAGCGGCTTTGCGAAGGTCAGGCCGGGTAAAAAGCCTTACTCTCGGCAAAAGACACGCGTCGTTTTATGCGGGGATTTCGGCAGTTGCCGTGCCTTTGGTGATAGGTTTATTTGCCGCGGCTGATTTTGAACGTGCCTTCACGGCCTTTCACAAGGTGTTTTTTCCGAACAAGGATAATTGGCTGTTTGATCCCGCGACCGACGAGATAATAAACGCCTTGCCGATCACCTTTTTCAGAAACTGCGCGATACTTATCGGCGTTTCGATAGTTACTCTGTCGGTTTTTTCTATTGTTTTAGGGTCAAGGCTTGTGCGTAAGTCAGGCAGTTGCGAAGTTGCGTAGATTTTGTTATAATATAGAAAATTAAACAAAGGTATCGTTATGAAAAAAAGTGATAAAAAAAGAATAGGCGCTCTGGCCGCCGAAATTTTTGAAAAAGAATATCAAGGTGCGGTCTGCTCGCTCGAGTATAAACCGGGTGACGCGTTTCAGTTACTTATAGCCACCAGACTGTCGGCTCAATGCACGGACGCTCGTGTCAATATGGTGACGCCGGCTCTTTTTAAGCGTTTTCCTGATGCCGTGAGCTTAAGTAATGCCGATATAGCAGAGGTTGAGGGGCTTATCAAAACCTGCGGACTGTATAAGACCAAGGCCAGAGATATCGTCGCTTGTGCCAAAATGCTTTGCGAGCAGTACGGCGGACAGGTTCCCGATACTATCGAGGAACTTACAAAACTGCCCGGAATCGGTCGAAAAACCGCGAATTTAGTCTGCGGTGATATTTACAACAAGCCGGCCGTGGTTGCCGATACTCATTTTATAAGACTTTGCAATCGAATGGGTTTTGTTAAAACAACCGATCCTTTAAAGGTTGAACGCGAGATGCGGGAGATTTTACCGTCTGATAAGTCGAACGGGTTTTGCCACCGCGCCGTGCTTCACGGAAGAGCGGTCTGCACCGCCAGAAAGGCTATGTGCGACAAGTGCTGTTTTAATGAAATTTGCGATAAGAAACTGGATTATAAATCCCGAAAGGAACAAAAAAGATGAAATTCATCCACTGCGCGGATATACACCTGGACTCGAAGATCGAGGCTAATCTGCCTACGTCGAAATCGAGAGAGCGTAAGCGAGAGATACTGCAGACCTTTTTGGAACTCTGCCGTTTTGCTGCCGAGCAAGAAGTCACTGCCGTTATCATTGCGGGTGACTTGTTCGACACTAACACCTGCTCACCCGTGACCCGTGATGCGGTGATAGGTGAGATCGCAAAGGCCAAGGGCGTCGATTTTCTTTATCTTTGCGGCAATCACGATGCAGGAAGAACGCTGGCAGAGCAGGAGATACCCTTTAACCTTAAGTTTTTCGATGAGGAATGGACATCTTTTCGCTATGGTAACGTGGTTATCAGCGGTGCGACCTTGACCGACGATAACTGTCGCAATATTTACGGCTCGCTCTGTCTCGAAAGCGATGTGCTCAATATAGTCACAATGCACGGACAGGTGTCAAAGTCGATGGGTGAGGATCTTATCCATCTCGGTGAGCTTGCCAATAAAAACATTGACTATTTAGCTCTCGGTCACGAACACACTTTTAAAGAGGGAAAACTTGACAAAAGAGGTAAATGGTGTTACTGCGGTTGCCTTGAGGGTCGCGGTTTTGATGAGTACGGTCAAAAGGGTTTTGTAATGCTCGAAACCGACCAAAACGGTATAAATCACGCATTTGTACCGACCAACGGCCGGCAGATAGAAGTAATTGATTGCGACATAAGCGGTTTATCCGATTTTTCGGAGATATTGGAGAGGATCGACTGTTCAACAGCCGCGATACCTGAGACTGCGATGGTAAAGGTGAACTTGGTGGGCAAGGTGCCTGCAGGTGCCAGAAAGGATCTTTTGTATTTCGCAAAGGAACTAAACAGCAGGTTTTATTTTGCCAAAGTGAAGGATAAAACGGGGCTTGAAATAAATCCCGAGGTCTATAAAAACGATGTCTCCTTAAAAGGCGAGTTCATTCGCGTAGCCATGGAGTCGGGATTGGATCCCGAGCAGATCGACCGCATATTGGAGTGCGGTCTGTCGGCACTTATCGGAATGGAGGTGTGACCGTGAAACTGCTTAAATGCTATGTTGAAAACTACGGAACACTCTCGCAATATGGGTTCGATTTCAGCGACACACTTACCGTTATAAACGAGGAAAACGGTTTCGGCAAATCCACCCTCTGCTCCTTTATAATGGCGATGTTTTACGGATTGCCGCAGACCACAAAACGCAAGGTCGAGGAGAATGAGAGGAAGCTCAGAACTCCTTGGCAGGGCGGTAATTTCGGTGGTTGGCTGGACGTTGAGATCGACGGCAAACAGTATAGGATCGAACGGTTTTTCGGTGTTAAGGCCAATTCCGATACGTTCCGTTTGTTTGATCTCGGTCTTGGAGCGGAAAGCCGTGATTACACCGAAAACATCGGTGTTGAGGTGTTTGGAATCGACGCTGAGGGCTTTAAGAGGAGCATATTTTTCCCACAGCTGGAAAGTGAGACCGCAGTTAATGTGAGCATCACTGCCAAGCTGATGAATCTGGTTGAAAATAGCGACGATGTGTCGAATTTTGACAAGGCCATGGCTGTGCTTAAAAAGCGGAAGAATGATTATTCGAATCAAAGGGGCAAGGGCTTCGTGCCCGAGCTCGAGTCGAAGATCACCGAGGCCGAACGCCGTCTTAATGATGCAAGGGTCGCGGTTGAAAACATTGCCGAGTTATCAAAAAGGCTTAAATCGGCAGAGTCCGAGGTTGAGATCGGAGAGGCACGGCTTAAAACGGTCGGAGAACAGTTACAGAAGGCCGCCGAATTGGCCGCAGCTGTTGCCGATAAAAAACGCCGTGATGAACTTTTGGCAGAATCGGAAGAGCTAAAGTCCGAAATTGCGTCTGTAGACCGAGAGTTTCCGTGCGGTTTGCCCGAGGAAGCTCAACTGGTCGGTGCCTTTAAAACGGCAGAGGAATTAAAGTCGCTCGAAAGCGAGTATAAAATACTTAAAAATGACACGAGTGCATCGCAGGAATTTGACGGTTTGAAAGCAATTTTCGACGGACGGGATCTGAACGCTTCGGTTATCGAAAATATGCAAAAGAAAGCGGCTGAAGTCTCGGCACTTAAAGCTAAATGTGATGCAAAAGCCGAATTATTGAAATCGGTTGCTGCCGAAAATGATACCGCAAAAAAAGCACCCGTCAAGCCGATCGGAATTTTGGCGGCTGTGCTCAGCATCGGCGGTTGTGCGATGCTCTTTGTTAAGGTCACCGTAGCCATTGTGCTGTTGGTTTTGGGCGTGGTCCTGTTTGGCGTCGCGGCGTTCTTGTATCTTAAGAATATGATCGATCGCAACGCACCCAAAACTGATGTTGCCGAACAAAGAGATGAGTACGAGACTCTGAAACGCGAGGTTGATTCTATAAACGCCTCGCTGGAAGCCTTTTTCGGCAATTTTGAACTGGAAGGTTCTTTTTCGGAGCAGGCCTACCGTTTGGGTGCAATGTGGGATAACTATTGCAATTTGAAGGTCAAGGTCTCGGAGTGGGATGCAAAATGCTCCGAATTATCATTAAAAATCGGGGAACTCAAAGCCGAATTGGATAAAACGCTGGCTGTTTTCAAGATTTCGGCACAGAACGGTGATTACAATTCTCTGTTTTTAAAAATGCGTGATTCAAAGCAGGCGTGGCTTAGAGCCAAGCAGTCGTTGGAAACGGCCGAAAAGCGTCTTGAAGAGTTGCCTGAGGTCGATTCCGCGGTGATTGAGACTGCACTCGACCGCGAACAACTGAAGCTTCAGGAAAACGAGTTAAAACTCACCGTTGATGATTCAAGAAAAACGGTTCTGGAACTCAAGAGCCGCATAAATTCGCTGTTGCCTTTGGCCGACTCGGTTCCCGAACTCGAAAACGATCTGGCTTCCTTTAAGGATCAGTTGTCCGAGAAGGAAAGCGAACTTTTTGTGATAGAAAAGACGATGGAGTTTTTGGAATCAGCCAAGATCGGTCTTTCGTCAAGATACCGTACACCTTTGTCGGAAGGGTTCGAAAAGTATGCGAATATCATATTGGGCGAGGATGTCGGCAAGTTCCTCTTGGACTCTGATTTCAACTTGAATATCGAACGCTACGGTAAGAGTTATGAGAAGGATTACTTCAGCACCGGCTATAAAAATTTGTTGGATATAGCGACGCGTTTTGCACTTTGCGATGCACTCTATAAGGATGTGAAACCGCCGGTTGTGCTGGACGATCCGTTTGTAAATCTTGATGAGCAGAAGTTAGAAAACGCTCTCGATTTGTTGAAGAAACTGGCTGAGGAAAGACAGATAATTTACCTTACCTGTCACGGCAGTCGCGTGCCATAAAAGCAAGCCCTCTGTGAACAACAGAGGGCAAATTTACCGAAAATTTCTGAACAAATGTTCTTTACAAATTCTCCGTTTTGGGTTATAATCTAATTAAAAGAGGGCAAGGCGGTGAAAAAATGCGGACGATACTCCACTGTGATCTTAACAATTTTTACTGTTCGGTGGCTATAAAGGAAAACCCGGAGCTTCGCGATAAGGTGGTTGCGGTAGGCGGCAGTGTCGAGGAACGGCACGGTATAATTTTAGCCAAAAACGAGGCTGCTAAAAAGTTCGGAGTTTCTACCGGCGAACCTATATGGCAGGCAAAGCAAAAGTGTGCAAATCTTATCATAGTCCCGCCGAATTTTAAGAGTTACAACCGTTACTCGGAGTTGACCCGCAAGATATATGAGCGTTACACCGACCTTATCGAGCCGTTCGGAATTGATGAATGCTGGCTTGATGTCACGGGCAGTCGGCGGCTTTTCGGCACAGGGCTTGAGATCGCTGAGAAGATACGAAGCGAGGTCAAGGCTGAACTGGGTCTTACCATTTCGGTTGGCGTCAGCTTTAATAAAATTTTCGCAAAATTAGGCTCTGACCTTAAAAAGCCCGATGCCGTGAGCGAGATCCCGTACGATCGGTTCAGAGAAATCGTATGGCCGATGGAGGTCGGCTGCTTGCTTGGTATCGGTCGGTCGACGGCGCGAAGACTTAATGATTTAGGGATTTTCACTGTCGGCGATCTTGCCAATGCTGATGTTGACAGTCTGAAACTCAGGCTCGGGAAAAACGGCGAAATGCTGCACGCGTTTGCCAACGGTAATGAAAATTCACCGGTCACCCGTTGCGATTACGTGGAAATTCCAAAGTCGGTCGGTCGTTCGGTCACGTGTCCCAGCGACCTCGAAGATGCGGCAAGCACGCACAAGATACTTTTAAGACTCAGCGAGGATGTTGCCGCGGAGTTAAGACGTCAAAACCTGCAAGGGTTTTCAATACAGGTGTCTATCAGGGATCGAAACTTAGAGACCCACAGTTTTTTGACCTCGCTTGACACCTCGGTGCAGTCGGCTGATATGATCGCCAAAGAGGCGACTGAATTGTTAAAGCAAAATTATGACTTTCAAATACCGTTGCGGTCGGTTGGCGTCAGAGTGCAAAAATTGGAGCCATATGAGCCGCAGTTTCAGTTGTCGCTTTTCGAGGATAGGCTTAGCATTTTAAAGCACGACACGCTGGAGCGAAGCGTTGATAAGATCCGCGAAAAACACGGCGGCGGAGCCGTGGTCCGTGCCTCGTTGATGGACGATTTCAAGGCGTTCCGCGAGCAATCACCCTCGACTTTAGGCAGGACGAGGTTGAGAAAATAAAAAAGAGAGGTTCAACCTCTCTTTTTTTTATTTTAAAACTTTCTTCTCTTTATTTTGATATACTGGTCGACGACATTTTCGCTTTTTTCCATTTTTCTCTGGCGGTAGTCCTTAAAGAAGGAGTAGCCAAGGAAACCTATCAGCACAACGTCGGCCAGAATGAAGATCGCGATCAGCACGATGAGATAAACGTTGACTCCGGTTCCGCCCGATTTTAGCGGGAATTTCACTGTCGTCATAAATTCACCCATCTTGGTGGCGTCCGAGCCGAAATAGGTAAAGGTGTACAGCTTGCCGTCGTTGACAGTGACATAAACCGAGGTGTAACCCTTGTCGTCGGCGGTCGTGTTCTTTAAATAAATAAGAGAGTTGATGACCGTCGTTTCAAAGCCGTTAGGGAAGATCTGCTGACCGATGGGAGCCACTATCTCAGCGTCCATTCCGGCAAAGGATACGAGCTGTTTCGAAAACTCGGTAACGGTCTGCCGACATTGGATCTGATGGTTGCCGTCGGCTGTCAACCCAACGAACAATAACCCATTGACATTAGAGGAGGAGAGCAGGTCGTCTGCTGTGTGAACGGTGAATTCGTCATTTGCCGTGAAGGTGATATTGCCGATCTCATACTTTGCGGCCGACACCGAAAAGGTGAAAACAGAAAGCAAGGTTATTATAAAAACAAGTGCTGCAACCGGTCTTTTCACGGATACTCCTCCTTTCAAAAAGTGGATTTTAGTTTATCTCAAAGTCGCTTTTGCGGCAGTCAGAGTGTTTTGCATCAAAGTGGCGATGGTCATAGGTCCGACACCGCCTGGAACGGGCGTGATCGCAGAACAAAGAGGCTCGACATTCTCGAAATCGACGTCACCGCAAAGCTTGCCGTCAGCCGGTCGGTTCATGCCGACATCAATGACAACGGCACCTTTTTTTACCATATCGGCGGTGACAAATCTTGCTCTGCCGACGGCGGCTATAAGAATATCAGCCTCGCGGCAGATCTCTTTCAAATTCTCCGTTTTGGAGTGACAAATAGTGACAGTTGAGTTGGCGTGAAGCATCAGCATTGCCATAGGCTTGCCGACAATGTTCGAACGGCCGATGACTACACAGTGCTTGCCCGAGGTCTCGATATTCTCATATCGGAGCATTTCCATAATTCCTGCAGGAGTGCAGGGAAGAAAATCATAGTCACCGATCATAATGTGACCGACGTTCTGCGGATGGAACGCATCGACATCCTTTCGGGGGTCGATGGCGTTAATGACCGCCTTTTCGTCCAAATGTTTTGGCAGCGGCAACTGGCAGAGAATGCCGTGTATCTTATCGTCGTTATTCAATCGGTCTATGAGTGCCAACAGTTCGTCTTCTGACGTATCGGCAGGCAAAGCGTATTTTTCGGAGTACATTCCAAGCTCTTTGCAGGTTCTCTCCTTAGAGCCTACATAGACCTCGGAAGCAGGGTCGTTGCCGACGATTATGACGGCAAGCCCGGGAGTCACGCCTTTTTGCTTTATTTCTGAAACTTCCCTTGCGATACGCTGTTTTACTGCCGCTGAAATTTCTTTTCCGTTAATAAGTTTTGCCATTTATATTACCTCGATTTAGTCGTTTTCAGTGCCTTGTTCGTTTGTTTCTTCGATGATTTCGGGTTCTTCCGTTTCTTCGGACCGATAGTTTGCAACTTCTTCGCCGTCTGTCTCATTGTTATCATTCGAAATGGTTGTGACCGTAAAGGTCTGCACCTCGCTGAACATATCGGTGTAGGTTGCATCGACCTTTGCCTGACGGAGTCGGCGGAACATAATAACGAGAACGGTCGCGCAGGCGATCATCAAAGCGGCCGAGAGCCACTGAGAAACTCGCAAGAAATGACCCAAACTGTCGGTGCGGAAGCCTTCGATTATCATTCGACCGAAGCCGTACCACACGCCGTAGGTCAGAGCCAACTGACCCTTGAATTCGCGGTGGTTTCCGATGACGTGGAGCAGGATAAAGCCTAAAAGGCACCAAAGTGACTCATAAAGGAAACAAGGGTGAGCCAAAACACCGTATCCCAATTCCTGGGCAATAGGCTCGCTCGTCATACCAAACCAGGAACTGCCCGTAGCGGTGCCGAAGGCTTCCTGATTAAAGAAGTTACCCCAGCGACCGATGCTTTGTGCGATAAGAAAGCCGCAGGCGGCAAGATCGAAAGCATCAAGAACGTTGACTTTGCGGAGTTTGCACATAATGAGTCCTATAACCGCGGCACCGATAACACCGCCATATATAGCAAGACCTGCAACACCCGAGGTCGATCCGATACCGATAAAATCCCAGACGGTTTTGATCCTTAAATCGCCCTTATAGAAAATGATGTAGTAAAGTCTGGCACAAAGTATCGCCAACGGTGTCGTAACCAACACGATATCGGTAAGTCGGTCGGGATCGACATCATATTTTTTTGCTCTGCTGAAACCGTAGATGATGGCCAGCAAGAAGCCTAAAGCTATAAGGATACCGTACCAGTAAATGTCCCAGCCTTTGCCAATGGGAATTGTAAAGGCAACGGGGTCAAGTTTAAACTTAAGCCCCATAAAAGTGACGTTATATGCGGCGGTCAACATAGGAAAACTTCCTTTCTGGAAAAAATAAACGCTTTTAGTACAAAAACATTATATACTAAAAGCGTCTAATATTAAAGAACTTTTTTAAAAATTTTAAGATTTTTCACATTTGCGGGGAAATGACCGAGAGAGCAACATTTTGGGGTTTTAATGATCTTGCAAAAGCGGTCACATCGTCGACCGTGATCTTCTTCAGTGCCAAAAGGTCGGCGTACGGCTCAGTGCCGTCGATATAGCAGTCGATGAACTCGCCTACAGCCTCTTCCGCATCGTTATATCCGCGAATGGAATGACCGTAAAGCTTGCGTTTTGCATCATCGAAAAGGGACGGATCGGCACCGTTTTCGGCGATTTTTTTGATTTCCGAAACGATTGCTTCTTTGACAGCGTCGGGATCCTTTGACTCGCCGTCAAAAAGGATCGCGGCGTAGGAGTTGCCGTAGAAGTGCTCGGTACCGAAGCGGTTGTTGATGAGACCCTGTTCGAGCAGAGAGTTGTAGAGCGGTGAGATCTTACCGGCAAGAATCTCTAAAAACAGTTCGGCGGTAGCCTTTTTAATAGGCAGATGTTCGGAATCGGCGGGCTTATCCTTTATACCCATCACAAAAAGTGGCATTGAAACAGCCATCTTGAGTTCACAGCGGCTTTCGACGATCGTTTCGGGCTCGCTGAAATCAGAACGGACAATATTTCGCTCATCGGCTGGTTTTATCTTGGCATCGACCATTTCCAGCACCTTATCCGTATCGAAGTTTCCGGCTAAGCAGAGGTACATATTTGACGGATCATAGAAGGTGTTGTAGCAGTCATAAAGCGTCTTGGCCGAAATTTCAGCTATTGATTCGACGGTGCCGGCGATCTCTATTTTGACGGGATGATTGTGATACATTATGCGGAAGAGATTGAAAAGAACTCTCCAATCGGGCACATCCTCGTACATTTTTATCTCCTGCCCGATGATGCCCTGTTCCTTTTGCACTGTCTGCTCGGTGAAATAGGGAGAGGAGACAAAGGACAACAGAATATCCAGGTTTTCATAGAATCGGTCACTGCAGCTGAAAAGATAGCAGGTGCGGTCAAATGAGGTATAGGCGTTGGCGGATGCACCGGTCTTCGAGTACTTTTCAAAAGCGTCGCCGTCTTCACCCTCAAAAAGTTTATGCTCCAAAAAGTGAGCAATGCCTTCGGGAGTTTTTAACATCGGCTGACCGTCAAATCCGAATTCGGTGTCGACCGAGCCATACTTTGTGCCGAAAACGGCGTAGTTGGTGACAAATGTGTCCTTATTTGAAATATAGACCCTAAGCCCTGAGGAATGGGTTGCTAAAAGGCAGGATTCGCCGGCTTCGGGGCAGTTTATGCGTTTTTTTGTAAAGCTCATTCGGCATCCTCCTTCATAGCTTCTTCGTCGGGACTTAAAATATAAACGGTATCCAAAGAGTAGGTGTTGGCGGCCGCGATGATATCCTCATAATTTACGGCTTCGACCGCATTTACGACATCCTCGGGTGACAAATTGTTATCACTCAAAGCTCTTGCGTCATACCAACTCGCAAGCGAACCTTGATCGGCGGCAAGCGAACGGAATGCGTCGGAAAGGGATAATTTCGAGGAATTGATCTCCGATTCCGATATCTGACCGTTTTTGATGTTTTGGAACTGGTCGAGAATAGCGGTACGTGCCGATTCGATGTTATCCTTTTCAACGCCGCTCTCGATGAAAATAAGACCCTTTGTGCGGACACCTCTTGCCGCACAGTAGTAGCAGAGGCTCATTTTTTCACGGACATTACAGAACAGCTTTGAGTAAGGTCCGCCGCCGAAAATGTCGGTCATTATCCAGGTCTTCACCGACTCGGGCAGGTTTTCGCCGACTTCGGAACGGAAACCCATAACGAGCTTGCCCTGTTTTACAGGCATTTTTTCTTTTGTGACTTTAAGCTCCGAGGCCTTTTTGGCGACGTCTTCGGGCAACGCGTGATAGTTACGTCCAACAGTTGTAATGAGCTTTTTGAAATCTTCTATAAAGCAGGTGGGCTCCTTGGCACCGACGGTAACGATCGAGATAAAAGCTTCTTTAAGCAACCTTGTCATACCGGAGCGGATGTCGGAATCGGTCAAAGCCTCTACTTCTTCGACCGTGCCGTTGGGAGAAAGTCCGTAAGCCTCACCGTCGCACATGATCTCTTCACAGCGGCGACGCGCAAAGACCCGCTTGTCGTTAAATCGGTTCATTATTGCTTCTTTGATAAGACGTTTTTCGCGAGTGACCGCATTTTTAGGATATGATTTTCCACTCAGATAATAGCCGAAAAGCATATCGAGCAGTAATTGGCCTGCCGCCGAAACGGTGGGTTCACCGCCCAAAGAATACTTGTCGTCGTTAACGGTCAGGGAGATGTTGAGCTCCTGTCGGTCGCCGGTCTTGCTGACCGAGCTTGTGACCGAAGCGCCGTAAAGACCGGCCAGACGGCGGTTAAAGGAGTAGTAGTCGGCATATTCGGGTGTACCCTTTGACATCAAAGCAACGCTCAAGGCGTTAGCCGCGGCGTTTTTGTCAAGCGGAGCATAAAAGGTGACCGACAAAAGCGTGGTCTTAAACCTTTTTGAAGGAATGTGTTTATAAGAAACACCGTTTTCTTTAAAGTTCATAAAAATCTCCTTTTTATAAGGATCTGCTGTGTACTTTGGTATTGTTTGCAAAAGTTGCAGTGAAATACTAAAGCCGCAACTATTAAAAATTCTCCGGGGAAAACCCCGGAGAAAAATCATCAGATCTTGATATTCTTGACCTTGAAGGGTCTGGTAGCGTGTTTGTCCTCAACAGCGGTGAGAGCCTGTGCGGCAGTCTTTACTTCACCGTCAAACTCCTCTTCCTTTAAGTCATAAAGAATGGAGATCTCGAGGTTGTCAAAATAATAATCCTCATCCAAAATGTCGCGTCTAACTAAGAGGAAATAGGCCTTGTTCTCGGTATCGTCGTAAACGAACGCTTTATTGAGGTCGGACTTGTGCAAGGTTTCGAAGCAAGCGTGCTCGTAATCAGTCTCCTTGTCACCGTAAAGACCGACATATTGGGGAGGAGTAAACTCTTCTTCGCCCGAGCTTGTAGTGCCGGAAGCGGTGGAAGAGGTAGTACTTGAGGTGGTGGAAGACTCATTGCCCGAAGCATTAGAAGATGCATCGGAAGAGGTCGTGGTCGAAGCGGAAGAACTGGTGTTGGCTTCCTGCTCCTTCTTTAATTCCTCCTGATATTCCTCGTAAACGTCCTCAAAATCCTCACCCTTGTTGATGCGGTCAGCGTAAGCCTCAGCCTTAGCCTTGAGCTCAGCTAACTTTTCGGCCGAAAGTTCCTTACTGCTGCTGTCAAGCTTTGAGAACTGAATGGTATCGGCGATCTCATAGTGGGTAGTGAGGTACTCTTTAAGTGTGGCCTCGGGAACCTCTTTGGAACCGCCCTCGCCATAGGTGTGCTCAAAGTAGTAACTGTACATCGTCTGATAGGTTACATACTGCTTATAGGTCTCGTAGAGAACACCGTTAGGTTCGTAAACCTTAGCAAAAGGTGTGTAGTAGTTGAGAACGGCACTGCCGTAGGTTGCATAGGTGCTGTAATCGCAACCGGTGTACCAATAGTAATAGGCCTGCATCTCAGCAGCGTTTTTGTAATCGTCAGGCAAGGTAAGATTTTCAGCGGCCATTTTCTCCTGAATAACGGTGAAACGCTTTAAGGTGTTGATGGCCTCGTTTTTAACGATGGTCTCATAAGTAACGGCACCGGTAGCGGTAACATTACCCTCGGCGTCAAACTTGTAATTCTCATATTTAATCTTGCTTGTGTCGCCGCCGGACTCGGAAACGTAGGCCGCAATAGCGGATCTTGCGCTGGCCGCGGCGTCATAAAGTGCACAGCTGTACATTGAAGAAGTGTACTTGTAATCGCCGATGGTAAAGGCAATTTCACCCTTTTTGTGGCAGCCGGCAAAGATGCCTAAAGCCATAACGATGGCTAAAGTAAGGCTTAAAAGTTTAAAGATCTTTTTCATTTAGATACTCCTTAATTGCTCAAACGAGCGATGATACACAGTAAAGTATATAATAAACTTTTAAAAAAGTCCAGCATTTTTACAAAGTTTATTATTACGTGTTTGTAAATTCTCGGCGTCAAGGCTGCATTGCGTCCAAAACGGCACGTAAAGTCTCAAGTATCGGCTCCTGCTTTAATAGTTTTACGCCGACGAACGGACGGCTGCCGGCGTTGAACATGACCCGACGCTGTAACGGTGATGTGAGCAAAGCCGTGACCCTGTCATTAAGTCCTTCTAAATAGAACTTTAAGATACCCATCTGCTCGGTGATCTCGGTTATACCTGCCGCCGCCGCACGGTTTTTGAGGAACGAGACATCGATAAGTGTTTCGACTGCTTTAGGCAGATCGCCGTAACGGTCAAGCAGTTCATCGGTAACGTCCAAAACGTCCTCATGTGTTTTTATGGCGGCTATCCTTCTGTAGGCCGAAAGCCGCTGTGACAAAGAAGAAATATAGCGTTCGGGAATATGAGCGTTGAGTTTAAGATCGACGGTACACTCCAACTGCTTTTCGGGGACTTCACCCTTTTCTTCGGCGATGGCGTCGGATAACAGTTTTAAATACATATCGTATCCCACCGCTTCTAAGTGTCCGTGCTGTTCGCCGCCTAAAACCGAACCCGCACCGCGAATTTCCAGATCTCGCATAGCGATTCTGAAGCCCGAACCGAACTCGGTGAATTTACTTATTGCATCAAGCCGCTTTTGCGAAATATCGGAAAGAGCCTTACCTCTTGTAAACAAAAGATAGGCGTAGGCCATACGGTGGCTTCGGCCGACTCGACCGCGGATCTGGTGTAACTGTGCCAATCCTAAACGGTCGGCATCCTCAATGATGAGAGTGTTGGCGTTCGGCACATCGACTCCCGTTTCGATAATGGTGGTACACACCAGAATATCGATCTCCTTTTCGAGCAGCTGCTGCCAGACTCGTGACAATGCTTCTTCACCCAATTTGCCGTGGGCTACTCCGACTTTTGCATCAGGGTGAGCCTGTTGGAGCTTTAAGGCACAGGAGTCGATACTGTCGGTGCGGTTGTGCAGGTAATAGACCTGACCGCCGCGGCGAAGCTCACGGCTGATGGCCTCATTGACAATGCCTTTATCCTGTTCCAAAACATACGTCTGCACGGGATGTCGGTTCATCGGTGCTTCTTCGATCGACGACATATCACGCAGTCCCGACAGAGCCATATTAAGGGTTCTGGGAATAGGAGTTGCCGAAAGTGTTAAAGCGTCGACATCGGGGAAGCGTTCCTTTAATTTTTCCTTTTGAGCAACGCCGAAACGCTGTTCCTCGTCAACGATAAGCAACCCTAGATCCTTGAATTTTACATCCTTTGCTATGAGACTGTGGGTGCCTATTATCAGGTCGATATTTCCGGCAATCAGATCTTTCTTTATTTTTTCCTGCTGTTTCGGAGTTCTGAACCGCGACAGCATTTCAACATTGACGGCTACGCCTGAAAAACGTTCGACTGCGGTATTGTAATGCTGCCAGGCGAGAATGGTCGTCGGCACTAAAATTGCACATTGCTTACCCTCGGCAATGCATTTGAAGGCGGCTCTCAGTGCCACCTCGGTCTTGCCGAAACCAACATCGCCGCATAGCAGTCGGTCCATAGGAACTGAGCGTTCCATATCGCGTTTTATTTCAGCGACGCAACGAAGCTGGTCGTCGGTCTCTTCAAACTCGAATCGGCGTTCAAAGTCGGACTGCATATCGGTATCGGGGCTGAAAGCATAGCCCTTTATCTGCATACGTTTAGCGTATAACGCTGTCAACTGTTTTGCCATATCCTTGACGGCTGACTTGACTCTGGCCCTTGTTTTATTCCAATCCTGAGAACCTAATTTGTTGAGTTTAACTGTGACATCGTCGCTGTTTCCGACATACTTCGACACTAAATCAAGCGAGGTCACAGGCACATAAAGGGCATCCTTGCCCGCATAACGGATCTTTATATAATCTCTTGTAATTCCGTGGGTCTTCATCTGCTGAATACCCTCAAAAACACCGATTCCGTGGGTCGCGTGGACAACGTAGTCACCGTGGGTGAGCTCGTCTAAAGACCCAACGGCGTTGCCGGTCTTAAAGCGGCGTTTGCGTTTTGCGGCGGTCGCTTTGCCGTGAACGATGACCGAGGCTTTGGCCGACGGCAGTTCAAAACCTGCGGTAATTAGTCCTGTTGTGACGTAAACACCCGATTTACCTACTTTAGATGGGTCAACGGCGAATTTCGCCTTGATTTTAAGATCGCACAGTTCTTCGCAAAGGTTGTTGGCGGCTTTTTCGGTGCCTGCCAGAATGACGGTGAGTCGGGCTCCGCTGTTCTTTATATCGTCGGCGAGCATCGTGGCCGAGCCGCTGAAACCGTTTGATTGCTTGAAATTGAGGTTCAAAGTGGACTTTGGTTCGATGGGGTATTGTGACTTAGGAAACGTGTCAAAAAACACGGTTTTTCGACAACCAAGTTCCTTTGAAAACAGAGGTAGATCGAGATAAACAGACTTAAAACCTTTAGGTAAAACACCCTCTTCGAGCAGGGCTTTTAACTCTTCAAAATGCAGGTCAAGGCAGTTTTCTGCCTTTTCGAGTACAGCATTGGTGTCGAAAATAAAGACAGGCGAATTTTCACCCAAATAGTCGAAGATCGTCGAACGGTCGGAGTAGATCAGGTCAATATAAGCATCGAGCGACGGACTGCCGCCGTTTTCAAGACGGTTAAGATCCTTTTTAATACGCTTCTTGAGTGTGTCGTGTGTTTTGATGTTCTCAGTAAGACCTAAGAGTTTCTCGCGGAACGCGACGAGATCGTCGG
Organism: Oscillospiraceae bacterium; assembly: GCA_015066395.1. Classification (GTDB taxonomy): domain Bacteria; phylum Bacillota; class Clostridia; order Oscillospirales; family Acutalibacteraceae; genus UMGS172. Next base: position 74,693 of record SVOL01000001.1, on the reverse strand, counting down.
GACTGACTTCCGAAACAGGAGTGATCTTGACCGATTTCAACGATTCTGTTCGCCGTTGCGTGTCAATTTCAAAGACCGAGATGCTGTCGATCTCATCGCCGAAAAAGTCGATACGGATGCCGTCGTTGCGATCGGGAGTAAAGAGGTCAATGATACTGCCGCGTACCGAAAACTGACCTGCACCGTCGACCTGCTCTGAGCGTGTAAAGCCGGCCGCAACAAGGTGGTCGATAAGCTCTGTTTGGGCTAATTCGTCGCCGACCTTCAACTCAAAAAGTCGTTTTTGCAGTGTTTCTTTGGGAAGTGTTCGACCCAAAACTGCATCGGCGGAAGCTAAAACAACGTCGAAATCCCTCTCTAAAATTTTAGAGAGGGTGCCTAATCTTTTGTGTTCCCAGTCGTGCGAGCGAGTAATGTCGGGTCTTAAAAGGTAATCCCTTGCAGGGAATACCGCACAGTCGGCGCCTAAGGCCGTAAGATCCTCTAAAACGCGTTCGGTTTCAGCGTCACCGGGAGTGATAATGAGTGGCTTTGAGCCAAAGTCTATGCTCAGAGCCGCCGACAGAATGCAACGGTGAATGTGCGATGCACCCCATATAGCCGCGGGAAACCTGCCTGATCTAAAGGCATCGGTCAGCTCCGCGTATTCCGGAGTGGCAAGGAGCATCTGTCGGATAAATTTGTGGGTAGTTTGCATTTTACACCTTTATCGGTTGAATTTCGACATGGCGTCCTGAAGATTTTTTGTGACAACGGTCACAACGGCTTTCGCGGCGTCCTCTTCGGCCTTGTCTATCTTTTGCTTGGCTTCGTTGTCGGGTTTTCCCAATACCCAATCGGCGAGATCGTAATCCGGATGCGGTTTCTGACCGACACCGACTCGAACTCGTGGGAATTTATCGGTGCCTAACAGCTCGATAATATCACGCAGTCCGTTGTGACCGCCGTGACTTCCCGATGCACGGATCCTTAGTCTGCCCTCGTCCATTGAGACATCGTCGGAAATGACGATGAGCTTTTCCGGCTCGATCTTATAGAACTGTAATATTTCGCTTACCGCCGAGCCGGAGTTGTTCATAAATGTCTGCGGCTTGACGAGAAGAACGGTTTTACTTCCTACCTTCGCATCGCGAATAAGCGACTGAAACTTGGATTTTTCGTTTGTGACCTCCAAATCCTTTATCAACAGGTCAAGTGTCCTGAAACCAACGTTGTGTCGGGTCTTGTCGTATTTTGTGCCGGGGTTGCCGAGACCGACGACAACAAAGTCGTATTTTGATTTTTTAAAAAGCATTTTCGGTTTTCCTTAGTTTACTGAAATTTTTGAAGCAGACGATTGCTTCGAGCAAGAGAGCAACTGCCAAAACGCCAAACACTGCACTGACGGTATACATTATAATATATGTAGTGTGGTCGGGCAGTATTAAATATTTCGGAATGCCGTTTAAAGCAGTCGATAATCCGCAATAAAGAGCGTTGACTGAGAGCACAACCATAAAAATACCGCAGAAAATATGACCGCCGCGGACAGGGATATTCTTAACCGTTGCAGATCTCAAATGCGAATCGGTTATAAGTCTTAACAAAAAGCAGACTGCCAGATACAGTGTGAATGCGGTTTCACAACTTGTTCCCGAACCCAGAAAATCGGCCTCGGGAAGGAGCATAAGTTTAAAACTGCCTTTAGCGAAAACAACAAAATCGTTGTTAGGGAAGATCAAGTGCATTATGTTGTTGACCGAAAGCACCGTAAAGACAATAAAATCGGTCAAAGCAATCGCTTTTCTGAAAGAAATGCTCTTCACTCCTGCCGAAACACAGACAGCCACCAGATTGAGAACAAGCAGGGCAGTGGTGACGTGACTGTTCAGCGAAAACACGTCTAAAGCAGCCGAACACAAGAGCAGAAGAGCGGCAGCGATGATGCTGAGCGGACTTCTTGTGATCGAGCGGATTGCCGTTTCGACGGGTGTTTCGATTTTTATAGAGTTTTCATAAAGGTTGGTTTCCATTTTTGCCTCCGATCAACTTAACTTAAAATGAAGAATTTCAGCGTGTATATACATTATATAATATAGCACACGATTCGTCAACCAAAAATGCCTTGAATTTTTGAGCAGTGCGGCGGTCGGCGAAGCCTTGGGGCTTCGCCTTGCCGACAACGGTGTTCAATCGTCATTTACCGATGCCGCCACTAATGCGGTGCGCTTAATATCCATCGAATAATAGGGGATGTTGTCGGCACGGCCAAAACGCCGTGGCGTTTTGGCCGCGACCGCCGTTATCAAACGCTCTACCGTTAAGGCGAGCGAGAAAAAGGACATCACCAAAATTATTACCGTATGGCAAGGGCTTGTTCCTTCCGCTGTGATAAAAGACATTATCAAATGCGGGAGAGCGATGCTCTTCCCTACAGCAGCAGGAATTATTGTTTTCCGTAGGGGCGCGATTATTAATCGCCCGAATAAACTGTTCAAAACTCGTTTTATGAGAGCGAATTAGCTCCTTGATGTTTTGTTGTCACCACAAATCGCATAGGACAAGCTGTTGTAACAAGTTGTTAGCAGTTGCTTTAGTTAATTTTCACAAAAGTTTTTATTAAAATTAATAATTTTTTTAAATTTGACGTTTTTATGCTTGACAAACATTTTTTGGAGGATTATAATAATCTTGCAAAATTATCCTATTAAAAATAGGAAAGGAGAAATTTATCATGAAACTCAGCAAATCCCTTAAGAGAGTCATGGCTGTTGTACTTGCAGTTATGATGCTCGCATCCGCATGTGCTGTTGCTGTTTCTGCTGCTACCGTTAAGGTTTCGCAGGATATGAACGGCGCTGCATTTACAACTCTTGTTGGCGCTACTGTTGAGTATGTTGCAGACCCCGAGGATGCAGCAAACCAGGTAGCAAAGGTAACCAGCACCGGTGCCGTTCACTGGTATGGTGCTAACGCTTATCTTACTGTTGCAGATGCAAACGGTGAGTCCTTCGTTCTCGAAGCTGACACCGTCTATCGCTTGTCCTTCAAGTACAAGTATGGCGCAGGTTCTTACCTTAGCGCATCTAACAAGTGGACTGCAAACGACAACATTCAGATTTTGTTCTCTACCGGCGACGGCAACGTATCTACTCCCGTTGCTGCAAACGACAAGATTACCACCCACACTGACTGGCAGTATGAACTCGGCGCAACCCAGAATATTGGTCCTGAGGCTCAGGGTTGGAAAGAGCAGTATGCTTTGACCGCTGATACCGCTTGGTACACCTTGAGTGGTGAGTACACCACCGGCAAGGAACTCGCAGGTACCGATCTTAAGATCAGAATTCTCTCTGGTGGTCCCGCAGTTACTTACATTGACGACGTTGTTGTTGAGAAGGTTCGTACTATCGACTACGGCGTAACTACTCCTGCTACCTTGACCCTCGACTTCGAGGCCAAGGGCGGTATGGCTGCTCAGAACAACTCTTCTGAAAAGCAGGAATACGTAGCTGATCCCGAGGATCCTACCAACACTGTTTACCATTTCTATGATGGCGCTTCCGGTTACGGCTGGAGAGGTAGCGCTATGTTCGGTAGCTCTGATGCTGCTGTTGTTGACAGAGACCGTTCCGACGGCTTCAACCTCGTAGCAGGCAGAACCTACACTGTATCGTTCAGATATAAGATCGGTGCAGGCACCACCTTCGACCGTGTAACTGATGGTCCCGCTATCGAAGGTTTCGAAGAAATGTATCCTGATTATGGCGCAGCCAAGATGGACTACAGAAACCACATGAGACTTACTTATGTTAAGTCTAACTACTCGTTCGGCGGTAACCAGACTATGGGTACCCAGATCGGCGATTCGCTCAAGCAGACCTACTGGTCTCAGCAGCTCCCTGAAGAGTGGCAGAACGCTATGGATGACATCGATTGGGATGCAATGCTTCCTTACTACATCCGCAAGTCTGAGAATGACACTCCTTGGATCAACTATACTTACACCTTCACCGCTACTGATGATATGAACAATGCAAAGCTCGCTCTTTACATTGCTCCCGGTGTTGGTACTGTTGATGGCGTTGCTACTACTTGGGCATACAGCTACTACATTGATGACGTAGTTATCGAGTATGAAGCAGATGCAGCTAAGTTCGGTGACACTGCTGTTGAGTTTGTTGACGGTAAGGTTACCGTTCCTGCAGACGCAGCATATTACACCGATATCGACGGCAACCTCTACTTCCCCGGTGAAGTAATTAATGCTGCTAACGGCTACTACAACTTCACCAAGGCTGCTCCCACCTACGCAGCTGACAGAGCTTTCGGTATCCGTACCGAGGGTTATCCCGGTCTCCGTGCCCGTGGTGCTTTGACCGCAGCTGATATCGAAGCAGCTGATGAAATCGGTTTTGCTATCGTTCCTAAGATCGCTCCCGACCTCACCGCTAACTGGGCAGAGGATTCTGCTTACACCTACAAGGTAGCTGTTGACAAGGCAGCTGTTTACGGTGAAGCTTCCGCTATCGAAGGCAGCCAGTATCAGGTTTGCTTGTGGGATCTTGGCGGTCTTGAGGATCAGGCATTTATGTTCGCAATCTATGCAACTATCGATGGCGTAACAACCTACAACTACATTGGTTGCGAGTCCATCAACAGCGTTGCTGCTAATGTTCAGTAATTAGAGGAGGGTATTGAGATGAAAACTTATCAGAAACCCGTAGTAGAAATCGAGAGCCTTATCTCTGAAGCTGTTGCTGACGTTGAGACTATCGTTTCCTTCAAAGATGTTGACATCTGGGGCGGTCTCTTCGGCACTCAGGACTAATTAAAGGTCTACGATTTGATTTAAACTAAATGACCCGCAAACGAGTTCGCTCGTTTGCGGGTTTTCTTTTGTGTGTAACATTAAAACAAAGCTACATTTTCAACTTTTCCGTATGGAAGGCGCTCATGCCTTCCACGGAACAGAACTCACTCGATCGTCATCCTGAGCGAATGCGAAGGATCTTAAAATGATACCAAATTCCTAAAGCTTCTTAACCTGCGGCTCAGAATGACAAAAACGGACCTCTGACGGTCCGATTGTGGTCCGATTGCGGTCGTCGAAGGCGCCGCACCCTACAACAAAACACCGCTATCGTATCGTAGAAAAGTGGCTCGTTCCTTCTGCGGGACAGATGAACCCATCACCCATGCCGCGAATTCCAGATACTTTGCAGGGCGGAGCTACTCCTAACGTAAGGGCTTCTCTGCCACCAGAATGCTAAAAGTAACATTTCAATCTCGTTAATGAGAATAATTTATTAAAAAAGAAATAAAATGTCGCGTAAAATGGTAGACAAAGGAAAAAATAGTGATATAATTTCTATGTCTAATAGTCTACATATTGAAAGGAGTAAAACCATGATGACTAGAAAACTCAGACGTGTTTTAAGTGTTGTTCTTGCAGTTGTTATGTTGGTTTCTCTCTGCGTTGTTTCCTTCGGTTCTACCGCCGGTGCAGCTGAGACCAAAACTGCTACATACTCTTATAACTTCAGAAATTATGATGCATACGATTATATGGTTGGCACTAAGACCAGCCATCGCGTACTCAGCTACGGTGGTACTGATGACTATAACGATAAGGATACCACCAGGGATTTCTGGAACAATTCCAGCGGTCCTACCCCTTATGGTATGATCGTCGGCGGTGTTACCGACTTCTTCAAGGATACCGGTTATAACCATTTCAACGGCAAAATGGTCGTTCGCGGCACCTACGGTGACGATGTTGACTATTATGATGCTGCTGACACAGCTAAGGCTGTTAAGATCAAACAAGGCTATACCTATAATGTAACTATTAAGTTCGTTCCGCTCAATCTTACTCATCAGGATAAGGCTATCAAGGTTGCTATCGGTCTTGTTCAGGATAACGAGGCTCAGTATACCAGAGCTATCGGCACTAATTATCCAACTGCAGGCGTTTATTACATGGATAAGACACCCCGTTATTACGCCGAGTGGGAGATGGATGTAGCTAAGAACGTATACCGTTATTCCGATGATCTTATCGGTGCTTATGTTGGTGACGAAACTCCTGAAAACCTTGCAAGCCAGGGTATTGATGAGACGTGGCCTGTACACGAGAACGGCTTGAGCCTTACTACCGAGCCTGATTTCGTTATGAATAAGTTTAACAACTGCGTTCAGACCTTGACCTGCACCTATAAGTACGGTGAGACCGACTTTATTAACGATGCAGTTCAGGAAGGTGACCTTGGTGCATCTTTCTGCGTAATGGTTGGCTCTCAGGGCGCAAGTGTTGGCTCTTACAACACTCCTTATCTTTCTCAGATCGTCGTTACCGATATGACTATCGAGGTTATCGCACCTGCTGATTCTACCGATTTCAACGACGGTGACAAGTTCCACAGCGGTGAAGAGATTGCTCAGGCAACCTTCGCTACCGGTGAGGTCGTTGATATCGTTGACGGTATGGTTACCATCCCCGATGGTGCCGATGCATATGTTGATCCCGCTACCGATCTTGCTGTATATCCCGGTCAGAAGGTTAACGCTGTTCACGGTGCAAACTTTAAGAAGCTTACCACTCCCGTTCTTGCTACCGGTGCTGCATGGAGCTATCGCGAAGCCGGCATTGACCCGACAGAGAACAAGATGCGCGGTTCGGGTATCCGCTTTAAAGGAACCATAAAGCTTCCAAGCAATGCTCATGTCAACGCAGGTGGCGGAGATGTCGGATTTATGATCATTCCTGCTGTCGAAGGTGCAGGCGTAAGGGCCAACTGGTTCCAGCTTAAGCGTGATAATAACGGCAATATCGTTGGCAAGTTCTGCGATAAGCTTCTCGTTGTTCCCGTTGATAAGAATATGACTTATGATGGTGCAGCTCCAGTTAATAATGCAAATGCTACTTATCAGATTGCTCTTACCTCGATAAATGAGTGGAGCGAGTCGGATAAGAATATCAAGTTCTTTGTAGGTATGTATACTACCACAAACAGCACTACCGGCTTCACTTATAGGTACATCGGTTGCTATTCCTACAACGATGTTTACACAGCACTTTCCAATTAATAATTAGCGCTTAAATTAATTGATTATAAAAAATAACACAGGAGGAAAGAAAGATGAAAGCATATCAGAAACCCGCAGTAGAAATTGAAGCAATTGTTTCCGAAGCAGTCGCAGACGTTGAGACCATCGTATCCTTCAAAGACGTTGACATTTGGGGCGGTCTCTTCGGCACTCAGGATTAATCCTTAGTATTCGATTGAGCTGAAAGTATTTAACCCGCAGGCTGACCTGCGGGTTTTACTTTTTCTTGAGCCTATTGGCAAAACAATCCCCTTGACATTTGGCGAATTTGGGAGTATTATATTTAAAAAGCAAAAGCGTTGAGGGAAAAAGTAACAAGTGTCTACGGTCGAAAGAGAACGGCGGTCATCGGCTGTAAGCCGCCCGGACAAAGAACTTGCGAAAAACCACTCCCGAGTGTGTGCCGGTCAAAAAGGCATGCCGTTTTACCCGCGTTAAGGGTCTTGAGTGATAAATCAAGGTGGAACCGAGCATTATGCGCCCTTGGTACGTGAATTTCCGCGTATCAAGGGTTTTTTATTTAAATTTTAATCGAAAAGGTGATAAAAATGAAGGTTATTTACAGCAACGGCGTTGCCGATCAATGTCCCGAAGAACTTGAACTCGAGGTTATCAGACATTCGGCCGCTCACATTATGGCTCAGGCCATCAAGCGTCTTTTCCCTGATGCAAAATTCGCTTACGGTCCTGCGACCGAAAAGGGTTTTTATTATGACGTCGACCTCGGTGACAAGAAATTGGCCGACGGCGATCTTGCCGCTATTGAAGACGAAATGCGTAAGATCGTCAAAGAAAATCTGCCCATCAAGCCGTTTATTTTGCCGCGTGACGAGGCAGTTAAACTGATGGAGGACAACGGCGAGATCTACAAGGTCGAGCATATTGCTGACCTTGGTATTGACGAGCCTATCAGCTTCTTTAAGCAGGGTGATTACGTTGATATGTGCCGCGGTCCGCACCTTACCTACACCAAGGCTTTGAAGGCCTTTAAACTGACCGGTACTTCGGGTGCGTACTGGAAAAATGACAGCAACAACAAGATGTTGACCCGTATTTACGGTACTGCTTTTGCCAGCGTTCCCGAGCTCGAGGAGCACTTAAAAATGCTCGAGGAAGCAAAACTTCGCGACCACAACAAGATCGGCCGTGAGCTTGAGTATTTTACGACCGTTGACGTTATTGGACAGGGTCTTCCCATTATGTTGCCGAAGGGTGCAAGAGCTATTCAGCTTCTTCAAAGATTCGTTGAAGACGAGGAGCAGAAGAGAGGATACCTGCTCACCAAAACTCCGCTTATGGCTAAGCGCGAGCTTTATAAAATTTCGGGTCACTGGGATCATTATCTCGATGGTATGTTCGTTTTGGGTGACCCCAATGACGAGGAAAAGGAGTGTTTTGCTCTCCGTCCGATGACCTGTCCGTTCCAGTATCAGGTGTTCCTCAATAAGATGCGTTCTTACCGCGATCTGCCGATGCGTTTGGGTGAGACTTCGACACTCTTCAGAAACGAGGATTCGGGCGAAATGCACGGTCTTATCCGTGTCCGTCAGTTCACTATTTCCGAAGGTCACTTGGTTCTCCGTCCTGAGCAGTTGGAGGAGGAGTTCAGAGGTTGTCTGGAACTTGCTAAGTTTATGCTTGAGACTGTCGGTCTCGGTGATGATGTAACCTATCGTTTCTCGCAGTGGGATCCCGAGAGAAAAGACAAATACGAGGGAACCGAGGAGCAGTGGAACGAGGCTCAGGAGCTTATGGGCAAGATCCTCGATAACTTAGGCATCGACTACTCGATCGGTATTGACGAGGCTGCTTTCTACGGTCCGAAGCTCGACATTCAGATCAAGAATGTTCACGGCAAAGAGGATACTCTCATTACCATTCAGATCGATATGTTGTTGGCCAAGAAGTTCGGTATGGAGTATGTGGACGTAGACGGCGAGAAGAAGACGCCTTACATCATTCACCGCACTTCGCTAGGTTGCTATGAGCGTACTTTGGCTCTGTTGCTCGAGAAGTTTGCAGGTGCAATGCCGTTGTGGCTTTCTCCTGAACAGATCCGCGTTATTCCCATCTCTGAGAGATTGCGTGATGAGGCAATGGAGGTTACCGATAAGTTGTCGGCCGCAGGCTTCAGAGTTTCCTGCGATGACCGCAACGAGAAGATGGGCTACCGCATCCGTGAGGCCCAGCTTGAGAAGATTCCTTATATGCTGATAATCGGCGATAAAGAGGTCGAAAACGGCACCGTCTCGGTAAGACAGCGTGGTGGTGTTGACTTGGGTTCTATGACTCTTGATGAGTTCATTGCAATGGCTCGTGACGAGGTCGCAACCAAGAAAATCAAATAATTTTTTCGCCGCAGAGGGTTTTAAATCAACCTTCTGCGGTTTTTAATTTGCGTAATTTTCAACTCGATTTCGGTGCTTGTTAAATAAAAGCACAAGTGTTAGTTTTTGCTAACTGAAAAATAGGTCAAAAACTCAATATTTTTCGGCAAAGTTAGCGGAATTTCTTGCTATAAAGTATAGACTTTTCGAAAAAAGTATGTTATAATTTTAACAGTTATGCAAAGTGAGTAATTGTGTGCAAATTTTTACCCGCTTTGTTGTAATTACAGTTTATCAACCAGGAGGAAAGGAAAATGAAAAAGAAAATCAGTTCATTGCCCTTCAACGGCACCCCTGAGCAGGAAGCAAAGCTCAAGGCAGTCATTGAAGCCAAGAAAGATGTTCAAGGCTCTTTGATGTCGGTAATGCAGGAAGCTCAGGAGATCTACGGTTATCTGCCGCTTGAAGTTCAGCAGATGATCGCTGCCGGTATGGGTGTATCGGTAGAGAAGGTTTATGGTATCGCAACCTTCTACGCACAGTTTGCGCTCTCTCCCAAGGGCAAGTACAACATCTCGGTATGTTTGGGTACTGCCTGCTACGTTAAGGGTGCTCAGAAGCTTATTGACAGATTGACCGAGGTTTTGGGAATCCAGGCCGGTGAATGCACAGCTGACGGTAAGTTCTCTTTGGAAGCCTGCCGTTGCATCGGTGCTTGCGGTCTTGCACCTGTTCTTACCGTAAACGAGGATGTTTACGGCCGTCTTACCGAAAAGGATATCGACGGAATTATTGCTAAGTACGCTGACTAATTTTTTGAAAAGGGAATAGAAAATGAAAATCAGCAATATAAAAGAATTGCTCGCGGCTACGGTCTTGTGCGGTGAGGACAAATTGGAAAGTGAGATCCATTCAGCCTGCGGAAGTGATATGATGAGCGATGTCTTGGCTTACGTCAAGGATCAGGCAGTCCTGCTTACGGGACTTGTTAATGCTCAGGTTATCAGAACCGCTGAGATGATGGATATGATCTGTATCGTTTTTGTCCGCTCGAAAATGCCGACTCCGGATATGATAGAATTAGCCAAGGAGAGCGGAATAGTACTGCTTTCCACCGATAAACGCATGTTTGAGACCTGCGGTATCCTTTATACCAGCGGGCTTGCGGGAAACGGAGATCTACATGAGTGAGCCTTTAAAATTCCATTTTGTTGTTGACGGTAAGAACTTTACTTCGGCCGGTCAGGCATCGGTAAATGTGAAGAAGAACCTTCGTCAGTTGGGGATCAATCCTGAGACCATCCGCCGTGTATCCATTGCGATGTACGAGGGTGAGATCAATATGGTCATTCACGCGGGCGGCGGTGAAGCCGATGTTCTGGTTTTCGAGGATCATATCAAGATGATCCTCGCCGACAAGGGACCGGGTATTGCCAACATTGAAATGGCTATGAAGGAAGGCTTTTCGACTGCTCCCGACAATATCCGTTCGTTAGGATTTGGAGCAGGTATGGGTCTTCCCAATATGAAAAGGTATGCTGATTCTATGGATATCGAGTCTGAACTCGGCAAGGGCACTACAATCACGATGACCGTGAAACTGTAATTTTGTGGGACGGTTGACTGTTATGAATACATATCAACATTCGGTGACATTAGACCGTGAACGCTGTACCGGCTGTACCACCTGCCTTAAGCACTGTCCGACCGAGGCTATCCGCATTAAGGATGGGCACGCGGTCATCAATCCGGATAGATGTATTGACTGCGGTGAGTGCATCAGGGTCTGCCCTCACAGGGCAAAACGTGCCGACTGCAATAAGCTTGAGAATTTAAGCAAATTCAAATGGCGCATAGCGCTGCCGGCACCGGCACTCTACGGTCAGTTCGAAGAGCTTGAAGATATTGATTACGTACTTCAGGGCTTGCTCGACATGGGCTTCAATGATGTATGTGAGGTGTCTCAGGCCGCCGAGATAGTTTCGGAATACACCCGTATATTTTTAAAAACTGCGGGCATCAAAAAGCCGGTAATAAGCTCGGCTTGCCCGGTAATAGCAAGACTGATAGCATTAAGATTCCCTTATTTAAAAGACAACCTGCTTCCGCTTTTACCGCCTATGGAAGTTGCCGCGATGATGGCAAGGGAAAAGGCAAAGCGTGAGCATCCCGAGCTTAAAGACGAGGATATCGGTGTCTGCTTTATTTCACCTTGCCCTGCCAAGACGAGTTACGTCAAGAACGGATTTGGTGATTACAAGAGCCAGATCGATATGGTTGTTTCGATTAGTGATGTATATTTTATGCTCATCAATATGATGAAGCGTGAGAAAACGCCTCTGCCGGTTTCCCGTTCGGGAATGATCGGTATAAGTTGGGCCACTTCGGGTGGTGAGGCTACGGCAATTTTTAATGATAAGTATTTAGCCGCTGACGGCATTGAGAACGTCATTAAAATGCTTGACCAGATAGAAGACGGAACCATTCCCAAACTCGAGTTTATTGAGCTTAACGCCTGTACCGGCGGTTGTGTCGGCGGTGTTATGGCAATGGAAAATCCGTTTATCGCAAAAGCCAGATTGCAGACATTGAGAAGATATTTACCTGTTTCGCAGAACTTCTTGTCGGAGGATGAGCCTTACATTCCGTCGGGATGCTTCTTCGACGGTGTGCCGGACTACAAACCGATGACCAAGCTCAGTGATAATATGGGCGAATCGATGCGAATGATGGCTGATATTCAGAAACTTCGTGAATCTTTGCCCGGTACCGATTGCGGTGCTTGCGGTGCTCCTTCCTGCCGTGCTTTGGCAGAGGATATCGTAAAGGGTGAAAACGCTATTGATTCGTGCATCGTTTTAAAATATCTCTCAGAAACAAAGAAAAAGGATGAAGGATAATGACAGTAGGACAGATCTCCGAAAAACTGGAACTTAAAGCGGTCACTGTGTGTGACGCTGATCGCACTGCCGAGGGTGTATATATCGGTGACCTGCTCAGTTGGGTCATGGGTCGTGCCTCGACCGATGATGTGTGGATAACCATTATGTCCAATATTAACATCGTTGCCGTTGCCGCTTTGGCGGATGTTGCCTGCATTATCCTGGCAGAGGATGTAGAAGTGGACGAGGACGTCAAACTGACCGCTAAGGAGAAGGAAATAAATATTTTCACTTCTTCCAAAACGGCCTATGAGCTGGCGACCGAGCTGTCTGCACTGATCTGATGAACCGCTATTATTACGATCTGCATATCCACTCTTGTCTGTCACCTTGTGCCGATAATGATATGACTCCTTCTAATATCGCCGGAATGGCGACCATTGCAGGTGTTCAGATCGTGGCGCTGACCGACCATAACACGGTTAAGAATTGTCCCGCATTTTTCAAAGCCGCCAAGCGGCAGGGAATAATTCCGATAGCAGGCATGGAACTGACCACTTCGGAGGACATTCACGTTGTTTGTCTTTTTGAGCGGTTGGAGGAGGCACTCCGGTTTGGAGAAGAGATCGAAAAACACAGGATTTTAATAAAAAACCGAACCGACATTTTCGGCGAACAGTTGATAATGGACGAAGAGGACAACGTGATAGGAACGGATGAATTTCTGCTATCCAACGCTACCGATATTTCGTATGACGATGTTCCCGAAATCGTGTCGAGGTTTAACGGACTCTGCTATCCTGCACATATTGACAGGCAGACCAACGGTGTTATCTATACGCTGGGAACTCTGCCTTTGAAACCGAATTTTAACTGTGTCGAGTTCCACGATAAAGAGAAAATTTCGGAAGTAACAGAAAAACATCCTGTTGTTGACGGTAAATTGCCCATAATCAGTTCCGACGCGCATTTTCTTTGGGATATAAGAGATGCCGACGCGTACTTCGAATTGGATGATGAACCGTACAGCAGCGAATTGGTACGTCACAGACTGTTTGAAAAGTTGAGGTGTGGATTTTGAAGGAATTATCGCTGAATATTCTTGATATTGCCGAGAACTCGGTAAGAGCCAAGGCAAAAAATATCGGAATAATCATCGTCGAAGACGAGGCAACGATCCGTATGGATATTTCGGATGACGGTTGCGGTATGACCGAGGAATTCATTATCAACGTTACTAACCCGTTCTGGACTACCCGTAAAACAAGGAACGTCGGCTTGGGTCTTCCGCTTCTTAAGATGGAAGCCGAGATGACCGGCGGTTATGTTGAGATAAAATCTCAGCACGAGAGTGAAAACCCTCTGAACCACGGTACTGTTACGACGGCTCTGTTTTACAAAAATCACATTGATACCACCCCATTGGGTGATATAATAGCAACAATAGTTACCCTTATCCAATGCAACCCAAAACTTGACTTTTTGTTCAGGCACACGATGCCGGACAAAACAGTATCGCTCGACACAAGAGAGATGCGTGAACAGTTAGGGTCTGTGCCGCTTAACAATCCCGAGGTCGTCCAATGGATGAAGGAATACTTAGGGGAACAATACGCGGCAACAATTTAAGTAGATCAACAAAGAAAGGATAGATTAATATGAAGTCATTGGCAGAACTCGCAGCCATCAGAGACAAGATGAAGAACAAGGTCGTTCTTCGTGAGGGTTCAGGCGATACAAGAGTAGTTGTCGGTATGGCAACCTGCGGTATCGCAGCAGGCGCACGTCCCGTTCTTAACGCTTTTGTGGAGGGCATCACCGCAGCAGATCTCGCTGACAAGGTTACCGTTACCCAGACCGGTTGTATCGGTATTTGCCAGTTTGAGCCTGTTGTTGAGATCTATGAGTCCGACAAGGAAAAGGTTACTTATGTTAAGATGACTCCCGATAAGGCAGCTGAAATCATTGAGAAGCACTTAAAGGGCGGCCAGGTTGTAGCTGAGTATACAATCAACAATTACAAGGGTTAATTCACAGGAGGTAATATTTATGATTCGTGCACAAGTTCTTATTTGTGGCGGTACAGGATGTACCTCTTCGGGCAGTGTCGCTATTCAGGAAGCCTTCAAACAGCAGATCGAAGCCAACGGCCTTGCCGAGGAAGTAAAAATTGTTCAGACCGGTTGTTTCGGTCTTTGCGCATTGGGTCCTGTCGTCATCGTTTATCCCGACGGCACTTTCTACAGCCGTGTTACCGAAGAGGATGTTAAGGAGATCGTTTCCGAGCATCTTCTCAAAGGTCGTATCGTTGAGCGTTTGGTCTACAGCGATACCGGTGCTGAAGTGGCTGACGTTAAGGAGGTTTCTCTTAACGATACCGCTTTCTACCGCTCGCAGATGCGTGTAGCTCTCCGTAACTGCGGTGTTATCAACCCCGAAAACATCGATGAGTACATCGCAATGGACGGTTACGCTGCTCTCGGTAAGGTCCTTACCGAAATGACTCCCGAGCAGGTTATCGATACCATTCTTGATTCCGGTCTTCGCGGCCGCGGCGGTGCAGGCTTCCCCACAGGTAAAAAGTGGCAGTTGGCCCGTGTATTGGTTCCCGATGCAGACCAGAAGTATGTTGCATGTAACGCCGACGAAGGTGACCCCGGTGCATTTATGGACCGTTCGGTTCTCGAAGGTGACCCCCATGCTTTGATCGAAGCTATGGCTATCGCCGCTTATGCTATCGGCGCAAACCGGGGCTTTGTATATGTTCGTGCAGAGTATCCTATCGCTGTTCACCGTTTGCAGATCGCTATTGACCAGGCTCGCGAATATGGTCTTCTCGGTAAAGATATTTTCGGTACCGGATTTGATTTTGATATGGAGATCCGTCTCGGTGCAGGCGCATTCGTTTGCGGTGAGGAAACGGCTCTTATGACTTCTATCGAGGGTAACCGCGGTGAGCCTCGTCCTCGTCCTCCGTTCCCTGCAGTTAAGGGCCTTTTCGGCAAACCGACCGTTCTTAACAATGTTGAGACCTATGCCAATGTTCCTCAGATCATCTTAAAGGGTGCTGATTGGTTCAAGTCTATCGGCACTGAGAAATCTAAGGGTACCAAGGTATTCGCTCTCGGCGGTAACATTGAGCATACAGGTCTTGTTGAGGTTCCGATGGGTACTACTCTTCGTCAGATCGTTGAAGAGATCGGCGGCGGTATCCCCAACGGCAAGAAGTTCAAGGCTGCTCAGACCGGTGGTCCTTCCGGCGGCTGTATCCCCGCAGAATATCTTGATATTCCCATCGACTACGACAACCTTTTGGAGATCGGCTCTATGATGGGCTCCGGCGGTCTTATCGTTATGGACGAAGACAGCTGTATGGTCGATATTGCTAAGTTCTTCCTTGAGTTTACTGTTGACGAGTCCTGCGGTAAGTGTACTCCTTGCCGTATCGGTACTAAGAGACTTCTCGAAATGCTCGACAACATCACCAAGGGCAAGG
Source organism: Oscillospiraceae bacterium (assembly GCA_015066395.1). GTDB lineage: Bacteria > Bacillota > Clostridia > Oscillospirales > Acutalibacteraceae > UMGS172. Next base: position 58,899 of record SVOL01000001.1, on the reverse strand, counting down.
CTACCTTGGAGGACCTTGACAGAATGGAAGAGCTCTGTTACTACATTAAGAAGAACGCTCTTTGCGGTCTCGGTCAGACTGCTCCTAACCCCGTTCTTTCTACTCTCCGTTACTTCCGTGACGAGTATGTAGCTCACATCGTTGACAAGAAGTGTCCCGCAGGCGTATGTAAAGAACTCCTTACATACAGCATCATCAAGGACAAGTGCTTCGGTTGCGGAATGTGTGCTAAGGCTTGCCCTGCAGGTGCTATCACTAAGACTGATTACACCGCTCCCGGCAAGAAGCTTCCTGCTTACGAGATCGATCCTGCTAAGTGCGTAAAGTGCGGTGCTTGCGTCGGTACATGTAAGTTCAAGGCAATTATTAAGGGTTAAGGAAAGGAGATACCTACAATGGAAAAGATGATAAATTTAAAAATCAACGGTATGGATGTCTCTGTACCTGCCGGTTCTACTATCCTTGAAGCAGCAAGACAGGTCGGAATCGAGATTCCTACTCTCTGCTTTATGAAGGAGATGAACGAGATCGGTGCTTGCCGTATCTGCGTTGTTGAGGTTAACGAAGGCCGAGGCTTCAGAATCGTTGCTTCCTGCGTTTACCCCGTAACTGAGGGTATGGAGGTTAAGACTAATTCTGTTGCTGTTCAGCAGTCCAGAAAGATGACTTTGGAGCTTTTGCTCTCTACTCACGACAGAAAGTGTCTCTCTTGCGTTCGTTCGGGCAACTGCGAATTCCAGAAGCTCTGTAACGACTACGGCATTGAGGTCGAAGATAAGTTCGACGGTGACAAGCCTGTTTATGAGATCGATTATTCTGCTCCTCATATGTACCGTGATAACAACAAGTGCATTCTTTGCCGCCGCTGTGTTGCAGCATGTGCTGCTCAGCACGTTGGCGTCATCGGCGCTAACGACCGTGGTATTGACACCAATATTGCTTGCGGCTTCAACAAGCCGTTGGCAGAGGTTGGTTGCGTATCCTGCGGTCAGTGTATCGTAAACTGCCCGACCGGTGCTATCGCTGAAAAGGATGACACCGATAAGGTATTCGAGGCTATCAATGATCCCGAGAAGATCGTTGTTGTTCAGACTGCTCCTGCAGTTCGTGCCGCTCTCGGTGAAGAGTTCGGTATGCCTATCGGCACCGGCGTTGAAGGCAAGATGGTTGCCGCTCTCCGTCGTTTGGGCTTCGATAAGGTATTTGATACCGACGTTGCCGCTGACCTTACCATTATGGAAGAGGGAACTGAGTTTATCGACCGTGTAAAGAACGGTGGCAAGCTCCCGATGATCACCTCTTGCTCACCCGGCTGGATCAAGTTCTGTGAGATGTATCATCCCAATATGATCGAAAACCTTTCTTCCTGCAAGTCTCCTCAGCAGATGTTCGGTGCTGTGCTTAAGACCTACTATGCAGAAAAGAACGGCATTGATCCTAAGAATATCGTTTCTGTATCCGTTATGCCCTGTACTGCTAAGAAGTTCGAGATCGGCCGTGACGATCAGTCTGCCGCAGGTGTTGCTGATGTTGATATTTCCATCACCACACGTGAGTTGGCAAGAATGATCAAGCGCGCACGTATCGAGTTCACTAAGCTTCCCGACGAGCAGTTTGATTCACCGTTGGGTGAGGCAACGGGTGCAGGTGTTATCTTCGGTGCTACCGGCGGTGTTATGGAAGCTGCTCTCAGAACCGTTGCTGAAGTCTTGGAAGGTAAGACCATTGAGAACGTTGATTACCACGCAGTTCGTGGCACTAACGCTATCAAAGAAGCAACCGTTAACGTTGCAGGCATGGACGTTAATATCTGTGTTGTTAGCGGTCTTGACGCTGTTCACGAGGTTCTTACCGCTGTTGAAAACGGTGAGAAGAACTACCACTTCATCGAAGTTATGTGCTGTCCCGGCGGCTGTGTAAACGGCGGCGGTCAGCCCATTCAGCCTACTTCTGTCCGTCAGACAGTTGACATCAAGGCTCTCCGTGCTGCAGCACTTTACAGCTACGATGCAGGCAATACTTTGAGAAAGTCTCACGAAAGCCCCGTTATCAAGGCTCTCTATGATGAGTACTTTGAGAAACCCGGCAGCCATAAGGCACATAAGATTTTGCACACATCTTATGTTAACCGTTCCAAGGATGTTATCAAATAATCTTCCTTAAACTGTAATTGAAGGATCCTATGCCGTGAAAGCGGCATAGGATCTTTTTGTCTCGGTGTGTGCCGGTTTTAAAAAATATATGCAAAAAATAGTTGTTTTAATTTGTGATGCTTTATGGTAAAATAAAGTTTAGAGTGGGGTGAGACGGTGAAAAACATGGAGCTTAAAGTAATTGCCACAATAAAAACAGGGTTTTCGGAAAAATTCGGGATACCGCGTCAAAGCGGAATGGTAGAAAACACAGTTGCAGAAATAGTTTTTGAACCCGAGTACCGAAACGCTGATGCCGTAAGAGGACTTGAAGGTTTTTCTCATATCTGGCTTATCTGGCAGTTTTCAAAAAGTGTTCGTGACGGCTGGTCGCCGACCGTTAGGCCGCCTCGACTCGGCGGTAATTCCCGAATGGGAGTTTTTGCCACACGTTCACCCTTCAGACCTAATGAGTTAGGATTGTCGTCCGTAAAACTGCTGAAGATAGAAACAACTAAAACCAAAGGTCCGGTGTTATATGTTTCGGGCGCAGATCTTCTCGATGGAACACCTATTTTCGATATTAAGCCTTACTTAAAATTCACCGACAGTCATCCCGATGCATTGGACGGTTTTACCGAAAGTTATTCGAAATATAGGTTAGAGGTGGAATTTCCAGAGGAGCTTAAAAAGGGAATAGCCCCTTCGGTTGTAGAACAGTTGACAGGTGTTTTATCAGCCGATCCGAGACCGTCATATCAGAATGACCCGGAAAGAATTTACGGTCTTTGTTATTGCCAATATGAGGTCAAATTCACGGTCGACGGTGGAGTTTTGTACGTTAAAAGTGTTGAAAATAATGAGGATGGTCTATGAAGATAAAGGTAAAGGAAAAAACATATTCCGAGGTAATGAACCTGCCTCAAGACAAGCATATAAAACCGTGGAAACAGCTTTTTATAATGCGGCTTTTGCTTAAAATCGTCTCGTTGCCCGATTTGCTGGCAACAAGATTTTCATATAAAAAAATCGGTATGGAGCGTCTCAATAAAAACGAGCCGTGTCTGTATCTTATGAACCATTGCAGTTTTCTGGATCTTAAGATCGCTTCGTCAATAATATTTCCGAGACGGTTTAATATTATTTGTACACAGGACGGTTTTGTCGGCAAACGGTTGTTAATGCGATTGTTGGGTTGCGTGTCTACGAAAAAGTTTGTGCAGGACAGCCGACTGGTGCGCGATATGATCTATTGCTTCAAAAAACTTAAAAGCTCGGTGCTGATGTACCCCGAAGCCAGCTACAGTTTCGACGGCACAACAACGGTCTTGCCCGAAAGCTTAGGAAAATGCATTAAGCTGTTGGGTGTTCCGGTCGTGATGATAACGGGAAAGGGAACCTTCTCGCGCGACCCTCTTTATAATAATCTGCAGCTTCGCAAGGTTAAGGTTTCGGCCGATATGGAGTATATATTATCTCCTGAGGAAATCAAAGAAATGTCGGTCGGTGCGATAAATAAGGTAATAAACGAAAAGTTTGACCTGGACTATTTCAGATGGCAGCAGGAAAATAATGTTAAAATTACCGAAAAATTCCGTGCTGATTTTCTCAACCGACCGCTTTTTAAGTGTGCAAACTGCAATACGGAAGGAAGTATGGTGGGTGAGGGAACGACACTCAGCTGCAAGGCCTGCGGCAAGGTTTATGAGTTGACGGAAGAAGGCTTTTTGAAGGCTAAAAGCGGTGAGACTGAGTTCAGCCACGTGCCCGATTGGTATGCATGGGAACGTGAGTGCGTAAGGCGCGAGATCGAGAACGGCGATTATAAGTTGGACGTAGCGGTTGATATTTATATTCTGCGGGATACCAAGTGCCTTTACAAGGTAGGTAGCGGTAATTTAAAACATTCGGTTGACGGTTTTGAATTAACGGGCTGTGACGGTGAGTTGAACTACGGTCAAAGTGCCGCGTCGTCGTATGGTCTTTATGCGGATTTTTATTGTTATGAGATCGGTGACGTTATCGTTATCGGCGATTCTAAAATGTTGTTTTACTGTTTCCCCAAGGTTCAGGGAGATTTTGTGGCTAAGACCCGTCTTGCCACCGAGGAGATCTATAAGTTATTCAAATCAAGACAACATGAGAAAGTGTGAGGGCAGGAATGGACAACACTTAATTGCCGGTAAGAAAGCAGAATAGATTAAAAGATTATGATTATGGCAGTAATGGTGTTTATTTCATTACCATTTGCACAAAGTATCGCACACCTACATTATCTAATGTTGTGCGGCAGTTTAAGAGTTTTGTAACTAAAAGAATCGGAGTTTCGATATGGCAAAAATCTTTTTACGATCATATTGTGCGTAATGAACGTGATTATCGTGAGATTTGGAATTATATTGACAGTAATCCCAACGAGTGGTTCAAAGATGAACTGTATATCAAGAAGTGAATCAAGTACTTTAAAAGCGGAGCGAAGGCTCCGCTTTTTTGGTAAATTTTTGGTAGTATATTTCCTTTTAAAATTCGGGAAAAATAATCGTAGAAATTTGAAAGGAAGAGTTTTATGTCTTTTAAAAGAATAATCTCGGTTGTCTTAATTGCCGTTGCCGTTGTGATGAGTTTGGCAGGTTGCGGTAAAAAGAAAAATAATTCGTCGGGTGCGGGTGATGCCGGCAGTGTTAAGTACAAGGACGGAGAGTACCTCGCATCGTCGCCGACTTATGACGACCAGGGTTTTATGGCTACTGTCAAGGTTATCGTTAAGGACGGTCAGGTTGCCTCTATTGATTGCGATGCGCTGGCTAAAGAGGGCGACAGCAAAAAGGTTCAGTCGGAAAACGGCAACTACAGCATGAAGCCTGCAGGTGCAAAGTACGAGTGGTATGAGCAGATTGCATTTTTTGAACAGCATGTAAAGGAAAAGGGTGTTGAGTCGGTCAACATCAAAGACGATCAGAAGACCGATACCGTCACCGGCTGTACCATTAAGGTCAAGGAATATGTCGACCTTATAAAAGAAGCATTGAATAGGGCGAAGATGTAAACAAAACCGCTTTGGGAACCCCCAAAGCGGTTTTGTTTAATTGTTGTTGATTAAAAATATTTTTAACGGCTTCCGGTAGGCTTTTGCATATTTGATCATTGATTGAGTGCCCTTGCTTTTGCCATCCCAAAAACAAATTATAAAGTCCGCAGTCTCTGCCATTATTTTATTACGAATCGGTCCTGCTTTTTTGCCGTATTTATTCCACTCTGCGGGATATCTTTCAACAATGAATTTGTTTTCTTCTGCATATCTCTCGCCAATCATATCGGCACCTTTACATCCGCCGGAAACAACTATGATTTTATGGGCGTTTCTTATGTTAGACAAGCTGTGGTCTATATATTTTTTTGCTTCGCCATAGTTGGTGTAATTTCTGCACTCGGCAATTATTATTCGTTTCATAAAACATCACCATTCCTATTTTACTATCATAAAGTAGTAAAATTAATACTATTTTTTGATAGTACATATAATGAATATGTGGGGTGGTTTTATGTATTATCCGCGTTTGAGAGATTTGCGTGAAGATAAAGATTTGGTGCAGAAAGAGGTTGCGGCTTATTTGGGCATTGATCAAAGGGTTTACAGCAACTACGAAACAGGCAAGAGAGAAATACCAACGAGATATGTTATAAAACTTGCCGAATTATATAATACATCGGTCGATTACATTTTGGGTGTGACCAATAATCCCGCGAAATATTAAAGGACTTGTGCATTAGCACAAGTCCTTTGGTTATTTATAGGTAACCGTCGGTGTTGGACCGTTTTGGTCCAGTTTTAGGTTTTTGGAAGTGATAATACTGCCGTCGGACATAAGAAATACGACGTCGGCGTTAAAGCTTTCAGCGAGCTGTGTTCCTTCCTCTATCCCTAAAACAAGGCAGGCAGTTGAAAGACTGTCGGCCAGGGCCGAGCTGTCGGACAGTATAGTGACAGACTGAATACCGTTATCGGTTGGAAAACCGGTTTTCGGGTCTAAAACGTGGTGATATATCTTGCCCTCAAACTCAAAATATCTCTCGTAAATGCCTGAAGTCACGGCGGTTTTGTTCTGCAGTTTTAAAAGCACGGCTGACTCGCCGTGGAGTCCAAACGGTTTTTGAATGCCTACGGTGAAGTCTTTGCCGTCATTGGAACCCAGCAACGCAACGTTACCGCCCAAATTTATTATAGCCCTTGAAACTCCGTTTGATCTGAGATATTCACGCACCCTGTCGGCGATAAAACCCTTTGCTATGCCTCCGAGGTCAAGCCTTGCACCGTTTGTGTTGACAGTAGTGCCATTTACTGCGATGCTTTTGTAATCAACCGACTTTATCGTTTTGTCGACGTCCGACCGTGACGGAGGAGTGCTTGCGTTGTTTATATCCCACAACTCAACAAGCGGCAGAATGGTTGTATCGAATGCACCGTTTGACTTGGCGGATATGTCTAAAGACAACTTTAAAAGCGCGGCGGTGTCGGGTGAAACCGTTGCCACTTTAGTTTGATTTAGTTTCGAAATATCGCTGGTGGCAATTGTTCGGCTGAACAGCTGCTCATACTGACGGCAAAGTTCCATTGCACCGTTCAAGGTGTCATCATCCGAGTCCCACACGGTTATTGTAATGACAGTATCCATCATTACCTGTGTGGATGAAAGCTTGTTTTCGGTGTGTTTGCACCCGATGCCGAAGATAAGCAGTATACATACTAAAATTAAAGAAAATCTTTTCATAAAACCTCTTTATTTAATTATTCCACCGCCGAGAACATAATCTCCGTCATAAAGCACGACCGATTGACCGGGAGTGATGGCTCGCTGCGGTTCATCAAAAACGACTGTTACGGTGTCGCCGTTTAGTGAAACAGTCGCGGGTTGCTCTTCGTGGCGGTAACGGATGCGGGCCTTGCAACGGAACATATCGGCGCAAGGCTCTACTATCCAATTAAAATCGCAGGCTTCAAGCGTTGTGCTGAAAAGCGAGGCGTTGTCGCAAAGAGTTACGGTATTATCCTTTTGGTTTTTTGCACTGACATACATCGGTTGACCCAGTGCTATCCCCAGACCCTTTCGCTGACCGACGGTGTAGTTGATGATACCTTGATGCTCACCCAAGACCGCACCGTTTTTGTCTACGAAATTGCCCTTAGGATAGGTCTTGTTTGTGACCTCGTTTATTACCTTTATATAATCGCCGTCGGGAACAAAGCAGATGTCCTGGCTGTCGCGGAGTTTGGCGTTTACAAGGTTTAAGGATTCTGCAATCTCGCGAATTTTAGGCTTCCGATATTCACCGAGAGGGAAAATCACACGCTTTAACTGTTCGGGTGACAGAGAATAAAGAAAATACGACTGATCTTTTTTCGGGTCGTCCGCTTTTTTGAGATACGCCTTGCCATCACGCCGTTCAATTTTCGCATAGTGGCCGGTGACGAGATAATCGATGCCCTTTTCGTTGCAGATGTCCAACAGTTTGCCGAATTTCAGCTTTTTGTTGCAGATCACACAGGGGTTGGGAGTAAGACCGTTTTCATACGCCGTTACAAACTCGTCGATAACCTCTGATTTGAAATAATCTTTTAAATCAGCGACCGAGAAGGGGACACCGGCAGCCGTGGCTACGGCTTCGGCATCAGCAACATTCTGTTCGTCACCCTTTAAAAGGTGCATCGTGATACCTTCGCACTCGTAACCCTGCTCTATCATCAGATTAAGAGAAACAGCGGAATCAACACCGCCCGAGAGTGCTATCAATGCTTTTTTGTTCATCCTAACCTCAACATTTCGTCAATACATTTTTTTGCCTTTTCGGCGGTTTCGGCATCGAGGATTATCTCCTCGCCGGCCATACCTTTTAAGCAGAGGAAGACATCGGGGAGGGTGGTCAGCTTCATTTCACTGCATACGAGTTTGGCCGATAAGGGATAGAACCGCTTTTCGGGCAACTCATATTGCAAATACTCGGCGATGCTGAGTTCTGTGCCGATAATAAACTCCTTTGCGTCGCTTTCTTTAGCATACTTGATTATTGCCGTTGTACTGCCGATAAAATCAGCAAGTTCAACAATTTCTTTTCGGCATTCGGGGTGGACAAGTAATTTGGCTGCAGGGTGAGCCGCTTTCACAGCCAACGCCTCATCGCGGGTGACCGAGGAATGATAGGGACAGCCGCCGTTGATGCGGATAACATTCTTTTCGGGTAACTTGTCCGCGATGTATGTACCCAAATTGATGTCCGGAATGAAGAGGATATTCTTTTCGGGAAGCGACTCCACGATCTTCAAAGCCGATGCCGAGGTGACACAGACATCACAGACGGTCTTTAATTCGCTTGTTGTGTTTATGTATGCCACGACCTTGGCGTCGGGATACTGCTTTTTGAGTTTCATAACCTCTTCGGGTCTGATCTGCTCAGCCATAGGACAGCCGGCGTTCGGTGCAGACAGAATGACCTTCTTATCGGGCGACAGAATTTTCACGGTCTCGGCCATAAATCGCACACCGCACATTATAACGGTTTTGGCGTCGGTCTTTGAAGCTTCGACCGAAAGTCCAAACGAGTCACCGACAAAGTCGGCAATTTCTATGATCTCTCTTGCCTGATAAGCGTGAGCTAATATGCACGTGTTCTGTTCTTTTTTGATACGCAGTATCTCGTCCTGCATCTCTCTTACATTCATAAAGCTTAATCCTTTCGACCGAATGTTTACATTATTTTACATTATTATAGTTATTATATCAATTTTACCTTAATATGTAAAGTGCGAAAAGTTGGTTCGGATTAGGATTATTTTACTGCGAAAACTGTCAATCTAAGGTTGAACGTTAAAAGTTTGAAAAAATTTTTAAAAATTCCGAGTTTCGCTATTGACAATGTGAAAAATTGGTAGTATACTTGTATACTGCTTAATCATGGGTTAATATGCACCTATTGTCATCTTTGATGGGTGATAATGGTAAAAAATTAGCCACAATGGTGGGCAAAATCTGTGTCCTATCACTAAACCGCAAGGCCGAATTTTCAGCGTTTTGCGGTAGGGCGACCCAATAGGTTCGAACAATATAAGGAGTGATTAAAGTCTATGGCTCATACTGTTCAAGTAAAACCCGTAAAACTCGGAAAGAACGAAAGAATGACTTTTTCGAAGATCAATGAAGTTATTGATATGCCTAACCTCATTGAAATTCAGAAGGATTCTTATGAATGGTTCCTTACAGAGGGCCTGAAGGAAGTTTTTGCCGATATGTCTTCTATCACAGACTATACCGGCAACTTAGTGCTTGATTTTATCGATTACCGTCTCGACGACAAGCCGAAGTATACTGTAACTGAGTGCAAGGAAAGAGATGCGACATACGCCGCACCTTTGAGAGTTCTTGCAAGATTGCAGAATATGGAGACCGGCGAAATTAAAGAGAACGAAGTATTCATGGGTGATTTCCCGCTCATGACCGAATCCGGTACTTTTGTTATCAACGGTGCAGAACGTGTTGTTGTTTCTCAGCTCGTTCGTTCTCCCGGCGTTTATTTCGATTGTGAGATCGACAAAACCGGTAAGAAGCTTTTCAGCTCTACCGTTATCCCTAACCGTGGTGCGTGGCTTGAGTACGAAACTGCTCAGGACGGTGCGCTCTATGTCCGTATTGACAAAAACCGCAAACTGCCGCTCAGCACATTTGTACGCGCTCTCGGCGTTCAGAGCAATTTTGAGATCACCGAACTTCTCGGTGAGGATGAGAGAATGTCTCTTACCTTCGAGAAGGACACATCCATAGACACAGATTCAGCTCTTATTGAAGTATATAAAAAGCTCCGTCCCGGCGAGCCTGCTACCGTTGAGGGTGCGCAGAGTCATATCGAGCAGTTGTTCTTTGACGACCGCCGTTATGACCTCTCCCGCGTAGGACGTTTCAAGTACAACAAGAAGCTCGCTATCGCCGCACGTGTTGCAGGCAAGGTAGCAAGCCGTCCTGTTGTTGACCCCATGACCGGTGAGATGCTCGTAGAAGCGGGTGAGACCATCACTCGCGAAAAGGCGAGAGAGCTCGAGAAGAAGGGTGTCAGCGAGGTATATCTCGACGTTATGGAAAATGAGGGCGACCGCATTGAGGTCAAGGTCATTTCCAACGGTATGGTCGACATTAAGGATTTTGTTGATTTTGATCTCTCCGAGTATCAGATCAAGGAAAATGTTGTATTCTCCGTATTGAAGGAGATCTTGGAAAACAACGAGGGTGAAGAAGCAATAAGACAGGCTATCGAGGATAACCTTGATGCACTTTGCCCCAAGCATATTACTATTGAAGACATTTATGCTTCCATTAACTATTTCTTGGGTCTTCCTCACGGAATCGGCTGCACTGATGATATCGATCATCTTGGCAACCGTCGTATCCGTTGCGTAGGTGAGCTGTTGCAGAACCAGTTCCGCATCGGCTTCTCGCGTATGGAGAGAGTTATCCGTGAAAAGATGACCCTGCAGGCTCAGGATGTTGATGTTATCACTCCTCAGAGCCTTATCAACATCCGTCCCGTTGTTGCCGCTATTAAGGAATTCTTCGGTTCTTCGCCGCTTTCTCAGTTTATGGATCAGACCAATCCTCTGTCCGAACTGACTCATAAGCGCCGTTTGTCAGCCTTAGGTCCCGGCGGTCTTTCGCGTGACCGTGCAGGCTTCGAAGTCCGAGACGTTCACTATAGCCATTACGGACGTATGTGCCCGATCGAGACCCCTGAAGGTCCGAACATCGGTCTTATCTCCTACTTGGCAACCTTTGCAAAGATCAATGAATACGGCTTTATCGAAACTCCTTTCCGCAAGGTCGACAAGGCTACCGGCCGAGTTTTGGATGAAGTTGTTTATATGACAGCCGACGAGGAAGACGAGTTTGTCGTCGCTCAGGCTAACGAGCCGCTGGATGCAGAGGGTCATTTTGTAAATGACCGTATCAATGCCCGTTGCCGCGATCAGTTCCTTGAGACTAACGGTGCAAACATCGACTTTATGGATGTTTCGCCGAAGATGGTCGTATCGGTTGCGACCGCAATGATCCCGTTCCTTGAAAACGATGATACCAACCGTGCTTTGATGGGTTCGAACATGCAGAAGCAGGCTGTTCCGCTTCTTAAAACCGAGAATCCTATCGTCGGTACCGGTATGGAATACAAGGCTGCTGTTGACTCCGGCGTTGTTGTACTTGCAAAGCGTGCAGGTACTGTTGTCGGTGCAAGTGCAGACAAGATCAAGGTAAAGTGTGATAACGGAGAGATCGACGAGTATGAGCTTATCAAGTTCCTTCGTTCCAACCACGGCACCTGCATTAATCAGAAGCCTATCGTTAACGTCGGTCAGAAGGTCGAAAAGGGCGAGGTCATCGCTGACGGTCCTGCTACCTCGAACGGTGAAGTTTCGCTCGGTAAGAACGCACTTATCGGCTTTATGACCTGGGAAGGCTATAACTACGAGGATGCTGTTCTTATCAACCAGAAGTTGGTAAGAGAGGATATGTATACCTCTATTCATATCGAAGAGTACGATATTGAGGCCCGTGACACTAAGTTAGGACCTGAGGAGATCACCCGTGATATTCCCAATGTCGGCGAAGATGCTTTGAAAGACCTTGACGAGCGCGGCATCATCCGCATCGGTGCAGAGGTCAGAGCAGGTGATATCCTTGTCGGTAAGGTCACACCTAAGGGCGAGACCGAACTCACTGCCGAGGAAAGACTCCTTCGCGCAATCTTCGGTGAGAAGGCAAGAGAAGTTAGAGACACCTCGCTTCGTGTACCTCACGGTGAATACGGTACCATCGTTGATGTTAAGGTATTCGACCGTTCCAACTGTTCTGAATTAAACCCCGGTGTCAACCTGGTCGTCCGTTGCTATATCGCTCAGAAGCGTAAGATCTCTGTCGGCGATAAGATGGCCGGTCGTCACGGTAACAAGGGTGTTGTTTCCCGCATTTTGCCGAGTGAGGATATGCCGTTCTTACCAGACGGTACTCCGCTCGATATCGTTCTTAATCCTCTCGGTGTTCCTTCCCGTATGAACATCGGTCAGGTTCTTGAGGTTCATTTGGGCTATGCCGCAAAGGCTCTCGGCTGGAAGGTATGCACTCCTGTATTTGACGGTGCACATGAGGCTGATATCAGAGCCCTGTTGGAGCAGGCAGGATACAACCAGGACGGTAAGGTACAGCTCTATGACGGACGTACCGGTGAGCCGTTCGATAACCGCGTAACCGTAGGTTATATGTATTATCTCAAACTCCATCACCTTGTTGACGATAAGATCCACGCCCGTTCTACCGGTCCGTACTCACTTGTTACTCAGCAGCCGTTGGGCGGTAAAGCTCAGTTCGGCGGTCAGCGTTTCGGTGAGATGGAAGTTTGGGCACTCGAGGCATACGGCGCAGCCTATACCTTGCAGGAGATCCTTACTGTTAAGTCGGACGATGTTGTCGGCCGTGTTAAGACCTACGAGGCTATCGTTAAGGGTCAGAATGTTCCGAAATCCGGCGTTCCTGAATCCTTCAAGGTTCTTATTAAAGAATTGCAGTCATTGGGATTGGATGTTAAGGTCCTCGATGCTAATAATGATGAGATCGATCTTAAGCAGACCTTCGATGATGACGATATGGGCTTTGTACCTCCCGTACTTGACGGTGCAGAGTTCGATGAACAGAATGTAGCCGATGATCTCTCGGGCTTCGGTCTTGAGGATGAAAACGGCGAGGCCATTATTGAGGAGACTGAGGATTATTCCGATGTTGATTTCGATGATGAGATTGACGGTTGATAAAGGAGAGAGTGCTTTATGGAAAATATCGATTTTGAATCTATAAAAATTGGCCTTGCTTCTCCTGAACAAATCAGAAGCTGGTCTCACGGCGAAGTTAAAAAGCCTGAAACCATTAACTACCGTACCTTGAAACCCGAACGTGACGGTCTTTTCTGCGAGCGTATTTTCGGACCCCAGAAGGACTGGGAATGCCACTGCGGAAAGTATAAGAGAATCCGTTATAAGGGTAAAATTTGTGACCGTTGCGGTGTTGAAGTAACCCGTGCAAAGGTCAGACGTGAGCGTATGGGTACTATCGAACTTGCCGCTCCCGTTTCCCACATCTGGTATTACAAGACCATTCCTTCGAGAATGGGTCTTGTACTCGATGTTTCTCCGAGACTGCTCGAGCAGGTTCTCTATTTCTCGCAGTATATCGTAACCGATCCCGGTAACACTCCTTTGCAGAAAAAGCAGCTGCTCAACGAGGCTCAGTACAATGATATGCGTGAAAAGTATGAGGATGACTTCGAAGCAGGAATGGGTGCAGAGGCTATCAAAAAGCTTCTCTGCGAGATCGATCTCGATGCCGCTTGCGATGAGCTTAATGCAGAACTCAGTGACGCAACCGGTCAGAAGAGAGTTCGTTTGCTTAAGAGACTTGAGGTCATGGAGGCATTCCGTCAGTCGGGCAACCGTCCTGAATGGATGATACTGGATGTCATTCCGGTAATTCCGCCTGATCTCCGTCCTATGGTTCAGCTCGACGGCGGCCGTTTTGCCACAAGTGACTTAAACGACCTTTACCGCCGTGTTATCAACCGTAACAACCGTTTGAAGAGACTTCTTGAGCTCGGCGCTCCTGACATTATTGTCAGAAACGAGAAGAGAATGCTTCAGGAAGCTGTTGACGCACTTATCGACAACGGCAGAAGAGGTAAGGCTGTTACCGGTCCTAACAACAGAGCGTTGAAGTCCTTGTCCGATATGCTCAAAGGTAAGCAGGGACGTTTCCGTCAGAACCTTCTCGGTAAGCGCGTTGACTATTCCGGTCGTTCGGTTATCGTTGTCGGTCCTGAACTTAAAATGTATCAGTGCGGTCTGCCGAAAGAAATGGCGATCGAACTGTTCAAGCCCTTTATTATGAAGCGTCTTGCAGAGACCGGCGTTGTTTCCAATGTCAAGACTGCAAGAAAGATGGTCGAGCGTGCAGGTACTGAGGTCTGGGATGCACTTGAAACTGTTATCAAGGATCACCCTGTTCTTCTCAACCGTGCTCCGACACTTCACAGACTCGGTATTCAGGCTTTTGAGCCGGTATTGGTTGAAGGTCGTGCACTGAAGCTCCATCCGCTCGTATGTACAGCTTATAACGCCGACTTCGACGGCGACCAGATGGCTGTTCACGTACCGCTTTCTGCTGAGGCACAGGCAGAAGCACGTTTCCTTATGTTGGCTGCCAACAACCTGCTCAAGCCTTCTGACGGTAAGCCGGTTGCAGTTCCCACTCAGGATATGGTTTTGGGTTCTTACTACTTGACTATCGTTAAGCCCGAGGAACCCGGTGCAAACAAAGTATTCCGCGATAAGAACGAGGCTATTATGGCCTATGAAGACGGTGTTATCGGTCTTCACGCTCCTATCCGCGTCCGCGTCGAAAAGGACGGCAAGAAGGGTCTTACCTGGTGTACTGTCGGTTTCCTCATTTTCAATGAGTCGATCCCGCAGGACCTCGGTTTTGTAGACCGCACAAAGCCCGAAAACGACCTTCGTCTTGAGGTTTGCTTCACTCCGAAGGATCCCGAGACGCTCAGCATCACCGCAGGTGATCAGATCAACAACTTCAAGGTCGGTAAAAAGCAGCTCGGTCAGATCATTGACCGTTGCATTAAGAAGCACGGCACCTCGACTACCGCTATCGTTCTTGATAAGGTAAAGGCTACAGGCTTCAAGTTCTCGACCAAGGGTGCTATCACCGTTGCTGTTTCCGATGCTATTATTCCTCCTCAGAAGAAGGAGATCATTACTAAAGCCGAGGCTAAGATCGACGATATCAAGAAGCTTTACAGACGCGGTTTCTTGACCAATATCGAAAGACTTTCCATGGTCATCAAGACCTGGAACGAGGCTACCGATGAGATCGCTGACGCTTTGAAGGGCAATCTTGACGAATTCAACCCCATCTTTATGATGGCGGATTCGGGCGCTCGTGGTTCTATGAGCCAGATCAAGCAGTTGGCCGGTATGCGCGGTCTTATTTCCAACACTTCCGGTGCGGTTATTGAAATTCCGATTCGTGCTAACTACCGTGAAGGTCTTAACGTACTGGAGTACTTTATTTCCTCCCGTGGTGCTCGTAAGGGCTTGGCCGATACCGCTCTTAGAACCGCTGACTCGGGTTATTTGACCCGTCGAATGGTCGACGTTTCGCAGGATGTTATCATTCGTGAGGATGACTGCAATACTCCTGAGGGACTTGAAGTCAGTGCCGTTATGGAAGGCAACCAGGTCATCGAACAGCTCGAGGACCGCTTGCTCGGCCGTTTCCTTATGGACAATGTTGTTGATCCCCTGACCGGTGAGGTTTTGGTCACCAACGATCATATGATGACCGATGAGGATGCAAAACGCATCGTCAATGCAGGTATAAAGACTGTTACCATTCGTTCGATTCTCTGTTGCCGTTCCAAGCACGGCGTATGTAAGAAGTGCTACGGTTCTAACCTCGCTACCGGCTTGCCGGTAACTGTTGGTGAGGCTGTCGGTATTATCGCCGCTCAGTCTATCGGCGAACCCGGTACTCAGCTTACTATGAGAACCTTCCACACCGGTGGTATCGCATCTACCGAAGATATTACTCAGGGTCTTCCCCGTGTTGAGGAACTCTTTGAGGCAAGACGTCCCAAGCACAGCGCTATCATCTCTGAGATCGCAGGTAAGGTCACACTTACCGAAGATAAGAAGAGCAGGGTAGTTATCGTTACCGATGCAGAAAACGCTGATGAGCGCAAGTATAGCATCCCGTTTGGCTACCGTATCAGCGTGGCTCAGGGTGATGAAATCAAGAAGGGTCAGCAGATCACCGAAGGTTCTATCGCTCCGAGCGATATCCTTGAGGTCAACGGACCCGGCGCTGTTGAAGCATATATCATTAAAGAGATCCAGAACGCTTACCGTTCACAGGGTGTTGAGATCAATGATAAACACATCGAGGTCATTATTCGCCAGATGATGCGCAAGTTCAGAATCGTTGATGCAGGCAGCACAGGCTTCATCCCCAACTCTATGGTTGACCGCGGTGAGGTTTATGAGGCTAACGCTATCATTGAGGAGAGAATTGCAAACGGCGAAGAAGGTCTGTCGGTCGCAACCTATGAGCCGACCCTCTTGGGTATTACCAAGGCTTCTCTTGCTACCGAGTCATTCCTCTCGGCCGCATCTTTCCAGGAGACCACAAGAGTTCTCACCGATGCCGCTATCAAGGGCAAGGTCGATCCTCTCTTTGGTCTCAAAGAGAACGTTATTATCGGTAAGCTCGTACCGGCAGGTACCGGTATGAAGTGCTACTATTCGGATGACGAAGCTGCACAGGCGGAAGACGCCGCTGTAGTTGATGTTGCCGAGGTAGAAGAGGTAATGGCACCCGCCGAATAAGAGTTTATTCCAATATTGGAATAAATCTCACCTATTTTGTTAAAAATACTTGACAAAACGGTATGTTCGGTGATAAAATCTATAACGTGTGGGCGAATGCCTACGCAATGTGAATTATATATAACGCAGGCGGAAATTTTTCTGCCTGCGTCGTATACATTTTTTGTGTGAGGAGGTGCAATATGCCAACATTTAACCAGTTAGTCCGTTCGGGTCGTGAGACCATCGAGAAGAAGTCCAAGTCTCCTGCTCTTAACAAGGGTTACAACTCTATGAAGCGTAGACTTACCGACAACGATTCTCCCCAGAAGAGAGGCGTTTGTACTGCTGTTAAGACTTCTACCCCTAAAAAGCCTAACTCGGCTCTTCGTAAGATCGCCAGAGTACGTCTTTCTAACGGTATCGAAGTTTCAGCTTACATTCCCGGTATCGGACACAACCTGCAGGAACACTCGGTCGTTCTCATCAGAGGCGGACGTGTAAAGGACCTTCCCGGTGTGCGTTATCACATCATCAGAGGTACCCTTGATGCACAGGGTGTTGCTAACAGATTGCAGAGCCGTTCTAAGTACGGTGCAAAGCGTCCCAAGGCCGGCGCTAAATAATTGAGGCTTTAAAATTTAGACGAATCTTATGTCGCTTTTTTCCATGCGACTCTATATATATTGTATTGAGTCTTTATTGGAACTAACGGGATTTGTCTCGAGTACCTATGATATCATTATGTGAAGGAGGGAAGTTAAAGTGCCAAGAAGAGGCTTTATCGCAAAACGTGATGTATTGCCCGATCCGCTTTACAATTCCAAAATCGTAACCCGTCTTATCAACAACATTATGTTAGACGGTAAGAAGGGTGTTGCTCAGAAGATCGTTTACGGAGCATTTGACATTATCGCTGAAAAGACCGGTAAGGAACCCCTTGAGGTTTTCGAGACCGCTATGGAAAATGTTATGCCCCAGCTTGAGTGTAAAGCAGTCCGTAAGGGTGGTGCTACCTATCAGGTACCTTTTGATGTAAGACCTGACAGAAAGCAGACCTTAGGACTTCGCTGGCTCACCACTTATTCTCGCGCTCGCTCTGAAGCTACCATGAAGGAACGTCTTGCAGCAGAAATTCTTGATGCTGTAAACGGCGTTGGTGGCGCAGTTAAGAAGCGTGACGAAATGCACAGAACCGCAGAAGCTAACAAGGCTTTCGCACACTACAGATGGTAAGTACCGTTACCGGTATTTTTGTTTGAACCCTGAATTTCAGGGAAGATGGAGGATTTTATGGCTAGAAAAGTATCTCTTGAGAAAACAAGAAATATTGGTATTATGGCTCACATTGACGCCGGTAAAACCACCACCACAGAGCGTATCCTTTTCTATACCGGTAAGACTCACAAGATAGGTGAGACTCACGACGGTGACGCTACTATGGACTGGATGGAGCAGGAACAGGAGAGAGGTATTACCATTACCTCTGCTGCTACTACTTGCTTCTGGAAAGACCACCGCGTTAACATCATCGACACCCCCGGACACGTTGACTTCACCGTTGAAGTTCAGCGTTCTTTGAGAGTACTTGACGGTTCTGTTACCGTTCTTTGTGCAAAGGGTGGCGTTGAGCCTCAGTCTGAAACCGTTTGGAGACAGGCTGACGAATACCGTGTACCCCGTATGATCTATGTTAATAAGATGGACATTATGGGTGCCGATTTCTACAACGTTCTCAAAATGGTCAAGGAAAGATTCCAGTGTAATGCTGTTCCGATTCAGTTGCCTATCGGCTCTGAGGACACATTCCGCGGTATCGTTGACCTTATTGCTAACCGTGCTGAGGTTTATTATGATGACCTTGGTAAAGATGTCCGTGATGAAGATATCCCTGAGGATATGAAGGACATCGCCGCAGAGTACCGCCAGGCTCTTATCGAGTCTATCGTTGAGATGGATGAGGAGCTTATGGAAAAGTACTTTGAAGGTGAGGAGCCCACTGTTGAGCAGATGAAGGCTATCATCCGTAAGGCTACTATCGCCAACGAGATGGTTCCTGTTTGCTGCGGTACTTCTTACCGTAACAAGGGTGTTCAGCCCTTGCTTGATGCTATCGTGGACTTTATGCCGGCTCCGACCGACGTTCCCGACATCAAGGGTGTTAACCCCGATACTGATGAAGAAGATGTAAGACACACCGGCGATAATGAGCCGTTCTCTGCTCTTGCATTTAAGATCGCTACCGACCCGTTCGTTGGTAAGATCTGCTTCTTCCGTGTATATTCCGGTACTGTCGATGCCGGTTCTTCTGTTTACAACTCTGTAAAGAAGAACAGAGAAAGACTCGGCCGTATCCTGCAGATGCACGCAAACCACAGAGAAGATATTGAAACCTGCTACTCCGGCGATATCGCTGCAGCTGTCGGTCTCAAGAACACCACTACCGGTGATACCCTCTGTGACGAAAAGAACCCCATCATTCTGGAGTCTATGAACTTCCCCGAGCCTGTTATTCGTGTCGCTATCGAGCCGAAGACCAAGGCCGGTCAGGAAAAGATGGGTATCGCTCTCTCCAAGCTTGCTGAAGAAGATCCGACCTTCAGATTCTACACTGATGAAGAAACCGGTCAGACCATTATCGCAGGTATGGGTGAGCTGCACCTTGAAATTATCGTTGACCGTATGCTCCGTGAGTTCAAGGTTGAAGCTAACGTAGGTAGACCTCAGGTTGCTTATAAAGAAACTGTTCGCAAGACCGCTGATGTCGATTGCAAGTACGCTCGTCAGTCGGGTGGTAAGGGTCAGTACGGTCACGTTAAGATCAGACTGTCTCCCAACGAGACCGGCAAGGGCTACGAGTTTATCAACGCTGTTGTCGGTGGTGCTATTCCGAAGGAATACATCCCCGCTGTTGACGCCGGTATCAAGGGCGCTATGCAGAACGGCGTTTTGGCAGGCTACAACGTCGTTGACGTTAAGGTTGAGCTTTACGACGGTTCCTACCATGAGGTCGACTCTTCTGAAATGGCATTTAAGATCGCCGGTTCTATGGCTTTCAAGGATGCATGTAAGAAGGCTGATCCTGTTTTGATGGAGCCCATTATGAAGGTTGTTGTTATTGTTCCCGAGGATTACATGGGTGACGTTATCGGTGACCTTAACTCTCGCCGTGGTGAGATCCAGGGCTTTGAGGACAGAATGGGCGGCGTTAAGCAGATCAACGCACACGTTCCTCTCGGCGATATGTTCGGTTATGCAACCGACCTTCGTTCCAAGACTCAGGGCCGTGGCCAGTATGTAATGGAACCTGATGGTTATAAGGAAGTGCCTAAGAGCATTGCCGAAAAGATCATCGCTACCAGAGCAAAAGGCGAATAATTAAAAATTATTTGCAAATTCTCTTGAAATTCTTGTTAATATTTGTTAGAATAACAAAGACGCAAGGTATGTCAATAAAATGAAAAACATTTAAGGAGGAAATTCCAAATGGCAAAGGCAAAATTTGAACGTTCCAAGCCGCACGTAAACATTGGTACCATCGGTCACGTTGACCATGGTAAGACCACCCTTACTGCAGCAATCACCAAGTATCTTTCTTTGAAGGGCTACGCACAGTTCGAGGACTATGCAAACATCGATAAGGCTCCTGAAGAGAGAGAGCGTGGTATTACTATCAACACCGCTCACGTTGAGTACGAGACTGATGCTCGTCACTATGCTCACGTTGACTGCCCCGGACATGCTGACTATGTTAAGAACATGATCACCGGTGCTGCTCAGATGGACGGTGCTATCCTCGTTATCGCTTCTACTGACGGTCCTATGGCTCAGACCAAGGAGCACCTTCTCCTTGCTCGTCAGGTTGGCGTTCCCTACATCGTTGTTTTCATGAACAAGGTTGACCAGGTTGACGACCCCGAGCTTCTCGAACTCGTTGAGATGGAAATCCGTGAGACTCTTGATAAGTATGAGTTCCCCGGCGACGATACTCCTATCGTTAAGGGTTCTGCTCTTAAGGCTCTCGAAGCCGGTAATGATCCTTCCGAGGCTGCTTATGCACCTATCGCAGAGCTTATGGATGCTGTTGACAGCTACATTCCTACTCCCGACCGTAAGGCTGACCTCCCCTTCATTATGCCTATCGAAGATGTTATGACCATTTCCGGTCGTGGTACCGTTGTTACCGGCCGTGTAGAGCGTGGCCAGCTCAACGCAGGTGATGAAGTTGAGATCGTTGGTCTTTCCGACGAGAGAAAGAAGACTGTTGTTACCTCTATGGAAATGTTCAGAAAGACTCTGGACTACTGTGAGGCCGGCGATAACGTTGGTGCTCTTCTCCGTGGCGTAGGCCGTGAAGATGTACAGCGTGGTCAGGTTCTTGCAAAGCCCGGTTCTATCAACCCCCACACTAAGTTCCATGGTCAGGTTTATATTTTGACCGCAGCAGAAGGCGGCCGTCATACTCCGTTCTTCAACAACTATCGTCCTCAGTTCTACTTCAGAACTACCGACGTTACCGGTATCATTTCTCTTCCCGCAGGCACCGAGATGTGCATGCCCGGTGATAATGTAGAGATGGACGTTGAGCTCATCACTCCTATCGCTATTGAAGAGGGTCTCCGCTTCGCTATCCGTGAAGGTGGACGTACTGTTGGTTCCGGCGTTGTTACCGCTATCAACGGCTAATCTTTGATTAGAACTTACAGCCTCGGGTTTCCCGAGGCTGTTTTTTAACGATGCAAACAAGCACAAAAATCACCGACTGATTGAAGCTATCAGTCGGTGATTTTTTGTTTATTTTGTTTTATTATATTTAGTCGACTCTGTTAAAAATAACGCTGTCTTCAAGTCTTAAGTGCTGGTCACAAATCGACAAGGCGGCATTGCGGTGTGAAATGAAAATTACGGTTTTAGTGGTCAGTTTTGCGATGTTTTCAAGCAACTTCAATTCGGTCGGCTCGTCTAATGCCGAGGTGCATTCGTCGAGCAACAGTATCGGCGCATCGGAGAGAAGTGCGCGCGCGATTGAAATTCGTTGAACCTGACCTTCGGAAAGACCGAGTCCGCGCTCTCCGAGCACGGTGTTGTAACCGTCAGGCAGAGAGTCGATAAGTTCTTTAAGGCAAGCGGTTTCGGCGGCCTTGTCCAACTGCTCGTCGGTCACATTCTCGCAACCGAACTTGATGTTGTCGGCAACGGTGCCCGAAAGTAGGAGGTTACCCTGCGGAACGTAAGCGAACAATGATCGTGTGGTGGCATCGACGGTCCTTTCGAAATCCTTTGTTACAAGAGTGATCTTGCCATTGTTTGGATCGTAAAGTCCCAAAAGCAGACGGAAAAGAGTACTTTTGCCGCTACCCGAAGCACCGGTGAGTGACACAAAACTGCCCTTTTTAATACCGAAGGTCGAGTCTTTGATGACATCGCCGTCACCGTATGTAAATGAAAGGTTTTCAACCTTGATTTCATTCATTTCCGCGTAGGTTTTCTCGGCATCGAAGTTGTTGTCGACGGGTTCCGACTCCAGATCTTCAATCTCCATCAAACGCTCGGCCGAAGCGAGAGCGCTGTAAAGACGGGTGATAAGACCGGACGCACTAAAGAAGGGAGCACGGATATTAGAGACGATCTGCAAAAACGCCATCAGCGTGCCGTAGTCCATTTTGCCGGCGGCTATCTGGAACACGCCCCAGAAAAGGGTGGCATAGTATCCGGCGGTGAATACGATAAACAGGCCGCCGTGGGTGATATTGCCGACGTGGTTACGGTGGATCTTCTTCTTATAAAGGGTCTTCATATAGTCGATCAGCTGGTTCAACAGAGGCACTTTGTTGGAAAAAGATTTAACCACAACAATATTTTCGACGCACTCCTGCGTAAAACCTCTCATAACGCCCGAGGCCTGCTGAACCGATTTGTGCATCCGCTTGAACAGCGGGCTTATAACCGTTGCACAAAGCGTGATCGCCGCACCCGCAGCAATTATTATCACCGTAAAGCCCGTACTGAAGGCGGCCAGAACGATCAGACCCGATGCGATCTTCGAGACTATCGACACCAACTGAGGAATAAACTCGGTCACTCCGCCGACCACCGTGTCAATATCGCTGGTGAAGCGGTTGAGTAGTTCTCCCGAGTGGTAGCTTTTAAGATTTTTGTACTTTTTTGAAGTGATATTAGCAAAAAATCTCTGGCGAAGATCGATCTCAAACCGTCCGCTGATGACAGCTTTTAAGTGCGATGACAGCAGCGTGAGTATCAACTGCGCGAGAATTATCGCCAAAGCGAAAAGGCCGCAATTTATCAACTGCGGCTTGAAATTGGCAAGATCTCCCGAAGTGACGACATTTATAGCCTCGCGCGAGACAAGAGCCAGCCCCACATAGCTTGTCGAGCTGATGATGTTTGCAAGGCTTAAGATGATCAGTAAAAATGTTTGCCTGCTTGAGGCCTTCATTATCCAGAGCAGAGAAGATTTTGACTTCATTTTTTACCGCCTCGAAATAGATTTTTGAGTTTCCATGTGAATTTCATCAAAAAACGGCACACACCACGCAGATGAATGATCGAAAAGGTGTAGAATTTATACCAAACCTTGTCGCACGAATAGGTCTTGCCCTTGCGGTTAAAGCCTTTGACAACACACAAAACGCAGGATTTTGGCAAGTCCTTCTCGATTTCCGATTGGTTGTCGCCTATAATATCATAGGTGTCGGCATGTACTTTGACTATTCTATGTAAAACGTATTTGCCATTAGGTCTTTTACAGAGTGGCACGTCGCCGACCTTTAGAGACAGCGGATCGCATTTAGTCAGCACGACCGAGTCACGCATATTGCACCAAAGCGGGCTCATACTCTCACCCACGACGGTGAAGGTCACGTCAATGCCCTCGTTGATCAATCCAAGCAGCAGAGGCGAGATCTCGTCCAACGCAACGGCTTTGGCAGTAGGCTTGATACTCATGCTATAAGGTTGGCCTTTCGCATCGTATCAACAAACTCCTTGACATCGGCACGAGCGGTGGCTTCATCAATATCGTATTCGGTGGTGAGGGCCTTGACTAACGAATCCTCGTCGGTCTCTTCGGTCAACAGGTTCCATAAAAACGCACCCGAGCCGTTGAGCGAGATTATCCCGCGGAAAGAGACGTTATTACTGCCAACAGGCACAACAACGTTAGTGTCTGCAATGGTTTTAAGAACAAAACCGTCAACAATTTTCATAATATTCTACCCCTTAAAATTTATTGTTTGCCGTAGATCCAATCAATGATATAATCCTTGGCTTCGTTTAAATCATATTTCCAGACCCAGCCGCCGCGAGTGTCCTCAAAAACACCGCCGTAAGCGATAACTTCGTCACCCGGAATGCTGGTGCTCTGTAATTTAATGCCTTTTGAAAGTATAGGTGAAAAACCGAATATCTCGTCATAAGACAGCGACGTCTCAACGTATTGGAGCATCTCTTTCAGCACGCCGGGATACTGCGATATAGGCAGTTTTTTAGCTTTTTCAAAAAGACAACTCAGTACCTTTTGCTGACGCAACGCTCGGTTGCCTTCGCTGTCGATCTTGCGGATCCTCGAATACATCATAGCCTGGCCACCGTCCAAATGAACGTAGCCGGTCTGGTACAAGGGCTTGACATTATAGCCCTCGCTGTTGGCGAGTCCGTTTAAAGCCACTCGTTCGGCTTCGGTTATATGAATGTCGATACCGCCCATAATATCGATAACTTCCTGCAGTTGAAGCAGGCTCAGAGCGACATAGTCGCTGATATTGAGACCGAACTGTGAATTAATGGTTTTTATGGCAAGCTCAGGTCCGCCGTGGCTGTAAGCGGCGTTGAGCTTATCGTAGCCTTTGAATTTCTTGCCGCCGTCTATATAAACCCAGCTGTCACGCAAAAGGGAAGTGAGTTTGACCGTGCCGTCGATAGTATTTATCGAAAGCACAATAACGGTATCCGAACGTCCCGACAAGGCTTCGGTTCGGTTTTGGGCATCACGGCTGCGGCTGTCAATGCCGAAAAGTGCGATATTAGTAACACCTTTCGGCAATTTTGCGGCTTCGGCACTGATGCCGAGGTTGCCGCTGTTTATACTGCCGATGTTGAGGTCCCCCGTGTAGTAGATCAGAACACCCATGGCGGCAGTTATAATGATACAAACAATCAGAACAAAAGAGGTTAAAATGTTAAAAACCCTTATTCTCTGTCTGATTTTTTTATTTTTTAAATATGACTTACGCTTAGAAGCGTTTTTGGTTGTTCGGCTGAATTTTGAAGAACTACTGATATCTTCGAATTCGGGGTGTTTATTCACCTTGAAGGTTCATCTCCGTAATATGGTGTCAGAGTATACTATACCTGTATTATACCTGCACCTTATACAGTATAACCCAAATATGAAATTTAGTCGATAAAAATTTTAAAATTTATGTAACAAATTGTTAATTTTACATTTTATCGACGTAATTACCCAAAAATACAAAGTATGAAAGTTCCTTTTCGAGTGAGGACAAAAGTTCCTGCACCTTTCGGTCAAATACGTTACCGGCGAAGTCGATATAAAAACGGTATTCGAAATTGTGACCGGCAGGTCGCGATTCAATCTTGGTAAGGTTTAACCCTAAATCGGCAAAGCGGCCGAGCATCGAATAAAGCGAGCCTTTTTCGTGAGGGATCTCAAAAGCGAGGCTGACCTTGTTGCTGGACGGGTCGATAAACGGGTTTTTAGATATCGCTATAAAGCGTGTGATGTTGTCGGTCTCGTCCTGAATAGCCCGGCTTACGATCGGCAGACCGTAAAGTTCTCCGGCGGTCGCCGAACCGATGGCGGCAACTGTAGGGTCATTCAGTTCTGCAACATATTTTGCGGCCAGAGCGGTATTTTCAAACTCGATAGCCCTTAAATTGTGTTCTTTTATAAAACGGGAGCATTGTTTAAGAGCGTGAGGATGTGAATAAACCGTCTTGATCTCATTGAGAGCACCGCAGGACATCAGGTTTTGCGAAACGTCCAGAGCGGTAGCCTTTACTATCCAATGACCGTATTTCAGCATAAGGTCGTAGACGTTGGTGACGTAGCCGGCGGTCGAGTTCTCGACCGGCAAAATGCCAACTGCTGTCTCATCCTCCGAAACCGCGGTAAACACGTCTTCAAAGTTTTTATAGAACTCAAACTTGCCGTCGCCGAACATATTGATAGCGGCCGCGTGTGAAAACGCACCCTCAGCACCTTGACAGATGACCCTTTTATACTCCAATGAAGAGGGAATGGAGGCAATTTTTTCGGCAAAACAGTTGTCGATAAAGAGAGTTTCGTTTTGCAATGCACGGCTTACCGTCATAATGGACCGGTATATGTTGCGGACATACTGTCCGTATTCACCGCCTTGATCCTCGACGCGGTCGAGTATCTGTTTTTCGCGTTCGGGATGATAGACGGGCAGGTTTTCGGCACGCTTTATTTCGGCGACCTTTAAAGAGCAGGCCATACGCTTTTGTATCAGCGGTACCAACTGTCGGTCGATCGCGTCGATTTCTTTTCTGATATCTATGAGACTCAAAGCTTTGTTACCTCCCCGATAAGGTCGAGTAACGCCAAAGCAACTGCGGCTTCAATGGCGGGAAGGGCACGCGGTACGATACAGGGATCGTGTCTGCCCTCAATCGTGAGTTTATCGTTTTGTTTTGTGCTAAGGTTTACCGTCTCCTGCTCCAAAGCGATAGAAGGAGTCGGTTTTAAAGCAACACGAATAATGAGCGGCATACCGTTGGAGATACCACCTGTGATACCGCCGTTATGATTTGTACGGCATTTAACGGTATCGCCGTCGTAATACATTTGGTCGTTGGCCTCGCTACCTTTCATAGAAGTAAAGCCGAAACCGTCACCAAACTCGATGCCTTTAACGGCAGGAACGGTGAAAACGGCCGAGGATACAACATTTTCAATGCCTCTCGCAGTAGGAGAACCGATACCTGCAGGAAGACCTACTACGGCTATCTCGACCTCGCCGCCGATGCTGTCGCCGTTTTGCTTTGCTTCGGCGATCTCTTTTGTCATGGCCTCTTTGGCATCGCTTGAAATGCAGGAGAAATATTCTTTATTCAGTTTATTGAGTTCATCGGCTTTGATATTTACGGGGTCAAACGGCATGTCGAACGAGTGACCGACACCCAGTACGTGACCGCCTACCGTAATGCCGTTGGCCGATAAGATCTGACGCGCAACGGCTCCCAAAGCGGTTAAAGGTGCGGTAAGGCGACCCGAAAAGTTGCCGCCGCCGCGGATATCGTTAAAACCGCCGAAGCGTACACTTGCGGCAAAATCTGCGTGGGAAGGACGCGGACGGAACGCGATATTATCATAGTTTTTTGAGCGCTGGTCCGAGTTGCGAATGATTGCGGCCAACGGTGCACCCGTAGTAATGCCGTCTTTAAGACCCGATAAAAATTCGGGGGTATCGGCTTCGTTTCTCGAAGTGGCAGTAGGATCTTTACCCGGAGCACGTCGGTGCATCTGAGTCAAGATCTGCTCAAAATCAATCTTATATCCTGCAGGCGGTGCATCCATAACAGCACCGATGGCAGGACCGTGGCTTTCGCCGAAAACAGTGGTTTTAATGTGAGAACCGATTACGGATGACATCTTGCGTCCCCTCCGATTTTCTTAAAATCCTCAAAAAAGTGAGGATAGGATTTATTTATCGCTTCGGCACCGTCGATGGTTGAGGTGCCTTCTGCCACCGCACTCAGAACGCTGAACGCCATTACGATGCGGTGATCGTTTGCCGATGTAATGTCTGCACAGATTGCTTTGCCGCCTTTAATTATCATTCCGTCGGCAGTTTCATCAGCGTCAATGCCGAAGGCTTTGAGACGCGACACGGTCTCTTTGATGCGGTCGCTTTCCTTTATGCGGAGTCTTGCGGCGTTTTTTATAACTGTAGTGCCTTCAGCCGTGGCGGCTGTAACCGCCAGAATGGGAACAAGATCGGGAATTTGCCCTGCATCGATCTCGATGCCGTGAAGCGGAGCAGGTCTCACCGTTACCGAACCGTCGGTCTCAGTGATGTCGGCTCCGAAACGGCGAAGCAGGTCGACCATTTCACGGTCACCCTGTAGGGAGTTTCGGTCGAGACCGTTCACGGTAACTCCACCCGATACAGCACCTAAACTTAAGAAAAATGCGGCCTGCGACCAGTCGCCCTCAACAGTCCGTTCGTTGCCGCTTAAATGAGAACGGCCGATTATCGAAAAGCCGTGTTCGGTGCGTTCTATCTGCGCGCCGAAGGCCTTTAATTCTTTTACGGTCATATCAACGTAAGGTGCCGATTCCAGCGGAGTTGTGAGCGCTACTTCGCTGTTTCCTTCTGTGACTGAGAGTGCCAGCAAAAGTCCACTGATATACTGCGAGCTGATATTGCCCGGAATTTTTAAAATGCCGCTCTTGAGTTTGCCTGAAACGGTCATCGGAAGCGTGTTTTCAGAGCAGTCGACACCGTTTTTGCGAAGTGCCTCGGTCAGCACATCAAAGGGTCGCTGCGGGAGACGGCCGCGACCGGTAAAGGTCACGTTTTTCACTCCCAGAGCTGCGGCTACGGGGATCATAAATCTTGCGGTCGAGCCTGATTCGTTGCAGTCGAGTACGACTGATTCGATATTTCTTTTAGCAGGGGTCACAAAGAGCGTTGTGCCGTGTCGATCAACGGTTGAACCCAACGCTTTGACGCAGTTGATGGTTGCAGTCATATCGTCCGACTCACCGCAGTTGTAAACTGTGACAGGTGAGCTTGACAGAGCCGCACAGATGATGCTTCTGTGTCCTGCGGATTTTGACGGCGGTGCCGTAACACAGCCGCCGAGCTTAGAACTGGTAACGGATACCTTCATTCTCCATCGCCTCCGAGGTACTGAGCTAAAGTGTCGGTCGGAACGGTTTTGATAACGCAGGTTCCGATTTTTTCGGGAAGCACTATCTTGATGTCCTTGCCGCGACGCTTTTTGTCGTTCAAAGCACCCTCGCAAAGTTTGCTTAGTTCAATAGCAGTGGTGGCAGGCAGAGCATATTTATGCAAGCAGGCGGTAAGCTTCTTGGCAAGTCCTATTTCGCAAAGACCGTTTCTCTCGGCCGCGGCGGCCATTGTGACCATACCGATGCAGATAGCCTCGCCATGGGTGATATCCTTGTAGTTATAGTATTTTTCAATGGCGTGACCGATGGTGTGACCGTAGTTTAAAAGCATACGCTCACCTTTCTCGAAAAAGTCGTTTTCGGTAACGTCCCGTTTTATCGAAACGCATTCTTCGATAAGCTCGTTTATAAAATCCTTGGCGTTTTCGTTCATAAGGCGGTCAAAAAGTTTTTCCGATTTGATAACGCCGTATTTTATTGCTTCGCCCAGTCCGTCGTTGAAGATCCGTTGCGGCAAGGTGTTGAGGCACAAAGGGTCGATAATGACCGCTTTAGGAGCGTGGAACGAGCCGACCAAATTTTTGCCGAACGAGAGGTCACAGCCCGTTTTACCCCCGACCGACGAATCGATCTGTGCCAAAAGGGTGGTGGGGATGCCGATGTAGGCGATGCCTCTCATATAAATTGCCGAGGCGAAACCGGTCATATCGCCGCAGACACCGCCGCCTAATGCAACGGTAAAATCCGAACGGGTAAGCCCTGCTTCGCAGAAGCTGTGAAGCATTTGCTCGACGGTCTGCAGAGTCTTGTTTTCTTCACCTGCAGGGAAGATATGGGTGCTGACGGTGATGCCGTAAGATTCCAGAGATTTTTTGACTGTTGCCAGATACAACGGTGCTACGTTGGAATCGGTGACGATCACGCAGTTTTTGCCCTTTACCGTGTCGGCTATGATCCTGCCGCAGTTATTTAAGATTCCGTTTTCGATGGTTATATCATACTGTCTCGGTGTTTTAACGGAAATAACGGACATTAAAGTCACTCCTTAATTTTTGCTGTTGTTGACTTCCTTGATGGCGTCGGAAATAAGGAAAAGTTTGTTTGCAAGAGAATTGAATTGTTCGGGTGTTATGCTCTGGGCGCCGTCGCAAAGAGCGTGTGGCGGATCGTTGTGGACCTCAATGATAAGTCCGTCCGCACCGGCCGCAACAGCGGCTAATGACAACGGTTCTATAAGCCAGGGAATACCCGAAGCGTGTGACGGATCGACCACAACGGGAAGATGTGAAAGCTTTTTAAAAATAGGAACGGCTGAGACATCCAGCGTGTTTCTTGTGAATGTCTCATAAGTTCTGATTCCGCGTTCGCAAAGAATTACATTCTCGTTACCGTTACTCATAATATACTCGGCACTCATAAGTGTTTCTTCGATCGTGTTTGCAAGCCCTCTCTTTAAAAGAATGGGCTTATCGGTCTTTCCGAGTTCCTTTAAAAGCTCAAAATTCTGCATATTGCGTGCGCCGACCTGAATGATATCGACGTCGTTAAAGAACTCAATATGGTCAGCACTCATAATTTCGGTGACAATGGGCATTTCCAGTTTAGCTTTTGCTTCGGTCAAAAGCTCGAGACCGCCTTGTCTTAAGCCTTGGAAAGCATAGGGAGATGTACGCGGTTTGAACGCGCCGCCGCGAAGAATATTGGCACCGCTTTTTTTGACCGATTCGGCGATGCTTATTATCTGCTCCTCGCTTTCTACCGAGCAGGGACCTGCAATGAGTTGCAACTCGCCGCCGCCTAATTTGTGACCGCCGACATCGATAACTGTATCGTCGGGATGAAATTTACGGTTGGCTTTTTTATACGGCTCCTGAACACGTCGAACGGCCTCAACTATAGGAAAGGCGTTGAGTGAGTCGACATCTATTGCCTTAGTGTCGCCGACAAGACCCAAAACGGTCGATTGTGCACCGACAGAGGTGTGAATATCAACACAGTATCTTTTACGTAATATGTCGGAAAACTGCTCGGTCTGTTCGGCAGTTGTTCCGCTTTTGAGAATTACGATCATTTTATAAAACCTCAATTTTTATGGTATCTTTAAATAATATACTATTATTTAAAATCTGTCAAGTAATGGGGTCAAATGAGGATATGCTTTCGAGTATGCGTTCAGCTACCTCTAAGGCAGTGCCCTCACCGTCAATGTGATATCGGCAGGCGTCAGCGTAGATCGGTTCACGCAGCTGCATAAGTTCTTTCACCGCAGTTTCTTTATCCTCGCGTTGGAGCAAAGGTCGCGTAGTGTCGTTTTTTAAACGCTGTAAAACGGTTTCCGGGGTGACTTTGATCCAGAAGGAAAGACCGGTCTTGTTTAAGCTCTCGGCGTTTTTGGGGTTGAGCATCATTCCGCCGCCGGTGGCGATGACCAGTCCGTTACTTTTACCCAAAATTTCGGTCACATCTGTTTCTGCACTTCGAAAATACGGCTCGCCCTTTTTTGAAAATATCTCACTTACGGTCATATTTTCCCGCTCTTCAATAAAGGAATCGGCATCGATAAAGGTGAAATTGAGGCGTTCGGCCAGTATTTTACCGACGGTCGATTTACCGCAACCCATAAATCCGCACAGAATGATGTTATTTTTCATAAAATATCCGCTCCATTTCTTCGTTTGCGGCTTCAATGATTTCCTTGACTTCAGAGACTTCGAAGGTTCCGCCGTACCAGAATTCGTGAGCCTTCACGGCCTGCCAGACGAGCATTGCCATACCGCCGACGGCTTTGAGTCCCAGGGAATTGGCGATTTTTAAAAACTCGGTCTCGCGAGGGTTATATACTGCATCAAAAACGGCCGAGCAGTTCTTCAAAACCTCTGCGCCTACCACCGAAACTCCGGTGTGAGGATACATGCCTACAGGTGTAGCGTTGACACAAAGGTCGAATGTGCCGTCGATTTCGCTAAGTGCAGCGGTGTTAGCATCTTTGCCGCAGGCTGTAAGCCAGTCCTTTAACTCCAGAGCCTTATCAAGATCGGCTTCTCTTACTGCAATGGTGACAAAACAGCCGTTGTCGGCCGCTTCTCTGGCTAATGTTCTTGCTGCACCGCCGGCACCTAAAACAAGAACGTCGCCCTTGAGCGGAATATTGTTTGCTTCCAATGCTTTTAAAAAGCCGTATGCATCGGTACTGCAACCGTAAAGCTTACCGTTTTCACGTTTTACACAGTTGACGGCATTATATTTCTTAGCCGATTCGTCAACGGAATGCAGTAAAGGAATAATCCGCTCTTTATGCGGAATAGTTACGTTAAAGCCATTAAGGTCAGCCATTCGGCCGTTGAGATCCTCAGTCAATGACGAAGGGTCGATATCAAGGGCGGAATACTCGATATCGATGCCTTTTATTGCAAATAGTGCTTTATGTATAAAGGGGGACATAGTGTGTCCGATAGGGTGACCGATTACGGCATATTTTTCCATAAGTTTGTTACCTCTTTCGCGAAATATTGAAAATTTATATTGACAAATCGCCTTTGGCAACATATTATTTTATTAGGCAAAGGCACAAAAAGGTTGTTAATGCTTGAACATTATAACATATATTTATATGTTAGTCCATAATTTATTAGGAGGAAATTTCAATGGTTTTTGAAAAAATCAGAGCAATTCTTTGCGAGCAGTTGGAGCTTAATGAGGATCAGGTAACGATGAACTCCAATATCGCTGAGGATCTGGGTGCGGACAGTCTGGATGTTGTTGATCTTATTATGTCGATCGAGGATGAGTTTGATGTTGAGGTTCCTGATGAGGATATCGAGGGCATCAAGACCGTTGGCGATGTTGTCAATTACATCGAGAACGCAAAATAAGTTTTCGATTTAAGTGTTTTAGCGATGCGGCGTTTTACGCCGCATCTTTTTTTGTTTTTTATATGTAAAATAGTAGTTGAAAAGTTGGCGGCGATGAAGTATAATATCAGTAATAATACAGTAATATACGCAAATTCAGATTTGAAAACGGTGATTTTAAGTGGGAAAAGAAAAGTTAGTTAAAGCAATAACCTCGATGGAGGACGATTTTGCACAATGGTATACCGACGTTTGTTTAAAGTCGGAACTTATTGACTATACCAGCGTCAAGGGATGTATGGTTATCCGTCCTTACGGTTATGCTATCTGGGAGAACATTCAAAGAATACTTGACGGAATGTTTAAAGAGACCGGTCACGAAAATGTTTGTATGCCTATGTTTATTCCTGAGAGCCTTTTACAGAAGGAGAAGGACCACGTTGAGGGTTTTGCTCCCGAGGTTGCCTGGGTCACTATGGGCGGAAGCGAAAAGTTGGAGGAGCGTCTTTGTGTGAGACCGACTTCCGAAACTCTTTTCTGCGATCATTATAAGAATGTTGTTCAGTCCTGGCGTGACCTGCCGAAGCTTTATAACCAATGGGTGTCGGTAGTGCGTTGGGAAAAGACCACACGTCCTTTTTTACGTTCGCGTGAATTCTTGTGGCAGGAGGGTCATACTATCCATGCTACCGCCGAAGAGGCTATGGAAGAGACTGTAAAGATGCTCAACGTATATGCTGAGTTCTGTGAAAAGTATCTCTGCATTCCTGTTGTTAAAGGTCTTAAGACCGAAAAAGAGCGTTTTGCAGGTGCAGTTCAGACCTACACGATCGAGGCTTTGATGCACGACGGCAAGGCGTTGCAGAGCGGTACTTCGCACTATTTCGGTGACGGCTTTGCCAAGGCCTTTGATATTCAGTATACCGATAAGGATAACAAGCTCAGTTATCCTCACCAGACCTCGTGGGGTATGACTACCCGTCTTATCGGTGCCGTCATTATGACCCACGGTGACGACAACGGTCTTGTCCTGCCGCCGGCTGTAGCACCCAAGCAGGTTATGATCGTGCCCATCGCTCAGCATAAAGAGGGAGTACTCGAAAAGGCTGATGAATTGTTTGCAAGATTGAAGCCCAATTTCAGAGTAGGTCTTGATGCCAGCGAGCAGTCACCCGGTTGGAAGTTCGCTGAGTACGAGATGAAGGGTGTTCCCGTTCGTCTTGAGCTTGGTCCTAAGGATATTGAAAATAATCAGTGCGTTCTCGTTCGCCGTGATACAAGAGAAAAGTACTTCGTATCGCTTGATGAGTTGGAGGAGAAGATCACCTGGTTGCTCGAGGATATTGCCCGCAATATGTTTGAGACTGCCGCAGCACGCCGTGAGAATATGACCTATGATGCTACCGAGCTTGACGAAATGAAGGCTATTGCTGACGAGAAGCCCGGTTTTATCAGAGCATTGTGGTGTGAGGATCGCGAGTGCGAGGATAAATTGAAAGAGGTTGCGGGTGTTTCGTCGCGTTGTATGCCGCTCGGTATGCAGGAAAACATTGAGGGCAAGTGTGTTTGCTGTGGCAAGCCTGCCAAGAAACTGGTTTATTGGGGCAAGGCTTATTAATTTAATGAAAAGATGAGTTTTATGAAACATCAGATAAATTTAATTTTAACAGCCGTCCTTTGCGTTTGCATTCTGGCGGTTTCGACGGTTTCTGTTATGGCCACCGAACCCGACGGTGATGCAACCGTGCTGACAAGCTCCGAATTTGTTCCGTCGGATGTTGTGAATGACACAAGCTCG
Source organism: Oscillospiraceae bacterium (assembly GCA_015066395.1). GTDB lineage: Bacteria > Bacillota > Clostridia > Oscillospirales > Acutalibacteraceae > UMGS172. The sequence continues at coordinate 24,746 of SVOL01000001.1, read as the reverse complement.
GAATCGAGCTCGGTTGATAATGACAGTTCGGAGGACACACCGTTGAATGCTTCTTCCGACAGTACCTCATCGGATGAAACCTCATCGGATGAAAATTCTTCTGATGAAACCACTTCGGATGAAACTGTTTCGGGCGATACGTCGAGTTCGGATACAACTTCAAAGAGACCGATCACCAGCGAAGGAGCAGGTGCAGGTGACACATTTATTGATGAGACCGGTTCTTTGGTGACCGGTTCGGGCACGGCATCGGATACAAGTGTGCCCGGCGGTCTTATTGGAACTGAGTCGACTGTTGAGCCGGAGGATGACGGAAATCATTTCACAGGTGAGACTACTACTGCCGCCGCGGCGGTCATGAAGGTTATTTGGATACCCATCTTGATGATTTTCGCCTGCGTTGTAGGCTTGATCTATATCAATGTTTTCGTAAAACCGAAATATGAGCCTATCACTAAAAAGGAGACTTCAAAGGTCGTCCGCAGAAGAAAGAGATGATTTTTAAAAACCGCGTGCGGGTTTGCACGCGGTTTTTTGTGCGAAAAGGGCTGTTGCGTATACATTATATATAATGGGCAAAATCGGACGAATTTTGACCGAAAAAGTCAACTTAAAACAAATTTTAAAAAAGTCTGAAAAAATTAAAAAAAACACTTGAAATTCCTGTAAAGTTGTGTTAATATACTAAGGCACGTAATGTGCAGATATGCGTTGATGCGGGAGGTGGCCGACAGCTTAGTCGGGAAATTTCCGCGGAGTATGTCCGATTTTAAACCGGGCGACAAAAATTTTGCGTTGTTTACGGCAATAGCTGTGGACAAGGACGCCGAATGTCTGCCCCGGATCAGTTGTGGCTCAAAATTGGCTCATGGCGATCCGGAATTTATATTGGGTAGGGAAGAAACACCCGGCTCTGTGTAAAGACGTAGACAAAAAGCGTTGCCCGCCAACTAATTTAAGGAGGCGAAAGTCACAATGGCAGTAAAGGAAAAGATCAGAATCAGACTGAAGAGCTATGACCACGCTCTCGTTGATCAGGCATCGGAGAAGATCATCGAAACTGCAAAGCGCACCGGCGCTCGTGTTTCAGGTCCCGTTCCGCTCCCGACCGAGAAGGAAGTAGTTACCATCTTGCGCGCTGTACACAAGTACAAGGACAGCCGTGAGCAGTTTGAAAGCAGAACCCACAAAAGGCTTATCGACGTTCTCAGACCTTCCAACAAAACTGTTGAAGCTCTGATGGGTCTTGAGCTCCCCGCCGGCGTTGAGATCGAGATTAAGCTTTAATTTCGGCACGCGGCAGGTCATGTTGGCAGAAATGTCAACCAATAACCATCAAGGAGGAAAAATAAAATGCAGAAAGCTATCGTAGGCAAGAAGCTTGGTATGACCCAGCTTTTTGACGCAAACGGTAACGTTGTTCCCGTAACAGTTATCGAGGCCGGCCCTTGTGCCATCAGCCAGAAGAAGACTGTTGAAAACGACGGTTACGATGCAGTTCAGGTTGGCTTCGGCGACCTTAAGGCTGCAAAGGTAAACAAGCCCATGAAGGGCCACTTCGGTAAAGCAGATGTTGCTCCGAAGAAGGTTCTCCGCGAGTTCCGTTTTGATGATTGCGCAGCTTACAATGTAGGCGACATCATCAAGGCTGACGTTTTCGCTGAGGGCGACAAGGTAGACGTTAGAGGCACCAGCAAAGGTAAGGGCTATGCAGGCGTAATTAAGCGCTGGAACTTCTCCAGACTTAAGGAGTCTCATGGTACCGGTCCTGTTCACCGTCACGGCGGTTCGTTGGGCGTTATCGACCCGGCCAGAGTTTTCAAGAACCACAAGATGGCAGGTCACCTCGGTGCAGAGCGTGTTACCGTTCAGAATCTTGAAATCGTCAAGGTAGACGCAGAAAACAACATCATTGCTGTTAAGGGTGCCGTTCCCGGTCCTAAGGGCGCAATCGTAGTTGTTTTTGATAGCGTTAAAGCTTAAGGAAGGAGTGAAGGAAAATGCCAGTTGTTGCAGTATTGGATATGGCAGGCAAGAAGGTTGCTGACCTCGAGCTCTCTGATGCAGTTTTCGGTGTAGAACCTAATGCAGCTATCATGCACGCCGCTGTTGTAAATTACCTCGCTAACCAGCGTCAGGGTACACAGTCGACATTGACCCGCTCCGAAGTTTCCGGCGGCGGACGCAAACCCTGGAGACAGAAGGGTACCGGTCATGCAAGACAGGGTTCTACCCGTTCTCCCCAGTGGACACACGGTGGTATCGCTCTCGGTCCCAAGCCCAGAGATTACTACTACTCTATCAACAAGAAGGAAAAGCAGTTAGCATTGAAGTCTGCTCTTTCCGACAAGGTGCTCACCGAGTCCCTTATCGTTCTTGACAGCCTCACTCTTGAAGGCTACAAGACCAAGACAGTCGTTGATTGCTTAAAGGCTATCGGCGCAGCTAAGAAAACTCTTATCGTTCTCGCATCTAACGATGCTTACGCTGTAAAGAGTGCTGCCAATATCCCCGGCGTCAAGACCGCTCAGGTTAACACCATCAACACCTATGACATTCTCAACGCAGATACCTTGGTACTCGTTAAGGATGCAGCTAAGAAGATCGAGGAGGTATACGCATAATGAAAGCAGCTCAGGATATCATTATTGCTCCGGTTATCACCGAGCAGAGTATGGCCAGCTTTGCTGACAAGAAATATACCTTCAAGGTAGCAACCGACGCAACCAAGATCGACGTTGCTCGCGCTATTGAAGAGCTTTTCGGCGTTAAGGTCGAGAAGGTTAACACCATGAACGTTAGCGGACATACCCGTCGTATGGGTCGCTACGAGGGCAAGACTGCTTCTTGGAAGAAGGCAATCGTTACCCTTAAAAAGGATTCTAAGACCATCGAGTTCTTCGACGGTTTGATGTAAACCTTAAAGAAACGATAAAGGCAATGTATGGAGCGAAAAAGCTCCGCTAAGCCAAAACAGGAGAGTGAAACTTAAAATGGCAATCAAGCATTACAAGCCCACGACCAACGGACGCCGCGGTATGACCACAATGGACTATTCCGAGCTTTCCAAGGTTGCTCCCGAAAAGAGCTTGTTGGGCGTAATTAAAAAGCACGCCGGTAGAAACAGCTACGGACGCATCACTGTCCGTCATCACGGCGGCGGTAACAGAGTTAAGTACCGCATTATTGATTTTAAGAGAGATAAGATTGGCGTTCCCGCCACTGTTATGACTCTTGAATACGATCCTAACCGTTCTGCTTTCATTGCACTCGTTCAGTACGAAGACGGTGAAAAGAGATATATTATCGCTCCTCAGGACCTCAAGGTCGGAGATAAGATCGTTGCAGGACCCGAGGCTGACATTAAGCCCGGTAACGCATTGAGACTGTGCGATATGCCGGTTGGTACCGTTGTTCATAACGTTGAGCTTTATCCCGGTAAGGGCGCACAGCTTGCCCGTTCCGCAGGTAACATGGCTCAGCTTATGGCTAAAGAAAACGGCATGGCCCTTTTGAGACTTCCTTCGGGTGAGCTCCGCAACGTTCCTGCAACTTGCATGGCAACCGTTGGCAGCGTATCTAATCCCGAGCACGAGAATGTCAACATCGGTAAGGCCGGTCGTAAGCGCCACATGGGTTGGAGACCTACAGTTCGCGGTTCTGTTATGAACCCCTGTGATCACCCCCACGGTGGTGGTGAAGGTAGAGCACCTATCGGCCGTTCCGGCCCTGTTACCCCTTGGGGTAAACCTACCTTGGGTTACAAGACCCGTCAGAAGCATAAGCATTCTGATAAGTATATTGTTAAGCGCCGCAACGGCAAGTAATCGACGAAAGGAGTTATCATAATGGGAAGAAGCATTAAAAAGGGCCCCTACATTCAGCCTGTACTTCTTAAGAGAGTTCAGGAAATGAATGCAGCCGGCGAAAAGCGCGTTCTTAAAACCTGGAGCCGTTCATCCACGATTTTCCCTGATTTCGTCGGACATACGGTGGCCGTTCATGACGGCAGAAAACACGTTCCGGTATACGTTACCGAGGATATGGTTGGTCACAAGTTCGGTGAATTTGCACCCACCAGAACCTTCAAGGGTCACGCCGGTTCTAAGACTACTAAGTAAGCGGTTGAAAGGAGAGTATGACTATGGAAGCAAGGGCAACACTCAGATATGCCCGCATATCACCTCGCAAGGTGCAGATCGTCCTCGATCTTATCCGTAATCAGGACGCTGACAAAGCCATGGCTATTCTTAGGTTCACACCGAAGGCCGCTTGCGAGTTACTTGAAAAGCTGCTTAAGTCAGCTATCGCAAATGCTGAAAACAACCATTCTATGGATGTTTCCAAGCTCTATGTTGCAGAGGCTTTGGTAGGTCCCGGTCCTATCTTAAAGAGAATCAGACCTAAAGACCACGGCCGTGCACATCGCATTTTAAAGAGAACATCTCACATCACCCTGGTTCTCAGGGAACGTGAAGACTAAGAGGAGGTTAAGTTATGGGACAGAAAGTTAATCCCCACGGTTTCCGTGTTGGAGTAATTAAGAACTGGGATTCCCGTTGGTTCACCAAGGATAAAGATTTCGGCGATACTTTGGTTGAGGACTATAACCTCCGTAAGTTCCTGAAGAAGACTCTTTATTCGGCAGGTGTTCCGAAGATCGAGATCGAGCGTGACGCATCTCGCGTTCGCATTCACATTCACTGTGCAAAGCCCGGTATGGTTATTGGCCGCAAGGGTGAGGAGATCGAAAAGCTCAAGGTACAGTGCAAGAAGATGCTCAACACTGATAAGGACGTTCTTATCAACATCGTTGAGATCAAAAATCCTGACGTTAACGCTACTTTGGTTGCTGAAGGCATTGCCGCTCAGCTCGAAAAGCGTGTATCCTTCCGCCGTGCAATGAAGCTGGCTATCGGCCGTGCAATGCGTTGCGGCGTTAAGGGTATCAAGACTCAGGTTTCCGGCCGTCTCGGCGGTGCAGAAATCGCACGTTCCGAGAACTACCGCGAAGGAACCATTCCCCTTCAGACTATCCGCGCTGACATCGACTATGGCTTCGCAGAGGCACATACAACCTACGGCCGCATCGGCGTTAAGGTTTGGATCTACACCGGCGAAGTTCTTCACGATGCCCGCAAGCCCCGTAAGGAAGGAGGCGCACGCTAATGCTGTTACCTAAGCGTGTTAAGTACCGCCGTGTTCACAGAGGCCGCCTTAAAGGCCAGGCTCTCCGCGGCAATACCGTTTCCAACGGTGATTTTGGTCTTCAGGCTCTCGAACCGGCCTGGATCACTTCGAATCAGATCGAAGCAGCCCGTATTGCTATGACTCGTTATATCAAGCGTGGCGGTCAGGTTTGGATTAAGATTTTCCCCGACAAGCCTATTACTGAGAAGCCTGCTGAGACCCGAATGGGTTCCGGTAAAGGTTCGCCTGAGTACTGGGTAGCCGTGGTTAAACCGGGCAGAGTTATGTTTGAAATCGGCGGCGTTGCCGAGGATGTTGCTCGTGAGGCTATGCGTCTTGCAGCTAACAAACTGCCTATCAAATGTAAATTTGTTACTAAGGAAATGGGTGGTGAGCAGTAATGAATGTTAAGGAACTCAGAGATAAGACCCCTGCTGAGCTTGAGAAAAAGCTCAAGGATTTGAAAGAGGAACTCTTCCATCTTCGCTTCCAGCATGCCATCAACCAGCTCGACAACCCGACCAGAATTGCAGCCGTTAAGAAGGATATCGCAAGAGTTAAGACTCTTCTTCGCGAGATCGAATTAAGCGGCGCTGATTCGTAAAGTTTAAGGAGGCAAAGCTAATGAGCGAAAGAAACCTTCGTAAAACCAGAGTTGGTAAGGTTGTCAGCGACAAGATGGATAAGACCGTTGTAGTTGCTATCGAAGACAACGTAAAGCACCCGCTCTACAAGAAGATTGTTAAGAACACCGTAAAGTTCAAAGCACACGATGAGAATAACGAATGCCGTGTAGGCGACCGCGTGCTTATTATGGAAACCCGCCCTCTGTCCAAGGATAAGAGATGGCGCGTAGTAGAAATCATAGAAAAGGCTAAGTAGTCTAAAGGAGGACGAGACTGTGATACAGCAGCAGACTTACCTCAAGGTTGCCGACAATACCGGTGCAAAGGAACTTATGTGCATCCGAGTACTTGGCGGCTCCGGCAGGAGGTATGCCAACATTGGCGACGTCGTTGTTGCTTCTGTTAAGAAAGCAGCACCGGGCGGCACTGTCAAAAAAGGCGATGTAGTAAAGGCCGTAGTAGTACGTTCTTGCAAAGGTCTTCGCCGCAATGACGGTTCTTATATCCGTTTTGATGAAAATGCCGCGGTTATTATCAGAGAAGACAAGACCCCCAAAGGTACCCGTATTTTTGGACCGGTCGCACGTGAGCTCCGTGAAAAGGATTATATGAAGATCCTTTCTCTCGCTCCGGAAGTTCTTTAATGGAGGTATCTGGTTATGAGTAAAATGAATATTAAAACCGGTGATACCGTCGTTATTCTTACCGGTAACGATCAGAACCGTGGTAAGCAGGGCAAGGTTCTCGCAGTAAGCCCCAAGGAAGGCAAGGTTATTGTTGAAGGTCTTAACATGGTCAAGAAGCATGTTAAACCCCGCAAGGCCGGCGATCCCTCGGGCATTGTTGAGGCTGAGAGTGCAATCTACGCTTGCAAAGTGCAGGTTGTTTGCCCCAAATGTAAAAAGCCGACCAGAATAGGTCATAAGATCTATGAAGATGGTACTAAGGTCCGTGTTTGCAAGCACAAGGACTGCGGCGAAGAATTTTAAGCTAAGGAGGACATGACACAATGGCAAGGTTAAGAGACGATTACAAAGCAAGCGTCGCACCTGCGTTGATGAAGAAATTCAACTACAAGAGCGTCATGCAGATTCCGAAGCTCGATAAAGTTGTTATCAACGTTGGTTGCGGTGAAGCAAGAGATAACGCAAAGGTTATCGACGCTATCATCGGCGACTTAGGCAAGATCACCGGTCAGAAGGCCGTTGTCTGCCGCGCCAGAAAGTCGGTTGCAAACTTCAAACTTCGTGAAGGTATGCCGATCGGCGCAAAGGTTACTCTCCGTGGTGACAAGATGTATGAGTTTGTTGACAGACTCTTCAACACCGCTCTCCCGAGAGTAAGAGACTTCAGAGGTATCAACCCCAATTCCTTCGATGGCCGTGGTAACTACTCCATGGGTGTTAAGGAACAGTTGATCTTCCCTGAAATCGAATATGATAAGATCGACAAGGTACGCGGTATGGATATCATCTTTGTTACCACCGCTAATACCGACGAGGAAGCCCGTGAGCTTTTGAGCTTGATGGGTGCCCCGTTTGCGAAGTAAGGAGTGTAAACATGGCTAAGACAAGTATGAAGCTCAAGCAGGCAAGACCCGCTAAGTTTTCGACAAGAGAGTACACAAGATGTAAGATCTGCGGTCGCCCCCATGCTTATCTCCGTAAGTACGGTATCTGCCGTATTTGCTTCAGAGAGCTCGCATACAAGGGCGAAATCCCCGGAGTAAAGAAGGCAAGCTGGTAAACAGCAATACGTAAAGGAGGTTAACGGTATGCAAATCACCGATACAATAGCTGATATGCTTACAAGAATCCGTAACGCAAATTCAGCCAAGCATGACTCGGTTGATGTTCCCGCTTCTAACGTAAAGAAGGCTATCGCACAGATTCTTCTCGACGAGGGCTACATCAACGGCTTTACCGTTTTGGAAGACGGAAAGCAGGGAGTTATTAAGATCGCACTTAAGTACGGTCCCAACAAGTCGCAGGTTATTACCGGTCTTCGCAGAGTATCGAAACCCGGTCTGCGTATTTACAGCAACGTGGAGGATATGCCTCAGGTTATGAGAGGCCTCGGCATCGCAATTCTTTCCACATCTAAAGGTATTATGACTGACAAGCAGGCACGCCGTGAAAATGTCGGCGGCGAAGTCCTCGCTTTCGTCTGGTAAGGGGAGGTGCAGTAAATGTCACGTATAGGTAGAAAGCCTATTGCTATTCCGGCAGGCGTTGAGGTCAAGCTCGACGGCGCAACAGTTACTGTTAAAGGTCCCAAGGGCACTCTTACCCAGACTTTCAACAGCAGAATGTCAGTAGCAGTTGAGGGTGCAGAAATCACCGTCACCCGTCCTACCGACAACAAGGAAGACCGTTCACTGCACGGTCTTACCCGCACTCTGATCAGCAATATGGTAATCGGCGTTACCGAAGGTTATTCTAAGAGCCTTGAGGTCAACGGTGTTGGTTATCGTTGCCAGAAGCAGGGTAGCAACCTGGTTATGAACTTAGGTTATTCACACCAGGTAATTATGCCTGAGATCGACGGCATTACCATTGAAGTTCCCAGCCCTAACTCTATCGTGATCTCCGGTCCCGATAAGCAGAAGGTTGGTCAGTTTGCAGCAGAAGTTCGCGAGAAGCGTCCGCCTGAGCCTTATAAGGGTAAGGGTATTAAGTACGCCGGCGAGCATATCCGCCGCAAAGAAGGTAAAGCCGGCAAGGGCGGTAAAAAGTAATAAAGGAGAGAAAATAAAATGGTTACAAGACCTGATACAAACAAGGCTCGTCTTAAAAGACATGCTCGTGTTCGCGGTAAGATCAGCGGCACAGCAGAATGCCCGCGTCTTAATGTTTTCCGCTCCAATAGCAACATTTACGCCCAGCTCATAGATGATGTTAGCGGTACTACTCTTGCAAGTGCATCCTCGATCGATTTCGAGAACAGCACCGGCAACAAAGAAGAGGCCCGCAAGGTTGGACAGTTGATTGCTGAGCGCGCCGCTGCTAAGGGTATCGAAGTCTGCGTATTTGATCGCGGCGGATATATCTACCACGGCCGTGTCAAGGAGCTGGCCGAAGGAGCCCGTGAGGGCGGCCTCAAATTCTAAAAAGGAGGAAAACACTTTTGGCTACTATGATTGACGCATCCACTATGGATCTTAAAGAAAAAGTTGTTGCCATCAACCGTGTATCTAAGACCGTTAAAGGCGGCCGTATCATGAAGTTTGCAGCACTCGTTGTTGTAGGCGATGGCAATGGTATCGTAGGCTTCGGTGTAGGTAAGGCCGGCGAAGTTCCGGACGCTATCCGCAAGGGCATCGAAGACGCTAAGAAAAATCTTATCAAGGTTTCCCTTAAAGGAACCACTATTCCTCACGAAGTACTCGGTGTTTACGGCGCAGGCAGCGTTCTTATGAAGCCCGCTGCTCCCGGTACCGGTGTTATCGCCGGCGGTGCTGTTCGTGCAGTTGTTGAAACTGTAGGTATCACCGATATTCGTACCAAGGCTCTCCGCACCAACAATCCTTACAACGTTGTAAGAGCTACAATCGCAGGATTGAAGTCTCTCCGCACCGCTGAAGAGGTTGCTGCTATCCGCGGTAAGTCTGTAAAAGAAATCTTAGGTTAAGGAGGACAATTACAATGGCTAATCTTAACGTAAAATTGGTTAAGAGTCTGATCTGCTGCAAGGACGATCAGATTGCAACCGCAAAAGCCCTTGGCCTCCATAAGATCGGAGATTCGAGCGTTCAGCCGAATAATCCGGCGACCCAGGGTAAAATCAAAAAAATTATCCACCTCGTCGAGGTAACCGAAGCTTAAACTAAGGAGGTGCGAACTATGAAAATTCATGAACTTTCACCCGTTGCAGGTTCTACTAAAGAAGTAAAGCGCATCGGTAGAGGACATGGTTCCGGAAACGGAAAAACTGCCGGTAAAGGTCATAAGGGCCAGAAGGCTCGTGCAGGCCGCGGTATGAGATTCGGATTTGAAGGCGGTCAGATGCCTCTTCAGAGAAGAGTCCCTAAAAGAGGTTTCAATAACATTTTCGCCACTGAGTATGCAACCGTAAATGTTGCCGCACTCAACATCTTCGAGGATGGTGCCGTTGTTGACGCAGCAGCACTTATTGAAAAGGGCCTCATTAAGAAGGAGTACGACGGTGTTAAGGTTCTCGGTAACGGTGAAATCACCAAAAAGCTTACCGTGAAGGCTGTTGCTTTCTCGGCTGCCGCTAAGGATAAGATCGTAGCTGCAGGCGGAAAGTACGAGGTACTCTAATATGTTTGAGACTATTAAGAATGCATGGAAGATCGTTGATCTTCGTAAAAAGATTCTTTTCACTCTCTTCATTCTGTTGATCTTCCGTATCGGCAGTGTTATCACTGTTCCGTTCGTTGATCCCAACGAACTTCAGTCCGGCGTTAACCAGACTCTTGGCATGCTTGCCACATTGACCGGTGGTGCGCTGGAATACGGTACTCTTTTTGCTCTCGGTGTTGCACCGTACATTAACTCTTCAATTATCCTTCAGCTTCTCTGTGTTGCTATTCCTGCACTCGAGAGATTGTCTAAGGAAGGCGAAGAGGGCAGAAAGAAAATTGCTCAGCTTACTCGTTATATCACTATTGTACTTGCAATGATTCAGGGCACTGCTTACTACATTTATATGGCAGCTAACAGAATGCTCACTGTTTCGACTACCGGTGCAAAGTGGTTTGCGGGATTCGTTGTTGTTTTGTCTTTGACTGCAGGCTCGGCACTCGTTATGTGGTTGGGTGAGCAGATCGACGAAAAGGGAATTGGCAACGGTATTTCGATGATTCTTTTTGCAGGTATCATCTCCCGTGCAGACAATGCTTTGGAGACTCTTATTGCCTGGTTCAAGATCCCCGGCGCACAGTACAAGGTTGCTGTTATCGCTATCGTTGTTGTATTCTTGCTTGTTATCGCTTTCATCGTATGGATGTCCAACGCAGAGCGCAGACTGCCCGTTCAGTATGCAAAGCGCGTTGTTGGCCGTAAGATGTACGGCGGTCAGAACACCCACTTGCCCATCAAGGTAAATATGTCGGGTGTTATGCCTATCATTTTTGCAAGTTCGATTTTGATGCTTCCTACAATGATCAGATCGTTTGCACCGAACGCAAAGGGTTGGTTCTTCAAGGTTCTTGACCTGTTCACCACTCAGGGTTCGATGTACGCAGTTATCTATTTCGCAATGATTATCGCTTTCGCGTATTTCTATACTACGATTCAGTACAATCCTGTTGAAATGGCTAACAACCTCAGAAAGAACAGCGGTTCTATTCCCGGACTTCGTCCCGGAAAGCCGACTGCTGACTTCATCAAGAAGGTTCTCTCGCGTATCACCCTTATCGGTGCTTTGTTGCTCAGCGTTATCGCTGTCGGCCCGATCTTCTTCTCTATGATCAGCCCCGTATTCTCGACCGTTTCGATCGGTGGTACATCGGTTATCATTATTGTAGGTGTTGCACTTGATATTGTTAACAATCTCGAGTCGCAGATGATGATGCGTCACTATAAGGGATTCCTTGATTGATCCCGGAGGAACTGATATGAAGCTTATTTTGTTAGGCGCTCCGGGTGCCGGTAAAGGCACTCAGGCTGAGATTATTTGTGAAAAGTTATCTATTCCTACCATTTCGACCGGTAATATTATCCGTGAGGCTATGAAGAACGGTACTGAAATGGGACTTAAGGCTAAGGCTGCTGTTGAATCGGGTGCTCTTGTTTCAGATGATGTCGTGATCGGCATTATCCGCGAGAGACTTCAGGAGAGTGACTGCGCAAACGGATTTATCCTTGACGGTTTCCCCAGAACGATTCCTCAGGCCGAAGCACTCGACGCTCTGGGCGTCGAGATCGATTGTGTTCTTGACATTGATGTTAAGGACGAGGCAATCGCTGCAAGACTCGGCGGCAGACGTGTTTGTCCTGCCTGCGGTGCAAGTTATCACATCGAGTACAAGAAGCCTGTAACAGACGGCATCTGCGATGCTTGCGGTGAAGCTCTTATCCAGCGCAAGGATGACGCTCCCGAGACTGTTCTTGACAGACTGAATGTCTATCATGAGCAGACCGAGCCTTTGAAGGATTATTATCGCGGCACCGGCAAGTTAAAGTCGGTTCCCGGCCAGGACAGGGTTGAAGATACCACCAAGCTGGTATTCGAAGCTTTGGGTATTTAAAAAATGATAGTCCTTAAAACTGCCAGAGAGCTTGGCATTATGAAAGAAGCCTGTGTTATTTCGGCTCAGGCACTTAAACTCATAGGTACTGCGGTAGAACCCGGAGTTTCGACTCTGGAGCTTGACAGGCTTGCCGAAAAGTTCATTTTAAGTAAAGGCGGAAAACCTAACTTCAAAGGACTTTACGGCTATCCTGCAACCGCTTGTATATCTATAAACAACGAGGTTATTCACGGCATACCTGCGAAAGACCGTATCCTTAAAAGCGGCGATATCGTAAGCGTCGATCTTGGTGCGGAATTTGAGGGGTATAACGGCGACAATGCTGCCACTTTTGCCTGCGGAGATGTTTCTGCAGAGGCAAAGCGGCTGATGGACACGACAAGGGAGAGCCTATACGAGGGCATCAAACATGCGTGTGCAGGCAACAGAGTCGGCGATATATCAGCCTCAGTGCAGAAATATGTTGAGTCTCGCGGCTTTTCCGTTGTTCGCAAATTTGTCGGACACGGAATCGGCACGAAACTTCATGAAGCCCCGGAGGTACCCAATTTTGGAGTATCCGGCAGAGGAGTTCGTCTTGTTCCGGGTATGACCCTTGCAATAGAACCGATGGTAAACGCCGGTTCTTATGACGTAAAGGTTATGCCGGACGGTTGGACTGTGCTGACTTCTGACGGTTCGCTATCAGCTCACTTCGAGCATACCATCGCCATTACGGCTGATGGTCCGGTGATTATGACGGTCGCCGATTAAGGAGGAGTCAGTGGTGAAACCGGAAAGAGGTACGATCGTTTGCTCAAAATCAGGTCGTGATAAAGGCTACTTTTTAGTGGTAGTTGAAACAGCCGAAAACACCGTTTTTGTGTGTGACGGTAAGGAAAGACCGGTCGAGCGGCCGAAAAAGAAGAATGAAAAACACATTTTTCTGACCGGGCGTCGGTTAGCAGACGATCAATTACAAACTAACAGATCAATACGACACGCTTTAAACGATTTTAAGGCGGCCAATGCCAAAGGAGAGATTTAAATGTCCAAAGAGGATATGATAGAATTGGAAGGCACCGTCGTTGAGGCTATGCCCAACGCGATGTTTAAGGTAGAGATTCAAGGCGGACACACGATCCTTGCCCACATCTCGGGAAAACTTCGTATGAATTACATCCGAATTCTTCCCGGTGACAAGGTAACGGTTGAGATGTCGCCCTATGACCTCACACGTGGACGCATTACCTGGCGTTCGAAGTAAGGTCAGTAACATTTTGGAGGTAAATTAAGATGAAAGTCAGACCTTCTGTTAAGAAAATCTGCGACAAATGCAAGATTATTAAACGCAAGGGAAAGATCATGGTTATCTGTGAAAATCCCAAGCACAAGCAGCGCCAGGGTTAATCCTGCGCAATTAGAATGAGAGGTGCATTGATAAATGGCGCGTATAGCTGGTGTTGACCTTCCGAATAACAAGAGAGTTGAAATCGGACTCACATACATTTTCGGTATCGGTCTTACAACATCTAAGCAGATCCTGAAAGACACCGGTATCAATCCTGATACCAGAGTAAAGGATCTTACCGAGGACGATATTTCCAAGTTGCGTGAATATATCGACCACAACCTTCAGGTAGAAGGTGACCGCCGCCGTGCTATCGCTTTCGACATTAAACGTCTTGTTGAAATCGGTAGTTTCCGTGGTTCAAGGCATAAGAAGGGACTTCCCGTAAGAGGCCAGCGTTCCAAGACGAATGCCCGCACTCGTAAGGGTCCCAAAAAGACTATCGCTAACAAGAAGAAGTAAGCGGGAGGAAGTAAAGATATGGCTAAACAGACAACCATCCGCAGACGCCGCGAGAAGAAGAACATCGAACGCGGTGCTGCCCATATTCAGTCGACCTTCAACAACACTATTGTTACCATCACCGATACTCAGGGAAATGCTCTTTCATGGGCCTCAGCCGGTGAGCTTGGCTTCCGCGGTTCAAGAAAGTCTACCCCGTTTGCAGCACAGAGCGCAGCTGAAACTGCTGCTAAGGCTGCTATGGAGCATGGTCTTAAGTCAGTTGAAGTTTACGTCAAGGGTCCGGGAGCCGGTCGTGAAGCTGCAATTCGCGCACTTCAGTCCGCAGGTCTCGAGGTAAGCATGATCAAAGATGTTACCCCGATTCCCCACAATGGCTGCCGTCCTCCTAAGAGAAGACGTGTCTAATCAAATTTGGAGGTGTAACAATGGCTAGATATACTGGTCCGGTATGCAGACTTTGCCGCCGCGAGGGTGAAAAGCTTTTCCTCAAGGGCGACCGCTGCTATTCCGAAAAGTGTTCCATTGGCCGTAGAGCATACGCTCCCGGTCAGCACGGTCAGGGTCGTAAGAAGACTTCTGAATACGGTCTCCAGCTCCGTGCAAAGCAGAGAGCAAGACGTTATTACGGCGTCAACGAAGTTCAGTTCCATCACTATTTTGAGATGGCCGAGCGTAAGACCGGTGTTACCGGTGAGAATCTTTTGAGAATTCTCGAGTCGAGACTTGACAACGTTGTTTACAGAGCAGGTCTTGCATCTTCGCGTGCCGAAGCTAGACAGCTTGTAGGTCACGGTCATTTTGAAGTAAACGGCAAGAGAGTTGACATTGCTTCTTATCTCCTCAAGGCCGGTGAAGTTATCACTGTATGTGAGAAGTCCAGAGCAAGCGAGAAGATCAAGGCTGTTATCGAGGCTAACTCCGCACGTCCTGTGCCCACTTGGCTTGATGCTAACAGCGAAGCATATACCGTTAAGGTTGTTAACTTGCCCGACCGTGATGCTATCGACGCTCCTGTCGAAGAGCAGCTCATCGTTGAGTTCTATTCAAAATAATAGCGTTTTGTCTTTGTGTGTTTGGTTGCTTTTTGCAACCAACGCCAAAATAAAATTTAGTGTTTTGAGTTCGCTAAAGATGACTTTCGGTGATTTTCCGCACCAATCGCCGAACTTTATTCTAAACTTTTAAGTGCGGAGAAATGGAGCTTTTATGATAGAAATTGAAAAGCCCAGAATTGAAACACTGGATATGACGCCTGACGGCACATACGGTAAATTCATACTTGAACCGCTGGAGAGCGGATACGGCACTACTATCGGCAACAGCCTTCGTAGAGTCCTCCTTTCTTCGCTTCAGGGTGTCGCTGTAACCACCGTTAAGATCGACGGTGTTCAGCATGAATTTTCCACTATTCCTAACGTTAAAGAAGACGTTACCGAAATTATCCTCAATCTTAAAGGACTTACCGCAAAGCTTCATTCAGAGGGTGAAAAGACCGTCTATGTTGAGGCTGAGGGTCCCTGTGAGGTGACCGGTGCTTCTGTTAAGGCAGACAGCGAGGTTGAAATTCTCAATCCCGATCTTCATATCGCAACTCTTGACGAGGGTGGCAAGCTTAATATGGTTATCACTCTTAACAAGGGCAGAGGATATGTTCCGGCCGAGAAAAACAAGACCGAGCATACACCTATTGGTGTTATCCCTGTTGATTCCATCTATACCCCTGTTGTTAAGGCAAAGTATAATGTTGACAACACCCGTGTTGGCCAGCAGACCGACTTTGACCGCTTGACACTTGAGGTTTGGACAAACGGAACCATTACTGCTAACGATGCAGTATCTTGGTCCGCCAAGATCCTCACTGAACATCTCAAGCTTTTCACTGACCTTTCTGCGGATGCATCCGGCAGCGAGATCCTGGTTGAGAAGCCCGGTGACGGAAAAGACAAGATTCTTGAGATGACCATTGAAGAACTTGACCTTTCGGTACGCAGCTTTAACTGCTTGAAGCGTGCCAACATCAATACGGTCGAAGATCTCATCAGCAAAACCGAAGAGGATATGATGAAGGTCAGAAACCTCGGCCGCAAGTCGCTTGAAGAGGTTGTTGCTAAGCTCCAGTCGCTTGGCTTCACACTCGCAAGTGATGACGAATAATTAGGCTTTCTTAAAGGAGTGAGTTAAATGCCCGGAACAAGAAAACTTGGCAGAACAAGCGATCATAGAACCGCAATGCTCAGAGCTATGGTTACTTTCCTTCTCGAAAACGGAAAGATCGAGACCACCGTTTACAGAGCTAAAGAGGTTAGCGCTATGACCGAAAAATACATTACACTCGCTAAAGATCCCAGCCTTTCCAGTAAGAGACAGGCACTCAGCTTCATCACTAAAGAGTCTGTTGTTAAGAAGCTCTTTGATGAGATTGCTCCTGCTTATAAGGAAAGAAACGGCGGCTATTGCCGTATCACCAAGACGGGTCCCCGTCGCGGTGACGCAGCTGAAATGGCTATTATCGAGCTCGTAAAGTAATTTTCTGCGAAATAAGTCACATTTAAAAACACCCGACCGAAAGGTCGGGTGTTTTAGTTTTATTTTGGCAAAATTTTTCTTTAAATTTGTAAATTTTTTATTGATTTAGAAGTGATGTTGAATTATAATAACCATTATAATAAATATTATAAATAATCATTTTAACGTTAATGATCGTTCATACGTTACTTTATGGAGGAGTATTTATGGATGCTAATAAAAGACCTGAATCAATGCAAAGAATTACAACCAAAGAGTTGGCAGACGCGTTCATCGCTGAACAGGTTGGGCTTGTTCGCAAGCAGGTAGGAGACGGCAAAGTGCTTTTGGCACTTTCCGGTGGAGTTGACTCGTCGGTCGTAGCCGCGTTGCTCATTAAGGCTATCGGCAAACAGCTTGTTTGCGTACACGTTAACCACGGTCTTATGAGAAAAGGTGAGAGCGAGCAGGTTATTGAGGTTTTCGGCAAAGAACTTGATGCCAACCTCATTTACGTTGATGCAACCGACCGTTTCCTCGGTCTTTTGGAGGGTGTCAGCGAGCCTGAAAAGAAAAGAAAGATCATTGGCGCTGAGTTTATTAATGTATTTGATGAGGAATCCCGTAAGTTGGAAGGCATTTCTTTCTTAGCCCAAGGAACCATTTACCCCGACATTCTTGAAAGCGACGGCGTTAAGGCTCATCACAATGTCGGCGGTCTGCCCGAGGATATGAAGATGGAGCTTGTTGAGCCTGTCAAACTGCTTTATAAGGACGAGGTCAGAGTTGTCGGCGAGGCTTTAGGATTGCCTCACGCCATGGTCTACCGTCAGCCGTTCCCCGGTCCCGGCCTCGGCGTTCGTTGCTTGGGTGCCATTACCCGTGATAGATTGCACGCTTTGAGGGAGGCTGATGCGATTCTTAGAGAAGAGTTTGACAAAAACGGTCTTGCAGGCAAGGTATGGCAGTATTTCATCGCCGTTCCCGACTTTAAGAGCGTCGGTGTTAAGGACGGCAAACGTTATGAGGGTTGGTCTGCGATAATCCGTGCAGTTAATACCACCGATGCAATGTCTGCCACTATTGAGGAGATCCCGTATCCATTGCTTCACCACATCACCGACCGCATTACTCACGAGGTCGAAGGCATCAACCGCGTTCTGATGGACATCACACCGAAGCCCATCGGTACAATTGAATTCGAATAAATAGAATATCGCAAAAATATCGGCGGCAGGGGAAACCCCTGCCGCCGGTTGCTTATTTATTCTTCTTTTTTAATCTTTCTTTGGCTTCTTCGATGGTTTCTCCATCTTTGGTAAGGTAAGCATCTACAAACTTATCTTCAATCTTAGTGTATCCACTGACAACACCTTGCTCGATTTTTTTATAACCGTCAACAACACCTTTTTCGATTTTCTTGTAACCGTTGGTTACTGTATCGGCGATCTGCTCGGTCGCTTTTACAATTTTAGATTTTGCCATATTTGTATATTTTCCTCCTATTAAGTTTATTCCAAGAAGCAATACAATAATCCATACTGCTGTTCCTGTTAAAATATTTAATAATTGAATTTTCGATGCTTCCATACCGGGGAAGGATATAAGCATTGATCGTTGCATTGTGTATATAGATACACATGCATCTGCTAAAGAAATATTTCGAAGTGTCTTTACCACCGGTGAATAGGTGTACTTTGCTTTTACCATACCTATAATTGCTATCGTTATTTTCGCGAACGTGTAGGTGGCAATAGTGATCATTACGATTTTGTGAAAATCAGTGCCTCTATCCTTTAGCGCAGACAAAATGTTAACTCCAACTATACATAACGAAAGGACTACCAGCAGAATCCCAGTGATTCTTCTTGCGAAGAGCTCCAGATCATAGTTTCCGTTTGCTTTTCGCTTTACCTGCAACACAGAAAAACGGGTCGTTGCCAGTACGGCATAATACGCACCGACTGTTATAAACCACCACGAAGATCCAAGAAAACCGATTATACAATTACCTACCGCGTAAGAAAAGTTAAAGGCAAGACTTATATAGGGATTTCTTGCGAATTTTAATGTCTTCATTTAATACCTTTAATCATAGGGATAAGTGCAATCAGCATAATGATACCGAGAAGCCCTACGAGTGTACCCCACACGATCTGCTGCCAAACAAGGCACATACACATACCTATACCAAGAACCAAGGCGGCAATAATTGCGTAAATAACTCTCAAAACATTCTTGCTGCTCATTTTAGGCAACCTCTTGTTTTCCATTTTGCACCAGATAAGCGCAGTAATAACACTCAAAATAATGCCGGTGCTACCGAAAATGATACCCTCCTTAAAGGCGTTCCACTCCGGCAGAAGCGCCATGCACATACCGAGCGCAAAAAGCACACCACTTATGGTTCCCATTATCAATGCAACAAAATTACTCTTTTTCATCTTAAAATCTCCCTTCATTAAACCAACACTTGTGTTTTTATTGCAATTATAGTATAATGTTTTGAGGGTGGTAAAACAACCGTCAATTTAACAACAAGTGTTGGAATAAAGGAGATTTTTTCATGAATGTAAAAAACAATAAGCGTCGCAGGGAGTCGCAAGAAAGGATTGAAAAGGCTTTTATTGAGCTGTTGCAAACTTATGAGATCAAAGACATTACGGTTTCGGATATTATTAAAATCACTGGTTTAAATCGCAGTACGTTTTATGCAAATTACATCGATATATTTGACCTAGCCGATAAGCTGAGAGAAAAGTTGGAAAATGAGTTTAGCAATTTGTTTGCCGAATATGATTATTTTAATGAGCGAACCGGCGCCTTAAAGATGTTTACACACATTAAGGAGAATCAACTATTTTATAAAACTTACTTCAAGTTATGTTATGATGATAAACACCTTGTTTCTGTTTACGATGCAAAACGTGCAGAAAAAGAGCAGATAACCGGTAATCTGAAGTATCATATCGAGTTTTTCAGAAACGGTCTAAATGCCATTATTAAATTGTGGCTTGCTAACGGTTGTCAGGAATCGCCCGAAGCAATGGCAGAGGTCTTAAAGCTGGAATATAGGGGCAGATAACAAGATTTCTTGGAATCGGGTCAGTACATATTTTATATAATAAAATAACCGGCAGGGTAAACCCTGCCGGTAAATTTTTGCTCTTTTTCAGGGAACGCCTTGACAAATTTAATACTTCGTGATATGATGTATTACGTTAAGGGAGGTATTGCATGGATGTTCAGTTGAAACGGGGTCTTTTGGATGTGTGCGTGTTGGCGGCCATCAAGGATGAGGACTCATACGGATATAAGATAATTAAGGATATGAAGCCGTATATTGAGCTGTCGGAATCGACCCTGTATACTATCTTAAAACGCTTGGAAACGGCCAATATGCTGACTGTCCGTACTGCAGAGCACGGCGGCAGACTTCGTAAATACTACCGTATTACCGAAGAGGGATCAAAGCGTATCGAGGATTTTAAAGCAGAATGGAAAGAGATCCTGTCAATATACCGATTTGTAACGAAGGAGGATGGTGCAGATGAATAAGCAGGAGTTTATTGAGAAACTGCGTGAAGGCTTGTCGGGCTTACCGCAGGCCGACATTGAAGAACGCGTCGCGTTCTACGGTGAAATGATAGACGACCGTATGGAAGAAGGTCTTTCGGAAACCGAGGCTGTCTCGGCAGTAGGCTCTGTCGACGAGATAGTGGCACAGATAGTGACCGATATTCCGTTGTCGAAAATTGCCAAGGAAAGAATAAAACCGAAAAGGGTTCTCGCTGTGTGGGAGATAGTGCTTTTGGTGTTAGGTTCTCCCGTGTGGCTCTCGTTGTTGATTGCCGCATTGGCTGTAATCTTTTCTATCTATGTGGTAATGTGGTCTGTGATCGTCTCGCTGTGGTCGGTCTTTGTATCGCTTGCCGCTTGTTCTGTTGGCGGTGTGCTGGCGTGTGTCGTTTTTGCTGTAGGCGGTAACGGAGCTTCGGGTGTTGCTATGTTCGCCGCAGGTATTGTCTGTGCAGGCCTTTCTATTTTTATGTTCTACGGATGTAAGGCGGCAACAAAAGGCATTCTGTTGCTGACGAAAAAGATCGCATTGCGGATCAAAAAATGCTTTTTAAAAAAGGAGGCGGCAGAATGATGAAGAAAACTAAAATTTGGCTTATTGTGGCCGCTTCTTTGGTAGTTTTAGGTTGTGTGATTTTTACAGTAGTGATGACGGTGCTGAAATGGGATTTTACGAAATTGTCCACAACAAAATATGAGACTAATAATTATGAGATCAATGAGGATTTCAAAGATATAACAATCGTAACCGACACCGCTGACGTAGTATTCGTGCCGAGTGACGATGACAAAAGTTCGGTCGTTTGCTATGAGCGAAAAAATATAAAACATTCGGTAAAGGTCGAGGATGGCACGCTGGTAATTGATGCGGAGGACTCGAGAAAATGGTATGAACATATTGGTCTCTACTTTGGTTCACCCAAAATAACGGTTTGCATTCCGCGGGATGAATACGGGGCACTGTCGGTGAAGTCAAGCACGGGTGATGTGGAAATAGCAAAGGATTTCAGGTTTGAAAGTATTGATGTTGAGGAAAGCACGGGCGATGTTAAAAACTATGCCTCAGCCTCAAACGCTATCATGATAAAGACGAGTACCGGAAAGATCTTAGTCGAAAATGCTTCTGCGAGAGAGCTTCAACTCTCTGTTTCGACGGGCGGTGTGACTGTTACCAATGTGATTTGTGAGGGCAATGTTGTAATCAGTGTTTCCACGGGCAAAACGAGTATGACGGATGTTAAGTGTAAAAATGTTATATCGAGCGGTGATACGGGAAGCATGGTTTTAAAAAATGTTGTTGCGACAGATGTGTTTTCAATCATGAGAAGCACGGGCGATGTTACGTTCGAAAAATGTGACGCCGCGGGGCTGACAATTAAAACCGATACAGGCGATGTCAAAGGCAGTTTGATCACCGAGAAGGTCTTTATAACAAAGACCGATACAGGCAGTGTTAATGTCCCAAAAACTGCCACGGGCGGTATATGTGAGATAGAAACCGACACGGGTGACATAAAAATCACGATACAGTAATTATACTGTTTAAAACAACAACGGCAGGGAAAGATCCCTGCCGTTGTTGTTTTATCCCGCAGCGTGTCTGCGGGGTTTTGAATTTTAAAATATAGGCGGTGGATATCCACCGCCTATTTAAGGTTTAATTATGCTGCGGGAAATTCGGTGATCACGCCCGCATAGTATTGAGCGATCTGCATTGAATCCTTACTGTTGATGTATCCGTTTCCGTCAACATCAGCAACGCTGAGGTTAATTTCAACATCAAGACCTGCATAGCGCTGAGATACGAGCATAGCGTCTCTGCTGTTTACAATACCGTTGTTATCAACGTCACCGAGTAAGACTTTTTCTTCTTGGTCTTCTTTTCCTTGCTCATCATCGTTCTCTTTCTCATCTTCTTCAATGACGGAAGTATCGAGAGCATTGATGATCTGGTTCTTCACATATTCGTCGCCGTTAGCGGTAGGATCTAATATGCCTGGATTCTTAATATAAGCCATAAGGAATTCAAGCACACCCATAGTCTTATTGGAAGTGCCGGTCTCAACTTCGGGTGCTTCTACGAATATGGCGTCACCTGTGGCAAGGCAGAGCAAAGTTCCGTAAACGTTAGCACCGCCCACAAGCTCGTCAATAAAAGCTCCGAGTTCAAGAGCCTCGCCGTCCTGCTCAAGAACAGTACCGCTGAGAGGATTGTGCATACCGACTATAATAACAACTGCATCGGGGTTGATAGCGCGGATAGCGGCAACAGCCTTGGGAAGGTTTACAGCATAAGAAACAGTACCGTAAGCGTAAGCCTCGATTGCAGGCATAATAATGTCTGTAATGGCAACGCCGTTGATCGAGGTATCCATACCTGCATTAACGATAGATGCATAGACCTCAGCGAGAGCCTGTTCAACATAGGGAACACCTTCTTCACCGACAAGGGATACCCAGTCGTATTCCTTTGTAGGCTGACCTCTGAGCGCGGCCATCATCTGAGCGACAGCGTCGTGTGTGAAGCCGGTGTTGCCATAGCCGATGGTGATAAGGTCGGACTTAGAAATGACCTCATTATTAGCATCAATTACAGTATATATATCATCTATTGTTTGTTCTGATGATGCTAAATTGGTATATCCAATTTCCAGTTCATTGGCTACTAACTCAACATAGCCGGTCGATATTGCGGTTACATCGCCAAGTGCGGTGTACCATGAATTATCATTTGGCACATACTTGGCTGTGGTCGCTTCAAGGAAGAAACCGTTTTCTTGAGCATAGTTATAGATGTCGTCGCCATATTCAACCGTCAGCAATAAAGCGGTTGTTAACAATTCCGCCAAATTGTTTTTTGTGGCATCGGCCACGGTATTTTTATTACCATAAGCCTCGATAACCGCAGAAGCCAGAAGTGCATGGCCCTCTGTGCTGGGGTGGCAGCCGATTCCATCGCCGATTTCCAAACGGGCAAGCAGGCTCAGCAAATCACAAACCACTTGATCTTCGATCAATGCTTCTGTCAGTGTTTCCGGAGTTGCCATCACTGTACAAAGCTCTACGATATCAGCCTTTAACTTGGCGTTTTGCTCAACGTATGCGAGCGCATCAGTAAGTGTTGCGTTCTCCTGCTTCATCTGAGGAAGAACAACGTCTGCTACCACAGCATTCCAGTATTGCTGGATTTTCTGTTCTGTGTTAGCGCTGTAGGTGTTCATTACTCCCTCGATCACAGCGTTCATACCGTTTTCGAGATCCATCATCACAGTAACGTCGGGCGCATCCATAGAGTAGGTTTGTACAATGGCGTTTTCAAAAGCCTTATAGGTGGCAACAGATGCTGCTTTGTCGGTGTTTTGTTGGACATACTGTGCGAAGGCTGCATTGCCGTTTTTTGCGGCAGCCTCGAATTTTTCAACATCGGCTCTGACAATCGTTTTGGGTCTCCAGGAATTTCTTTCAACCAAAGGGAACAAGGTATCACAAACCTTTGTGATAAAGCGATCACGAATGACGGGATACTTTTCCCAGTTGTTTGCAACTGTTTCGTATTCTTCAACCCACATATTTACTTCCGATGCAGATGCAAAGTAGAAAACGGCATTTGCATATTTTCCGGACTCTTGCAATGACGCGGGCAGACCTGTTAAATAGGCGTTCACGGCATCGATCATAGCGCCCATGCACTTTCCAAGATCGATCAACTGTCCGTTATACTGTACTTCCATGCCGTTCAATGTGTTCATCAATCCGAGGATGATGATTTCGGCATCAGGATTATATGCCATTAAAGATTTGATGACCTTTTCATAGCTGATCAAGTAACTTGCTACCGTGTAGGTTACAGCATCGATCAATTTGGTGGCGCTGTCCTCGCTGAATCCTGCTTCCACAACCGTAGCCAGGGTCTCTGTACGGATCTGGAGCACGATATCCTTGGTCTTGGCACTGCACCGTGCCAGTACGCGTTCGAGATCGAGCCACATATTTGCCTCGGGATTGCCACCCATCATTGTCAATGCGTTGACAACACGGCTTCTCATAAAGACGCCGAAGTTTGCATTTCCGACTGCCAGGCTGATAACATCTGCTTCGGTGATTGATTCTTGAATCATTCTTGCAATGTTTTCAACACCTGCGCCATAGCCTTTTCCGTTTTGCGCCATGACGTCGTAATAAGAGTCGTCAAAGCGTGGCTGGGTGATAGATTGATCCCACGTATAGAAATCGCCGGAATCAAAAGTTTCATACCACTTCTCAGCGTGAACCTCATTCCACCAAAGTTCCTTATAATTACGACCGTGGGTAGCAGCGCTATAGCCATCCATCGCCGGAGTTCTCTCTGCAACGGCGAGTGCCTCTTTATCATTCCACGGAAATTCCAAAACGAACTCAAGATCTTCAGCACGCATACCGCTTATCGCCAGCGGGATGTGATTCCATTGATAAGTCTCAGCCAATAGCTCAGGGTATGTATCCGGAACATTGTGCAGGTAACCGTTGTGATCGTATCCGGGCATACCGTATCCGTTTGTCATGGAATCTCCCAGGGAAACGTAAGTTTTTTTCTCAGACTCCGTTGCGAACACTATGGCGGGAAGTAACCCCAAGACCAGGCATAGGGTCAGAGTTAATGCGATGCCGGATCGGAGTGTTCTTGAAAGAAATCTTTTCATAATTACCTCCTGTTATGTTCGATATAATTATATAGGCGGTGGTTGCCCACCGCCTATGAAAGGTGAATTACTTAACAGCCTTACGTCTTGCGATTACAAGTACGAATGCTGCAGCTGCGAGCATTGCGAATGCACCGAACAATACTACAGAAGTA